>NZ_CP013747.1:1260939-1891408 GCF_001484605.1 Pseudarthrobacter sulfonivorans | reverse complement strand
GCGCTACCCGGTCACAGCTGCCCGGTCTGCTCGCGCCAGGCGCGTTCCTTCTGGATCCATTCGTTGTCCTGCGGGAACTCGTCGATGGTGGGCACGCGGCGGATTTCGGTCTTGCGGCCGGCCGTGAGCGGCGCCCGCTTCGCCCACTCGATGGCTTCCTGCTTCGACGCCACATCGAGGATGTAGAAGCCGCCGAACAGTTCCTTGGTTTCTCCGTAGGGGCCGTCGGTGACCACCGGTGTTTCGCCGGTGAAGTCGACCACAACGCCCTCCTTCGGATCCTCCAGGCCCTCGGCCGCCAGCAGGACGCCGGCGTGGATCAGTTCGTCATTGAACTTGCCCATGGCGTTCATCGCCTCGTCGAAGTCGACGTCCGTGAACTTCGCGAGGGACTCTTCGGTTTCCCGCATAATCAACATGTACTTGGCCATCACGTACTCCTTGGTTTGTGGAAGGTCGCCCTTCGACCTTCTCATCCATAGGTCGAACGGCGCGAGACCGGATCGACACAAACCCAGGACTTTTTTCCGAACTCTGAACGGCAGGCTGGCTCTGGACCGGGGTGCCGGGCAGGTCTAGGGTGGGGTCGTCCGATGGACCGCACTCGACCCGCCTGACCCCACGAGACAAGGAGAAGCCATGGCCGGCGAACCAGCGTTCTTTGAAATCGGCGTCGAAGATCCCGAACGGGGCAGGGCGTTCTACGGCGCGCTCTTCGGCTGGGACTTCAGCCCCGGACCGTCCGACGAGGGCGGGTCCATAATCGGCACCCCCGGCATCCCCGGCGGGCTGCACGGCGGAGACAAGGGCGCGGTGCCTTACCTGTTCTTCCGGGTGGACGACATGGACGCCGCCCTGGCCCGGGTGCGTGAACTTGGCGGCTCGACGGAAAGAGCGGAACTGGGCGACGAGGACCCGGCGGAGTACGGAAGATTCAAGCTCTGCAAGGACGATCAGGGCTCAACCTTCGGCCTGCACCAGCCGCCGGCGCCGTAACACGGCTAGTCTGGGCGCATGGAAACACCCACCACGGCGCTCGTAACAGGGGCAACCGCAGGGCTGGGAGCGGAGTTCGCCCGCCAGCTCGCGCAGGAAGGCCACCACATGGTGCTGGTGGCCCGCGACGCCGCCCGGCTCCAGCAGATCGCTGACGAACTCGAGCGTGATTACAGCGTTTCCACTGAGGTGCTGCCCGCCGACCTGACGGACGACGCCGGTGTGGCCGCCGTCGTCGGGCGCCTCACGGACGCTGCACGGCCGGTTGAAGTCCTGGTGAACAATGCGGGGATCGGGCTGCTGCATTCGTTCGAAAAAAATTCCTTGGAGGACGAGAAAAGGCACCTTCGCCTGCACGTACAGACCCCCATGGAGCTCTGCCATGCTGCCCTGCAGGGGATGCTGGAGCGGCGCTCCGGCCGGATCATCAACGTTGCCAGCGTGTCGGCTTTCGCCAACCGCGGCAGCTACTCGGCTGCGAAAGGCTGGCAGGTCATCTTCAGCCGCTGGGCCAACCTGGCCTACGGACCGAGAGGCGTGCACGTCACGGCGCTGTGCCCCGGATTCACGCACACCGAATTTCACGACCGCATGGGCATGGACAAATCGGTCGCCCCGCGCTGGCTGTGGCTGCGGGCGGACCTGGTGGTCCGGGACGGCCTCGCCGACAACGCCCGCGGGAAGGGCGTTTCGATCCCCACCAAACGCTACAAACTGGTCGCCGCCATCTCGCGCGTGCTGCCGGCGCGGTTTACGTCCGGACCGCCGCGGCGTCCGAAGCAGTAGCCCTCCGCGGCGCACGGACGGCCACCACCACGGCGATACCGATCACGGCGCCCACAAAGGTCTCCACCGCGCGTTCGGTGACCAGCAAGCCCGGGTCCACGGGCGCGGCAAGCTGCGTCATGAGCACGATCACCGGCGTGAAGAAGACCATGGCCCAGCCGTAGTGCCGCGCCATGAAGAGTTCGGTGGGGAACTGGAATGCGATCACCAGCAGCGCCAGCACGGCGGCGGTGTGGCCGGGGAAATACTGCAGCGGGGACAATGGCCCCGGGAAAAGTACGACGGCGACCAACGCCAAACCGACGAACGTCCCCACGATGCGGTGGATCCCGCGGTGGACGCGGCTGGGCAGGTCGGCCCCCGCGAGCGGGACGGCGGCCGCGGCCATGGCCCAGTGCGGGTGGCCGCTGCCGCTCAGGACGCCGCAGATTCCGGCCACACCGACGGCCAGGACATAGCGGGTGGCGTGCACCAGCGCGGCCTGCCGGAGTTCACCGCTGAGACGCGGAGCATCCCGCACGGCACCGGCCTGCCAGGCCCGGACCCGCAGCCAGCCGGCGAAGCCCACCAGGATCGAGAACGCGGCAGAGGCCGCACCGATCAGCACGGCCGTCAGGAACGGCACGTTCGTTGGGACGGAGGCGCAGGCGCCCAGTGCCAGGATGCCGAAGAACGGTCCGTTCGGCTTGAGCCGCACCTTGTCCGAGAACAGGGAACCGGCACCGGCCAGCACGGCCTCAACCAGCACCAGCCACCAGGAGTGGAGGTGGTTGACGGACAGGAACACGCCTACCGTGATGCCGCTGACCAGGACCACTGCAGCCTGCGCCTGATGCTTGAGGCGAAGCTGGTGGGATTCCGAGCGTCCATACATGCCGGTCAGGGCACCGAATACCGCGTACATGGTCAGCTCGGGACGGCCGATGGCCAGGAGCACCAGGGAGGGCACTGCCACGCTGAGGGCAACCCGAACGGCCGAGAGCCGGTCGTTGTTCGCCGGGCCCAGAGCGTGCAGGGTGCGGGCATGCACCATGACTCTGCGCACAGCCAACACCACCTATCAATCAAGCCCTTGTTCGAAAATTAGCAGAACCCCGGAATGGCCACCATTAGCTGGGTCACAGGGCGTCGCGTGGGCACGGCCGGAAGGGCGGCGCCGGGCACGGCTAAGGCCCGCCCTGCGTGCTTCCCCCAAGGAAAGCGCGCGGGACGGGCCTTTGAGCGCGGGCTACAAGACGGCCCGGTCAGGCCGGTTTGTTGTTCCGATGCGTTGCTTAGACTCCGGCCGGAACTTTGGAAGCCGCGGCATCGGTGACGTCCTGGGATTCGAACGGCATGTCGGCCAGGTCGATCAGCGGGTTCTCGTCCTGGGTGGCCACGAGTTCCTTGGCCTCTGCCTGGGTGTCCACGCTGGGCATGGAGCCGGGCAGCGGACGCTTGGCTGATTCCTTCAGGAAGTAGATGGCCACAGCCCCGATGGCTGAGGTCGCCATGAGGTAGTAGGCCGGCATCATGTCATCGCCGGTCGCCGTGATCAGCGCGGCCACGATGAACGGCGTGGTGCCGCCGAAGATGGCAACTGCGAAGTTGTAGGCGATACCCATGGCGCTGTACCTGTTGGCTGTCGGGAACTGTGCGGGCAATGCCGAGGCGAGGTTCGCAACATAGAACGTCACTGGGAACGCGATCAGCGAGAGGCCTGCCAGCGTGGACCAGACGTCACCGACGCCGATCAGCAGGAACGCCGGCGTAGCCAGCACCACAGTGCTGATGGCGCCGATCCAGAGGACCGGCCGGCGGCCGATGCGGTCGGACAGCTTGCCCGTCAGCGGGATGCACAAGGCCATGATGACCAGCACGGGGATGGTCAGCAGTGTGCCGTGGACGGGATCGTAGCCCTTGGACTCCGTGAGGTACGTCGGCATGTAGGACGTCAAGGCGTACCCGGCGGTGTTGGCAGCGGCCACAAGGATCATGGCCACGATGAGCGAGCGCCAGTAGGCCTTGACGATTCCGACCGGACTCTTGGCGGCGTCCACGTCAGCTGCTGCGGCGGCCTGCCCGATGGATTCCTGGGCATCCAGGGTGGCCTGGAACTGAGGGGATTCCTCGATCTTGTTCCGGAAGTAGATGGCGATGAGGCCCAGCGGGCCGGCAATGAGGAAGGGTATGCGCCAGGCCCATTCCTCCATGGCTGTCTGGCCAAGGGTCAGCTGCAGGACAGAAACCAGCGCCGCACCCAGGGCAAAGCCGAGGTAGCTGCCCATGTCCAGGAAGCTTGCAAAGAATCCACGGCGCTTATCCGGGGCGTATTCGCTCACGAACGTGGTGGCGCCTGCGTATTCACCGCCGGTGGAGAAGCCCTGTACAAGCTTCAGGATTACCAGCAGCGCAGCGGCCCAGATGCCGATCTGGGCGTATCCGGGCAACAGCCCGACGGCGAACGTACTGGCAGCCATAATCATCAGTGTTGCGGCGAGTACTTTTTGCCGCCCGATCTTGTCACCGAGCCAGCCGAACACAACACCGCCGAGTGGACGGGCAATGAAGGTGGCAGCGAACGTTCCAAGCAGGAACAGCGTCTGGACGGACTTGTCGGCCTCGGGAAGGAAGACAGGTCCCATGGTGGTGATCAGGTAGCCGAATACGCCGACGTCGAACCACTCCATGGTGTTACCCACGATGGTTCCGCCGAGCGCTTTTTTCAGCATGGGCTGGTTTACAACATTCACGTCGGACTCTTTGAGCCTGCGGCGTGCAAGGATCTTCGGTTTACGCGCACTTGGGAGTGCGTTATTTGGTGCTGCGTTGTTGGGTCGGCTGGCGTTGTTCACGCCTGCTGAAGAGTCGGTCGTGCTTCGGTCTGTGGGCATTTGGGCGACTCCTATGGAGGTCATTTGCTTGCGACTTGTAGCTGCCCCGCTCTGGGCAGGCCTTCAATTTTACGCGGTTTCCATGGCAAATGAGAGTTTTATACCGTAAAGTGCCTTCCTTAGAGAGGGTTTCCACCGGTTTTCAAGGATTTCTTTTGGCTGCTCTCGCCCCGTCATCATTGGGATTCGGGCGGTTCGGGCCCATCGTTACGGAATCTTTTTGTTCACGACCCCTTTTTTGCGCCATTTTTCCCCTGATTCGCGCGGAAAAGTGACAGCCGCCACGGCCATCCGGGCGCCAGTTCCGGCCGCCACCCGGCCCCATGTACAGGCCGGAAACCGGGGGTTCACAACCGAGCCTGAAACTGCCTATTGTTGATTCATGGGAACACTGATTTTTGAGTAGGCGGACGCCTGCGGCCTGGTACCACCGGCCCCGTCCATGCTGATCTCGTCAGACACACTGATTCTCCTCAGAAAGGTTCCACCAAATGACTGAAAACAACACTCCCAGCCAACCCGAATCCGCGCAGGACGACGCCGAAGCCAAGGGCATCCGGGCCGGGCTGACCGAAGCGCAGCGGGCCATGCTGGCCAGCAAATCCAGGGGCGGCGACTCCGGGCTGCAGAGCGTCGGCAAGAACCACAAGCCCACGCATGTCAGCGGCAAGCAGGGCCCGGCAGAGAAGAAGGTCCGCTGGTAAATCAAGCGCCAGGACAGCACGCCAGACCTACTATTGGTAACCACTTCATTTCATTGCGGAAGGAAGAAAAAATGGCTGAAAAACATGCTGGAACAAAGATCGAACCGGAGGTCGCGGACCATCTCGCGGCAGCCATGGACACCCCGTCCATGCCGGACCCGGCCACCATTGCGGTGACTACGGCGATGGTTGGCGAACGCCACTGGCCGGACGGAAACGGCAAGCGCCGGCACCCCAAAGAGCGGGGTGCAGGCCACGGCCGCGTGGGCCAGGAAGCTGCAGTGACGGCCGTGCACCGTACCGGACGCCCGCAGATGCCGCACTCGTCCTAGGAACACCCTCGCTGACGACGCGCATCTGACCTGGCGACACGCAAAAGGCCTGGCGACACCCGAATTCGGTGTCGCCAGGCCTTTTGCGTGTCCCGGGAAAATTTGCGCGTCGCCAACGCAGCGTCATCAGCCCTCCGGCACCACTTCGTCAGCGGTCTTGTCCAGCCGCCAGCCCCGCCAAACCGGATGCCTGAGCTTCCCGCTCCCGGTCCACTGGCCGAAGGTCACCTCGCCGACCAGCCGTGGCGTCACCCAATGGGCGTCCGAGGCATCCTCGCGGGGAACGTCATCGAACGGTGACGTCTTGCGCGCCAGATCGTCCACCTTCTGGCGGAGTTCCTCCAGTTCGCGCATGCTGAACCCGCTGCCCACCCGGCCCACGTACCGCAGCTTGTTGCCGTCGGGGATGCCCACCAGCAACGAACCCACCGAACCTTGCCGCCCGCCCTTGCCTGGCCGCCAACCGCCCACCACCACTTCCTGGGTCTGTTCCAGCTTGATCTTGATCCACGTCCGGGTCCGCTGCCCGCTGACGTAGCGGCTGTCGGTCCGCTTGGCCATCACGCCCTCGAGCCCCAGCTCCTGCGCGCTCTCCAGGATGTGCTCGATCCTCTCGTCCAGGACGGCGGACAGCTCCACGGGACACTCCGACGGGTGATGGAACTCCTCCAGCCGCAGCCGCCGCTTCGCGAAAGGCAGCCGGCGAAGGTCCTCTCCGCCGTCGGACAGCAGGTCAAAAAGCATCAGCCGGACAGGGATTGCTGCGCGGGCTTTGGCGACGTCGGCGGGCCGGGTCAGTTTCATGCGGCCCTGGAGCAGCCCGAAATCGGGTTTGCCGGAAGGCCCGACGGCGATAATCTCGCCGTCGGCGACGAACGGGCCCGCCGGCCAGCAGGTCCGGTCCGTCAGTTCGGGGTAGGTTGTGGTGACGTCGATGCCGTTTCGGCTGAAGATCCGGATTTTCTTTTCGTCCGCGACCAGCAGGCCACGCACGCCGTCCCACTTCAGTTCGAACTGCCAGTCGCTGCCGTGCAGGTCGGCGGCGGACCCGGACGTTGCCATCATGGGGCCGAAATCTTCAGCACGCAGTGGGGAAGGCGCGGCAGCGGCCGGGGAAACGTCCGCGGCAGGCTCAGCCCCGGAAGCGTCCGCCGCCGAATCCGCCGCCGGCTCACCCTCCGCCGGTTCATCCTCCACCGGAGCCCGCCGCGGATGAAAGGTGTGGTGGTCCTTGTCCATCAGGTGGATGAGCCATTGTCCTTCGGAATCCCTGCCCTGCCCGCGGCCGGTGTGGATGAGGGCGAACTTTTTGGTGCCGCCCAGGCCGCCGCCCTCGGCGCCGGTCAGCGTGGCGATGACCTCCCGGCCGTTGATCCATTTCTCCAGTTCATACGTGCCGTGGTCCCAGATAGTGACTTCGCCGGCGCCGTACTGGCCTTTGGGAATGGTGCCCTCAAACGTGGCGTAGTCCAAGGGGTGGTCCTCGGTCTGGACCGCCAGGTGGTTCTTCCCGCCGGATTCCGGGACGCCCTTCGGCAGGGCCCACGACACCAGCACCCCCTCGTGCTCCAGCCGGAAGTCGAAGTGGAGCCTGCTCGCGTGGTGCTCCTGGATCACGAAAGTATCCCCATTTCCGGAGGCGCCGGAGAACGGCTCAGGCGTCGCGTTAGGGTCCCGCATCGACCGGTACCGCTCCAGTCGGGCGTGCGCGCCGCCGTCGTCCGTCTTCGCCCTGGGGTTCCCGGCGTCCCCAGGGTGCCCGGCACCGCTGGCGACGGCGGCGAACGGGTCCTTGCCCGCCTTGACCCGGCGCAGCACAGCTGTGTAGTCGAGGTGCTGCAGTTTGGGAGACCCGATCTCCTGCCAGGTCCGCGGGGCGGCCACCGTGGGCGTGAGGCGGCCGCGCAGGGAGTACGGCACGATGGTGGTCTTTGCGGCGCTGTTCTGGCTCCAGTCCACCAGCACCTTGCCTTTGCGCAGCGTCTTTTTCATGTCGCTCACGGCAAGATCCGGGTGGTCCGCTTCCAGCGCCCGGGCCAGTTCGTGCGCAAAGTCCGAGATCTGGTCGGAGGTCTGCGTGCCATCCAGGCCCGCGTAGAGGTGGATGCCCTTGCTGCCGCTGGTCACCGGCACCGGTTCCAGGCCCACGTCCTGCAGGATGGCGCGAGCCAGAAGGGCAACCTCGGCGCATTCCTCAAGTCCGGCACCGTCGCCGGGATCGAGGTCCAGGACCAGGCGGTCCGGGTTCAGCTGCTTGCCGTGGGAGTCCACCTGCCACTGGGGGACATGGATTTCCAGCGAATTGATCTGGCCGAACCAGGTGAGCGTGGCGGGATCGTTCACCATCGGGTAGTAGATGGTCCGGTCCTTGTGCGTGATGGCGGCGCGGGGGAGCCAGCCCGGCGCTGAATCCTCCAGGTTCTTCTGGAAAAACACCTCGCCGGGATGCCCGGCGGTGCCCACGCCGTTGACCCAACGCTTGCGGGTGGCGGGCCGGTTGGCCGCGGCGGGAATCAGAAAATGGGCCACGGCGGCGTAATAGGCCAGGACATCGGCCTTGGTGGTGCCGGTCTCCGGGTAGATGATTTTGTCCAGGTTGGTGAGGGTCAGTTCCCGCCCCGCGACCCTGACGCGCTCTTTAGGCCCGGCCATGGGTCTTCACCTCCGGCCCCGGGTGATGTTCACTTGAGGGATGAGAGCCATCTGGAAAGGTGCCATCGCGTTCGGCCTGGTCAACGTGCCCGTGAAGGTCTACAGCGCCACCGAGGACCACGACATCAGCCTCCACCAGGTCCACAGCGCCGACGGCGGCCGGATCCGGTACCAGCGACGCTGTGAGGTGTGCAGCAAAATCATCGACTATTCGGACATCGACAAGGCGTTTGAGGACGAGGGCCGGACGGTGGTCCTGTCCAAGGATGAGCTCAAATCCATCCCGGCGGAGAACAGCCACGAGATCGAGGTGGTCCAGTTTGTCCCGTCGGAGCAGCTGGAACCGATGATGTTCGAGAAGAGCTACTACCTCGAGCCGGATTCCAAGTCGCCCAAGGCCTACGTCCTGCTGCGCCGGGCGCTCGAGGATACGGACCGTGTGGCCATCGTCCAGTTCGCCCTGCGCGAGAAGACCCGGCTGGGGGCGCTGCGCATCAAGGACGAGGTGCTCGTGCTGCAGTCCCTGCTGTGGCCCGACGAGGTCCGGGAGGCCAGCTTCCCTGCGCTGGACACGTCCATCCGGATTTCCGCCCAGGAACGCGAAATGTCCGCCGCCCTCGTGGAATCCATGGCCGCGGATTTCGAACCCGAGCACTTCACCGATGACTACCAGATGCAGCTCCGGAAGCTCATCGAGGCCAAGCTGGAGAAGGGCGATTCGCTCGATACCGACGAAACGTTCGGCGCGGAAGCGGGTGAGGGCGGCAACGGCGAGGTCATCGACCTGATGGAGGCGCTGAAGCGCAGCCTGGAGCGGAAGCGCGGCGGCGGGAAGCCTGCCGCCTCTGAGGATGCGGACGCTGAGGACGCGGCCTCCGGGGACGCGGACGACGCCGGCACAGGAGAAAGTGCCGACAGTTCCGGCGGGAAGACTCCCGCCAAAGCCGGTGCCAAGACTGCGGGGACGAGGACAACGAATGCCAAGACGGCTGCTGCGAAGTCCTCCGAAACCAAAACCGCCGCCGCGAAGCCTGCGGCGAAGGCCACCACCACGCGGGCGCGAAAGGGTGCTTGAGGCCGTCCGCGCAAAACCGGACCTGGAATGCGTAGGCCGCGAACACGCTGTGTTGGTGGGGATGGCAGCCGCCTAGGAGTTCCGCAGGGCGGAGATAAGCTCGCTCTTCTTTTTGGCTGAGTAGCCGGTGAGGCCTATTTCCTTGGCTTTGGCCTTGAGTTGCGCGACGGTCCAGTCGTCGTAGTCGCCGGATTTCCCGCCCTTGCGGCCCACCGCGGAGCGGCCTTTCTTGGCGGCCGCGTTCGAGATACGGGCGGCTTTCTGCTTGGACGCGCCGTCCTCGCGCAGTTCCTCGTAGAGTTCAGGATCTTTCAGGCTCGGGTTCTTTTTGCCGGGCATGTCGTCCTCCTTCACCGGGACCGGGAAATCCTGGATGCCGTAGCGCCGTAATGGCTGGTCAGGCTTCCACGCTAATTCCGGGGTTGGGGAAACACAAGGAAACCCTAAGTTTGCTTGCTTCCGCGCCGAGCCCTAGCCCCAGACGCTTTACAGCCCGCCCCGCTGCGGCCACAATGGGTCGCATTGCAGCCCTGTGCAACAGCATGCTGTCACTCGAAACCTGTCAAGGAAAAAGCCTGTCAAAGAAGAGGGGTGCCACCATGAATGACAAAGCGGACGTAGACGAGGCAGACCGGGCATTGAAGCAAAAGCACCGGGCCATGTGGGCCTCGGGGGACTACCCTGCACTGGCCAGTGAGCTGGTACAGGATCTCGGGGCCATTCTGGTTGATGCCTGCGGAATCAAGCCGAAGCAGCACGTTTTGGACGTGGCTGCCGGTGCCGGCAACGCGGCCATCCCTGCGGCCATGATGGGTGCCCATGTGGTGGCCAGCGACCTCACGCCGGAGTTGTTCGACGCCGGCCGCCGGCAGGCTGCCGATCGCGGCGTCGGGCTTGAATGGGTGGAAGGTGACGCCGAGGCGCTGCCGTTCGAGGACGATTCATTTGACGTGGTCACGTCCTGCCTGGGCGTGATGTTCGCTCCGCACCATCAGGCCGGCGCGGACGAAATTGTGCGGGTGTGCAAACCCGGCGGCACCATCGGCCTGCTCAACTGGACGCCCGAAGGGTTCATCGGAAGGATGTTTGCCACCATGAAGCCGTTCGCGCCGCCGCCCCCGCCCGGAGCCCAGCCGCCCCCGCTGTGGGGCAGCGAAGACCACGTGCGGGAACTCTTCGGCGACAGGATCACCGATATCCAGGCGAAAAAGCGCACGCTGGCCATCCGCAGTTTCCACCAGCCGGAGGACTTCCTGCGGTACTTCAAGTCCCACTACGGTCCCACCATCTCGGTCTACAAGTTCATCGGCGACGACCAGGACAAGGCACAGGCCCTGGACAAAGCCCTCACCGAACTGGCCGATTCGTTTGGCGAGGCCCACGGTGATGCCGTATGGCAAATGGAATGGGAATATCTGCTCTTGACGGCCAAGGAGGCCCGGTAGTGCCCGTGAACCTCGTAGCCACATCCACCATCACCATTGATGCTCCGGCGGACCGCGTCTGGAAGGTCATCACCGATCCAGCCGCCGTGAAGGAATTTATGTTCGGCGCAGACCTGGAGACGGATTGGACGGAGGGTAGCCCCATCGCGTGGCGCGGCGAGTGGGAAGGCAAACCCTACGAAGACAAGGGCAAGATCCTCGAGGTAGATCCCGGCCGCAAGCTGGTCCACACGCACTTCAGTCCGCTGGGCGGCGAAGAGGACAAGCCGGAAAATTACCACACGCTCACCTGGACCCTCGAGGACCAGGACGGTGCAACAACGCTCACGCTCTCGCAGGACAACAACGCCAACGAAGACGCGGCGGAGCACTCCAAGGGCATGTGGGACATGCTCGTGGCGGACGTCAAGAAGATCGCCGAACGCGCTTAAGAACCAGCGGCCGCCGTCGTACCTTCCCCAAAGAGGGGACAGGCGCGACGGCGGCCGCTGGCGTCAAGGTGTTTACTCGGCGTCGTGATCCGTTTCCAGGATCTGGACCAGACGCGCCAGGGCGTCATCCGCGCCGGTACCTTCGGCGCGGAGCACCACAACGTCGCCGTGGGCGGCACCCAGGCTCATGAGGGACAGGATGCTCGCGGCGTCCATTGCCTCATCGACCGGCTCGCCTTCGCGGGCGATGGTGATGTCCAGGTCGAACTCGCCGGCGGCCTCCGCAAAGATGGCGGCGGGGCGGGCGTGCAGGCCTACTCGGCTGGCGACGGTTGCGGTGCGTTCTGACATTCTTGCTCCTTTTTCTTTCGGCGCCAGTAGGTTCAGCGCCGTGAATCGTTGTTTGGTAAGGCCGGGTCAGACCGTTGCGGGAACGGACTCCACGGTAGCAGCGGGCTTGGCGGCGGCCCAGCGTTTGAGGGCGATGACTGCCAGCGCGCTGACCACGGTTCCGGCCAGGATGGCGACGACGAACATCACCAGGTTGCCGATGGCGAAGAATACGAAGATACCGCCGTGGGGTGCCTGCGAGGTGACGCCGGTGGCCATGCAGAGAGCGCCGGTGAGGGCACCGCCCACCATGCTGGCGGGGATGACGCGCAGCGGGTCGGCCGCGGCGAAGGGGATGGCCCCTTCGGAGATGAAGGACGCGCCCAGCAGCCAGGCTGCTTTGCCGTTTTCACGCTCGGCCAGGCTGAATAGCTTCTTGTCGAGCACGGTGGCGAGGGCCATCGCCAGCGGCGGCACCATGCCGGCAGCCATCACGGTCGCCATGATCTGCCACGGTGCCTGGTTGGTGGCGCTGCCGGCGCTCAGACCGGCAACAGCAAACGCGTACGCAACCTTGTTGACAGGGCCGCCGAGGTCAAAGCACATCATGAGGCCAAGGATGATTCCGAGGACAACGGCTGAGGCGCCGGTCATGCCCGAGAGCCAGCCGTTGAGCGCTGCCGTAAGACCGGCGATGGGACCGCCGAGGACCAGGAACATCAGGCCGGACGCAAAGATGGAGGCCAGCAGCGGGATGATCACCACAGGCATCAGGCCACGGAGCCACCGCGGAACCTGCCAGGTCCCGATCAAGTGGGCCATGTAGCCCGCCAGCAGGCCGCCGACGATGCCGCCGAGGAAGCCTGCACCCATGAACCCCGCTACGGCGCCGGCAACAAAACCGGGCGCAATGCCCGGACGGTCGGCAATCGCGTAGGCGATGTAGCCGGCCAGGGCGGGCACTAGGAAGCCCATGGACAGGGCACCGATCTTGAACATGACCGCGCCGAGGTAGATCGCGAGTCCGCCCTCGGGCAGGTTGCCGAAGTTGTTCTCCACCACCACCTTGTCAGCGACGCCCGTGATGTCGTAACCGCCCAGCAGGAAGCCCAGGGCGATCAGCAGACCGCCACCGGCCACAAACGGAATCATGTAGCTGACACCGGTGAGCAACGCTTTCTTCAGCTTCTGGCCGATGTGCTCGCCCTTTTCGGTGGCCTCGTTCTCAGCCTGTTCCTCCGCCCCGAAGTGGGGGACGCGGCGCGCATTCGGATTGTCAGCGGCAGCGAGAGCCTCCTGGACCATCTTGGCGGGCTCGTCGATGCCGCGCTTGACGGGCGCATTGATGACGGGCTTGCCGGCAAAGCGCTCCTTGCCGCGGACGTCCACGTCCACCGCGAAAATCACGGCGTCAGCGGCAGCAATGACGGCCGGGTCCAGCGGCTTGGCGCCGGAGGAACCCTGGGTTTCCACCTGCAGGTCCACACCCATTTCCTGGGCAGCGGCAACCAGTGAATCGGCCGCCATGTACGTGTGGGCGATGCCTGTGGGGCACGCGGTTACGGCCACCAGGCGCTTCGGCCGGGCTGCAGACCCACTGGCGGCAGCAGCGGCGCCAGCTGCAGTCGCATCGACAGATGCAGCAGACGCGTGGGCTGCCGGCTTGTCCGCCAAAGCGCCGTCCACGAGTTCCACGATTTCCTCGCGGGAAGACGCCGCACGTAGCGCGGCAGTGAAGTCCTTTTTGATCAGGGACCGGGCCAGCTTGGACAGCAGCTTCAGGTGCTCCTGGTCCGCGCCTTCGGGGGCGGCGATGAAGAAGATCAGGTCCGCCGGGCCGTCCTTGGCGCCGAAGTCCACCTTGGGGTTAAGGCGGGCCATGGCCAGCGTGGGTTCGAGGACGGCGGCTGAGCGGCAGTGCGGGATGGCAATGCCGCCCGGGATGCCGGTCGCTGTCTTCTGCTCGCGGGCGAAGGCGTCGGCGAAGAGGCCTTCAACTTCTGACGCGCGGCCGGTGGCAGCAACTTTGCTGGCCAGGTGCCGGATCACGTCCTCGGGCGAGGTGCCCAGGTTCTGGTCGAGCTCGACCAGTTCGGTGGTGATGAGCTGAGTCACTGTCAATCCTTTCGAAGGGCCGTGATGGTTACGGCTTCCGGGGTGGTTTGGTGGACTGCCGGAACAGTGGAACCCGGCAGCGAAGCGGCGGCGGCACCATGTGCCACAGCCTGACGGAGGCAATCGGCCGGGGCGGCGCCCTGGCCGTGGGCGAGCAGATAGCCAGCCAGCGATGAATCGCCCGCGCCGACAGTACTGACCGCGGCGACCGGCGGATGCGTGGCCAGCCACGCGCCGTCGGCCGTTACCAGGACAGCTCCCTTGGATCCGAGAGTTGCCAGCACAGCACCCACACCGGAACGCACGACGGCGGCGGCGGCCGCTGCGGCAGCCTCCGGATCCGCTTCCAGTTCGTCTGCGGTGGACGCCGTGGCGAACCCGGCTGCAGCAGCCAGTTCCGCCAGTTCCTCGGCGTTGGGTTTGAGGAGGTCCGGTGTCCCGGACACACCGTCCGCCGAAGCATCAGCTACGGCGGCGACGAGCGGGGCGCCGGACGAATCGACGGCGATCAGCGGCGCGCCGCCGTCGGCTGCAGTCCGTAACCGCCGGGTGACAGTGGCGTAGAAGTCGGCCGGGAAGCCGGGAGGCAGGGAACCTGCCAGGACCACCCAGCTGGCGCCGCGGGCGCGCTCGAGGAGTAGCTTGATCAGGGCTTCCTGCTGGTCCTCGCTCAGCACCGGTCCGGGCTCGTTGATCTTGGTGGTCACGCCGCCCGGCTCGGTGAGCGCCACGTTGGTGCGCAGCGGCTCGTCGATGGGGAGGGCCGCGAACGGCACGCCATCGTGGCGCAGCCCGGCGAGCACGGGATCAGCGTCGGCGCCCGGGAGCACCGCAATGGTCTCCAGGCCGGAGGCAACCAGGGCGCGGGAGACATTGACGCCCTTGCCGCCGGATTCCTGGCTGACCGAGACGGCGCGCTGGACTTCGCCGCGTTCCAGGGGTCCGGGCAGGGCCACCGTGCGGTCCAGGCTGGGGTTGGCCGTGAAGGTGACGATCACGCGATCACCACGTCGACGCCGGCCTCGGTCAGGGCTGCCGCCAGTTCGGGGTTGGGCTCGCTGTCTGTAATCAAGGTGTCCAGATCTTTCAGGGAGGCGAACTGGACCAGGGTTTCTGCGTCCAGCTTGGAGGAATCGGCCAGCACCACGATGCGGCGTGCCGAATGGACGAAGGCTGCCTTGACGGCGGCTTCTTCAGGATCGGGTGTGCTGAGGCCAAAGGTGGGGTGGATGCCATTGGTGCCGATGAAGGCGATGTCCGGGCGCATCCGCTGCGCGGCCTCCACTGTTGACTGCCCCACGGCGGCCTGGGTGAGGCCGCGCACCCGGCCGCCGAGGATCTGCAGGGCGATGCCGGAAGCGCTGGACAGCTTCGCTGCAATGGGAACGGCGTGCGTGATGACCACCAGTTCGGGCCGGGGTTCCGCTGCGAAAGGCTCGACGGCGGCGCGCCGGGAGAGGAGGTCGGCCAGCGCTTCGGTGGTGGAACCGGCGTCGAGCAGGATGCTGCCGGACGTTGCCTGGGGGATCAGGGCCAGGGCCGCCTGCGCGATGCGCATCTTCTGGTCCGGACGCTGGATGGTCCGTTCGTTGATGCTTTCCTCGGTGGTGCTGAAGCGGTCGGCCGCCACTGCTCCGCCGTGGACCCGGCGCACGGTGCCGGTGGTTTCGAGGGTGGCGAGGTCGCGGCGGACGGTTTCGGTGGTGATGCGGAAGCGCTCCGCCAGCATGGTCACACTGACCCGGCCGGTGCCGGCGACTAGCTCGGCAATCTTCTGCTGGCGCTCCTCGGCGAACACGTACCCTCCATTGCGTAAAGTGCTGAATCCCAGCGGCTGCGAACTTCAGTGACTGGCATCACATGATGTTGAATTACTTGACTTTATCTTCGCTTATGTTGGTTTGTCAATGGAAACCCACATGAAACAAAGTCTGCCGGCCGGTCTTATGAGTAAGACGGTCCGGAGGACGGAAAAGCCGGGCCGGACCTGTGTGGTCCGGCCCGGCGTCCGGGTGGTTGTGGAGCCTAGATGCCGCCGTCGCGGCTTTCGTTGCGGGTGATGCGCTCGCCGGTGTTGGGATCAACCACTGAACGGGTTTCGCTGACCCGGCGACTGCGGCCCGGTGAGGCCAGGATGAGGGAGGCGATCAGCCCGATCACGCCAACAGCCATCAGGATGTAGCCCACCATGACCTGGTCTATGAAGGGGATCAGTCCTGGGGCGACGGCCCAGGCCAGGATGGCGCCGAGTGCAATAAGGAAGATGGAGGAACCGATTCTCATGACTTGCTCCTTGTTGTCCGCTGATCGTGTAGGGCGGTACTGTGTGCGGCAGTGTTCTGTGCGCCGCACTTGCTAAGCATGCTTTCCAGCGTCAGGCTACATCATGTGTCCGGTGTTGGGCGGAACGCTGGCTTCAAATCCCGAGCCGCGCCCGGCACCCCAGTCGATGTGGTGCCGGTAGACCCAGTCGAAGTTCTCCGCAGCCTTCCGGGAGAGCGAGCGGAACACGGATTTCAGGATCAGGTCCTCGAACACGCGCTTGAACTGCCCGCGGATCTTTGGCGCCGCGTTGCGCCGGCCCCACTCCACCACGGCCTCGGCGCGTTCGCGGCGCTCGCCCTCGTAGCGTGTGAATGCGGCCTCGATGACGCCTGCGGTGGGGGTTTCGGGGCTGATGCCCTGCAATGCGCGGCCCAGGGTGACGGCGTCCTCGAAGGCCATCGAGGCGCCCTGTCCGGACGACGGCGAGGCGGCGTGGGCGGCGTCGCCAACCAGGACCATCCGGCCCTGGTGCCATCTGGGGATGCTCGGGAAATCGAAGGTGGAGTAAGGCCTGATGATGTCGGGTGTGGCGGTGACGATGGCCGCCATGGGTGTCCTGTCGGCGGACATCAGGCCTGCCAACCAGTCCTTCAGCGCCGCGGGAGCGAGCCTCGATGGATCCTCCGAGGCCCGCTGTAAGGGATTGGCGAACCACCAGATCCGGCCGTCCGGGTCCTGCATGTAGCAGTAGAAGCAGCGTTTGCCGAAGATCATTTTCATCTGCCCCGGCAATGTGTCCGCGATGCCGGCGGGCATCGTTCCGGCCGGAACGATGCCGCCCGTATTGAGCAGCGGGATGCTGCGCGGTGGGGGAGATTGGGGTTCGATCAGCGTCCGGACGGTGGACCGCAGCCCGTCCGCGCCGATCAGCAGGTGGCCTTCGGCGGAGGTGCCGTCGTCGAATGCTGCGGTCACGCCGTCGGGGGTTTCCGTCACGGACCTGAGCCTCTTTCCGTACAGGATGCGGATGCCCCGACGCGTCGCCTCCGTGCGGAGCAGGCCGTAGAGCTCGGAACGGGTCAGTGTGCGGGCGGTGGTCCCGTCCGGCAGGGCGCCACCGTACTCGAAGTCGATCAGGTGGCGTCCCGTGGAGCCCAGGTACGTGGACATCCGCGGCGTGCTGAACCCCAGCCCTGCCGCGGCGTGCTTCAGCCCCAGGGTGTCCAGGGCGTCGAAGCCGTTGACGGCGACAGTAAGGAAGCCTCCGACGCCGTCTGATTGGCCGCCGTACGCTTCGAAGACAACGGGGGTGTGCCCCGCCTTTTGCAGTGACAGGGCCGTCGCCAGCCCCGCGACGCCGGACCCGATGATGAGGCAGTTCAACATGGCTGTTCTCCTTCTGAATTTATTTCGTTCGTCCAAAAGAAATATATTCGCAAAAGGGATCCAGGGCAATCCTTTCGGTGGTACGAAATAGTTTGTTAGCCTCTGAGCATGCGGACACAGCGTGAGGACCTGCTTCAGGCGGTCTACGAGTCAGGACGGGAACTGTCGACGGCGGCGGTTATGTTCCATACGAAACTCTCTGAACTGCGGGGACTCTCAGCCACCGAGGGCAAGGCGATCGACATTCTGATGCGCTTCGGCCCCCTGACGGCGGGGGAGTTCGGCGAGCGGTCAGGCTTGGCCCCCGCCTCCGTGACCGGCCTGATGCAGCGGCTCGAGGCCAAGGGTGTGGCCCGGCGCGTCCGGCATGAGGAGGACAGGCGCAAGGTGCTGATCGAACTGGTGGGGGACCAGGCCTCTGCCGCGGCGCCCTATTTCCTTCATTTCATGGGCGGGCTGGCGGCCCTGCTGGAGGGCTACAGCGACGAGCAGTTGCGGACCATCGCCGACTTCTCATCCAAGGCTGCTGCGGTCCAGCAGGATGCGGCCGGGCGCCTCGGGTCTCGGGCAGAATAGAGAGCCAAGCAGGGCGGGCGGCTTTTCCGGCACATTCGCGGCAGGAGTCGATGCGAGCCGCTGGCTCGCTGGACTGGCTACGCTGATCCGATGGAAACAGTTATGTGGTCCAAGCCGGAAAGCGAACGGGACGGCACGCCGCTGCTGGTCATGATGCATGGCTACGGCACCGATGAGTCGCGGATGGTGCGGCTGTTTGAATACCTGCCGGCCGAGTTCACTTGTGTTGCACTGCGCGCACCCATGGTGATCGGCGACCACTACGGCTGGTTCCTGCTGGACTACTTCCTGGCCAACGATTTCGCGGATGTCATCGCTGCCACCAACACGGTCCAGGCGTGGATTAACTCTGTCAGGGGCCAGCACAGCAGCGTGAGTCTGTTGGGTTACTCGCAGGGAATGGCCATGGCCAGCACGCTGCTCCGGCTCCATCCCGCGGATTACAGGGCCACGGTTGGGCTTTCCGGTTTTGTGCTGGAAAACGAGCTGCTGTCCTTGACCGAATCCTTCACGGTCCCGCCGCCCTTCTTCTGGGGGCGGGACAAGGCGGACCTGGTGATCAATGAGGACGCCACGGCCTACACCGGACAATGGCTGAACGAAAACACCCGGTTGACCGCCAGGACCTATCCGGGCATGGGCCACGCCATGAGCAAGACGGAGATGGTGGACGTCAGCGCGTTCCTGCGCCACTACGTGCTCGGCTGATCTGCGTCATCGGTTCAAGCGCGTGATCGGCTGGGCTCTGTGCCCCGTCCGGGCGTGTGCCCCGTATCGCCATATGAGAAAAAACAGTTGCGCGCGAAATTTGTAAGCGCTTACACTCGTCGGTGACCGGCTCTTTGCGGGCCGTTGAAACCGTCGGAAAGGGCAGCCGGACAGATGCCATGTGCCAGGCCTCCATCCAAGCCTCCTGCCCGACTTGCGCCGCGATGCCTGCTCCGCCAAGTTGTCAGGCCGTGCCGAGGCACTCATGATGGAAGAAGACGTTAAACAGCAGCCCGTCGGCCCGCCGTGGTTTTACCGTGGCCTTTAGCCGACCCTGCTGACCCCGGCGGCATCGTGGCCGCCCCTCTCCGCTCCTTGCTTGGACCCCTCCTTGCTGCCCGCCGCTTTTCTGCCAGCTCTTCCACGTTCCGCCTGTTTGCACAGCCCCCTTACATAGCCCCATTACTTACCGCCCCGTGACATCCCGCCCGTGACATCCCGCCTGTTGCCCGCCGTCTGAAAGGACACCGCGCATGACTGACGTTCTGAAAACCCAAAGCACCAGCTGGACCACTGCCTCCGCCATCCTGTTCGACCTCGACGGCGTGCTGACCCCCACGGCCACTGTCCACGAACAGGCGTGGAAGGAACTCTTCGAGGGCTTCCTGGCGTCCCGTCCGGATGTGCCCGGCTACCGCGAGGACGATTACTTCGATCACATCGACGGCAAGCCCAGGTTCGACGGCGTCCGGGACTTCCTGGCGTCCCGCGGCATCGTGCTCCCCGAAGGCGCGCCCAGTGACGGCACCGCCGGTCAGGGTTCCACCGAGGACTCCGGGCAGGACGCCACCCAGCAGGACGCCACCCAGCAGGACGCCGCCAACGCTACCGTCCAGGGACTGGGCAACCGGAAGAACAAGGTTTTCAACGACATCGTCAGCGCCGGCGTCGAGCCGTTTGAAGGCTCGGTGCGATTCCTGGAAGCCGCCGTGGACCGCGGACTCAAGGTCGCCGTCGTCTCCTCATCCCGGAACGCTCCGGCTGTCCTGAAGGCCGCCGGCCTGAATGGGCACTTCGAAATAGTGGTTGACGGTGTGGTTGCTGCGGCCCAGGGCCTGCCCGGCAAACCGAGTCCTGCCACGTACCAGTACGCCGCGGAACTGCTGGGCCTGCCCAGCGAAGAATGCGTGGTGGTTGAGGACGCCGTCTCGGGTGTCCAGGCCGGACACGCGGGGCAGTTCCACTCGGTGATCGGCGTGGACCGCGGCGCCGGCCGGCAGACCCTGCTCGATGCCGGAGCCACGAGCGTGGTCAACGACCTCGACGAGCTGCTCTAACAGCCATCGCCGCCTGACGCTCCCCGGCCTCAGACACGAAGCACTTCCCCGCAACGCACAACGCCAAAGGACCCCAACACCATGGCACTTATCACCGCGGACCGTGAACGGTTCCCCAACACCCCCTGGCAGCTTGTGGAAACACGCCACCAGCCGGGCAGCGCGGGCACCCTTGAGACGCTCTTTGCCCTGGGCAACGGGCACCTGGGTATCCGCGGTGCCCACTGGGCGGCCTCGGACGCAGACCTTCCGGGCAGCTTCATCAACGGCCTGCACGAGATCTGGGACATCAAGCATGCGGAGAACGCATTCGGCTTTGCCCGGACCGGGCAGCGGATCATCTACATCCCGGATGCGAACAACTTCACGGTGATCATCGACGGCGAGAGCCTCACCCTCGCCGAATCAGTCGTGCTGGACTACCGCCGCTCCGTCGACTTCGCCACCGGCATCTACGAATGCCGGATCACCTGGCTGTGCCGGTCCGGCGCCACGGTGACCACCACAGAACGCCGCGCCGTGGGCTTCGCCTCGCGCGGCAGCCTGGGCATCTCGCTCGAAGTAGCTTCGGACCGCGAGGTTTCCGCCGACGTGACGTCCTCCGTCATCAACCGCCAGGACCAGCCTGTGGAGGACCACTCGGCGCATGACCCGCGCCGGGCAGGCCGGCACGCAGGCCGGGTCCTGCTGCCGGTAAGGACCGACGGCGGCGACGGCTCGCTCCGTCTCTCCTGGGAAGCGGCGGAATCCGGGCAGCGCGTGGGAATCGCCGTGGACCACTGGACTTCCGCCGGCCACCAGCCCTTTGAGACCGTGGCAGGCGAAGACGACAGCAGCGTCCGGTACGTCCTTGCCGTCCGCTCCGACGAGCCGTTCCGGCTCGAAAAGAGCGTCAGCTATGCCGCCGGCCGCGGCGTCCAGGACTCGGATCGGGACGCGGCGGAGGCCGCCGAAGCCGGGCTCCGGTCTGTGGAGGACATCTTCACCGAGAGCCGCGAGCATTACCGCGCGTACTGGGACACCTCGGACATCGTGGTGGGCGGCCAGCCCGAGCTCCAGCAGGCCATCCGTTGGAACCTGTTCCAGCTGGCCCAGGCCACCGCGCGGGCCGACATCGCCGGCATCCCCGCCAAGGGCGTCACGGGCTCAGGCTATGAGGGGCACTATTTCTGGGACCAGGAGGTCTACCTCCTGCCCTACCTCACCTACACGAACCCCGGCGGCGCCCGCCAGGTCCTGGAGTTCCGGCACGACATGCTGCCGGCCGCCAAGATCCGGGCCAAGGAGCTCAGCGTGGAGGGCGCACTGTTCCCGTGGCGCACCATCAACGGCCTGGAAGCCAGCGCTTATTACGCCGCCGGCACGGCGCAGTTCCACATCGCTGCGGCCATCGCCTTCGCCACCCACCGCTACCTGTGGGCCAGCGGCGACGAAACCTTCCGCGAGGGCATGGGTGCCGAACTCCTGATCGAAACCGCCCGCATGTGGGCCGCCTTGGGCTTCTTCGGCAAGGACGGGGCCTTCCACATCCACGGCGTTACCGGCCCTGATGAGTACACGGCGGTTGTCAATGACAACCTCTACACCAACGTGATGGCCCGCTTTAACCTGCGTGCCGCTGCGGCGCTGGACCACCCGGAGATCGACGACGCCGAACGCGAGCTGTGGGAGCAGGCCGCGGCACGCATCCACCTGCCCTTCGACGAAGACCTGCAGGTCTACTCGCAGGACAACGACTTCATGACCCTGGAGCCGTGGGACTGGACCACTCCCAGGTCGAAGTACCCGCTGCTGCTGAACTTCCACCCGCTGGTGATCTACCGGCACCAGGTGCTGAAGCAGGCAGACACAGTGCTGGCCATGTTCCTGCAGTGGCAGGATTTCTCTGCCGAGGAGAAGCGCCGCGCGTTCGATTTTTACGACCCCATCACCACCGGCGATTCCACCCTGTCCGCCTGCGTGCAGGGGATCATGGCTGCCGAGGTGGGGCACCCTGAGGCCGCCCTGGGGCACTTCACGAACGCCGTTTTCATCGACCTGGACGACACCCATGGCAACACGATCGACGGCGTGCACATCGCCTCCGCCGGGGGAGTCTGGAGCTCGCTGGTCTCCGGTTTTGCCGGGCTTCGGGACCAGGGCCACCTGCCGTTCTTCGATCCGCGGCTTCCGGCCGAGTGGGAGGCGCTGTCCTTCCACCTGAAGATCCAGGGCCGGCTCCTGCTGGTGGAGCTCGACGCCGGGGCACTCACGCTCAGCGTCCGCAGCGGCGGACCCCTGGACGTCGATGTCCGCGGCCAGGTGCACAGCATTGGTGAAGAAGCGGTCCGGGTTGCCCTGGATCCCTTTGAGGTTCCGGAGCGTACTGTCTTCCCCAGCGGGCCCCCGACGGCGAGCCTCCCCATTGTGGGGTTTCGCGCCTGAGGTGACTGCGCGCCTGAGGTGATTACGCGCCTCAGGTGACGGGGCGCGTCAGTCTCCTGCCGCCGTCGTGCGTTCCACTTCAACTTGCCTGTCCAGCGGGTGGGCCAGTTCGTCGGCGGGCATCCGGGCGGCGATCATGGCGATCACCGCCAGGACCGGGCAGACGACGCCGGCGGCAAGGAAAATTGCCCAGATGGGGAAGACCGCGGCTGCCGGTCCGGCAAGTGCCATGGAGATGGGCATCAGCGCGAGGGACACAAAGAAGTCCAGGCTGGAGACGCGTCCCAGCAGGTGGCTGGGCACCCGTCGCTGCAGCAGGGTGCCCCAGATGACCATGCCCACGCTGCCGGTGGCGCCCCAGACGAACATTGCGGCGGCCACGGTCCAGAAGCTGTCCAGAATGCCGACGGCGGCGAGCGGCAGGCTGCCCGCACCCCAGGACACCATCATGACCGTGAGGTAGCGGCGCGGCAGTTTCAGGGATGCGGTCACCAGGGAGCCGACGGCCCCGCCCACGCCCATCACGGCCAGCAGGAAGCCGAACATCCTCGAGTCGCCGCCGAGCTGGTCGCGGACCACAAACGGCATCAGCACTTCGATGGGGCCGATCAGGAAGAGCACGGAAACGCAGGCCCACAGCAAGGTCCACAGCAGCCACGGTGTGCGGATGGTGTAGCTGATGCCCTCGCGGAGGTCGTGGAAGAAGGACGTTTTCGCGTGGCGCGTTGCCCCGGCGTCTGCCCCGGCGTGCGCCTTGGCCGCGGCGCTCCTGCCGTGAGCCCCGCCGTCGGCCCCGTTGTGGGGCGCGTCCAGGGCATGGCGCCCCAGGAAGTTCAGGACGATGAACGCCAGCAGATGGCAGGTGGCCACTCCGGTCACGGCGTGCGACGGCGAGAGCGCCGCCACCACCACGCCCGCGACGGCGGGTCCGGCCGCCTGCTGGAGGATGGGCCGCATGGTCCCCTCCATGCCATTCGCGGCCAGCAGGTCCTCGGGCGGCAGGATGCGCGGCAGGATCGCGGAGTAGGCAGGGAAGAAGAACGCGGCGCCCACGCCCAGCACAAAGCTGCCCACGGCGAGATGCCACAGCTGCAGCCATCCTGCCATGGCCAGCCCGCTGATCGCCGCGATAACGGCGAGGTTGGCGCCTTCAACGGCAATGATCAGGAGCCGCTGCGGCACGCGGTCAGCGGCGATCCCGCCCGCGAGGACGAAGGCCACCAGGCCGATGCTGCCGGCAGTGGCCACCAGGGACAGTTCCAGCGGGCCGCCGCCGAGGTGGATCACCTGGTAGACCATGGCGACAGCCCACATTCCGGATCCGAAAATGGAGATGGCCAGCGCCGCTATGAGGACCCGGTACTCGCGGTGCGCAAAGGGCCGCAGGGCTTGGAGTGTGGGCATAGGGCAAGTCTAGGCGGGGCTGGTTTTTGGCGGAACTCAACGACGTGGTCCGGTGGGCGCCGGGACCGCTTATTCTTAAGCACCCTTAGTGTTAAGGCAGGGCCGCAGCCAAAACTGCCGGCGGAGACAAGCAGCACAGAAGCAGAGGTGACCATGGCCAAGCGCAGCAATCCCGCAGTACGCATCGCTCAGGAGACCGCCCACAACGCGGTGTTCGACGCCGACGGCAAGCCGAAACCCGGAGTCCACAACATGCTCCTCCGGGCAGTCGAAATCCAGCGGCCGCTGGTGCTCGCCTACGTCCGGCGGCTGCAACGCAAACACCCGCGCGCCAGCGCCGCCAGGCTCGCGGAGATCCTGGAACGCGACTACCTGCGGGCGGTGACCGGCGGCGGTGCCATCGTCGGGGCAACCGCCGTTGTGCCCGGCGTCGGAACTGTGGCCTCCCTGGGCCTCTCCGCCGTGGCTACCGTTGGCTTCCTCGAGGCCACGGCACTTTTTGCCACGTCGCTGGCGGAACTTCATGGCATCCGGCTGACCAACCCGGAAAAGGCCAGCACCATGGTCATGGCCATCATGCTGGGCGAGGAGGGGACTTCACTGCTGGGAACGCTGAGCGGCCAGGCCATGGGCAAGGGAGCGAGCGCCACCCAGGCATGGGGCAACGTGCTGACCAAGTCCATGCCATCGGGCTTCGGCGCCATTCGGAACAAGATCCAGAAGGCCTTCCTCAAAAACTTGCTCAAACGACAAGGCACGGCGCTGCTTGGCCGGGCGCTTCCGTTCGGTATCGGCGCGGTGGTGGGCGGTGCCGGTAACCTCATAATGGGCCGCGCCGTGGTGGCGAACGCCAAGGAAGCCTTTGGCCCCATGCCGGACACCATCCCGGGGGAGCTCAAGGCCGTGGCGGCGGAACCGGAAAAACTTACTCTGGAAGGCAACAACCTTGGATCTTAACGCTGACCTCGGCGAATCGTTCGGCTCGTGGAACATGGGGGACGACGCCGCCATGTTCCGGCTGGTGACCAGCGCGAACGTCGCCTGCGGCTTCCACGCGGGGGATCCGGTCACCATGCTGGACAGCTGCCGCGCCGCCTTCGAGCTCGACGTCACCGTTGGTGCGCACGTGGGGTACCGGGACCTGGCCGGCTTCGGCCGCCGGTCACTGGACATGTCGTTCGATGAGCTGTTCGGCGATGTCCTGTACCAGCTGGGCGCGCTCGACGGCGTGGCGCACGCCGTCGGGGCCTCCGTTGACTACGTCAAACCCCATGGCGCCCTGTACAACCGCCTGGTCCACGACGCCGAGCAGGCGTCCGCCGTAGTTGCCGCCATCCAGGCCTACGACCCCGGCCTGCCGATCCTCGGCCTGCCGGGCTCACAGCTGCTGATCCAGGCCAAGGAAGCCGGCCACCCGGTGTTTGTTGAGGCTTTTGTGGACCGCGCCTACCAGGCGGACGGGACGTTGGTGCCGCGCTCCCAGGCTGGGGCTGTCCTGCACGACGTCGACTCGATCGTTGAGCGGGCCGTGCGCCTGGCGACGAAGGGCGAAGTGGTGGCCGTGGACGGAACGGTGGTTCAGGTCCGGCCCGACTCCCTGTGCATCCATGGCGACGCCCCCGGGGCCGTGGAAATGGCCGCCGGTGTTCGCGCCGGGCTCGAAGCGGCCGGCGTGCAGCTGGAGTCCTTCGCGTAGCCCCGCCTACTGCAACGCGGGGTCACTTATTGCCCATGCGGGGCCGTTTATCGGGCGTTAAGTGACCCCGCGTTGCCTAGAAGGGCCAGGTCAGCCGAAGACCAGGTGCGCCGCGCTGAAGATGACCAGCCCGGCCAGCGAGCCCACCACGGTGCCGTTGATCCGGATGAACTGCAGGTCCTTGCCCACCTGGAGTTCGATCTTCTGCGACGTTTCCTCGGCATCCCAGCGGGCCACGGTATCGGTGATCACGCCGGCGATGTCGGAGCGGTAGGTCCGCACCAGGTAACCGGCGGCGTCGCCGATCCAAGCATTGACCTTGCCGGCCAGTTCGGCGTCGTTCACCAGGCGTGAGCCGAAATCGCGCACCGCCGCCTTGAAGCGAACCGTCAGTTCACTGTCCGGATCATCCACCGCAGACAACAGGGCGCTCTTCACGGTTCCCCAGGTGCGGGAGGCCAGCTCGCGGACCTCTGGATCTCCCAGAACCTGTGCCTTGATGTCCTCGGCCCGGGCGATCATCGCGGGATCATGCTGAAGGTCCTGCGCGAGGTCGTTCAGGTACTTGTCGATTTGCTGCCGGACCTGGTGGTTCGGATCGGACTGGACGGCGCGCGTGAACTTGAGGATCTCCACGTACACCTTGTCGCCCACCAGCCCGTCCACAAACTGCGGGACCCAGGTGGGGGACCGGTCCGAGACCAGCCGGCTGACGGTTTCGTGATTGTCGTCCACCCAGTCCGCGGCGCGGTCAACCAGCAGGTCCACGAGCTTATGGTGGTGCCCTTCGGCAAAAATCCGTTCCGCCATCCTGCCCACCGGCGGTCCCCACGGCGGAGCCAGCAAGTGCTTACGCACCATTCCCTCGATGACCGCCTGGACGTCGTCGTCGTTCAATACCTTGAACGCACCGCGGATAACGGCGGCACCCTCCTTCGCCACGCGCTCGGCGCCGCCCGGACCGGCGAGCCATTGGCCGGCCTTCCGCGCCACGTCCACCGAAGCGAGCTTCTCCTGGACCACCTGCTCGGACAGGAAGTTGGTCTCCACAAACTCGCCCAGCGACGCCCCGATCTGGTCCTTGCGGCGCGGGATAATGGCGGTGTGCGGGATCTTGATGCCCATGGGGTACTTGAACAGCGCGGTCACGGCGAACCAGTCGGCCAGCGCGCCCACCATGCCGCCCTCAGCCGCGGCGCGGACGTACTGCAGCCACGGATACTCCTTCTGCAGCGCGAACGCGAACACAAAAATGACGGCCATGGCAATGAGGAGTCCCAGTGCCACCAGCTTCATTTTCCGCAGCGCTGCCGCCTTTTCAGCGTCCCCGGCACTGAGTTGATGACCGACGACGGCGGCGCCCGCCTTCGGTGGCCGCGGCGCCGGACCTGCGGGCCGGGGCGGGTCCTGGCGGGTAGTTGGCTGAGAGTTCACCTGCATGTGCCCAGCCTAGCCCCGCTCCCCCGGGCCGCGTCCGCTAGCGTGTCCTCATGACATTCGAGGAGCCTGAGCCGGAACGGCCGCTGGTGTTTGCCCACCGGGGCGCCAGCGCGGCATTTGCCGAACACACGCGCGCCGCTTACCTCCAGGCCATTGCGGACGGCGCGGACGGGGTGGAGTGCGACGTCCACTTGACGCGGGACCAGCACGCCGTGCTGCTCCATGACGCCAACCTGGACCGGACCTCGGACGGAACCGGACCTGTTGCTGACCGAACACTGGCGGAGTTGCGGCTGCTGGACTTCTCGTCCTGGAAAGGCGCCCGGATCCCGGAGGAATACGGCGCAAAGTCAGAGCAGTTCCTCACGCTCCCTCAACTCCTGGACATCCTGCGCGGCGCCGGCCGGCCGATCGGCCTGGCAATCGAGCTCAAGCATCCCAGTCCTTACCAGCTGAAACTGGAAGACCGTGTGCTGGACGTGCTCCGGGGCGAAGGCTGGGACGCCGGAACTTCCTCGGTGGACAACATCCAGGTGACGTTCATGAGCTTCAGCCCGGATTCGGTGAAGCACCTGCTCCGGAGTGTGCCGGCCGAATTCCTCTGCCAACTGGTGGACGACATCGACGTCGACGAACTCCGCGACGAACTGAGCCTCGGCCCCCTGGCTGGCGGCGCCATCGCCAACCTGATGAAGGCGGCGCAGCTGGAAGGCGAACGCATCCTGGACGAGTGCGACGTGGGACTCGCGGGGCCCGGAATCATGTACGTCCGCGAGCACGCCCGGACCGTGCAGCGCTGGCTGGAGTCCGGCCGCCGCTTCCGCGTGTGGACCGTTGATTCGGAGCGGGATGTGGCGCTCTGCCAAGGGCTGGGAATCCACGAGATCACCACGAACAAACCGGCCAGGGTGCTGGCGCAGCTGCAATCGAGCGGGCAACAGGTCCAGCTGCCGTCCTGAGCCGCTGCTGTTCAGTCGTTTGCTGTTCAGCCGCTGCTGTTTAGCCCCCGGGGCGGCGCTGTGATTGAGTGGACCCATGCCTTTTCGCTGGTCCGCCCGGGCCACCCAAACAGTCTCCGCGGCGGCCATGAGCGCGCTGCTGATGACCAGCGCCATGAAGCACTTCCGCGAGCCACGGTTCTTCGAACAGGTGGTCCCGGATTATCTGTGCCGCGAGACTCCAGGTGCCGGCGGCGAGTCGCCGGAGGGGCGCGAAGTGCCAGCGCCCGACGGCGGTAGGCGGCCCCTGGCGGTGATGTCACGGGAGGAATGGATCGCGGTGAGCGGACTGCTGGAGGCGGGTGCCGCCGTCGGCCTCCTGATCCCGGTGACACGGCGGGCTACCGCCACCGCCGTGACTGGAATGTTCACGGTATTCCTGGCCGGCCACGTGGACGCACTTCGCCGCGCCTATGGCTCCGCCGGGTCCCCGACGCAGCGCAAGGTACATACCGTCCGGTTTCCGCTTCAGCTGCCGCTCATCCTGTGGGCTTGGAGCCTGCGGAACCCGGGACGACGGCGGTGAAGCTGCTCGCCTCGCCCGCCGTGCGCGTGGGAATCTCGATCAGCATTGCCACCGGCCTCTACGGAGTGTCTTTCGGCGCGCTGTCAGTCACCTCAGGACTTGATTTCTGGCAGACCATGGCGCTCAGCCTGCTGCTTTTCAGCGGCGGTTCCCAGTTCGCGTTCATCGGTGTGGTGGCGGGCGGAGGCTCCGGAATTGCCGCCATGAGCGCAGCCACGTTGCTGGGCATGCGGAACGGCATCTACGGCATGCAGCTCAACGCCCTCCTGCATCCGACGGGCTGGCGGAAGTATGTTGCCGCACAAGTCACCATTGACGAGTCGACCGCCACCAGCAGCGGGCAGACCGACCCCGACGAGCAACGCCGTGGTTTCTGGACGGCCGGCATTGGCATCTACGTACTCTGGAACCTTTTCACCGCCGTGGGGGCCCTCGCCGGAAGCGGATTGGGTGATCCCAAACAGTGGGGCCTGGACGGTGCGGCAGTGGCCGCATTCCTGGCCCTGCTGTGGCCGCGGCTCAAGGGGCGGGAACCGGCGGCGATTGCCGTGGTGTGCGCACTCGCCACGGTTGTAGCCGTGCCGTTCGTTCCCGCAGGCGTGCCCATCCTGATCGCCGCCGTGGTGGCTGCACTGATCGGCTGGTTCAGCCACGGACGCAGTGACGAAGGCCTGGAGCCGGACGTGGATCCGTACGACGAGCACCACGGGCGCAGGGACAAAAACCGGGACGCGCACCTGGACAATCAGAGGGACAGCCACGGGGACGGCCACGGGCAGACGGGGCAGGCGGGCGCATGAATCTCTGGTTCTGGTTGTTGCTGGCGTGCGTCCTTGCCTACGCGTGGAAGCTGGTGGGCTATTTCGTCCCGGCAAAGCTGCTGAAGGACCCCCGGATGTCGCGTATTGCCGGCACCTTGACCATCGGACTTCTGGCATCCCTGACCATTGTCAACACTGTGGCGTCCGGCCAGACGCTGGCCGCCGACGCGCGGCTGGGAGCCCTCGCCGCCGCCGCCGTCGCGTTGGCTTTCCGGGCGCCCTTCCTGCTGGTGGTGGTGGTGGGAGCCGGTGCCGCAGCCCTGCTGCGGCTCATCGGATGGAACTGACCGCCAGGTGAAACCGACGCCGGAACACTGGTGGTGCGGCTCATATGCGTTATAGCATGGGCCTGGCTATGCAGTTGGCCGTGGACTCTCATGAGAGCGCTGACCATGGAAATAAGGCTGCACCCAGCCGGTGCGAGACCCGGCAAAACCCGCCGTCCAGCACGTGACGGTTGGCGCGCCGGGCTTCCGGTCAAGCGCTTCTTTACCCGGTTCCGGTCCCTGGCAGACCTGCCGCCGGAGGACCTGGACGTACTGTCCGAGCGGATGAGACTGGCGCTGGACGTCAGCCAGGAAGCAAACATCGCCGCCCTGCACGCGGCGGTACGGGCCGAACTCCGAAACCGGGAAACGGAACCGGACGATTGATGGCCGGCCGGTGTATCGGCGTGAGGCTGTCGCTACGGCCTAAAGGAGTCACACAAGATGAACGAACAGCCAGAGCCCAACACCCCGGATCCGGATAGCGGAACCGACAACCCCCAGGCTTCGGACCCGAAGCCACGGCCGGTCTATGACACCACTGTCTCCGAATCGACGCGGGAACTGCGGGATACTTCCCGGCGCCGCCGCGATGCGGAGGAGAAGCTGCAGCAGCACCTGTTGGAGGCCAAGGAGCACGTGCCCCATCACTACGATCATGAGCCTCACAAGCACGGCCAGGAGCCTCCCACGGCGGAGGAGAAAGGCAGCGCCGGGCCGCAGGAGAACACGCCCGAAGAAACCAAACCTCAACAAAGGAACCCCGGGGGCGACGCCGGCTGATTGGGTTCATCGTCAGCCCGGCAGTGCCACCCTCTCGGTCCGGGCCGTAGGCCGGTTAGGCCGTTTGTTCATCCTCTGGCGACCCGGTCCGGCGGGCGCTTTCCTCGACGGCCAGCTCGTACCACACCTGCGCACCGAACACCGGGGTGGGAGTGTCGAGGTTTTGATAGAGGGCGTCCAGCAGATTGGCCAGATCCTCCGCCGCCAGCGACGGCAGGATCTCCTCGGGGCCGCGGGGGTCGTGGATAACCCGGGACAAGTGTGTCTGGTTCATCGGCGGACGATGGCGTTGGACTGGCTGCGCTGGAGGTGTTTCACTCATACTCCCTCAGAAGATTCAGAGGCTGGCTGCGTAACCTTACCTGAGTCTAATCCAACGTTTGGACACCAACAATGGGGCGGCCGTGGTGGTGGTCCGGCGGGAGGGCGCGGGTGTCAGGTGAACTGTGGACCCTGTAGCTGCGGGGCGGGCAGCGGCACATGCGCGGGCAACGGGCGGTGGGGCCGTTCAGTGCGGATGGCGTCCTCGATCAGTGCCAGCGGGCGGCGCCAGGCGTCGGAACCGGGCTCCATGGTGTCCACGACGCCGATCAGCATGGCGAGCAGGCGGAACATGTCAGTCATGGAAATATCCGCACGCAGGGTGCCTTGACCTTGGCCGCGGCCCAGCAGGACACTCATGGAATCCATCAGCGAGCCGGTGATGCCGGTGAGGAGTTCGCGGCGGCCCGCAACGGCGCCCAGCAGGTTGGCATCAGCACTGGCCGCGGCCATGATGGCCTCGAGGACGCGCAGCAGTCCCGCAGTTGCGTCGATGTCCGCCAACGCGTCCGCCATGACAGGGTCCACCGACTCCCGGAGCTGCCGGTTGAGGGCGGCCAGGACCAGCTCCTCCTTGTCGGCGAAGTTCCGGAACAGGGTGGCCGGGCCAACGCCTGCCGTCAGTGCGATGGTCTGGAGGGGAACCTCGGGCCCATGCTCACGGAAGCACTGGCGCGCGGCCAGGATGATCTTGTCCACGTTCCGGGCAGCGTCTGCGCGTAGTGGCTTGCGGACGACAGCAATGCTCATTCGTTCAGGTTAGCAATGCCGCAGGCAGCCTTCATGGTTACCGGAGGGTAGCAACGTATGTGACGCTTCGCCGGCCTCACCAGACCCGTTTCGGGTGGGGCCACATGGCAGACTTGCCCTATGTTGCTTGCATTTTCAGTCGCCCCGTCCGGTACGCCCGCAGGGGGATCGCGTCCCACCGACGCGTCAGTGCACGACGCCGTTGCGGCCGCCGTGCGGATCGTCCGGGAGTCGGGCCTGCCCAACCAGACGGACTCAATGTTCACCACCATCGAGGGCGAATGGGACGACGTGTTCGACGTCGTAAAGCGCGCCACCGAGGCCGTGGGCAAGTTTGGCAGCCGTGTCTCACTGGTCATCAAGGCAGACATCCGGCCCGGTTATGAGGGCGAGCTCAGCGCCAAGGTGGACCGCCTCGAAGGGGCACTCTCGGACGGTTCCTAATTCCCGTCACGCCAGGCATTCTTTTGGCGCCGGCGGGTCTCCGCGCCCGCGTCAGTTCAAGGATGTGACGCCTGGGCCACACCAAAAGCCTGCTCCGCGTGACGCTTCCCGTCCGGTGCCTGAGCCGGTTTGTGGGCTGGTTCCTGCGCCGTGTCCTAGACCGTCGCGTCCCTGCGTGCCAGACTGTGGCCATGTTTGAGCACAAGACCCAGCCGGGGTGGGTGGCAGTGGAAGACTTTCTCACAACCACCGTGGTGCACCCAGACACTGCGCTTGTACAGGCCGTGCGCTCCGCCGTCGACGCCGGGATGCCGCCCATCGAAGTGACGCCCAACGCCGGCAAGCTGCTCAAGCTCCTGGTCCAGCTGTCCGGCGCCCGCCGGGTGCTGGAGATCGGCACGCTCGCAGGGTTCAGCACCATCTGGATGGCGCAGGGACTGCCCGACGGCGGCCGGCTGGTGACGTGCGAATACCTCGCCAAACATGCGGACATCGCCAGAGCGAATGTGGAGGCGGCGGGCCTGGCGGACAAAGTGGAGGTCCGGGTGGGCGCTGCCCTGGACACCCTGGCCGCGCTGCAGTCGGAGGGCCAGGAGCCGTTCGACTTCGTGTTCATCGATGCGGACAAGGAAAACGACGCAGCGTACCTCGAGTGGGCCGTGCGCCTGGGCAGGCCGGGAACCGTGGTGGTCCTGGACAACGCCGTCTGGGAGGGCGCCGTGCTGGATCCTTCCATCGACCAGGTCAACGCCCCCGGGATCATCAGCGCTTTGGAACTGATGGGCCAACATCCGCAGCTCGATGGCACCGTGATCCAGACGGTTGGGTCCAAAGGCTGGGACGGGTTCGCCTTGGCGCGCGTCCGCTGAGTTGCTGACCGCAAGCATCTAACCGCAAGCATCTAACCGCAAGCCGCTGACCCGGTCAGCTGCCTCTGACCACTGAGTCCTGGCCGCTGACCGCATCCGTTCATCCCGAGTATTGCTAAGTATGCTTAGAATGACTGTCCGGCCGATGCCCGTCCGGAACCGCCTGCAGTGGAGGAACACGATGAAAGCGTCACCCACCCTTGCCAGCAATCTTCAGATGGTCCTCACGGACCTGATTGAGCTGCATCTCCAGGCCAAGCAGGCCCACTGGAACATAGTGGGCACCAACTTCCGCGACCTTCATCTGCAGCTCGACGAGATCATCGCCAGTGTCCGGCTGTTTGCCGACCAGACGGCGGAGCGGATGCGGGCCCTGCACGCCCTGCCCGACGGACGGAGCCACACCGTAGCCGCAGACACGCGTCTTGCTGAGCTCACCGGCGGGCTGATTTCCACGAAGGACGCCGTCAAACTGATCACTGCCAGGCTCGAACGGACAGTGCTGACGATGCGGGATGTCCACGATGAGGTGGATGAAGACGATCCCACCAGCGCCGACCTGCTGCATGCCGGCATCGAACGCCTGGAACAGCTCGCGTGGATGGTCAACGCGGAAACCATGACGCCGTCCGCCGCCGTCACAGAACCGGCGGCAAAGTAGGCCGGGCCGGAGAAACGACAGAATGTCTGCATCATCCCACCAGCCCGTCCGCATGGTCTCAACTCAAACGGAACTGGCTTGGACCGTTCCCCTGCTCGACTCCGTGGCCTCCGCGGCAGGGGACGTCCCCGCGCTGCTGTCGTTGGCCCGGGACGCGGGAGGCAACTGGCCGCCGCCAGGGGGCGGCCATACTGCCCGTCTCTGGGAACTGCTCGCTTCCGTCGCGGCGGTGGACGTTGCCGCAGGCCGCGTATTTGAACCGCATGTGGATGCGCTTGCGATCCTTTCCCAGGTGGGCCTTGATCCAGCGGGCCATGTTCCGGCGGGCGCTGTTCCCGCCGATAGCGCGGGCGCGTGGGGAGTGTTTGCCGCGGAGGGCCCGGGACTCCGACTCGAGGCCAAGACCGGCGACGCCGGAATTCTGCTGAGCGGTTCCAAGCCGTGGTGTTCACTGGCGCCCCTCCTGGACCGGGCCGTCATCACTGCCCACACCGAAACCGGAGGCCGGGCTGCCTTTGCAGTGGACCTCCGGCATCCGGGAGTGACGTGTGAGGAGCCGGCGTGGGTGGCGCGCGGGTTGCGCGAGATTCCCAGCGGGACGGTCCATTTCAGTCAGGTGCCCGCACAGCAGCTTGGCAGCGACGGCTGGTATTTCAGCAGGCCAGGTTTTGCCTGGGGTGGCATGGGCGTCGCTGCCTGCTGGCTCGGGGGCGCCGTGGGCGTGGCGCGGGACTACAAGAGCTCTTTGGCCGCCGCCGCTCAGTCCGGCCGCGAACCTGACCAGATCGCGCTGGCTGCCCTGGGCGAGACAGACAGGATCCTCACCGCCGCACTCCAGTACCTGGCGCGAACGGCAGCTCTCATTGACGGCGGCCAGCTGTCCAACGACGGCGGCCTGTCCGCCGGGGAAGACGCGCGGGAGCCAGGGGCGCACCCAGTGGCGGACCGGAGCGCGTGGAGCGAAGCGTTACGCGTTCGCGGAACTGTAGCGGCCGCCGTCGAGCGTGTCCTGTCCCTTGTCAGCCGGAGCCGGGGACCGGCGCCGCTGGCGTTCGACGAACCGTATGCCAAGCGCATGGCGGACCTGGCGCTGTACGTGCGCCAGCACCATGCCATGCGGGACGATGCGCAGCTGGGAAAGCTGACGCTGAAGGGGGAACACCGGTGGTGACTTTCTCGCACACGGACCAGGGGACTGACGAGGCCCGTTGGGCGGCGAGCGGGCTCGCAGCTATGGCTGAGTTGCCGTTGGGCCAGCACGAATTGGCTGCCATGCGGTTCGTGGTGCTGGCGGCACACCCCGACGACGAGACCCTGGGCGCCGGGGGCCTGCTGGCGCTGCTGCACTCGCTGGGCGCCGACGTCGAGGTGCTGCTGTGCACGGCGGGGGAGGGTTCGCACCCGGACTCGGCGACAACCACGCCTGAACAGCTCGCCGCCGTCCGGCTTGAGGAGTTTGCGGCAGCGATGGGAGTCCTGGGGTTGGCCGGACGCTGGCGTTTCCTCGGGCTGCCGGACCGGGGCCTGCAAGAACTGACGCCGGAAATCGCCGCCCGGCTGCGGGAGGCCATCGGCCGGCTCCCCGGTCCACCGCAGCAGCTGGCAATTGTGGCCCCGTACCGAGACGACGGCCATGCGGACCACAACGCCCTTGGTGCGGTGGCCGCCGACGTCGCCGGCGAAGGTGGGCACGCCCTGCTGGAGTATCCCATCTGGTACTGGCTGTGGGCCTCCCCGGAGGACCCTGCCTGGCGGTCCTGGGCGCGCGTTCCGCTGGGTGCTGATCAGCAGGCGGCAAAGAGGTCCGCCATGGACTCACACACGAGCCAGATACGTCCGCTGTCCGGGCTGGCCGGGGACGAGGTGCTCCTCGGCGAGGGGCTGCTGCAACATTTCAGGCGCGCTTTTGAGACATTTGCCTGGACGCCGCCCGCGGTTCATGCGGTTCAAGCCCTTCCCCACACCAGCGCGGACGCGCAGCGGATTTTCGACGCCGTGCACTCGAAGTCCGAAGACCCTTGGGAGTACACCACCAGCTGGTACGAGCGGCGCAAGCGCGCCCTCACCCTCGCCTCGCTGCCCCAGGAGAACTACCTGTCGGGCCTGGAAATCGGCTGCTCCATCGGAACTTTGACCGCCGAATTGGCCACCAGATGCACCCGCCTCCTTGCCGTGGATGCCAGCAGCACCGCGCTCGAGCTTGCGGCCCGGCGGCTCGCGCCGTTCGCCGGGGTGTCCACGCGGCAGTTGACCCTCCCCGGTGACTGGCCCGGGGGCAGCTTCGACCTTGTAGTGGTCTCCGAAGTGGGCTACTACCTGTCCGCTGCAGAGTTTGATCTGCTGCTGCAGCGGATCCAGGAATCGATGGCACCGGGCGGCACGCTGCTGCTGTGCCACTGGCGGCACCCGGTTTCCGGTTGGGAGCTCGACGGCGACTCGGTCCACGCGCTGGCCCGCAACCGGCTGCGGTGGCCCACCGGCGGTCTGTACCAGGAACGCGATTTTGTGCTGGAAACGCTCGTGGCTCCCGGCGATGCCGGCGATCCCGGACCCCCGGTGTCCTGACATGGACAGGATCGCGCAGGTTGCCGTGGTTATTCCGGTCCATAACGAGGAACCCCACCTGGCACGTGCCCTGGCAGCGGTCAGTGCCGCAGCTGATGCCCTGCAGCGCAGCCAGTCGGATACAGACGTCGCCATCGTGGTGGTCTTGGACGCCTGCACGGACGGCTCAGGCGCCGTGGCGGCGCGTTTTGCGGCGGCGGATCGCCGCATCACCCTGCTGCCGGTCGCGTTCCGCAACGTGGGGAGGAGCCGGCGGGCAGGGATCAACCTGCTCCTCACAGGACGCCTGCCGTACCGTGCGGGGGCGGACCGCGTGCTGGCCGCCGGACGGGTATGGCTGGCAAATACCGACGCCGATTCCTGCGTTCCGGAAAACTGGCTCCTGCGCCAGGTGGAACTGGCTGACGGCGGCGCCGATGCAGTCTTGGGAACGGTGGAACCGGATCCGGAGGGCATGGACGGCGAACTCCTGAGGCGCTGGCACGCCCGGCATCCGTTGAGGGAGGACCACCCCCATGTGCATGGTGCGAACTTCGGTGTGCGGGCCTCTGCCTACGTTCGCGCGGGTGGCTTTCCCCGTCAGCGCTCGCACGAGGACCGGGTGCTGGCCGCACGGCTGCGCCGATACGGGTACCGAATTACTTCCACGGACACGGTCCGGGTAGTGACTTCCGGGCGGACCGAGGCCCGGGCGCCGCAGGGATTCGGCGCGTATCTGCTGGCCCTTGGTATGGAGTCCGCTGTGGCGTTCGAACGCTGAGCAGCGAACAAATTGAGGGGGCCGACGACGACTGGGGGGACTGGCCTCGGTCTCAGAAGAGGCCACCTCGCCGCCGACCCCGTCTGACACCCGGGACGCGAAGGACCCAGGAAACCTAAAGGAATCTGCTGATATTGATTTTCCTCCAAGTGGCGGGCCCTGCCTAGTCCCGCGTGTCGCTGTCTCGTCCCGTGCTGGCGTCCGATCCAGCCTGATCCGCGCCGTTCCGGTGGCGCTCACGCAGCTCGCGGCCGCGCCGGATGTCGTCCTCTTCCTGCTCTTGCATCTTCTCGCTTTTCTTGGTGTCCCGCGGCGGAAGCTGGATGGTTTCTTCAGCCTCGATTCCCGCCTGGAGCTGCCGTCCCCGCTCCATCTCGGCGTCGAACTCTGCCCCGAACAGCAGCGACATGTTCAGGATCCACAGCCAGAGCAGCATGACGATCACACCGCCGAGCGCGCCGTAGGTTTTGTTGTAATTGCCAAAGTTGGCCACATAAAAGGCGAAGCCGAGCGAGGCCAGCAGGAAAATAAACAGGGCTATGCCGGAGCCAAGGCTCATCCATTTGAACTTGGGTTGCTTGACGTTGGGAGTGGCGTAGTAGAGCACCGCGATGATGACAATGATGAGCGCCACCATTACCGGCCATTTCGCGATGTTCCAGACAGTGAGGAACGCGCCACCGAGCCCGATCAGGTCGCCGACTGCCTCTGCCACAGGTCCGCTGAGCACCAGCATGCCTGCCAGGAGTGCCACGATAACTACGGCGAGGAGCGTAACAGCCAGCATGGTTCCGCGCAGCTTGACGAAAGGACGGCCCTCGTCCACTTCATAGATCCGGTTCATCGCCCTGCCGAAGGCGCCAACGTAGCCCGAGGCGGACCACAGCGCTGTTCCGAGGCCAATAACAAGGGTTAATCCTGCCGCAGGTGCGTTGGCCAATTCCTCAACCGGGCCGCTGACGGTATTCACCGTCTCTGCAGGGGCGAAGCCCCGCACGATTTCGAGCAGGGCCGTGGTTGTTTTCTCGGGATCCCCGAAAAGGCCGATCAGGGAAACGAGCGCGAGCATTGCAGGAAACAAGGAGAGCACTGCGTAGTAGGTCAGGGCTGCCGCGAGGTCCGGGCACTGGTCCTTGGTGAACTCCCTGAACGTCTTTTTGGCGATGTACTTCCACGACGGTTTGGTGACGTCGCTAGGGCTGTCCGGTTTCCGGGAGTCGTCGGGTGCGGGAGCGCTGCCCGCCTTGGCGGTGCTGGTTTCGGGTGCATCGTGAGCGGCCATGGTGTGTCCTCTCAGGGTTGGAAAGGGAAAGGCCGGTTCCGCCGGGGGAGGCGGAACCGGCCTGTCTGTGCTGCTGGCGGTGCTGGTGCCGTTACGTGTTCTGGACGTGATCCCTGGCGTCGACAGTGCGGTCCTTGACGTCCGCTGCCGCAACCTGACCTTCGGCCTTAACATGCTCGGCGGCGCCGGCTGCCGTTGCTTTGACATTCTCCATGGCTTCCCGCGCCGGTTCCTTCAAACCCTCAGCCATCTCCTTCGCGGCCTCGGCCAGCTCGGTGGTCAACGGTTCGGCGGCGGACTTGAGGGCGTCCGCTGCTTCGCGTTCCTTCTCGCTCGCCGGGATCAGCGAGGACAAAAGCAGGCCGGCGCCGAACGCGATCAGGCCGGCAGCAAGCGGGTTGCCCTGCGTCTTGGCCTTCATCTGGTGCGGAGCGTCACCAATGGCGGCGCCTGCATCGCTGAGTGCATTGCCTGCACTGTCAGTCCGGGCGTGGACTCCGCTGTGCACGCGGTTGGTGACGTCGTCGGCTGTTCCCATGACTCTCTCCTTCACTCCGAAGACGGCGTCTTTCACCTTGTCTGTCTGGCGGTGGACGATGTTAGACGGCGTCACTTTGTCCGCCACCGCGTCCACGTTCGTGCCCAGGCGGGCGCGCGTTGCCTCAATATCTGAACGGATATCGTCCGGGTTGTCGCTCATCGTCTTACCTCACCGGGTTTTAGGGTTGGGGGAATTTCCTGGAGTGTTTCAGCGGTTTGGGGCATGCCCCTCACAGTCTTGAGTTCCTTCCGGCCGATGGAGGCCAGGACGGCGGCGATGACGCCCCAGATGACTGCGACGACGACGGCGGACCAGCCGAGTCCCATCAGCTCGCCTAACGCGATCCAGAGGGCGATCGACAGGAACAGCAGCACGAAGTGGCCAGCTACGCCGGCGCCGGCCAGCATGCCACCTCCCCTGCCGGCCTTGCTGGCGGATTCCTTGAGTTCGGCCTTGGCAAGCTCCACTTCCTGGCGCATCAACGTGGACAGGTCGCGGGTCACCTCACCGAGCAGGTCACCCAACGAGGTGTTGTCCGCCTTCGCGCGCGCCGCCGACGGGGGAGGTTCAGGTATCTGGCTGCTCATCACAGCCTGCCAGCCTGGCCGTCCGCTGAGCGGTCCCGGGTCAGGGGGTCGTTGGCCATAGGATCGTCGGCGAGCTCCCGGTCGGCCAACGGGTCGTCGGCAATGCGGTTGGTCGAGAAGGTCTGTTCCGCGAGTTGGGGGCTGTCGAGAGGACTGGCGGGACGCGAAGGGTCGCCGTAGCTGCTCCCTGGCGCGCCGCCGTCGAATCCTGCCGTGGTGGTGGCCGGGCCGGGCAGCTGCACCGGCGGCGGCGGGACAGTGCCACCGGCCGACGGCGTGTAGCCGCCTGGGCCTGCGGCATGCTGGCCGCCAGTGCCAACGTAGTTCGTCGTGGTTGATTCCGGTGCGCCGGCGCTCAGGCTGCGGCCGAGCCGGCCGGCAAGGACGCCTGCCCCGGCGGCCAGGAGCAGGAACGTGCCGGGACGCTGCCGGGCGAAGCTCTTGACTTCATTCAAGAGCGAACCCGGGTCCCGCCCGTCCAGCCAGGAGGCGACGGACGAGGAACGCTCCGCGGCCTGGCGGACCAAGTCCGTGGCCACTCCGGGCTGGTCGGACGCCTGCGCCATGGCGTGCAGTTCGTCCGAGACCGACCGGAGGCCGCTGGCCACCTTCTGCTGCTGCGCGCTGGCCTGCTCGGTGAGGTCATAGCGGGCCTGCTGCAAGAGGTCCTTGGCATTCGCCTTGGCCTCTGACGCGACGTTGGCCGCTTCTGACTTGGCAGTTTCCGCCACGCTCTGTGCAGAATCCGCCGCTGTCCGCGCCACATCTCCAGCTTCTTCCTTGACGGCATCAGTGCGGGAAGTCCCGTAGGTTTCGCCCGTCTGTGGAGCTGCAGCTGGATATGTACTGGGGAACGTACTGGGGGCGCGTTCTCCTGTGGTTCCGGGGGTGGCCGGTGGAGCCGGGTAAGCCGAGTCCTCGGGCCTTTGGTTCTCTGTCATCTTCGCTCTCTCTTTCCAAAGAAGGCCGGTTGTTGAGCAAGAACCAGTGATACTGGCCGTAAAATAATAAGCATGATTACTAACGGAAGGTAAGTACCCTTCCTACCTGAATTTCAAAGGGGTTCGTATCGCCTGCCGCCCCGGCATCGCAGGGACCCCGTCACAACAGAGTGGAGAGGATGGGTAGTCGTGGATACAACATCGTGGGTTTGGGTGATTGTTGCCATCGTCGTGCTGGTCCTGATCGTGCTGTGGCTTGTGACCGGGCGTCGCCGTCAGGCCATGCAGCAGAAGCGGGACGAATCGCACCGCGAAAAGGCCGCCGAAATGCGCCGGAAAGCCGAGGACATCGAGCTCGATGCGCGTGAGAACGAAGCCCGGGCCAGCCGTGCGCGTGCCGACGCAGAGCAGGCACAGGTCGAGGCGGCGCGGCTGAAGCAGGAGGCTGAGCAGAAGACCGACAGCACCAGGTCGCTCCGGGAGGACGTGGCCGAGCGCACGCAGAAGGCGGACGCGTTGGACCCCGACATAAATCAGGACGGGGACGCGCGAACCGACGCCACCCGCACCGACGCCGACGTGAATCCGGAAGGCGACGAGCGAACCGACGCCACTCGAACCGACGCCACCCGGGCGGAGGCACTTCGGCGGGATCAGGAAAGGACAGATCGGGACAGGCCGCTGGCAACCTAGCCGGGTTCGGCGCCCGGACCGGTCTGGACTGAGGCCGGCCCGGACCGCTGACGCAGGGCAGTCAATTATGGTTGATCCATGACTGAAGCGGCACACGGGTAATGGCAAAGCGCGGCAAGTCAGGCGGCCGGAGTAGCCAGCGTGCGACGGCGGGTGTCATCGAGGTGCCCAAGGGGACCCGCCCTGAGGGCCCGGTTGAGGGCGTCTATTACGTTGATACCGGCGACTGCGAGCTCATTGCGGACCAGGACAACTCCAACGGTTGGCTCCTGAAGATCAACGGCGTCATGAGCTCCCACATCGACCTTGCGGATCCGCTTTTCCTTGATTTTGAGTACATGCGCTGGATGGCGGCGCTGATTGAGTCACGTTGGCCACCGAGGTCCGGAAAGGGCGGGGGCAAGGCTGTCGCGCCCACCGCGGGCGGAGCCGAGAAGCTGCGAGGACTGCACCTGGGCGGCGGGGCCTGTTCCCTGGCGCGGTACTTCCACGCAGCCTATCCCGAAGCCCGCCAGGTCGTGGTGGAACTCGACGGCAGGCTGGCCGAGTATGTCCGCGGCTGGTTCGACCTGCCCAAGGCGCCGCTGCTGCGGCTCCGTGTGGGGGAGGCCCGCGAGGTCACCGAAACGCTCACGCCGGACAGCCGCGATTTCATCATCCGTGACGTCTTTGCCGGTTCCCTCACGCCGCGCCCGCTCACCACCGCCGAGTTCAATGACCACATCCAGCGGGTCCTGGCGCCGGGCGGCATCTACGTGGTGAACTCAGGCGACGCCCCGGACCTGAAAAATGCGCGCGAAGACGCCGCCACTATCGCGGCCGCGTTCAGATACACGGTCATCATTGCCGACCCCGCCATGTTGAAAGGCCGACGCTACGGCAACATGGTTATGGCCGGCAGCGACAGCCCGCTCGACGGAGACCCGCAGCTGGCCCGCCGGCTGCTGGGCGGCGCAGTCCCGGCCCACATCTGGAACGACGCCCAGGTTCGCGCCTTCGCCGCGAACTCCCCAGTGCGTCACGACCCACCCGCACCATCGATTGAGCGTTAGCCCCTCCCCAGCAGGGCATCCCGGTGCGCCGCCGTCTGGTCGCGCAATGCCTGCACAACGGCGGCCACGGCGGGGCGGCGCATCGAATCCGGCCGCAGCACCATCCAATAAGGGAGCAGTTCGGCGAAGTCGTCGGGGAGCAGCCGGACCAGGTCGTTGTGCAGATTGCCCATGAAGCACGGCAGGAATCCGATGCCCGCGCCGGCACGGGTGGCCTCCACATGGACAAAGACGTTGGTGGACGTAAGCCCTTCGCGCATGGCCGGCACCAGCCGCCGGGGTGCGTCCAGGTCGTCCACCTGCAGCATCGAATCCACAAAGTACACAAGCGGGTGCTCCGTCAGCTCAGCAACGCTCGCCGGCGTCCCGTTCTCGGCGAGGTAGGCACGCGAGGCGTACATCCCCAGCATGTACTCGCCCAGTTGGACGGCTTCGGCCCGGTGGACCTGTGGTTCGCCCACCACAACTTCTATGTCCAGCCCGGAACGCTGCTGCAGCGCGCGGCGGGTCATGGTCACCACCTCCACGCTCAGTCCCGGGTGCTTCCTCCGCAGCCGTGCCACTGCGGGCGCTGCGATGTAGGCGCTGAAGCCGTCGGTCGCCGTCATGCGTACGACGCCGGTAATCGGGTCCGGCGCCTGGCCTGCCGGGCCCAGCGCACTCACCGCTGTCTCCACCTGTTCGGCGACCCGGACGGCCTCCGTGCCCAGCTCCGTCAGTTCCCAGCCGCCGGCCGCCCGGGCCAGGACGCGGCCGCCCAGCGACTTCTCCAAGGCGGCTATCCGACGCGAAACGGTGGTGTGGTTCAGCCCCAACACTTGCGCCGCCGTCGTAAATTTGGCGGAGCGGGATACCGCAAGCAGGACCAGGAGGTCATCGGGATTCGCCTTCATATCTGCAATTGTGCACACAATAGGTGCCGGTTTGGGCATTGAAGGCGCATGTTTGTGCAGTAATACTCAGTGGAGCCATTAGTGCTGTGGATCACAGCGCGTGTCAAGGTGGACACTAAGGAGAAACTCATGAGCGTAGAGCAGCGCTCGGCAGACAATGCCGCCGGATCCGCACCCAAGGGATCCGGGCTTAAAAAGATTGTGGCCGCGTCGATGGTGGGCACGGTGGTGGAATGGTACGAATTCTTCCTCTACGCCACCGCCGCCACCCTGGTCTTCGGGAAGTACTTCTTCCCCGCCACCGGCAACGAGCTGGACGGCATCATCCAGGCGTTCCTCACCTACGCGGTGGGCTTCGTGGCACGCCCCCTCGGCGGAATCGTCTTCGGCCAGATCGGCGACAAACTGGGCCGCAAGCCGACGCTGCAGCTGACCATCGTGATCGTCGGTGTGGCCACTTTCCTGATGGGCTGCCTCCCGGGCTTTGCCGACATCGGCTACTTGGCTCCGGCTCTGCTGGTTGCCCTCCGCTTCATCCAGGGCTTCGCGCTCGGCGGCGAATGGGGCGGCGCCGTGCTGCTGGTTGCCGAACACAGCCCCAACAAGTCCCGCGGATTCTGGTCCAGCTGGCCGCAGGCCGCAGTGCCGGTGGGCAACCTGCTGGCAACGCTGGTGCTGTTTATTATGTCCACCGCCCTGAGTCCGGAGGCATTCCTCGGCTGGGGCTGGCGCGTGGCGTTCTGGCTTTCCGCCGTGATCGTCTTCGTTGGCTACTACATCCGCACCCACGTCACCGAGGCGCCCATCTTCCTGGAGGCCAAGGCCCTCGTGGAGAAGGAGCAGGCCGTCAGCTACGGCGTCTTCGAGGTGGTGCGCAAGTACCCCAAGGGCATCCTGCAGGCCATGGGGCTGCGCTTCGCGGAGAACATCATGTACTACCTGGTGGTCAGCTTTGCCATTGTCTACCTCAAGAGCGTGCACAAGTACGACACGTCCTCGCTCCTGCTCGCACTCCTGATCGCCCACGTCATCCACTTCCTGGTCATCCCGCAGGTGGGGCGGCTCGTGGACAAGCTGGGACGGAAACCGGTCTACCTGATCGGGTCCATCTCCGGTGCGGCCTGGCCGTTCTTCGCCTTCCCCATGTTCGATACCCGCAACGCCGTGGTGATTGTCCTGGCCGTGACCATCGGCCTGTGCCTGCACGCGTTTATGTATGCCGGCCAGCCTGCCATCATGGCCGAGCTCTTCCCCACCCGGATGCGGTACTCGGGCGTTTCGTTGGGCTCGCAGGTCACCTCGATCTTCGCCGGTTCGCTGGCCCCGCTGCTGGCTACCCAGTGGCTCAAGGACACCGGTTCCTGGCTGCCCACAGCCATCTACCTTGTGGTTGCCTGCGCGATCACAACGGTTGCCGTGCTGAGCCTGAAGGAAACCAAGGGCATCGCGCTGGAAGAAGTGGACAAGGCCGACGCCGCCCGCGAGGGACTGCTCCCGGCGGCCTCACGCTGAACTGCCTGAGCAGTTCACCGCAGGGAAATTGAGCGCGCACACGATGGGAAACAGATCTGCAATGGAAAACACACTGAACGGCCGCAAGGCCGTGGTGACCGGCGGCGCCAGCGGGATCGGGGCTGCCTGTGTCCGGGAACTCGCCGCCCGCGGGGCGAAAGTGGTGGTGGCCGACGTCGACTCCGCCGGCGCTGCCGCCCTCGCCGATGAAGTGGGCGGCACCGCCTGGGCCGTTGACCTGCTGGACGTGGACGCGCTCGCCACCCTGAGCCTGGACTGCGACATCCTGGTGAACAACGCCGGGATCCAGAGCATCAGCCCCATCGAAGCGTTCGATCCGGCGGACTTCCGCCGGATCATCGCGCTGATGCTCGAGGCCCCGTTCCTGCTGATCCGGGCCGCGCTGCCGCACATGTATGCCAACGGCTTCGGCCGCATCATCAACGTGTCATCCGTGCACGGAATCCGGGCCTCCCCGTTCAAAAGCGCGTACGTTTCCGCCAAGCACGGCCTGGAAGGGCTGAGCAAGGTGACGGCACTTGAGGGCGGGGGGCACGGAGTCACGTCCAACTGCATCAACCCTGGCTACGTCCGGACCCCGCTGGTCGAGAAGCAGATCGCGGACCAGGCCAAGGTGCACGGCATCCCCGAGTCCGAGGTCCTGGCCAAGGTGATGCTCACCGAGTCCGCCGTGAAACGCCTGGTGGAACCGGAGGAGGTTGCCTCCCTGGTTGCCTGGCTGGCGTCCGATCACGCCGGCATGGTCACCGGGGCCAGCTACGCGATGGACGGCGGCTGGTCGGCGCGCTAAGCCCCAACAGCCCGTCCGGGCTTGGAGTTTTTGTCGAGATAACGTGGGCCCACGGGCCTGATGGGCGCGTTATCTGGACAAAAACTCAGTCCTGCGGCCTCAGGTGGCGGTGGTCGTAGAAGAAGACCCCAGCCGCGGCGCCGAGTTCTACGGCCGGACCGCGGTGGGACATGATGATCCCCTCGTGCCGGCCGTTGAACGGATCGTCGCCCACCACGGCATCGCCCACGCGATAGGGGCACCGCGGGCGGAACGCCGCGAGGACTCGGCCGCAGGCGCGGTGGACGAGGGTAGAAAGTCTGACGGGCCGCCCCATGCTGGCCAGGTCCTGGACATGTGCTTTCACCATGCGAACCACTCCTTGAAGCGGCGTGGAGCCGCCCACTTTGGTGCGGTAGCCGGAAAGCTCCCAGCAGAGGATGGTCCTCCTATTCCTGGCTGGCACCTTACATTTACGCTATGCGCTATTCACACCAGTCACACCAGTAACATGTACTCGACTTCGCGGACGACTCCTACTTAGGGGATTTTGGGGTCGGCGTGGGCCGAAATCAGCGTCGTCCGGGAATCAGGGTGGGCCGAAATCACCGCCCCGCCGGAATCAGCGCTGGCCGTTGAGGATGTCGTCAGCGTTGTTGTAAGCCCAGGTGACGAGCGGGACGAGCAGGCTGGACAGCTCATAGCCGCGTTCGGTCAGGCTGTAGTCCACGCGGGGCGGGATGACCGGCTGGGCCTTCCGCAGCACCAGGCCGTCGCGCTCCAGGGTCTTGAGGGTCTGCGCCAGCATTTTCTCGCTGATTCCCTCTGCCCGGCGCCGGAGTTCGCTCCAGCGCTGCTCACCTTCGGAGAGCGCCAGGAGGATCAGCACTCCCCATTTGCTGGTGATGTGGTCCAGGACGGTGCGGCTGGGGCACCCAGCCGGGAACACGCGGTCGGCCAATCCTTCCGGCAGGTGTGCCCGGAGATCTTCCGGCAGGTTGGTGGGCCATACAGTCGCTTCCATACCCATAACTTACCAAAAGGTGAGTACCTTACCTAAAAGTGCGTACTGTCTTTCAGGAAGTAATCGGCGGAGCGGCTGGTTGTGGAAGGTGACCCCCTAAGAAATGGTGAAAGGAACCAACCCATGAGCATCGTCATCACCGGAGCAACCGGACAGCTTGGCCGCCACGTCGTCGAGGCCCTACTGGAGCGCAACGTTCCGGCGGCAGAGATTGTGGCCGCCGGCCGGTCCATTGAAAAGCTTGCCGACTTCGCAGCGCGCGGCGTCCAGGTCAGGGCAATGGACTACACAGACGCCACGTCCGTGGCGCTGGCCCTGCAGGGCGCCCACAAGGTTCTCCTGATTTCCGGCAGCGAGGTTGGCCAACGCGTGGACCAGCACCGCACGGTGATTGAGGCAGCCAAGGCCGAAGGCGTGGAACTGCTGGCCTACACAAGTGTGGCCAACGCTGACACCACCGGGATGAAGCTGGCCGCTGAGCACCAGGCAACCGAGGCCATCCTGAAGGACTCAGGGGTTCCATTCGCCATTCTCCGCAACGGCTGGTACCTCGAGAACTACACCGACCAGCTGCAGGGCACCCTTGCCCAGGGCGCGCTTGCCGGCAGCGCCGGTGAAGGCAAGGTCAGTGCCGCGGCCCGGTTGGACTACGCGGAGGCAGCGGCAGCCGTGCTGGTTGCCGAGAACCAGGCCGGCAAGGTCTACGAGCTGGGTGGGGACCACGCCTTCACGCTCTCCGAACTGGCCCAGGAAATCAGCGCCGCGGCCAACAAGCCCGTGGTTTACCAGGACCTTCCGGCCAGCGACTACGCCGGACTCCTTGCCGGATTCGGCGTGCCGGAGCTCTTCGCCGACATCCTGGCGGACTCGGACCTCGGCATTGCCCGTGGCGACCTCCTGGTCAGCGGCTCGGACCTCCGCACCCTGATCGGCCGGCCCACAACGCCGATGCCGGCCGCGGTCCGCTCGGCGCTCGCCGCCGTCTGAGCACGAGCGAAACTCCCGGACGCTCTCTCACTAGTCCGAAAATGGAGGGGACGTGACCGCGGTCGGTGCGCACTGTGGTGCACTCCGTCGTGGTCTGGCGGGTGTTGGTGTTGGTATGAAGACGGGGTAGGGTCAGGCTGCGGGTGCGAGGGTGACGGTGTAGCCGAGGGCTTCGAGCTGGCGGATGTGGCCTCGTTTTCTGCTCTCGGGGTCGGTGCGGCGGCTGAAGTAGTCGGGGCCGAGGTCGTTGAACCGGGCGTCCGGGTCTTGGAGCAGGTGCCAGATGATCACGAGGATGGAACGTCCGGTGGCGACGATAGCGCGTTTCTTGCCCCGCCGCCGCGCGATCCTCTGGTGGCGTTCGCCCAGAAAGGTGTGAGTTTTGCTGGCCCCGACGGCGGCCTCGCCCAGGACCCGGGCGAGATAGCGGTTGCCGTGTCCGGTCGAGCCGTTTCCCTTGGTCTTCCCCGCGGAGGAGTTGATGCCCGGGGAGAACTTCGCCCAGGAACACAGGTGCCCCGCGGTCGGGAACCGGGTCATGTCTACCCCGATTTCGGCGATAATAGCGGCAGCAGCGACGGGGCCGATGCCCGGGATCTCATCCAGGCGTTCCGCTGCCGCCGCGAAAGGGGCCAACTGCCCCTCGATCTGTTCATCGACCGCGGCGATATCGGCATCGATGCCGTCGATCCTTGCCAGCATCCGGGCCAGCAGGAAGGCGTGGTGGTCATCAAATTGGCCGGTGAAGGCCTCCTCAAGTTCGCTGATCTTCCCCCGCATCCGGGTCCGGGCCAGCTGCGCGAGCCTACTCGGGTTCCGTTCGCCGGCGATGAGCGCCGCCATCATTTCCCGCCCGGACACCCCGAAAATATCCGAAGCGACGACGGAGAGCTTGATGCACGCGTCCTCGAGGAGTTTTTCGACCCGGTTCTTCTCCGCGGTCCGGGTTCCGACCAGATCAGCGCGGTACCGGGTCAGGTCCCGCAGCCGGCGGATCGGGGCAGGCGGGACGAAACTGGGCCGCAGCATCTGCCGCTCGGCGACCTTGCACAGCCACACGGAATCGAGCACGTCCGTCTTCGGCCGGCCCGGCAGATGCTTCACGTCGCGGGCGTTGACCAGCCACGGCTCGAGCCCGTGCGCCTCCAGGAGGTAAAACACCGGCTTCCAATAGTCCGAAGTCGCCTCCATCACGACCCGCTCGATCCGGAGGTCCACGAGATGGTTGGCCAGCTCCATCAACGACCGCGTCATCGTGGAGTGCGTGGACACCTCCTGCAACCGTTTCCTCCGGTCCCCTTCCGCGGGGACCCGGACACAACACACGAGTTCGGCCTTGCCAATGTCGATCGCGGCGACTCTGGCAATGATCTGATCCTCATCCTGGGTTTCAGCCAGCATGGCTACTGCTCATCTCCTCACAGAGCGGAACTTCTGATTATCGAAGCGGCCGCCCGCGGGGATCACCGGGAAAAATCGGAATCTAGTCCTCGTTCTCGGTAAAAGGAAACAGTGAAGGGCCCACGGCGTGATCCCCGGCGCCCGGCTTAATGACGGACTGAAAGAACCATAGTGACTACGGCGTCGGCAGGCGACCACAGGCACATTTTCAGCCCGGAACGGGCGCCCCGCAAGGGGCATACAGGCTTAATGCACGTTTTGGGCAAACGCTCTCTCACCTCATGTGAGAGAGCGTGGCGCCAAATCGCCCCAAAAGTGAGAGAGCGTCGGGGCGGGCAACTAGGACTTGCTGCCGGTCAAGGCCAAGGTTCCGCCGAGGCCGATCATCAAGGCCCCGCCTGTTGCCTCCACCGCTGAAACCCGGCGGGGCGACCGGGCAAACCATTGGCGGGCGGAACCCGCGGCGACCGCCCAGAGGCTATCTGACACTATGGCGATCAGCAGGAACACCGCCCCCAGCAGCGCCAGCTGGAACGGAATGGCCCCGGACGGGTAGTCCACAAACTGCGGCAGCACCGCCACGAAGAACACCACCGACTTGGGGTTGGTGATCCCCACCACCAGGCCTTCCGCCACCAGCCGTCGTGGCGAGGAGGCCACTGGCTGACGATCCGCGAAGGAGTTGTGCCGCCGGTTCCGGATGGCCTTGATGCCCAGATAGACCAGGTAGGCAGCCCCCGCCAGCTTCACCACGCTGAAGAGGACCACGGACTGCGCCACGATAATGCCCACGCCGAGCGCGACTGCAGCCACCTGCACCAGTTGCCCGGTCGCGTTGCCCAGCACCGTCAGGACGCCGCCCTTCCAGCCGAGCGCCAGGGAACGGCCGATCACGAACAGCACGCTGGGTCCGGGGACGGCGATCAGCACCACGGATGCCAGCGCAAACGCCAGAAGGTTTGAGAGCGGAACCATGCCTGATCTTAGCTCCGACGGGCTGAGGCGACCACCGGGAGCGGTGAGGTTTCGTCCACAAGCTCGGCCCGGCGTCGTCCGTTACCTCTGACCCACAGGCGGTAGGCGAGGACCAGCAGCCCCAGCCACGCCGCTCCTACGTACAGTGCCACGCGGGTGTCCTCGAAGGCGCCCAGGACGGCGATGACCAGCGCCATAAACGCGATGGTCAGGACGGATGCCGCGGGCCACCACGGCGAGGGGAATTCCGACGCCGGCAGGGCCTTCCGCGCGATCTCCCGCTTCATCGCGACATGGGAAGCCAGGATCATGACCCACACCCAGACGGTGGCGAACGTGGCAATCGAGGCGATCAGGATAAAGACGTCCTCAGGAATGACCGCGTTCAGAACCACGCCCACCAGGAGGATGCCGGCCATCATCACTACCGTCATCCACGGCACGCCATGGCGCGAGACCTTACCGAAAACTGCCGGCGCGTGGCCTTGGCCGGACAGCCCGAACAGGATGCGGCCGGCGCCGAAGATGTCGCTGTTTATGGCAGAGAGCGCGGCGGTGATCACCACGGCGTTGAGGATGTGCGGTGCGGCCGGGATGCCCAGGCCGCTGAATATCTGGACGAACGGGCTGCCGTTGCTGCCGATTTCGTTCCACGGGAAGAGGCTCATCAGCACGCCGAGGGTCAGGACGTAGAACAGCAGGACGCGGACCGGCACCGTGTTCACCGCCTTGGGGATAACCTTCTTGGGGTCCGCGGCCTCGCCGGCGGTGATGCCAAGCGTCTCGATCCCGCCGAACGCGAACATCACGACGGCGAACGAGGCCAGGAGCCCCTCGAAGCCGTTCGGGAACAGCCCGCCGTGCTCCACGAGGTTGCCGAGGCCCGGAGCCACGGTGGACCCGGCGGCCTGGAAACCGAACGCGATAATGGCGGCGCCGCCGACGATCATGGCGATGATGGCCACCACCTTGATCAGCGAGAACCAGAACTCCAGCTCGCCGAAGACCTTCACGCTGAGCAGGTTCAGTGCGGCCAGGAAGCAGATGATGGCCAGGATCCAGATCCAGCGGTCCACCTGCGGAAACCAGAAGCCCATATAAATGCTGAAAGCCGTCACGTCCGCGATGGCCACAATCGCCATCTCAAAGACATACGTCCAGCCGGTCACAAACCCGGCCAGCGGGCCGAGGTAGCGGCTGGCGTACTGGCCGAACGAGCCCGAGACAGGGTGGCGGACGGCCATCTCGCCGAGGGCCCGCATGACCATAAACACCGCCGCACCGCCGATGATATAGGCGAGCAGGACGGCCGGGCCCGCCTTCTGGATGGCGGAGGCTGAGCCGTAGAACAGGCCGGTTCCGATCGCCGAACCGAGGGCCATAAAGCGGATATGGCGGACGTTCAGTCCCCGGTTCAGGACATGCGCGACGCCGGATCCCGGCCTGAGCGTTTCGGCCGGACTTGCGTCTTGGGCGGCGCTTGGTGCTTGCTGCATACGAATACCTTCTCGTCATTGGGAGGGGGATCGCCAACCAGCAGATCACTTTGGCGCCTTACGTGATGAGACTCACTGGCGGTTCCTGTCTTACATCTCAGACTTGGGGCCGGCATTTGAACTTCGCGTGGCGTCTAGTCCAAAACTATTGACATCATGTCTGGTTTTCTTTACTTTTGAGATGTCAGCTTTGTTTTACATCCGGTGGGAACGGCGGGAGCGGAAATGTCCTTCGAAGAGAAGAGCGCCTGGATCATGGGGGTGGTGGCCACGGGCTCTTATGGCGTGTATCTGGCCATCGTCCTGGGCATGGCCGGCACAATGCCCGTTGCCGAGGTTCCGTACGTGGCTCCACTGCTGTGGACCATCGGGGCATCCATTGCCGCGTCCATCGCCCTGCACATACTCTTGGGCATCTTTTCGCCCAAGGAGGCCGGGAAGAAGGACCAGCGCGACAGGGAGATCTACCGTTTCGGCGAGTACATCGGGCAGTCGTTTGTGGTCATCGGCGGCGTCGCGGCTCTGCTCCTGGCGATGGCTGAGGTGGACCACTTCTGGATCGCAAACGTCATCTACCTGACGTTTGTGTTGTCCGCGATCCTGGGCTCCGTGGCCAAGATCGTCGCCTACCGCCGGGGGTTCCAGCCGTGGTGAAGCCAACGCGGGTGACCAATTCAATCCGCCGCCTGCGGTTCGAACGGGGCGAGATGACGCAGGCCGAACTCGCCGAACGTGTGGGCGTCACCCGCCAGACCGTCATCGCCATAGAGCAGGGCCGGTACTCGCCGTCCCTGGAGATGGCGTTCCAGATCGCCCATGTGCTCAGCGTGCCGCTCGAGGACGTGTTCCAGTACCCGAATCACCAAGGAGACGCATCATGAAAGCTATCGTGCAGGACGTTTACGGGAATGCCGACGTGCTCCAACTAAGGGATATCCCGCTGCCGGTGCCCGGCGATGGGGAAGTACTGATCAGGGTCCGCGCGGCCGGCGTCGACCAGGGTGTGTGGCACCTTATGACCGGGCGGCCGTACCTGCTCCGCCTCTTCGGCTTCGGGCTGAAGAAGCCCAAGTTTCCGGTCCGCGGCCGTGAGGTTGCCGGCGTCGTGGAGGCCGTGGGGGCTGGCGTCACGCGCTTCCAGCTGGGCGACGAAGTGTTCGGCACGTGTGAGGGGTCCTTCGCGGAATTTGTCTGCGCCAGGGAGGGCAGGGTGGCCACAAAGCCCGCGAACCTCACGTTCGAGGAAGCTGCGGTGGCACCCATTTCGGGTGTAACCGCGTTGCAGGCTGTCCGCGATGCCGGGCAGGTGACGACCGGCCAGAAGGTGCTGATCATCGGTGCTGGCGGGGGAGTCGGGTCCTTTGCGGTGCAGGTGGCGAAGGCATTCGGGGCGGCGGAGGTCACAGGCGTCTGCAGCACAGGAAAAATGGAGCTGGTCAGGTCGCTCGGCGCTGATCACGTCATCGACTACACCCGGGACGATTTTGCCCGCGCCGGCCAGCATTACGATGTCATCCTGGATACCGCCGGCAACCGGCCGCTCTCAGTCCTGCGGCGCGTGCTGACCCCGCGGGGCACACTGGTGATCGTCGGCGGCGAGGGCGGTGGGAACCTGACCGGCGGGTTTGAGCGTTCGATGGGTGCGCCGCTGGTGTCACTGTTCTCCGGGCAGAAATTCAAGGGGCTTGTTTCGACGGAAAACTATCGCGATCTCGAGGCGCTGACCATGCTCATTGAAGCCGGCAGTGTGAAGCCTGCCGTGGACAAGGTCTACGCGCTCGTTGAGGCGCCGGCCGCCGTCGAATACATGCACGAAGGGCGCGTCCGCGGCAAGGTTGTTGTCAGCATCTGACGCTCTTCACCGTCCCCCATTACAAGGCGCGAAGGGACACTTAAGCCCCCTGCGCGAGGGGACACTTGCGGCCCGCCCAGCTCCGCCGACACTTCAACAATGACGTGAGCAGGGTTATGCACATAGCCATTCAGCCTCGCCGTTATTGTCAGACCCTCGCCGGATGATTTGAGTATGGATAGCAGAGCAGCTGTGGCGACGGCGGAGGCACTTGCGGTGTCCTTCGCTGAGCTGGCGGTTGTGCTCCGGGACGGGACCGAGTCCTCGGGATCCGGTGGTGTTGATCCGTTGCACCGGGTGGCGGATGGGTTCCTCGACGGGCTGGCCGAGATCTCACGGCTGGACGCGAAAAGTGCCGCCCTGAAGGCCTGGCTGGCTGCCGGCTACAGCGCCGCTGCCGGGGCGCTGGCTGGCCCTGCAACGTCGCCCGAGGACCATACAGGGCAGGAGATGGCCATGGTCGCGGAGGTCGCGTGTGCCCTGACAGTCAGCGAACGCAGTGCCGGCGCCCTCCTTGCCGAGGCGCACTCCCTGACCACCGCCCTGCCGCTGACGTTCTCCGCGCTGCAGGCCGGCCAGATTTCCTGGCAGCACGCCCGGATCATGGTCGACGAAACCACCAACCTCGACAGGCCGGGCGCGGCGGCGTTGGAGGCACATTTTCTGGACCCTCACGTGGTGAATCCGGCACGTGGCCCGGCCGGTGAGCTCATCCCCGGAAGGTTCCGGCACAAGGCCCGCACCTGGCGGGAACGCCACCACCCGGTCAGCATCGAAAAACGCCACATCAAGAGCGCAGCCGACCGACGCCTGGAATATGCCCCGGACCGCGACGGCATGGCCTGGCTCTCCGCCTACCTCCCGGCGGACACCGCCGCGGGGATCTGGAACCGGGCCACCTCTGCGGCCAGGGCGTTGCAGGGGCCTCATGAAGACCGGAACTTCAGCCAGCTCCGAGCAGACATCGCCGCCACCTGGCTCCTGACCAACAACAGTGCAGGCAGCGGAACCGGTGATGAGGGTAGGGAAAAGAGCGGCGGCGCGACCGGCGAAACGAGCCACGAAGAGACCGGGGGCATCGCCGTGAGCGGCGGTGTTCCATCCCCGCGGGCGCAGGTGTTGATCACGGTCCCGGTCATGGCGATGCTGGGCCAGACCGACGAACCCGCCATGCTCGACGGATACGGGCCGATCCCGCCGTCCATGGCCCGCCACCTGATCGCCGACGGTGCCGAATCCTTCCACCGCGTCCTGATCGATCCCCGCGATGGCGCACCGCTCGAGATCGGGCGGACCAGCTACCGGCTCACCAAAGCCCAACGCCAATGGCTACGACTACGGGACGGGAAATGCCCGTTCCCCGGCTGCAGCAACCAGTCCCTCGACACCGAGGCGGATCACCTTCTCGCCTGGGCCAAGGGAGGATCCACAGGGATCTCAAATCTCGGCCAGCCATGCCGCAAGCACCACCGACTCAGACACATCACCGGTTGGAAACCCACAACCGCCACCAAGAATGAACCACCCGGCTGGATATCACCCACCGGACGGCACTACGCCAGCGAACACCCCGACTGGGAACCATCGATCTGGCCACACCAGATAGTGGACCAGCTACGACAAGACGATCCAAGCCCAGCCATGCCCGAAGAACTGCTCCCGGTATTTCCCTTGCCGGTTTGGGTCGGGCTGCAGTGGCCGATCGAAGAACCAGACCCTGACCACGATGAATGTCCGCCGGACGACCAGCCGCCCGAAGACCGGCTGCGAGACCATCCCCTGCCCGAGGACCCGTTCCCGGAGTGGGCGCTGTTTTTGACGTCCGAGCCCGCATACGTGTAGCAAATAGCTTTAGTAAAGACCGTCGCGGACTGCTTCTTCCTGGGACCTTTCAAAGGCTGCCAGCGCAGCGGCCTCACCTGTGGCGCGGTGCGCGGCCCATTCTTCCGGGTGGCGCGGAGTCAGGAGCGGCAGTCCTAAAACGCAGAATCCGAGGAGGACAGTCTGTCACGCAGCCAATGAATGACAGCCTCTCCCTGCTGCTGCTGGAAAGCCCTGACTGTGGGAAGGCCCGGGGGTGGCGGTTGCCGGGCAGAATCGATGATGTATGCGGCCAGGCCTGACAGGAATCCGTTGACTTTGGTCGCGTCGGAAGTCTTGAAGACGTCGTGGGAAGCCAGCATCGCATCCACATCGAAAGCGTGATCGAAGACGCGAACGTTCACGAGGACCGTGACGGCATCCACCCACGCTGCGCCGACGGCGGCCCACGGCCAATCCACCAGAACGGCCCCGTTCGTGGCTGTGATGATGTTGTCCGCGCGGACGTCCGTGTGAGCCAGCGATGCGCCCCCCACATCCCGTAGTCCCTGCTCCGCCAGGTGCTCGAGTCTGTCGAGGTTCTGGAGGATCCAGGGATCGCAGTCATCCGGCGGATTGCGCCGGACGCGGGTCCACCCTCGAAACGGATCCGCGAGCTCAGATTCAAGAGTGGGCAACCGGCTGAGTTCCGGCGGGAGCGGCTGCCGGGCAATCTGGAGCAGGGCATCGAGGACAAGGCGAACTTCGACGGCGCGCCACGGAATGTGGGGATGCCTGCCTTCCACGTCACTGAGCACCAGGGCGACCCATTCGCCGTCGTCGTAGGTTCCGATCAGTGACGGCGCCGGCATCCCGGCGGGCAGGGCGGCCGCAACGACTGCCTCCTTCCGGTGGATTCCGGGTGAATGCTCGTTTAGTTGCGGGCTGACGGCCTTGACGAAGGCGCGCTGGCCAGCAGCGGTGAGGACCCGGTCCGCGGTTCCAGGAGAGAATCCTCCCTGCTGGCCCGTCGCCTCAACCACCGGGGAGCCGAGAATCCGTTCGACGCTGGCCTGCACATGGTCTGGCATCTCAGCCCAGCCGATCCTGGGGCTCCACTCAGGTTGCATGGGGATTGCCCCTCGCAGGAGGAGTCCACACAAACGGAGTGGTGGTGGTGATTGCCCTGAATCCCAACCTTCGCAGGATCGGCTCACTGTCAGCGGACGCGTCCACCTGCAGGTACTTCACTCCACGGGCGGCCGCCACCTGAGCGCGTGCCGATACCAAGGCTTTGTAGATCCCGCGCCCTCGCCATGCAGGCAACGTTGAGCCGCCCCATAGGCCGGCGAAGTCCGTGCACGGATTGATCTCGAGCCAGGCCGCCGATACCACCACGCCTGAGGCCTCGGCCATGAAGACCACCAGGTTTTCCGGGTCCGAGGCCAGCCGGTGATGCAGGTCAGCAGCAACCCAGCTGTAGTCGGCGCCCCACACTTCGGACTTCATACGCGCAATCCGCTCCAGGTCGCCACGTTCTGAGGCCGGCCTCACGCTGATGCCTTCGGGGACCGCCGGGTCACCAGCCATCGCGGCCGTCTCACCCACCAGGACGGTCTCGCGATCTTCCGGTACGAAGCCTGCTGCGCGGAGGCGGGACTCAAGATCAGCTGGGAAGTCATGCGCCCGGGTCTTCCATTCGACGGCCTCCCCCGGCCGGCAAAGTACTCACGCTGTTCGACGATCATCCTGTCGAGCATCCCGCCCTCCACACCGAGGTCACGAGCCGATTCGATGAAGCCCCGCCGCTGTCCGGTCACGCGTAGCAGGGGTCCCAGCAGCTGATATTCGTGGCCTGGCGGAACAGCTGGGGGAACCAGCCGGCGGAGCTGGGAATCGTACGCGGCAAGGATATCGGTGGTTGAGGCCATACGCTTCAGCCTACGACCAGCGCCGCCGGACGCCGCCGGACGCCGCCGGACCCGATCGGACCCGAGCGGGGCCGGGAGGACAACCCAGGCCCAGTAGGCGGGAAGGGGCGCACGACTGGCTATGTCTGGCATCCCGGACACTGGCTGTGTTTTGATGGCCATGAGGGGACCGGTCGTGGGCGCAAGGTTAAGTACGGGATCCCGGACATGGCCGGGAGCCCCGCGAGAAATGACGGAGGGCACAGTGGAGTCGAGTGCAGTGGTGTCGAGCACGGAAGCCAGGCCTGAGGCGGGCAGTGAACCAAGGGCGACGTCCAAAGTCCCCGCCGCCGAGAACACCCTCCGTATCCTCAAGCTGCTGGCCTCGAAGCGGGGGCCGATGGCGGCGTCGAGCATTGCCACGTCCTTGGGATTGCCGCGCTCCAGCGTTTACCACCTGCTCGGGGTGATGGAGGCGAACGGTTTTGTCCTCCACCTGCACGAGGAGCAGCGCTACGGGCTGGGGATCAGTGCCTTCGAGCTGAGCTCGGCGTATTCGCGGCAGGAACCGCTGTCCCGCCTGGGCCGGCCGCTGCTGGCGTCGCTGGTGGACGTCATCGGTGAGAGCGCGCACCTGGCCGTACTTCATGGCCGCGACGTGCTGTACATCGTGGAGGAACGGGCCAAGAACCGCCCGTCCCTGGTGACCGACGTCGGCGTCCGGCTTCCCAGCCACCTCACCGCCAGCGGCCGCGCCATTCTCGCCGCACTGCCCAAGTCGCAGGTCCGGGCGCTTTACCCGAATGCCGAGGCCTTCACCGCCCGGCATGAGGTGGAGGGCGCCATCATGAAGTACTCCGCGCTGTCCTCGCACCTGGACCAAGTGAGGCAGCGCGGCTACGCCACCGAACATGGTGAGGTGACGCCCGGCTTCGGCTCGATCGCCGCCGCTGTCACGGACCACGTGGGATGGCCGACGGCGGCAGTTGCCGTCACGTTCCTCGAGGACAAATTGCCGGCGGACCAATGGCCGGCGCTCGCCGCGCGGGTCCAGAAAGTAGCGGACGAACTCTCCGTCCGCATCCACGGCCGCCCTGCCAAGTAGTGCTGCCCGCCACCAATTTGCCCTATCACTTGTCGTCCCCATTTCGCCTTTTTAGAGACCGTAAGTGACAGAGCAACGAGAGTGAGGGATGGTCTGGAATCCCGGACACCACCCCTCCGAAAGCCCTGTCCGGCCCGGCCCGGAACGGCTTTAGTTGATACAGAACCTCTTCCCAACACTGCGAACCTCGTACCCGCCCAGAACACAAAGGAGCCCCTCATGGCACCCGCCGATTTCACTACCGGTGCCCGCCCGGTCAAAGCTGCCCGCGGCACCGTGCTCACCGCCAAGAGCTGGCAGACCGAAGCCCCGCTGCGGATGCTGATGAACAACCTGGATCCCGAGGTCGCGGAGCGCCCGGATGATCTGGTGGTTTACGGCGGGACCGGCCGTGCCGTCCGCAGTTGGGCCGCGTTCGATGCGATCACCCGCACCCTGGAGACCATGGAGAAGGACGAGACCCTCCTGGTCCAGTCCGGCAAGCCGGTCGGTGTGTTCCGGACCAACGAATGGGCGCCGCGGGTGCTGCTGGCGAACTCCAACCTCGTGGGCGACTGGGCCAACTGGCCCGAGTTCCGCCGGCTCGAGGCCGAGGGCCTGATGATGTACGGCCAGATGACTGCCGGGTCCTGGATCTACATCGGCACCCAGGGCATCCTGCAGGGCACCTTCGAGACCTTCGCCGCGATCGCCCGCAAACTCACCGGGGACCAGGACGGCACCCTCGCAGGGACCCTGACCCTCACGGGCGGGTGCGGCGGCATGGGCGGTGCCCAGCCGCTCGCGGTCACCCTGAACGAGGGCGCCTGCCTGATCGTCGACGTCGACGAAAGCCACCTGCGCCGCCGCGCCGGCAAACGCTACCTCGACGAGGTCGAAACCGACCTCGACACGGCGATCGCGAAGGTCCTGGCGGCCAAGGAAGATCGCCGCGGCTGGTCCGTGGGCTACGTCGGGAACGCCGCCGAGGTTTTCCCCGAGATACTGCGCCGCCACCGTGCGGGCGAGCTCACGGTCGATATCGTCACGGACCAGACCTCCGCCCACGACCCGCTGTCCTACCTGCCCGAAGGCATCACGGTCCAGGAATGGCACACCGAGGCCGCCGCCGACCCCGAAGGCTTCACCAAGAAGGCCCAGGCCTCCATGGCGAAGCACGTCCAGGCCATGGTGGAGTTCCAGGACGCCGGCGCCGAGGTCTTCGACTACGGCAACTCCATCCGCGACGAGGCCCGCACGGGCGGCTACACCCGCGCCTTCGAATTCCCCGGCTTCGTCCCGGCCTACATCCGCCCACTCTTCTGCGAGGGTCTGGGCCCGTTCCGCTGGGTCGCGCTCTCCGGAGACCCGGAGGACATCGCGGTCACGGACAAGGCCATCAAGGAACTCTTCCCCGAGAACAAGCACCTGCACCGCTGGATCGACGCCGCCCAGGAACGCGTGGAGTTCGAAGGCCTGCCGGCCCGGATCTGCTGGCTCGGCTACGGCGACCGCGCCAAGGCCGGCCTGCTGTTCAACCAGCTCGTCAAGGACGGCAAGGTCAAAGCGCCCATCGTGATCGGCCGCGACCACCTCGACTCCGGCTCCGTCGCCTCCCCGTACCGGGAGACCGAGGCCATGGCCGACGGCTCCGACGCGATCGCGGACTGGCCGCTGCTCAACGCCCTGCTCAACACCGCCTCCGGCGCCACCTGGGTCTCGATCCACCACGGCGGCGGCGTCGGCATCGGCCGCTCCATCCACGCCGGCCAGGTCTCCGTCGCCGACGGCACCGACCTCGCCGCGCAGAAACTCGAACGCCTCCTCACCAACGACCCCGGCATGGGCGTCATCCGCCACGCCGACGCCGGCTACAACCGCGCCACCGACGTCGCCAAAGAACGCGGCGTCCGCATCCCCATGCAAGAAGGAATCACAAAGTGACGATCACAACCCACTCACCGCTCACCGTCACCCTCGGCTCCAGCGGCGTCACGCCCGAGGACGTTGTCGCCGTCGCCCGTCACAACGCCCAGGTGACCATCGCCCAGGAGGCGCTGGACACGGTGGCGAAGGTCCGCGCGCACATCGACGAACTCGCGCACAGCGAGACCCCCGCCTACGGCATTTCCACCGGCTTCGGCGCGCTGGCCAACCGGCACATCCCCGGCGAGCTGCGCACCCAGCTGCAGAAATCGCTGATCCGCAGCCACGCCGCCGGCATGGGCCCGGCCGTGGAACGCGAGGTGGTCCGCGGCATCATGTTCCTGCGCGCCAAGACCCTGGCCTCCGGCCGCACCGGCGTCCGCCCCGTCGTCCTGCAGACCATGGTGGACGTTCTCAACGCCGGCATCACACCGGTGGTCCGCGAATTCGGCTCGCTCGGCTGCTCCGGCGACCTCGCCCCGCTGTCCCACTGCGCCCTGGTGCTGATGGGCGAGGGCCAGGCGGAAGGGCCCGACGGCGTGACGTACGGCGGGCGGGATGAGGCACCTGTCGCCGAGCTCCTGGCCGGGCACGGCATCGAACCGGTCACCCTCGCAGAGAAGGAAGGCCTGGCGCTGGTCAACGGCACTGAGGGAATGCTCGGCATGCTCCTGATGGCCATCGCAGACCTTCGCCAGCTGCTCACGACGGCGGACATCACCGCCGCGCTCAGCGTCGAGGCCCTGCTCGGTACAGACCAGGTCTTCCTGCCCGAGCTGCACGCGGCGCTGCGTCCGCATCCCGGCCAGGCCGCCAGCGCAGACAACATGCTGCGCGTACTGTCGAACTCGCCGATCGTGGCCTCGCACCGCGTGGGGGATTCCAAAGTCCAAGACGCCTACTCGCTGCGCTGCGCACCCCAGGTGGCCGGCGCCGCGCGGGACACCGTTGACTACGCCGCCCTGGTGGCATCCCGTGAGCTCGCAGCGGCGATCGATAACCCTGTAGTCCTGCCGGACGGTCGGGTGAGCTCCAACGGCAACTTCCACGGCGCACCCGTGGCTTACGTGCTCGATTTCCTGGCCATTGCCGTTGCGGACCTCAGCTCCATCGCCGAGCGCCGCACGGACCGGATGCTGGACCCGGCGCGTTCGCATGGGCTGCCGGCGTTCCTGGCCGCGGATCCGGGTGTCGACTCGGGCCTGATGATCGCCCAGTACACGCAGGCCGGGCTGGTCTCGGAGAACAAGCGCCTGGCCGTCCCGGCGTCGGTGGATTCCATTCCCAGCTCCGCCATGCAGGAGGACCACGTGTCCATGGGCTGGCACGCGGCCCGAAAGCTCCGCAAGGCCGTGGAGAACCTTCGCCGCGTCCTGGCCATCGAACTGGTGACGAGCGCCCGTGCCATCGACATGCGGACGCAGCTGTCCGACGGACAGCTCACCCCCGGCCCGGCAGGCGCTGCCGTGATCGGGGTGCTGCGGTCCGTCGTCGAAGGCCCGGGAACCGACCGGTTCCTGTCGCCGGAGCTGGAGGCAGCTGACCGTCTGGTTGCCTCAGGAAGGGTCCGGGCAGCCGCCGAATCCGCCGTCGGAATTCTTGCCTGAGCGGGAATATCCTTCGGTCCTGCCGAGAAATTCGCCCAATGTCGAAATATGGTGCAACACGAACAATTCGACGCCGGGAAGTGTAGTAGAACTGAAGGTGTAGTAAAAGTCACATCAAAGAGGCTGTGGCGCAGGACGTATACAAAGGGGTAGTAGTTCAAATGAAAGCACGTGGGGCTGTCCTGTCGAGGCGCAATGTCCACTCGGCCACCATCTCGGAGTGGGGAACGCTCAAAGCCGGGGACCGGGTGGAAATCATCAAACACGCGCACGTCATTGCGGCGGGCGAAGTGGAAGAAGTATCGCAGAGCGGGAACGTGCTGTGGCTCGTGCCGGCCACTCCGTCAGAAAAGGAACTTTTCCTTAAATCCGACGGTGTAGAAGTCCGCAGGAGTTAGGAACACAAGACCAAATAGCAAAGAGTCCCCGCCTTCCGTTACCGGAAGGTGGGGACTCTTTGCGTGGATCGCGGGCTGGATCGAAGCATCGATCGAAGCCCGGATCCAGGGCCGAATCAGCTCAGGCCGCAATGCTTTCGTACGTTTCACCAAAGGGGACCGACTCGTCCAGGGCAACGGTGAAGCGTCCCGGGCGCAGGCGCGTAACAAGGATGCCGCAGGCGGCTTCTCTTGCCGGCTCGATCAGCGTGGCAACAGCGTTGTCCAGTCCTTCGTGCACGTCGTGCGCTGTGGAAAACTGCAGGTCGATGGACAGGGAAGCCGCGGCTTCGACGGCCGCCACGGCGGCCAGGGGGCGTTCCAAAAATGCTGTAGTCATGTGCCGAACTTTCTGTGTCTCGTGCCAAACGGCTCGATCCACTGTATCGGATACAGGACCTAGGATGTCAGATGACTGCTGTTTCGTGCGCCCAGACGCCAAAAATCCGAAGCTTGTTCGCCGGACCACACCGTCAGGGCGGGGTCCCGCGAACAAACTTCGGATAGAAGGTGGTGCCCGGATCAGCCCGCCATGCCCGCTTTGACGGCCAACACTGGACAATCAGCCTCGAGCAGGATCCGCTGCGACGTGCTGCCCATGATCAGTTTGCCCACCGGGCTGCGGCGGCGCAGCCCGATCACGATGAGCTCGGCGTTGTGCTCCTCCGCGGCATCAAGAACCTCCGCTGCGGCATCGTGGCCGCGGACCGGCTGCTTGATCACGTGGTCGATCCCGTGGGCGGCCAGGCGCGCCTCGATGCCCTGCATTTCGGACTCCTGGGCGTACCGGTTGTCCACCAGGGCATCACCCTTGGAGGAGTTGATGACCAGCAGGGTGGTGTTGCTCTTCCTGGCCTCGGCGATGGCCTGGGCCAGGGCTGCTTCGCCCTCCGGGGTAGGGACGTATCCCACCACAATCGTCATGGCTGTACCTCTTTTCTGTCAGTTGATCTTCTGCTGCGGCGCGGATGCGGGGACGGGGCGGGGCGGATGCCGGGCGGATGCCAGGACCGGGTAGCCGACTGGTTAGCCGTCGCCGTCCCCGTCGCCGCCAGTGGTGGCACGGTGGCTGCCATGGCTGGCGCTGCCACCCGAGGCATCCGTCGGTTCGGATGCGCCGGAGCGGGTGGCGGGCACCCCTGCCGGCACTGCTGCCGGCCGGTTCCGGCGGATCAGCTTGAACAGCAGCGGCCACAGGAGGATGAGGGCGATGATGATGTAGATGCCGACGGCGATCGGCTCACTCCAAAGGCCGGCGGGGTCGCCGGCGCTGAGCTGCAGCGTCTGGCGGAGCTGCTTTTCGATGCGCGGTCCGAGGATGACTCCGAGGATGAGCGGCAGGACGGGAAGTCCGAACCGCCGCATCATGAAGCCAAGCGCGCCGAGCGCCAGCAGGAGCACCAGATCGAACGCCTGCAGATTCACCGAGTAGGCGCCCAGCGTGGCGAAGAACAGGATGCCGGCATACAGGTAGGGCCGCGGGATCTGCAGGAGCTTGGCCCACAACGGTGCCAGGGGCAGGTTGATGATCAGGAGCAGGAAGTTGCCAATGAAGAGGCTCGCGATGAGGGCCCACACCAGCGGTCCCTGGCTCTCGAACAGCTGCGGTCCCGGCTGGATGCCGTATTGCGTGAAGGCTGCCAGCATTACCGCAGCCGTGGCGTTGGTGGGCAGGCCCAGGGCCAGCATGGGGGTCAGAGTGCCGGCCGCGGCAGCGTTGTTGGCTGCTTCCGGACCGGCCACGCCCTCGATGGCGCCCTTGCCGAACTCCTCTGGGTGCTTGCTGAGCTTCTTCTCGGTGACATAGGAGAGGAACGTGGGGATCTCGGCTCCGCCGGCAGGAAGTGCGCCGAACGGGAAGCCGAAAGCGGTGCCGCGGAGCCAGGGTTTCCAGGACCGTTTCCAGTCCTTTTTGCCCATCCACGGACGTCCCACGGGGATGACCTGCAGGGGTGTGCGGCGCAGGTGCGCGGCAACCCACAGCGCCTCGCCCACGGCGAAGATAGCCACCGCAACCACCACGATGTCCAGGCCATCAGCCAGGAGCGGTACGCCGAACGTGAGCCGGGCCTGGCCCGTGACCACGTCCAGGCCCACCAGACCGATGGCGAGGCCAAGGCCCAGGGACGCGAAGCCCCGAAGGCGCGAGGAACCGAGGACCGCGGTGACCGCCAGCAGGGCGAGCACCATGATCGCGAAGTAGCTGGGGGCGCCCAGGCTGATGGCGAACTCCACCACGATCGGAGCGCAGACTGCCAGGAGGGCGGTGCCGATGGTGCCGGCCACGAAGGAGCCGATGGCCGCCGTCGCCAGTGCCTGCGCGGCCCTGCCGGCTTTCGCCATCTTGTTGCCTTCGATGGCCGTGACCACCGACGACGATTCACCCGGCGTATTAAGCAGGATGGAGGTCGTGGAGCCGCCGTACATGCCGCCGTAGTAGATGCCGGCGAACATGATGAAGGCGCTGGTGGGTTCCAGGGCGTACGTGACCGGAAGCAGGAGCGCAACGGTCATGGCCGGGCCGAGGCCCGGGAGGACGCCGACGGCGGTACCCAGGACGACGCCGATCACGGCGTAGAGGAAATTCATGGGGGTGAGGGCGGTGGCAAAGCCGTCCATCAGTGAGGAGAAGACATCCATCAGAGAATCCCTTCCAGGAGGCCGGCGGGCAGGTTAATGCCAAGGCCAAGGTAGAAGCCGTAAAAGGTCAGGAGGGACATTGCCACCGAGATGAGTCCGTCGCGGATGTAGTTCCGGCCGCCCAGTGCCCAGACGCTGCCCCAGAACAGGATGGTGCCGGAGATGACCCAGCCGGCCCAGTCGATCAGCAGGATGTTCGCGATGAAGGCGCCTGCGAGCGGCAGGACCGTCTTCCAGTCGGCGGGGTGGGAAAGGTCCACGTCCTCGCCGCCTTCCGCCTCGCCTTTGCCGCCGCGGAGTACGTTGACGGCCAGCATGACGGCGCAGACCAGCAGCAGGCCGCCCACGATGAACGGCAAGGTCTTAGGTCCTACGGGATCAGACTGGGAGTAGGTGGTACCGATGCGGGTTGCATCCCAGATGACCAGGGCCCCGGCCGCCCCGAGCAGGAGGGCAACCCCCAGCTCGGAGCGGCCTTTGAGCCGTGAGGCCAGAGTTGGTGAGGAGCTCACGCCAGGCCAAGCTTCGTGAGGACGTCCGCCACCCGCTTGTCCTGCTCGGCCAGGAAGCTTTCGAACTCGGCGCCGGTGATGAAGGCGTCGCTCCAGCTGTTGGTCTTCAGGGCTTCCTTCCAGGCGGCCGTGCCGTGCATCTTTTCGAGTGCCGCGATCAGCTTGGCCTTGTCAGCGTCGGTGATGCCCGGAGGGGCTACGATGCCGCGCCAGTTGGTGAACACCAGGTCGATGTTGGATTCCTTGAGCGTGGGAGCGTCCACGCCGTCGAGCCGCTTCTCGCCGCTGGTCGCGAGGACGCGGACCGCACCGGATTCGATCTGCTTGAGGTATTCGCCTGCACCGGAGGCCGCGAAGCCCACCTTGTTGCCCAGGATGGCCGGGAGGAGGTCTCCACCGCCGTCGTAGGACACGAAGTTCACCTTGGTGGCGTCGATGCCCAGGGCTCCGGCCAACTGCATGGGCAGCAGGTGGTCAGGGCCGCCGGGGGAGGACCCGCCGCCAACGCTGATGGAACCCGGGTCAGCCTTCCAGGCGGTGACCAGGTCATCGATGGTTTTGTAGGGCGAATCCTTGTTGACCATGATGGCGCCGGGTTCTTCGATGAGCCGGGCCAGGGGGGTGGTGGCCGTCAGCTTGGACTCGGACTTGTTGGTGTAGCTCGCGCCCACCACGCCCAGGCCCATAAGCATGGTGAGGTCGCCGTTGCCCTTTTCGTTGACGATGCGGGCCAAGCCCACGGTTCCGCCGGCGCCGGCGAGATTGAAGACCTCGGGGTTCGTGGCGATTTTCTCGTCTTCGAGGACTTTGGCCGCCACGCGGGCGGTGGTGTCGTAGCCGCCGCCTGCAGTGTTGGGGACCATGATCTGGAGCCCGGTCAGCGGGCCGGCGGGGGCGCCGGAGCTGGCTCCGTCAGTAGAGCTCTTCCCGGTGGCACCGCAGCCGGTGGCCATCAGGGCGATGCCGGCGGCGACGGCGGCAATTCGCAATGCGCGGATCTGGCGCATGGTGTTCCTCTTCTCTAAATCTGATCAGCAAGAAACTGACTGGTGATCCGATGCTAGGCCCCGAAGTGACGGGCATCACTCTTGTGTACGCAGAGAAAGTTAAGTTCATTGCGTTCACGTTTCCGGTGGCCCACCGGCGCTATGCAGCGCCCATAGTTCAGGTAGCCTGACCACCAGGGACCCGACAATCAAAGACCACGCAACCAGAGGAAAGAACCACAGTGACTCGACGAAGAGGCATGTCCCTTGCGGGGCAGTACCTGGTTCTGCAGTTGCTCATCGTTTTCGCCGTCCTGGTGGCCGTCGTGGCGATCTCCCTCGCCCAGTCCGCTGCGGCGTTCGAACGGGTTGAGGGCCGCCGGGCGCTGTCCGCTGCCGAAGCCCTGGGTGCCAATCCCACCGTCCGGGCGCTGCTGCCCGCGGCCGAACCCCGCGGCGGCTCAGCCCTTCCCGCCGTGGCCGAGTCGGTGCGGACGGTGTCGGGGTCCTCGCACGTAGCGCTGGCGAAGCTCGACCGCACAGTGGTTGCCTCCTCCAATCCCAGCCTCTTGGGCCAGCCCTTGGAACTCGGCGCCAGCCGTGTGCTCGAAGGCCGCGCGTGGACCGGCGTGGTGGACGGATCCGGCACGGAGGAACTGTCCGCGCACGTTCCGGTCCTCGACGACGCCGGAAAAATGATCGGCATCGCGTCCATCAGCCGGAACTATCCCTCCGTCCTGGAGCGGCTGGGGGATGCCGTGCCCAACCTCCTCACCTATCTCGGTGTGGCCAGTGTGCTGGGTGTTGCCGGCTCGCTGCTGCTCTCCCGCCGGGTCAAGCGGCAGACCCTGGGCATGGAACCAAGCGAAATCACCGGCCTGGTGGAAAACCGCGAGGCCATGCTGCATGGCCTGAAGGAAGGTGTGGTGGCGCTGGACCCGCACGAGCGCATCACCGTGGCCAACGACAGTGCGCGCGCGCTGCTTGGCCTCCCCGCTGACTGTGTGGGCAAGCGCCTGGCTGGCCTGTCCGTTGAGCCAGCGCTCAAGGAAGTCCTCACCCGCGAGCAGCCGGAGCCGGACCAGCTGGTGCTCGTTGGTGACCGGCTGGTGGTGCTGAACCGGGTTCCCATCCGTTCGCGCGGCCGCGACATCGGCTCCGTCACCACGCTGCGCGACCGCACGGAACTGTCCGCACTCGAGCGGGAACTCGGAGCCACCCGGACGGCCACCGACACCCTCCGCGCCCAGGCCCACGAATTCGCCAACCAGCTGCACGTGATTTCCGGCCTCATCCAGATCGGGGAATACGATTCCGTGGTCCAGTTCGTCAACGGTGCCACGCTGGACAGGACCCGGCTCAACGACGAGGTCACCAGCCGCATCCAGGACCCGGCGCTCGCCGCGCTCCTGATCGCCAAGTCGAGCCTCGCCACCGAACGCGGGGTCACCTTGCAGCTAGACCCGGAATCCGGGCTGAAGCGCGTTGATGATGAGCTGTCCCGCGACCTGACCACGGTCGTCGGGAACCTGGTGGACAACGCGTTCGACGCCGTCACCGGGCTTCCGGAGGCAGTGGTCAGGGTGCTCGTGGAGGACACAGCCGACGGCGTGACGGTCACCGTCCGCGATTCCGGACCCGGCGTCGCCGGGGATCCGGGGGAGATCTTCCAGCAGGGTTTCACCACCAAGGACCCCGGCCCCGGCGGCAGCAGGGGCTTCGGCCTGGCGCTCTCCCGGGTGGTCTGCCGGCGCAGCGGCGGCGACCTCACGGTAACCAACAACAACGGGGCGGTCTTCACCGCCCGGCTGGAACGAACACGGAGAATGCAGCAATGATCAAAGTCCTGATCGTCGATGACGACTTTATGGTGGCCAAGGTCCACGCAGGGTTCATTCAGCGCACTCCCGGGTTCGCCGTCGTCGGGGTGGCCCATACCGGCGCCCAGGCGGTCATCGAAACGGGGCGTCTGCAACCGGACCTCGTGCTGCTCGATATCCACCTGCCGGACATCAACGGCCTGGACCTGATGCACAAACTGCGCGAGGTGGCCCCGGAACTGGATGTCCTGGTGATCAGCGCCGCCCGTGAGGTGGACACGGTGCGCAAGGCCCTCCGCGGCGGGATTGTGCATTACCTCATCAAGCCCTTCTCGCAGACTGACCTGCAGGAACGGCTGGAGCACTACCGCAGCGCTTACCAGGGCCTCGACTCGGCCAAGGATGTGGCGGAGCAGTCGGACGTGAACCGGGTGTTCGGGCTGGACCGGACCGATCGGCCGCTGCCGAAGGGCTGCAGCATCGAAACGCTGAAGCTCGTGGAAGCTGCGCTGAAGGAGGCCGACGGCGACCTGTCCGCCGCCGAAGTGGCCGTCCAGTTGGGCACGTCCCGGGTCAGTGCGCGCCGGTACCTGGAATACCTCCACGACGAAGGCGTGCTGGAGGTCCGGCTCAAGTACGGCGTGGGCCGGCCCGAGCGGCGGTATGTGCTGAAGGGCTAGGGCATGCCCAGTGCGGCCTCGATGGGACCGACGGCGAAGAACAGCAGGAACGCGCCGGCCACCGCCCACATCAGCGGGTGGACGTCCTTGATGCGGCCCTGGAAGGTCCGGATCAGGACATAGGCGATGAAGCCTGCGCCGAGACCGTTGGCGATGGAGTACGTGAACGGCATCAGGGTCATGGTCAGGAAAGCCGGGATGGCGATTCCCCAGTCCTGCCAGTCGATCTTGCCCACCTGGGAGACCATCATGAAGCCCACCACCACCAGGGCCGGGGCCACCGCCTCGAATGGAACGAGGTTGATCAGCGGGGTGAAGAACATGGCCACCAGGAACAGCAGGCCGGTGACGATGGACGCCACGCCCGTCCGAGCACCCTCGCCGATCCCGGCGCCGGCCTCAACATAGATCTGGTTCGAGGAGACGGAGGCGCCGCCACCCACGATCGCGCCGAGCGCGTCCACCTGGAGCACGCGGTCCACGTCCGGGATGTTGCCGTCCTTGTCCACCGTGCCGGCCTCGTTGGCCAGGCCCACCATGGTGCCCATGGCATCGAAGAAGATGCTGAGCAGGATCACGAATGCCAGCAGGGTGGCGGCTACGAAGCCCAGGTGTTCAAAAGCGCCGAACGGGTTGGCCTTGCCGATCAGCGACAGGTCCGGGGCGCTCCACCCCGTAAAGGACGGCGCCACGAGGGACCAGCCCTGCGGGTTGGCGGTAGTGCCGTCAAAGCTGGGACCGATGTGGAGGGTCATTTCCAGGATCACGGAAATGATGGTGGAGGCGATGATGCCGATCAGGATGGCGCCCTTGACCTTGCGGACCACCAGGGCGATGGTGAGGATCAGGCCGAACACAAAGACGGCCGTGGGCCAGCCCAGCAGCTTGCCGTCGAAGCCCAGGCCCACGGGAACGGTGGTACCGGCAGCGTCCGGGATCCGGCGCACAAAGCCGGCATTCACCAGCCCGATCAGGGCGATAAAAAGTCCGATGCCCACCACGATGGCCGTCTTGAGCCCGTCCGGGACGGCCTTGAAGACGGCAGTCCGGAAGCCGGTGAGGACCAGGATCATCATGGTCACGCCGGACAGGACCACCAGGCCCATCATGTCCGGCCACGTCAGGCCAGGGTTCGTGGCGACCGTGACGGCCACAAACGCGTTCACGCCCAGCCCCGCGGCCAGCGCGAAGGGGTGCCTGCCCCAGGCGCCCATCAGGATAGTGAGGATGCCTGCCACAAAAGCCGTCACAGCGGCCACTGCGGCAAAACCAAGTGTGGTGCCGCTGGAATCCGGGCCGGAGAGGATCAGGGGGTTAAGCACCACGATGTAGCTCATGGCGAAGAACGTGGCAAAGCCGCCGCGGATCTCGCGGGAGAGGTTGGACCCCCGCTCGGATATCTTGAAGTACCGGTCCAAGGCAGAGCCCTGCTTAAGCATTAGTCCTCCGGGATGTGTTGTTGGGGTTACTTGATCCTAGAGGGCAGGGACCGCGCCTAGTGTGCGCGCCTAGAATGTCTGTCAGGAACCTCACAATGCCGAGCAATGTTGGAGACACCATGACTACTGACACATCGACAGTCCAGCAGCTCCCCGCGACCCACGTTGCCGACAGCCACGATCTGATCAGTGTGCAGGGCGCCCGGGAGAACAATCTCAAGGACATCAGCATCGAGATCCCCAAGCGGCGCCTGACCGTGTTCACCGGGGTGTCCGGATCGGGCAAGAGCTCACTGGTGTTCGCGACGATCGCCGCGGAGTCCCAGCGCATGATCAACGAGACCTACAGCGCCTTTGTGCAGGGGTTCATGCCTAACCTGGCGCGGCCCGACGTGGACCACCTCGACGGGCTGACCACGGCGATCATCGTTGACCAGGAGCGGATGGGCGCGAACCCTCGCTCCACGGTGGGCACTGCCACGGACGCCAACGCCATGCTCCGGATCCTCTTCAGCCGGCTGGGCACGCCGTACGTCGGGCCGCCCACGGCATTCTCCTTCAACGTCCCGACGCGGAAGGCCAGCGGTGTGATGAGCACCGAGAAGGCCGGCGGCCGGGTGGAGAAGGCCGTGGTGCAGAACGTTGTCTACCTGGGCGGCATGTGTGCGCGCTGCGAGGGCATGGGCTCGGTCTCCGACTTCGACCTCACGGCCTTGTACGACGACAGCAAGTCGCTCGGCGACGGTGCACTGACCGTCCCCGGCTACAGCATGGACGGCTGGTACGGCCGGCTGTTCGAGGGCATGGGACTCCCGATGGACAAGCCGATTGCCACGTTCACGAAGAAGCAGCTTGAGACGATGCTGTACTCCGAGCCCACCAAGATCAAGGTTGAGGGCATCAACCTCACGTTCGAGGGCATCATCCCGAAGATCCAGAAGTCCATGCTGTCCAAGGACGTCGAGGCGATGCAGCCGCACGTGCGGCGATTCGTGGAGAGCGCCATCACTTTCCAGGCCTGCCCCGAGTGCGAGGGCACGCGGCTCAGCCCCGAGGCCAGGTCCTCGAGGATCCAGGGCAAAAACATCGCCGACCTCTGCGAGATGCAGATCAGCGACCTGGCCGAGTGGGTCCGCGAATTCGACGAGCCGTCGGTTGCTCCGCTCCTCAAAGGCTTGCGGCACCTCCTTGACTCGTTCGCCGAGATCGGGCTGGGTTACCTCTCCCTCGACCGCCCGGCCGGCACCCTCTCCGGAGGAGAGGCCCAGCGCACCAAGATGATCCGGCACCTGGGGTCGTCCCTCACGGACGTCACCTACGTCTTCGACGAACCCACCATCGGCCTGCACCCGCACGACATCGAGCGGATGAACCAGTTGCTGCTTCAGCTGCGGGACAAGGGCAACACCGTGCTCGTCGTCGAGCACAAGCCCGAGACCATCGCCATCGCCGACCACGTGGTCGATCTCGGTCCCGGCGCCGGCACCGCGGGTGGCAATGTTTGCTTCGAGGGCAGCGTGGAGGGGCTGCGGGGGAGCGACACCATCACCGGCCGCCACCTCGATGACCGGGCCAAGGTCGGGGAATCAGTCCGCAAACTGTCAGGCGTCCTTGAGGTGCGTGGCGCCTCCACGCACAACCTGCAGAATGTGGACGTCGATGTTCCGCTCGGGGTGCTCTGCGTGGTGACGGGTGTGGCCGGTTCCGGCAAAAGCTCGCTGATCCATGGTTCCGTGGCAGGAGGGGACGGCGTTGTGGTGATCGACCAGGGCGCCATCAAGGGCTCCCGCCGCAGCAACCCCGCCACGTACACGGGCCTGCTCGAGCCGATCCGCAAGGCGTTCGCGAAGGCCAACGGCGTGAAGCCGGCGCTGTTCAGCTCCAACTCCGAAGGTGCCTGCCCCACCTGCAACGGCGCGGGCGTCATCTTCACCGAGCTCGGCGTGATGGCCACCGTCGAGTCCACGTGCGAGGACTGCGAGGGCCGGCGGTTCCAGGCGTCAGTGCTGGAATACACGCTGGGCGGCCGCAACATCTCCGAAGTGCTGGCCATGTCCATGACAGAGGCTGAAGTGTTCTTCAGCGAAGGGGAGGCCCGCACGCCCGCCGCCCACAAGATCCTGGACCGGCTCGTCGACGTCGGGCTCGGTTACCTGACCCTCGGCCAGCCGCTCACCACCCTGTCCGGCGGCGAGCGGCAGCGCGTCAAGCTGGCCACGCAGATGGCAGAGAAGGGCGACATCTACGTCCTCGACGAACCGACCACCGGCCTCCACCTCGCCGACGTCGAGAACCTGCTGGGCCTCCTTGACCGGCTTGTCGAGTCCGGCAAATCGGTCATCGTCATCGAGCACCACCAGGCGGTCATGGCGCACGCCGACTGGATCATCGACCTCGGTCCCGGCGCAGGGCACGACGGCGGCAAGGTCGTTTTCGAGGGCACGCCCGCAGAGCTTGTGGCCGCCAAGTCCACGCTCACCGGCAAGCACCTCGCGGCCTACGTCGCCGGCTGAATGCCGGTGCCCGGGAAGCGTGCCCGGGAAGCGTGCGGGTGCAGCGCGCGCTGCCGCTGCGCGGGGAAGTTCGCCTAGGCTTGAAGGACGCCAACCCAAGGGAGCAGTACACCCATGCGATCCATCCGCCGCCAGTTGCTGAGCGTTGTGCTCGGGACCTTCGTTCTCGCCGCCGCGCTGCTGGGGTTTTCCGCCCCGGCGTCGGCACATGATGCCGCCGAGTCCAGCAGCCCCGCGCAGGGCGCCACGGTGGCCACAACGCCGGAACAGGTCTCCGTCACCTTCAACAAGAACCCGCTGGGCATCGGCGCACAGTTCTCCGTCAAGGATTCCGCCGGGGCTGAGTGGGCGGACGGCGCTGTTGAGATCGTGGACAGCATTGCCACCCAAAAGCTCAAGGCCGGCGCTCCGGCGGGGGCGTACACGGTGGCCTGGCGGGTGGTCAGCTCGGATTCCCACCCGATCGAGGGGACGTTCGGCTTCACGGCGACCGCCGCGGCGGCGGGAGCCGCGCCCTCGGGAACATCGTCGGCGGGAGCATCGCCGTCGGCCGCTGTTCCCACGATGGGAACCGCGCAGCCGGGAACCGTGGCAGCCCCGGACCCGGCCGAAGACGCGTCCGAACCGTTCCCCTGGAGCCTGGTGATCTTTGCCGCAGTGGCCGTCGGGCTGCTGGTGGCCATCGGTATCCTCGCGAAGCGCCGCCTCACCGCAGGCAGCGACGACGAAACCGAACAGGCCTAGACGGCGGCGGCGCTTTCCGGGTGGACCGTGGCCTGGACCGTTGCTGAAATGGCCTGGCCCACGGTCTTCGCCTGACGCAGGACTTCCTTGGGTGAGGGCGTGATGAGCTCGCCCACTCCCACGAGGTAGATGCCGATCTGCCGCATGGCTGCCACTAGGTTGCGGCCAACCGTGATGCCGAAGTCGCTGAGCATGCGCCGCAGCTGGCTGTGCGCGCACCGGGTCAGCACAATGTTGTCAGCCAGCAGGATTCCGTTGGGCGTATGGACTTCCCACTTGCCGGACGGGGAGCCCGCGGTTGTTCCCGCAGTATTTCCGCTTGGTGCGCCGCCCACCATGGTCAGCTGAACCGCCCGGGTGGTGTTGCGGACATCCATGTGGTGGCTGGCGGCGTAGTTGCGCAGGTGGCGGAGGATCTCGTTGCGCTCCCGGAGGGAGTCGGAGTCTGCTGCGTCGCAGCGCTGCAGTGAAGCAGTGTTGGCCGGTTGTCCGGCGCCGAGGATGTCGAGCCCGTCCACCACAATCGCGTCCACGCCGCGGCGGCGCAGTTCTGCGCCAACAGCCAGGCCTGAGAGCCCCGTGCCGATGATCACCGTGGTGGTCCGTTCGGTCCCGCCATTCACAGGCATGCTTGACACTACAGTTTTCCTCCTTCAAAGGCTTTCGGATGCAGGCAGCGTTGCCCCGCATGCGTTCCGTTACCCCCAAAGTCCGGCCGCAGCACCGGCCCGGGACGCACCTGAATTGGGCGTCGGCGGACCGCAGTGCCTCGAAGACTACAGAACATTCAGGGCCGTGGATAGCCCAAACACAAACATTCTTCTTATCGTTGAATACGGTTGCCACTCCGTTTGCCATGGGCTGTGGATAACCCGCCATCCAGCGGTCCGCAGCCGCTTGCTAAGTGTCTGCGGACCGAGAATAGTGAGAAGCGGAAGCAGGGTTCTCCAGCCCGTCGGGGCCTACATCGCGGCCGGTGCGGGCGGAGGGCGCCGCTTCTGGCAGAATAGCCGCAACATAAGGCAGTATCGCGAGGAGGCGGCCCGATGGGCGCACAAGAGATGCATCCGGATCCGGAACAGGACCGGGCCGGAAATTCGGCTGCTCCGGTGGGGATAGTTGTGGGGGTGGATGGTTCCGACCACGGCCAGTGCGCTTTGGTGTGGGCTGCCCGGGAAGCCGAACGCCGCCGTCGGCCTTTGCATATTGTCACCGCGTATTCAGTGCCGATCTTTGCGGCGTCCGGGCTGGACGGCGGGTACGCCACCGTGGATGATTCCGTGATCCGCGAGGGCGCTGAAGCGATCGTCAAGCAGGCGCTGGACAAGGTTTCCGGCTACAACATCGAAGTTGACGGCTCCGTGGAGAACGGAGACGCTTCCGGCGTCCTCCTGGAAATGTCCGAGACAGCCGATCTGCTGGTGTTCGGCACCCGCGGCCGCGGCGGATTTGTGGGACGCCTGCTGGGTTCGGTGAGCAGCGCCCTGCCGGCTCACGCCAAGTGCCCCACGGTCACGGTGCCGCTGGTGTGTTCGGACCGGCTGGGCGAAACCACCGAAGACAAGCGCATCAGGGCCGAGCAGGCCAAGCCAGGACACAAGCAGGTCGAGAATGTTGTAGTGGTGGGCGTGGACGGGTCCGAGCAGGCACGGATCGCCGTGCTGGAGGCTGCCGACCAGGCCGAACGGCTCGGGGCAACCCTGCGCGTGATCTGTGCGGTGCCGCAGTTCAGCGGCTCCCTGGCCTGGGTTCCGGCCCCCATGGACCGCAAAGCCCTCTTCGAGGACATCCGGATCCAACTGGACGCCGGGATGGCCTGGCTCAAGAGCCACTATCCCAACCTTGCCGTGGAGTCGGAACTGCTGGACGGCTCGGCAGTGGACGTCCTCGTGGAGGCCAGCCGGCACGTGGAGCTCGTGGTGGTGGGCACCCGGGGCCGTGGCGGGTTCACCGGCATGCTCCTGGGTTCCACGTCCGGCGGCGTGCTGCACCATGCCAAGAGTCCGGTCCTGGTGGTTCCGGACCGCGACGATCCGCGGCTGGCGGACCGGGCGCAGTTCGGACCGATCCCCGGCGCAGCCTGACCCAACACCTTCGGAGCAGGAGGCATGAGAATGCCTGACACCGGCAGCCCGCCTCCCATCCTCGGATTGGAGGCGGTCACCGCAGCAATGGTTCCCCTGGTGGGTGGCAAAGCGGCCAACCTGGGGGAGCTGTTCGCCGCTGGGCTCCCCGTGCCGGACGGTTTCTGCCTCACCACGGAGGCCTACCTCGAGGCGACCGCGGGCCACCCACATCGAACGGACGGCCTGCTCGCCGACGTCCACACTGCTCTTCAGGCAACGCCCGACGGCGACCTCCCCGCCCTGGCTGCGCTGGCGTCCCGGGCCCGGGGTGTTATCCAAAACGCCCCGGTCCCCACCGAGGTGGCCGCCGCCGTCGAACAGGCCTATGCAGCCCTGGGGGACAACGTTCCGGTCGCCGTCCGGTCCTCAGCCACTGCGGAGGACCTTCCGTCGGCGAGTTTCGCCGGCCAGCAGGACACTTATCTGAACGTGGTGGGCGCTGCCGCCGTCGTGGAAGCCGTGCGCAACTGCTGGGCCTCGCTCTGGACGGACCGGGCCGTCAGCTACAGGGCAAGCCGGGGGATCGACCCGGCCGCGGTGGCGCTGGCCGTGGTGGTTCAGCGGATGGTGGACGCCACCGCCGCCGGCGTGCTTTTCACCGCCAACCCGCTGACGGGCCGCCGGAAGCAGGCCGTGATCGATGCCAGCCCGGGCTTGGGGGAAGCGGTAGTGTCCGGGGCCGTGAACCCGGACCATTTCGTCGTTGACCCACTCACCGGGCGCGTGCTGGAACGCCGGCTTGGCGACAAACGGATCGCGGTCCGGCCCATCCCCGGTGGCGGCACACGGACTCTGGCCATCAGCAACGGCGAGGCCGCGGCGTGCCTGACGGACAAGCAGGCCGCCGAACTTGCAGCCTTAGGCCACCGCGTGGAGGGTCACTTTGGCTCGCCGCAGGACATTGAATGGGCCATTGCCGGCGATGGTCATTTCTGGCTGACCCAGTCGCGGCCCATCACCACACTGTTCCCCGTCCCGCAACGGGCGGCCGGGGTGGGCACTCCCGGCGGGGAGGGCACGCGCGTTTACCTTTGCTTCAGCCTGGCGCAGGGCCTGACCCGCCCCATCACACCCATGGGCCTGGCAGCCTTCCGCCTCATTGGGTCGTCGGTGGCCCGTGCGGCGCAGTTCGATGTGCCCGAGCCACATAAGGGTCCGTCGCCGTATGCGGTGGCGGGCCAGCGCATCTACTTCGATCTGACCGCTGTAGCCCGCAGCACCACCGGCCGGCTGATCGTTCCCCGGGTCTTTGACGTGATGGAAGCCCGCTCGGCGACGGTGCTGCGCCGGGTGTTCGAGGACCCGCGGTTTTCCGTGACGCGCAGGACGCCGCTGGGCTTGCTGCGGCACGTTGTGCCGGCGGCGGTGCATGCCAGGGTGCCGGAGACGCTGCTCCGGGCCGTCTTCCGGCCGGATGCCGCTCTGCGGCGGGCCAACCGGCGGGCGCGGGAGTTCGCCGATTCCCTCGAACCGCCCGCCGGCGTCACCCCGCTGCAGCGCCTGGACCACGCCGAAAACCTGCTCGGCACGCGCATTTTCTCGGTAGTGCCGTCCATCGTGCCGCTCCCTGCGCTGGGTTTCGCCGCCCTGGCGCTCGTCGGAAAACTGCTGGGTGGCGGCCGGTGGGATGATCTGCAGGTTGTGCTCCGCGGGCTGCCCAACAATGTCACCACCGAGATGGACCTGGACCTGTGGCGGCTCGCCCAGGTGATTAGGAACGACGGCGTATCCCGCGCCGCTGTGACGGAGCGGAAACCCGCCGAGCTGGCCGAAGAGTTCCACTCGGGTCAGCTGCCCGCGGTGCTGCAGGCCGGGCTGGCTCGGTTTATGGGCCAGTACGGGCACCGCGCCGTGGCCGAGATCGACGTTGGCATGCCGCGCTGGTCCGATGACGCCACCCACATCGTGGGTGTCCTGGCCAACTACCTCCGGCTTGAGGGTTCCGCGCTGCCGCCGGACGCCCAGTTCAGCAACGCGGCGGAAGAAGCCGAAGCCTGCGTTGACCGCCTCGTTGGGGAGGCACACATCCGTGGGCGGCTGCGCGGGACGGTGGTCCGGGCGGCGCTGCGGCGGGCCAGGCTTTTCGCCGGATTGCGCGAACTGCCCAAATACCAGCTGGTGGTGGGCCTCGCCGAAGTGCGCAAGCAACTGGCCCTGGCCGGCGCGGCGCTGGCCGATGCCGGGGTGGTGGCCGACGCGGATGACATCTTCTTCCTCGACCTGGACGAAGCCAGGGCCGGCCTCAGTTCCGGAAAAGCTGACCTGCGCGACCTGGTGGCGCAGCGGCGCGCGGACTACGCCTTGGAACTGGAGCGGCGCCACATACCCCGGGTGCTGCTGTCGGACGGCACGGAACCGGAAGCCATTCCCGTGGCCGGCGCTGCGGCGGCATCCACAGTGCCGGGGGCACTGACCGGCAGTCCGGCGTCGGCCGGTGTTGTCACGGCGACAGCCCGCGTGATCCTCGACCCGGTGGGCGCGCACCTGGAACCGGGTGAAATCCTGGTGGCGCCGTCCACGGACCCCGGCTGGACGCCGTTGTTCCTCACCGCGGGCGGACTGGTGATGGAGATGGGCGGACCCAATTCCCATGGGGCCGTGGTGGCGCGGGAGTACGGCATCCCGGCGGTGGTGGGCGTCCCGGACGCCACGCTCCGGATCTTCACCGGGCAGGAAATAACGGTCGACGGCGGCGCCGGAACCGTGGTGCCGTCGTAGCCTGAGTGCCCTCGGCACGACTTCCAGAAGGGACGTGTGCGGCGGCGGTCCCCAGGCGTAACCTGAAGTATGGGCTCCAAGGATGAAGCAGGGCTGGCATGAACCGCGCATGGCTGCGCTGGGTGCCTGCCGCAGCTGTACCTGCAGTGATCGCCGCCGGTGTGCTGGTGGGATCCATTCCGGCGCGGGCCGGCGATCCGCTGCCACAAAAGTCTCCGGCTGAGGTCCTGACCCTCCTGGGTCAGCACAACACCAAGTCATTCTCCGGAACAGTCCATCAGTCCGCCGAGTTGGGCCTGCCCGAACTGCCGGCCGCCGGTCCCAGCTCCGGACCGGTGTCGGCCGGCGGGGCCGCGTCGGTCCTGGAGTTCCTGACCGGCGAGCACACCGCCCGGATCTTTATGGACGGGCCAACCAAGATGCGGGTCCAAGTGATGGACCGGCTCGCTGAACGCGACGTCATCCGGCGCGACAACGACGTGTGGTTCTACAACTCCAAGGACAACAGCGCCTCCCACCTGGCCCTGCCGGCGTTCGCCAGCGACCTGCCGCTGCCTGTGCCCGGAGTTCCCGCCCTGCCTGAACCTCCCGCACTGCCCGGCGACCTGCCGAGCCGGGACCTGCCCGCGCCCGTTCTGCCTATGCCCATCCTGCCCGGCGAGATCCTGCCCGGCCCACCAGTACCGCCCACCCCCGAGGACCTGGCCCGGAAATTCCTCGCCGTCGTGGACAGTTCCACCGAGGTGACGGTGGGTCCGGATGCCGAAGTCGCCGGCCGGTCCGCTTACAGCCTGGCACTGGCGCCAAGGACGCAGGGAACACTGCTTGAGAAGGTGGTCATCGCCGTCGACGGCGAGACAGGAATGCCGCTGCGGGTAACTGTGATGGCACGCGGCCAGGCGGAACCGGCTTTTGAAGCCGGCTTCACCAGCCTGTCCCTGGCGGCTCCGGACGACTCCGTGTTTACGTTTGTTGCCCCGCCGGGCGCCACTGTCAAAGAGCTGCCAGTGCCGCCGGTCCCGTATATGCCCGGCATGCCAGCCCTCCCGCCCAGTCCCGGTGGGATTACGCCCGGCGTGGTTCCAGACAGCGGCCCGGACCAGCCCACTGCGCCGGATCAGCCCACTGCGCCGGATCAGCCCACTGCGCCGGACCAGCCCACCGCGCCGGACCAGCCCGCGCCGCCGAAGCAGCTCCCCGCCCCGGATAAGATTCCCGGCAGCGACGCCAGCCTGCGGCACCGCGACGCACCCCGGCCAACAGTGACCGGCAAGGGCTGGGAAACCGTGATCGGGTTCCCCGCGGCACCCGGCGGGCAAGGGGCTGCCTGGACTGAATCCTTGCTGAAGGATCCGCTCCTGTCCCAGGCCGCCGTCGTCGTTCCTGGCGGACGGCTCCTGTCCACGGCACTGGTCAACGTCCTGCTGACCGACGACGGCAGGATCTTTGTGGGGATGGTCCCGGCTGAGCGGCTGCAGGCCGCCGCCGGCGCGGCGTGACCGCGGACGGGGGGACGGCTGCCGCCGGGATAGCCGCCGCCCGGACCATTTCGACAGGCAATGGGACAGCCGGGCTGACTATCGAGACCCAAGGCCTGAGCAAGCGTTTCGGCCACCAACTGGCGGTCGACAACGTGGACCTCGCCGTTCCCCACGGCGCCGTGTTCGGGTTCCTGGGACCCAACGGTTCCGGCAAAACCACCACCATCAGGATGCTGCTGGGCCTTGCCGCGGCGTCGGCCGGAACCGTCAGCGTCCTGGGCCTGCCGATGCCGCAGCGCCTGCACGAGGTCCTGCCGCGCGTCGGTGCGCTGGTGGAGGGACCGGCGTTTTATCCGTTTCTTTCCGGCACCGCCAACCTGCACCGCCTGGACGCCGCCGGCCGGCATGCGGCGCCCGCTACCCGGACCGCCCGCGTTGCATCGGCGCTGGAGCGGGTGGGTCTCTCACACGCCGCCGGCAAACGGGTCCACGCCTACTCGCTCGGCATGAAGCAGCGGCTGGGGATAGCCAACGCGCTGCTGTCGCCGCGGGAACTGCTGGTGCTTGATGAGCCCACCAACGGATTGGACCCGCAGGGAACGCGGGAAGTGCGGAGCCTGGTCCGGTCGCTGGCCGCCGACGGCGCCACCGTCTTCGTCTCCAGCCACCTCCTGGCAGAAGTGGAACAGATCTGCACGCACGCGGCCATCATGAGCGCCGGCCGGCTGGTGGCCCAGGGGCCGCTGGCGGAGCTCCGCCAGGCCGGTGAGACGCGGATCCGCCTGTTAACGCCCGACGCCGGGACGGCCAGTGAGGTCCTGCTGCGGTTGGGCATGCCCCCGGAGAGAAGCCCTGAGGCCGGAACGCCAGAACCTGACGGGGACGTGCTGACCGCCGTCGCCGCTGCGTCGCGGCTGGCGGCCCCGGAGGACATTGTGGCGGAGCTCGTGGCGGCCGGGGTGCGCGTGCGGGGCTTTTCCGTTGAGCGGGAGAGCCTGGAGGAGCGCTTTGTGGCGCTGACGGGGGAGGGGTTCGACATTGCCCAATAGTGCTTCCGACGCCGGTAGTTTCCCTTCAGCCAGCAGCGTTCCTGATGCCCGTAGTGGTTCCGAAACCAGCAGTGGTTCCGATGCCAGTAGTGGTTCCGGGCTCAGGAGCGCTCCAGGTGCGCCGTCGAGCCTGTCCCTGCTGGCGTCTGAGCTGAAGACGCTGTTCCGGCGTCGCCGGACCGCGGCCATGCTGCTGGCGCTTGCCGCGATACCGGTGCTGATCGCAGTCGCCGTCCGGCTCTCGTCATCCGTTCCGCCCGGAAGGGGACCGGCGTTCTTGGACCGGATCAGCCAGAACGGGCTGTTTGTCGCGGTCACGGCGATGCTGGTCTCCGTGCCGCTGTTTCTTCCCCTGACCATTGGTGTGGTGGCGGGCGATACCATCGCCGGCGAGGCGAGCCTGGGCACGCTGCGCTACCTGTTGGTGGCGCCCGCCGGGCGGGTTCGCCTGCTGCTGGTGAAGTACGCCGGGGCGCTGGCGTTCTGCCTGGCCGCTCCCGTCACCGTTGCGCTGGCCGGGGCGGCGATCGGAGCGTCGCTGTTCCCCGTTGGGCCGGTGACGCTCCTGTCCGGCGACGTCGTCCAGCCCCCTGAGGCCGCGCTGCGGCTGGTCCTGATTGCTGCCTACCTTGCGGTGTCCCTGGCAGGGCTCTCGGCGATCGGCCTGTTCCTGTCCACCTTGACGGTGGTCCCGGTGGGCGCCATGGCCGCCACTGTGGTGCTGTCAGTGGTCTCGCAGGTCCTGGACCAGTTGCCGCAGTTGGAATGGCTGCACCCTTGGCTGTTTACGCATTACTGGTTCGGCTTCGCGGACGTCCTGCGCCAACCGGTGCTGTGGGACAGTTTTGCCAGCAACGCGCTGCTGCAGGCGGGCTACATCGCCGTCTTCGGGGCGCTCGCCTATGGCCGGTTCGTCACCAAGGACGTTTTGTCCTGAGGCTGGATGTCCTGCGCTGGCCCGGTCAGTAGCGGGCTGCGTAAGGGTGAAGCTGCATCCCGGCCATCCAGCTCAACTGGGTCACGCCGATGCCCTCGTCCGGGTTCAGCGCCTGCACTACCTGGCCATTCCCCAGGTAGATGGCCACGTGATAGAAGCCCGGCGCTGAGCCCCAGACGAGCAGGTCTCCACGCCGCGCCTGGGAGATCGGCACGTGAACGGGAGCTGCCGCGTACTGCTGCGCAGCGGTGCGCGGCAGGTACTTGCCGGCGGCGGCGAAGGCTGTTTGCACGAGGCCGGAGCAGTCAAAGCCGTTGGGGCCCGTGCCGCCGTACTGGTAGAAGTACGGCGCCCCCACCTTGGACATCGCCACGGAGATGGCAGTCTCATTGGAACCGCCCGGCGATGGGGCTGGGGCTGGTGCTGGCCCGGGAGCAGGGGCAGGGGCTGGCGCGGGTGCTGGAGCCGGGGCTGGTGCAGGTGCGGGAGTCGGTACTGGAACTGGAGCTGGCGCAGGCGCAGGCACTGGAGCGGGGGCCGTTGCGGCCGGCAGGTTCCCGCCAGCGGCCGGTCCGGCTGCGGGCCGGTCTGGCGCTGCTTGGGCCGCAGCCCGATCAGCAGCCGCAGTCAGTTCGGCGAGCCTCGCCTCCTCGCGCTGCCGGTCCAAGGCGTCAATGCGAGCCGATTCGAGGGCAACAGTGGTGTTCCGCAGCTGGGCGAGCTGATCCACGAGGATTGTCCGCTGCGCCGCGGCTTCGGCTACGGCCTTGGCCTGGGTGGCGTTGGCTTGTTCGGCCTCTTCCTTGCGGGCTTCGGCCTTCTGGGCGGCGTCATCGGCGGCCCGGTTGGCGTCGTCGGCGGCCGCCGTCAGGGACTGCGCCGCGGAGGCTGCCGAGGCGGCTGCTTCGAAGGCGCGGCTCCGGCTGGCCGAAATGGCTTCCAGCGTTGCGGCCTGGTGCAAAGCTTCGGCCTTGCCGCTGACGAAGGTGCCCAGCGTCGGGTTCAGCCCGCCGTTGCGGTAGAGGTCGCCGGCGAGCTGGCCTACCTGCTTCCGGGTCCTGTCCTGCTCGTTGGTCGCAGCGGTGGCCTTGGCCGTGGCCACTTCCGCAGCCGTCCTGCGGTCCTGCAGTTCCACCAGGGCTTCGCCGTAGGCGTTGTTGGCTTGCAGCGACAAGGCAAACGTGGCTTGCTGGGCGCTGGTGGCGTCGGCCAGGAGGCGTTCGATGATGGCGACCTGATCCGCCGTCGCGCGTTCACTCGCCTTAGCTGTGGCGATGTCCTCCGGGGTGGGAAGTTCCGGCGACGCCGGACGCTGGACTGTTGGAGCCTGCGGTAGCGGTGCTGCCTGGGCGGGGAGGGTCATGGTGCCGAAAAGTACGACGGCGGTGCACAGTACGGCGGCCTTCAGGCCGGATCCGGTCAAACCCATTCGCAGAACCTCGCACGCAGTAAGGCTGGGGGAGCGAGGTCTGGTGGCGGCACAAGGAGCCCCTCTGCTGATCTCCCAGCAGTCCGAGGCTACGTGAGCGTGTGCACTTTGGCAACACTGGTCACATCAATAACATAATCAACAAGAGCGCGATTCCGGCACATCTGTATCCGGCGTGTCGCGGAATCGGCTCCCGTTCCGCAGGGGTCCCCGCTGACTCCACTGCACCCAAGTCACTGAACGCCCTCCATCGAACGCACGCCGCCGTCAGCGTTCAGGTCAAAAGAGGGTTAGATCAAAAGGCTGCTCCCGTGAGTTGACGTCACGGGAGGCAGCCTCTTGCGTGCCCGGGCGTCTGCCGGCCGCGGATTTCCTGGGTGAGTGCCCTCGCCGGTGGCCAAAAGAGTGCTCGGGGTGACGCAAGTGGGGCCTGGCGGTGGGGCTGGGATCCGGCAGCGTGCGTCAAAGCGACGCAGGAGCAGCACGCAGAGGATGTCAGCCTCACTGCCCGGGGGGCTACGCGTGCTGGCGCGATTCGTGCTCCGAGTGGCTGGCGGGTTCCAGCTGGAATGTGCAGTGCTCGGTGTCAAAGTGGGAGCCCAGGCACGTGGTGAGCTTGTCCAGGAGCTGGTCGGCGCCCCGGGCATTCAGGACGCCGTCCTCCACCACCACGTGGGCCGAAAACACCGGCACGCCGGACGTGATGGTCCAGATGTGGATGTCATGGACGTCAACCACTCCGTCAACGCTGAGGATGTGTTCGCGGATCATCTGCACTTCCACGCCTTTGGGGGTTGCCTCCAGGAGGACGTCCACCACATCCCGCAGCAGGCTCCAGGCCCGCGGCAGGATCATGATGGCGATGAGCACGGAGGCGATCGTGTCGGCGGCCTGGTAGCCGGTGAACATGATGACCAGGGCAGCAACGATGACGGCGACTGAGCCCAGCAGGTCGCCCAGCACCTCAAGGTAGGCGCCCCGGACGTTCAGGCTGTCCTGGTGGGCGCCGCGCAGGATCAGCAACGAAACCAGGTTGGCCACCGCGCCCAGGATGGCGGCGAAGAGCATGATGCCGGTGTGGACCTCGGGCGCGGAGCCGATCCTGCGGATGGCCTCGGTGAAGATGACCACCGAGATGACAATCAGGATCAGCGCGTTGGCCAGGGCGGCCAGGACCTCGGCACGCTGGTAGCCGTAGGTCCGCTGATCGCTCGCCGGGCGTCCGGCGATCCAGGCAGCCAGGAGCGCGATGGTCACGCCTGCCGCGTCGGAGAGCATGTGGCCGGCATCAGCCAGCAGGGCCAATGATCCGGACAGTGCCGCGCCGATCACCTGGACCACCACCACCGCCAGGGTGATGGCCAGGACGGCGATGAGCCGTTTGCGGTGCCGGCCTGTTGCCGTGATCCCGTGTGTGTGGCTGTGGTCGTGTCCCATGCCTACAAGGCTAGTCCCAGCCGAGCTCGTGCAGCCGCCGGTCATCGATGCCGAAGTGGTGGGCGATCTCGTGGACCACCGTCACGGCCACTTCCTGGATCACCTCGTCGCGTGACCCGCAGATGTCCAGGATGGGTTGGCGGAAGATGGTGATCCGGTCCGGCAGTGAACCGGCGTCCCACCATGAATCCCGCTCCGTCAAGGGAACACCCTCATAGAGGCCCAGCAGAACGGTGTCCGGGTCCTCGCCCGGGCCGGGCACGTAGTCGTCCTCGACAAACACCGCTACATTGTCCATGGCGGCCGCAAGCTTGGCGGGAATCAGGCCCAGGGCATCCGTGACGGCGGCTTCGAAATCGTCAGCGGACATCTCAAACGGACCGGACTCTTGCGGGCCATCCGGGATGATGGGCAGGCCGGGCGGCAGGTTGACGGGCATATGCAGACTCTAGTCCGCAGCCGCGTTGGCGCGCATACTGAATCCCATCCCTGACCGCCTGTGAGGAGCCGGATGTCCGTCCGCCATCGCCTTTTTGCCGCCATGTACGACACGTTGTCGGCCTCTGTAGAGCGCAGGGAGCTGTCTCCGCGCCGGGCGCGGCTGCTCTCCCCGCTGGCGGGAACCGTGGTGGACGTCGGCGCAGGCACCGGGGCCAACCTGCGGCACTTCCGCCACGCTGACCGGGTAATCCTCGTGGAACCGGACCCCTACATGCGGGCCAGATTGCGGGCACGTCTGGGGGAGTCGCCCGTTCCGGTGGAGGTTTCCGACGCCGATGCGGAGCACCTGCCGCTGCCGGACGGCACAGCTGACGCCGTCGTATTCACCCTGGTGCTGTGCTCGGTGCCGGATCAGCGGCTTGCTCTGTTGGAGGCCCGCAGGGTGCTCAAACCCGGAGGTACCCTCGCGGTGCTGGAACATGTCCGGGGACAGGGCCGTGCGGCCCGCTGGCAGGACAGGCTGGACGGTCTGTGGGGCCGTTGTGTGGCGCCGGGTTGCCACCTCAACCGGAACACGGTGGCGTCCATCGGCGAGGGCGGGTTTGAATTCACAGAAGTCAGCAGGTTGGAGGCTCCGGCTGTTGCCCTAGCCACGCCGATCATCGCGGGCACGGCAGTGAAGCGATCGGAACCCTGAGAGCCCCTACCGGGACCTGCGGCGAGTCAGGCCCACACCCACCAGGCAGACCACCCCGCCCACCAGGCCCAGCACGGCGGGGACTTCGCTGAGGATCAGCCAGGAGATCAGGATGGTGGTGCCCGGCACCAGATAGGTGGTCGCCGCCAGTTTTCCGGCGTCAATCAGGGACAGTGCGTAGGCCCAGGTGGTGAACGCTATGGCGGTTGGGAAGACGCCCAGATACACCAGGCCCAGTGTTGCCGGCAGCGGGGCCGACTGCAGTTCGGACACCAGCTGGCCGCTGAAGGGCAGGCAGCAGACGGCCCCCACCATGATGCCGAACCAGGTGGCCTGGCCCGCCGGGAACTTCCGCAGCACCGGCTTCTGGATGATGACGCTGACGGCGGCGAGCACGGCGGCAAGGAGGCAGAGCAGCACGCCCGCCACATCCGCCGTCGAACGTTCCCCGGAACCTGAGCCGGATCCGAGCGCGATCAGCGCCACCCCGCCGAACGCCACCAGGCTGCCGATTATCAGCCAGCGCGGGAAGCCCTCCTTCAGGAAGAAACCGGCCATGATGGCAACGAGGATGGGGTTGACGTTGATCAAGAGCGCGGCGGTCCCGGCGTCCAGCAGGTGTTCCGCCGCGTTCAGGGCCACGTTGTAGCCGCCGAACCACATCACGCCGTACCCCAGGATGGGCCACCATTCGCGGCCTTGCGGCAGCACTCTGCTCTTGGCCAGCTGCGGCAGCACCAGTGCACCGAGCACGACGGCGGCAACCGCCAGCCTGCCCAGGGTCAGGGATCCCGGGGAGAAGGTGGGGCCGATGGCCCGGATCCCCACGAACGCCGAAGCCCAGAGCACCACGGTGACCACCACGGCGGCGACGCCGAGCGCTGGGAGGGGTGCTTGAAGCCATGCTGCCAATCTATCTCCGCGGCGACGCCGGCAGCTGGCGGGAATCGGTCACGTCTAGTCGAGTTTCTGCCAATCCCGGGCCGACCACTCCAGCAGCCGCTCCAGGGGCCAGGTGGTCACAATGCGCTCCGCGGGAATGTTGTTGTGCGCGGCGCGGGCAGCCCCGTACTGGAGGAAGTCGAGCTGGCCCGGAGCGTGGGCGTCGCTGTCGATCGAGAACAGGCAGCCGGCGTCGAGGGCCAGCTGGATCAGGTCATCCGGCGGGTCCTGCCGCTCGGGGCGGGAGTTGATTTCTACCGCTACGTTGGATTCCGCGCACGCGGCGAAGACCTCCCGGGCGTCGAAGTCCGATGGGGGCCGCGTGCCGCGGGAGCCTTCCACCAGGCGTCCAGTGCAGTGGCCCAGCACGTTGGTCCGGGGGTTCTGGATGCCCTGGAGCATCCGCCGGGTCATGGTGTTGCGGTCTGCCCGGAGCTTCGAATGGACACTGGCCACCACAATATCCAGCCGCTCCAGCATGTCCGGTGACTGGTCCAGTTCGCCGGATTCCAGGATGTCCACTTCGATGCCGGTCAGGAGCCGGAATCCGTCCTTTTTGCCGTCAACTGCGGCGGCGTTGATGGTAGCCACAACGTCGAGCTGTTCGGTCAGGCGCTCGGCGCTGAGCCCGTTGGCGATGGTCAGGTTGGGGGAGTGGTCCGTCAAGGCCAGGTACTCGCGGCCCAGCAGTCGCGCGGCGTCTGCCATGAGCTGGATGGGGGAGCCGCCGTCGGACCAGTCGCTGTGGCTGTGGAGGTCGCCGCGGAGTGCTGCGTGGAGTTCGGCCCCGCCGTCCGCCAGGGGCACCGCGCTGCGCTGGCGAAGGCCCTCAAGGTACTCGGGCACCTCGCCGTCCACTGCCTGCCGGACCACCTGGTAGGTCCTGTCGCCGATGCCCTTCATGCTCTTGAGCCTGCCGTCCCGGGCCCGGGACGCCACCTCGGAAGGGTCAAGCCCGGCGATGATCCCCGCCGCCTTCCGGAAGGCCTGGACCTTGAAGGTGGCAGCGCCTTCCCTTTCCAACCAGAAAGCAATTTCATTGAGTGCGGCGACGGCATCCATTTGTCCATCTTCGCCTGTTCCGGCCGCTTCAGTCAGGTGTCTGGGGGCCGATTTTGAGTTATTCCCGCCAAGGCCCTATAGTTTTAGAGTCCAGTTCGGAGCAACTGCAAAACGAAAGACTGAGAGCCTCGGCTCGAAGCCTTTTATTTTGTGCCGAACGGGTTCTGGCCCCCATCGTCTAGCGGCCTAGGACACCGCCCTTTCACGGCGGCGGCACGGGTTCGAATCCCGTTGGGGGTACGCAAGGAACTGGTCTGGCAGGCTGAAAACGTCTGGTAAGCTGGAAGCCTTGAAAAAAGCGGTAGCGATGCCGCGAAGCAAGAAAATCAAGGCCCTGTAGCGCAGTTGGTTAGCGCGCCGCCCTGTCACGGCGGAGGTCGCGGGTTCAAGTCCCGTCAGGGTCGCTCTGATTGCCAGAAGAAATTCCGGCGGTCAAGGTGACATGTCACCTAGGCTCTGTAGCTCAGTTGGTAGAGCGTTCGACTGAAAATCGAAAGGTCACCGGATCGACGCCGGTCGGAGCCACCACTGGGAAGCATCAGTTCTTCGGAACTGGTGCTTTTCTTCTTTAACCCCATCATCGATGACGAGGCTGCCTCCGGCCTGCGACGCGCACTCTCGCCTGCGAAGCGCAAGCGGTCCCGTGAAGCGCAGATGCTCCTGTGACGCGCAGATGCTCCTTCGACGCGCATATTCGAGTGTCGTCATGGTTCTTGCGAGTCCATGGCGAATTTGCGCGTCATAAAGGAAGCCCGCACGAGGCGCCTGACCATCGAGGCCGAGCACGGGGCGTTCTGAAAGTTTTTCAAGCAAGCCGTTGACAACGATCAACTAACGCGCGTAACCTAAATCACACGTCGCATGTAACGCGCGTTAGTTGTAAGCGATCCGGCCAGTCATCAGACGGGCCCCACATGGAACCCCGGAGCATTCAATGGCGAACAGCACCACACCCGCACCCGCTGCGGAGGCCGGCGCAGTCGCGGCAACGACGGCGGCGCCCCCCGCGCACCGGGGCGTCACCATGGCGGATGTGGCCAAGTACGCCGGAGTGTCCCGAACCGCTGTGTCCTTCGTCCTCAGCAACCGGGAGAACGCCAACGTCTCGCAGGAGACCAAGCACCGCATCCTTGAAGCCGTCCAAACACTCGGCTACCGTCCCAACGCCGGTGCCCGGGCGCTGGCCTCTAAGCGAAGCGACTGGTACGGAATCGTCACGGAGATCGTCACGGCACCGTTCGCCGTCGACATCATCAAGGGCGCGCAGGACCAAGCCTGGCTCTCCCGCCGGTTCCTGCTCATCGCCCCTTCAGACCAGGCCGATGCCGTAGGACCCAACCAGGGGATGGAGGATGCAGCATTTGAAAAGCTGCTGGAGCAGAGGGTGGAAGGACTTCTGTATGCGGCCACCTTCCACCGGGCCGTGCATGTTCCGAAAAGCGCCAATGAGGTGCCCACTGTCCTTATCAACTGCTTCGACGCGGACGGGAAGCTGCCCTCGATCGTCCCGGACGAGCGTGCCGGCGGGCGCGTCGCCGTCGAACGTTTGCTCCAGGCCGGCCACTCCAGGATCGGTGTCATCAACCTGGATCCGAACATCCCCGCCGCCATCGGGCGTTTGGAAGGGTGCCGCGAAGCGCTCGCCGGGGCAGGGCTGGAACTCGATCCTGATCTTGTAGTCCCGGGATACGCGACGGCGGACGGCGGCTACGAGGCCGCCTGCGAAATTCTGGATAAGTTTCCGGCTGGGGCAGGCAGGCCGACTGCTCTGTTCTGCCTCAACGACCGGATGGCTATGGGCGCCTATGACGCCATCAAGGAGCGCGGGCTCGCCATCCCCCAAGACATCGCCGTGATCGGCTTCGACAACCAGGAACTCATTGCGGCCTACCTCAGGCCCAAACTGACCACGGTTGCGTTGCCCTTCGAGGAGATGGGTGCGCTGGGTGTCCAGACACTCGCAAGCCTTACAGCAGGACAGCCGATCACTGCACATCAGCAAATGGTCGACTGTCCGCTGCTAGAACGCTATTCAGTCTGACGGCAAATCAACTACTGAACAGCAACCCCCAACCACCTTCACCTTCAGCGATGAAGAGAGGAAAGAGATAACCATCATGACACAACAGCGATTCCTCAGGTCTGCCCGAATCACGGCGGCCAGCCTGGCCGTGGGAGCCCTCCTGCTCACCGGCTGCGCAGCCAACCAGGGCACAACAGGCGCCACCGGCGGCTCGTCAGAGAGCGCACTTCTGACCATTCCCCGTGAGGACATGGGCACGTTTGTCCAGAACTTCAACCCCTTCGCGCCCACTGTGAACCCCATGGTGCAGCAGGCGATCTACGAGTCCCTCCTGATCTTCAACCCGGTCAAGGGGGACACGACGCCATGGCTCGCCACTGAGTGGCAAGCGGCTGACGACGGCAAGTCCATCACGTTTACCCTCCGCGACGGCGTGAAGTGGTCCGACGGAAAGCCGCTCGTGGCCGATGATGTCGCCTACACTTTCGACCTGCAGAAAAAGATCAAGGGCGGCTTTGAATACCTCGAAACGGTGACCGCCGACGGCGCCAACAAGGTCACCTTCAGCTTCAACAAGCCCTGGTCGCCGGCGCTTTACGACTTGGGCCAGCTCACTATCCTGCCCAAGCACATCTGGTCCGCGCTGGCTGACCCGGGCAAGGACGCCAACGCCAAGCCGGTAGGCACCGGCCCGTACACCGAGGTGGACAGCTTCCAGGCCCAGTCCTTCGTGCTGAAGAAGAACCCCAACTACTGGCAGCCGGAAAAGCAGAAGATCGCCGGCATTAAGATGCTTGCTTTCGCCGGGAACGACGGCGCCAACCTCGCCGCCGCGAACGGCGACGTCGACTGGGCGCCGCAGTACATGCCGAACATTGAAAAGACCTTCATCTCCAAGGACAAGGAACACCGCCAGTACTGGTTCCCGGCCACGGGCGCGACGATCAACTGGCAACTCAACACCACCAAGGCACCCTTCAACGATGTTGACGTCCGCAAGGCACTGAGCATGGCCGTGGACCGCGACCAGGTGACCAAGATCGGCATGAGCGGCTACGCGAAGCCGGCCGACTGCACGGGCCTTTCCGGCAACTATGAAACCTGGAAGAACAAGGAAGTCCAAGACAACTGCGACTGGACCAAACTGGACGTGGACGCCGCGGGCAAGTTGTTGGACAAGGCAGGCTACGCCATGGGTGCCGACGGCAAGCGCACGCTGAAGGACGGCAAGCCCTTCGAATTCAAGATTTCCGTGGGCGCGTCATCCTCCGACTGGCTGTCCGTGGCCAACGTGATCTCTCAGAACCTCGCGGAAATCGGGGTCACGGCCAAGGTTGATTCCCCGGACTGGGCCTCCGTCGTGGCGGGCTACGAGACCGGCGACTTCGATTCCGGCATCGTGTGGAGCGCTAACGACCCCAGCCCGTACAAGTACTTCAACAACGCAATGGGCACCGCATCGGTCAAGCCGGTGGGGACCAAGACGTTCGACAACTACCACCGCTTCGGGGACGCCAAGGCAGACGCGCTCCTCGCCGAGTTCGCGGTGGGGGCGGACGAGACCAAGCAGCGGGACATCGCCAACAAGCTTCAGGAAAGGTACAACGACGTCGCACCGCTGGTCCCGCTGTTCTCCGGCCCAGTATGGGGCGCCTTCAACGACACCCGTTTCACCGGCTGGCCCACGGAAGAGAACCCGTACGCCACGCTGTCCGACCGGGCACCCACCACTGTCTTGGTCCTGACCTCGCTGGAACCGCGCAAGTAGCGCAAATTCCCCACTAAAACACCCGGCGGGCCCGTGCCACTGCCATCGCAGCTACCGGGCCCGCCACCCAAACTTCCGCAATTCCCGAATGGAGGGAAACCGTGCGCTTTATCCTGCGCCGCCTGGGTTTCTACCTGATCGCCTTCTGGGTGTCCATCACCTTGAATTTCCTGCTCCCGCGCTTTATGCCCGGCGACCCCGTGTCCCGGATGTTCGCCCGGACACAGGACCGAATGCAGCCCGAACAGATCGAGCACCTTCGCAAACTGCTCGGCGTGGACGACCGGCCGCTCTGGGAGCAGTACGTCGGCTACCTCCACAACATGCTAACCGGCCAGATGGGTGTGTCCATCTCCCGCTTCCCCGCCCCCGTCACGGAGGTGATCGGCTCGCAGGTGGGCTGGACGCTCCTGCTGGGCGGGACCGCGCTGGTGATTGCCGCCGTCGTGGGTAACCTGCTGGGGATCCTGGCCGCATGGCGCCGCGGGGGAGCCGTTGACTCGGCGCTCCCGCCGCTGCTGATCTTCATCGGTTCCTTTCCCTACTTCTGGCTCGCCATGGGCGCCCTCTACCTGTTCGGCGTCACGCTGGGCTGGTTCCCCATCCGGCACGCTTTCAGCGACACTATCGAGCCGAGCTTCAGCTGGGCGTTTGTGTCCGACGTCGGCATGCACCTGGTGCTGCCGGCCCTCACCATCGTGCTGGTCTCGATCGGCGGCTGGATGCTGGGAATGCGCAACACGATGATCGCCACCAACGCCGAGGATTACATCACCATGGCCGAGGCGAAGGGCCTGCGCCCGGGCCGGATCATGTTCCGCTATGCCGCCCGCAACGCGATGCTGCCGTCCGTGACCGCCTTCGGCATGAGCCTGGGCTTCGTGGTAGGCGGCGCGATGCTGACCGAGGTGGTGTTCGCCTACCCGGGTGTCGGCTACCAGCTGCTGGCCGCCGTGCAAGGGCTCGACTACCCGCTCATGCAGGGCTTGTTCCTGACCATTACTGCCGCCGTGCTGCTGGCCAACTTCCTGGTAGATATCCTCTACGTCCGCCTCGACCCGCGCGTGCGCAGCAACTAGGACTGATCATGACCACTTCCATCGCAAACACCGCTTCCAGCCTGCCCGGCGAGACCCTCGCAGATCCGGTCACCGGCAAAACGCCCGACGGCGGTACCGGGCTTCCGCCCGCGGTTTCCGTCCGGCAATCCAACCGGAGCCTCCTCCACGGGCTGCTGACCAACAAGAAAGCCATGACCGGCGCGGCCATCCTTGTTGTCTTCATCGCGCTGGCGCTCCTGGCCCCGGTTCTCTATCCGGACAACCCGTCCAAGATCACCGGCATGGCGTCACAGGAGCCGGACGCCGAATACTGGCTGGGCACCACGGCCAAGGGCCAGGACGTCCTGGCCCTCACCATCCACGGTTCCCGCAGTTCCCTGTTTGTGGGCCTGACTGTGGGGTTCGCCTCGACCTTCATCGGCATCCTGGTGGGTCTCGCCTCCGCATACTTCGGCAAGTTCATCGACGAGGCCCTGTCCCTCACCACCAACGTCTTCCTGCTGCTGCCGGGCCTGCCGCTGCTGGTGATCCTGGCCGCGTTCCTGCCGCCCGGTCTTGGCACCGTAATCCTGGTCCTGGTGGTCACCGGCTGGGCTGGCTCCGCCCGGGTGCTGCGCTCGCAGGCGCTGTCCATCCGGTCCAAGGACTTTGTGGCCGCTGCCGTGGTCACCGGCGAACGGCCGCTCAGGATCATGTTCGGCGAAATCCTGCCCAACATGGCCTCCATTGTTATGGGCACGCTGCTGGCCTGCATCATCTACGGCATCGGCGCCCAGGCCGGCCTCGAGTTCCTGGGCCTGGGCGATGTCAGTACGGTCTCCTGGGGCAACAACCTCTACTGGGCCGGCAACGAAGGTGCGCTGCTGACCGGCAGCTGGTGGGTCTTTGTCCCGTCCGGCGTGTGCATCGCACTGGTGGCCTTCTCGCTGGCGCTGATCAACTACGCGGTGGACGAAGTCACCAACCCGCGGCTGCGGAAAATCCGCAAACCCAAGTCCGATAGGCCCAAGCCCACCCAGCCCGTCCCCACCGGAAAGCGAGTAGCGGCATGACCGTCTCCCAGACTTCCCTCGGCTCGCACCAGCCCGTCCTGGAGATCAAGGACCTCACCGTGAAGTACCGCGGCGATACCCGGTCCACCACCGCCGTCGACCGCGTCTCCTTCAGCATCGGCGCCGGCGAGATTTTCGGCCTGGCCGGCGAATCCGGCTGCGGCAAATCAACCATCGCGAACGCCATCATGCGGCTGCTGCGCGACCCCGCGGAGATCGCAGGCGGCAGCATCCGCTTCGGCGGCAGGGACGTCCTTTCGCTGAGCAAGGAAGAGCTCCGCCGGTTCCGCTGGCAGGACGTGGCCATGGTTTTCCAATCGGCCATGAACTCGCTCAACCCGGTGATGACCATCGGCGACCAGATTGTCGACATCTTCACCACGCACGCCGGCTACTCCCGCAAGGAGTCCCTGCGGAGGGCCGCCGAACTGCTGGAACTGGTCCGGATCGATCCCGCCCGGCTGAAGTCCTACCCGCACCAGCTGTCCGGCGGCATGCGCCAGCGCGCGGTCATCGCCATGGCCGTGGCACTGAAGCCTTCGCTCCTGATCCTCGACGAGCCCACCACCGCCCTGGACGTGGTGGTGCAGCAGGAAATCATGGCCCAGATCAAGGACCTGCAGCACCAGCTGGGCTTCTCAGTCCTCTTCATCACGCACGACATGTCCCTCATGGTGGAACTCTCGCACCGAATGGCGGTGATGTACGGCGGCAGGATCGTGGAAACGGCCAAGTCCAGGGACATCCATACCGCCCCACGCCACCCGTACACGCAGGCGCTGATGGGAGCGTTCCCACCCCTGACAGGGCCGCGCGTGCCGCTCACCGGCCTGGCCGACGGCGTGAAGTTCAGCAACATCGCCGACCTCCGGGAAGCGGCTCCCGGGCATTTCGTCGCCCCGGTTTCCCCGGACCAGATTCCTCAGGCTCAGACAGCCCAGAACCAGCCCGCCCTGGAAGGAGCACACTCATGAGCAAGCACAGTGAATCACCGGCCCTGGAAGCCCCGGCCCTTGAGGTACGGGGCCTGGTGAAGGATTTCCACAGCGGCGGGCTGTTCTCCCGTGCCACCGTGCGGGCCCTCGGCGGGGTGGACCTGAGCATCGGCAGGGGCGAAATCGTGGCCCTCGTGGGGGAGTCGGGCTCCGGGAAGAGCACCCTCGCCCGCTGCATTGCGCGGTTGGAAAAGCCAACCTCCGGCCAGATCCTGCTGGACGGCACGGACGTCCTGAAACGGGACCGGTTCCAGGCATCCAGGGAATACCGGGCACAGGTGCAAATGGTGTTCCAGGACCCGTTCGGCTCCCTGAATCCGGTCCACCGGATCGAACACTTCCTGACGCGTTCCCTCACGCTGCACGGAAATGCCGGGACCCCGGACCAGCTGCGGACCAGGCTGGACGGACTGATGACCACCGTGGGACTCACCCCGGACATGCTCAATTCCTACCCGCATGAGCTCTCCGGCGGCCAGCGCCAGCGCGTGGCCATCGCCCGGGCGCTGGCCGTGGAACCCGAGGTGATCCTCGCCGACGAGCCCACCTCCATGCTGGATGTCTCGGTCCGTATCGGCATCCTCAACCTGCTGCGCGGGCTCCGGGACGGGAAAGGCATCTCCATGCTCTACATCACCCACGACCTTGCCTCGGCGCGCTACCTCGCCGACCGCATCGCCGTGATGTTTGCCGGTGAACTCGTGGAGGAAGGCGAATCGCTGGACCTCCTGGCGAACCCGGCACACCCCTACACCCGGCTGCTGGTATCGGCCGTTCCGGACCCTGCCCGCACCGGATCCTACGATCCCTCCGAGCGCGCCGCGCTGCGGGCGGCGGTGATGGAACCGGCGTCGTGCGCTTACGACGGCGACCCGCAGCAGCGGTGCTCCTCCGCCGAACCCGTGCGGCACCAGGTGGGCGATCCAGCCAACCGTCACTGGGTCCGCTGCCACCTGTACCGGCCGCCCGCCGCCGCAGCCAGCCACGCGCTGGCGACCGACCCCCTGGAAGAAATGGTTTCCGCATGACCGGCCTGACCCATCCCCTGGCCACCGTGCCGCAGGACGAACTCGTGATCCGCGCCGAGGCGGACCCGCACCGGCCGCGCTTCCACTTCGTCTCGCCCGCGGGCTGGCTCAACGATCCCAACGGGGTCAGCCAGTGGAACAGCACCTACCACCTCTTCTACCAGTACAACCCGGAGGGCGCCTTCCACCACCGCATCCTCTGGGGCCACGCCACCAGCACGGACCTGGTCACCTGGACGGACCAGCCAATCGCGCTGGAACCCACGGACGCCCCGCACTCGGCGGACGCTGACGGCTGCTGGTCCGGGGTGCTGGTGAACGACGGCGGCACGCCCACCCTGGTGTATTCAGGCCGGCGCGGGGAACACGAACTGCCCTGTGTGGCGGTCGGCTCGCCGGACCTGCTCACCTGGACCAAAGCCCCGGAAAACCCTGTGATTGCGGCCCCGCCGGCCGGGGTGGACGTCACCGCCTACCGGGACCACTGTGTGTGGCGTGAGGGTTCCCGCTGGCGCCAGCTGGTGGGCTCGGGCATCCGGGGACGCGGCGGCACGGCGTTCCTCTACGAGTCAGCTGACCTCCGGACCTGGGACTACATCGGGCCGCTGTTCATCGGCGACGCGTCCGCCGGAGATCCCGCGGCGACGGACTGGGAAGGGACCATGTGGGAGTGCGTGGACCTGTTCCGCGCCGGCTCCGGGACGCTCGGTTCCGACGGCGGTGCGGCCGATGACGTGCTGGTCTTCTCCGCATGGGACGACGGCGACACCCGGCATCCGCTGTACTGGACCGGGCGGTACGAGGGCGACTCATACACCCCGCGGCAGCTGCGCCGGCTGGACTATGGCGGACGCTACTTCTACGCGCCCCAGTCGTTCGCCGACGACGCCGGCCGCCGCGTGATGTTCGGGTGGCTGCAGGAGGGCCGGACGGACGAGGCCATGGTGGAGGCAGGCTGGTCCGGCGTGATGAGCCTGCCGCGCGTGGCGACCCTCGACTCCGAAGGGGACCTGGCCTTTGCGCCGGTCCCGGAGGTCGAGTCGCTCCGCCGGGACCACGTCAGAATCGGGCCGCGCGAAGTGGCCGGCAGCGACGTTCTCACCGGGGTTTCCGGCAACCAGCTGGACGTGGAACTGGACCTTGAACTGGAGCCGGGGAGTGTCTTCCGGCTCGGGATCCTGGCTTCCGCCGTTTCTCCGGCCGGAACCCAGAGCTCCGCCGAGGAGACCGTCATCGAGGTGGGCCGCGCCGCCGGAAGCAGCGGGGAGTCATGGCTGCGGCTGGACCGCTCCGGCAGCAGCCTGGACCATTCTGTGGACGCGGAAGAGCGGTCAGGGCCAGTGAACCTGCCCGACGGAAAGCTTCACCTTCGAGTACTGGTGGACCGCTCCGCCGTCGAGATCTTCGCCAACGGCAAGCCCCTGACAGCCCGGGTCTATCCCACCCTTGGCGGGACTGCCGTGCGGCTGTCCGCTATCGGGAACGTGCGCCTGCGGCAGCTCGACGCCTGGCGGATGGACGACGTTTTTCGGGGGCCGCGCCCGCTGTTCCCCTAGCCACCCGCTGCCGCCCGGCACCCCATCGATTGTTCCGTAGAAGCCCTTTTGGGGCTTCAAAACGGCCGTTACCGAGCAACCGAAGAGGAAAAGCAGGCAAACGGCAGGTGAATCTTCTCACTAAAACAGATTCGACTTGAAACATTTGACGCTGCCACTCCGATATGGAACGCGCGCGCAATCAGAAATGTAAGCGCTTGCATCAAATGTCTGACATGTGGCATTTCGGTCGTGAAACACGGTTTGTAAGGCCCTCGCCGGCTGCCTAGCGTAGAGGCGGGCCAGGGAAGAGATATCGTTCCTGGCCCTGAAGCGGGGCCCTACCCAAGCCCCGTACCCCTCGACACAACGGCGTCCTCGATGACGCCTGTTGCGTCGTCGGGGCTGCCGGAGTTTCGAGGAACAGGGCACCTGCCCGTCTTCCACGAATAGTTTCAACTCCGCGAGAAGAGCAAAACATGCACAAGCACCCTCAACCTGTCCGGATGCTGCGGTGGCGCCCTGCCGCCGCGGCACTGGCTGCAGCTGTAGTGGCATCGGTCTTCCTGGCCGTTCCCTCAGCGCAGGCCAACGAGCCGGCGGATCCGCCGGCCGCGCAGCAGATGCCGGCCCCCACCCCGGGCTTCCCACTGCCCAGCACGCACAGCCAGCAAGCCTATGACCCGGCGTCGGACTTCACCTCGAAGTGGACCCGCGCGGACGCTAAGCAGATCATGGCCCAAAGCGACTCCACAGTGGCTCCCGGCGTGAACTCCATGAGCCCGGACGTCACCATGCCGGAGATCCCCGAAGACTTCCCCACCATGAATGACGACGTCTGGGTCTGGGACACCTGGTCCCTCACGGACGAAAACGCGAACCAGATCAGCTACAAGGGCTGGGACGTCATCTTCTCCCTCGTGGCCGACCGTGACGCTGGCTACGGCTTCGACCAGCGCCACTGGAACGCCCGGATCGGCTACTTCTTCCGCAAGACCAACGCTGACCCGGCCACGGACAAGTGGAACTACGGCGGACACGTCTTTGCTGACGGCGCCTCCATCGGCAACACGGAATGGTCCGGTTCTACCCGCCTGATGCAGGGCAACCACGTCAACGTCTTCTACACGGCCACCACGTTCTACGACGTGGCCGAGCGGAACGCCGGCGGCGGCGGCATCGCCCCTGACGCTGCCATCGCCAAGGCCCTCGGCAACATCCACGCCGACCAAAACGGCGTCACCTTCGACGGTTTCACGCACACCAAGCTCCTTGAGCCCGACGGCGAGATGTACCAGAACAAGGCCCAGAACCCCGGCTTCGCCTTCCGCGATCCGTACACGTTCGAGGACCCGGCACACCCCGGCAAGACCTACATGGTCTTCGAAGGCAACACCGGCGGCACCCGTGGAGAATACGAGTGCAAGGCCGAGGACCTCGGCTACCAGCCGGGAGACCCCAACGCCGAGAACCTCAATGAGGTCAACAGCTCCGGCGCCTACTACCAGACCGCCAACGTGGGCCTGGCAGTGGCGGACAACAAGGACCTGACCAAGTGGTCCTTCCTGCCGCCGATCCTGTCCGCGAACTGCGTCAACGACCAGACGGAACGCCCGCAGATCTTCATCCAGAACGAAGGCGGCAAGAACAAGTACTACCTGTTCACCATCAGCCACCAGTTCACCTACGCGGCGGGAATGCGCGGCCCTGACGGCGTCTACGGCTTCGCCGGTGACGGCATCCGGTCGGACTACCAGCCGATGAACAACAGCGGCCTGGCCCTGGCCTCGCCCACGGACCTGAACCTGCCGTCCGAATCCCCGGAAAGGCCAACCCCCAGCCAGAACGGCCGGCAGTTCCAGGCCTATTCGCACTACGTGCAGCCGGGCGGCCTGGTGCAGTCCTTCATCGACAACGTGAACGGTGTCCGCGGCGGATCCCTGTCACCCACCGTGAAGATCAACTTCCGCGACGGAATCTCACAGGTTGACCGCACATTCGGCCAGAACGGCCTTGGCCCGTTCGGCTACCTGCCCACCAACCTCAACGTCGGCGGTGCCGGCCACTACAAGTGACCGGCATTAACGGTGACCGGCACCAGCAGTAGCCGGCACCTCCCCTGACCGGGGCGAAATCAGTAAACGGGGACGTCCGTGACATTCACGGGCGTCCCCGCCTCAAATTTTAGGATCCCCATGCTTTTCTTCACCGCTTCCCGGCCGCACCTGAGCAGCCCGGACAGACGCAGGTCCAGCAGACCGGCCCTTTCCGCCGTCGTCGCCCTGCTCCTGGCGGTGACAGCCGCCGGCTGCACCCCTGATTCGCAGAACGTGAATCCCGACGCCGGGAGCCACCCTCCTGAGGGTTCCTCCCAAGGTGCCGCCACGCCGTCGGCCGGCGATCCCTGGCGTCCTGCGGCGCACCTGACGCCGTCAAAGAACTGGATGAATGATCCCAACGGCCTGGTGTACGAAGACGGCACCTACCACGCGTTCTACCAGTACAACCCGAAGGGCAACGACTGGGGCAACATGTCCTGGGGCCACTCCACCAGCACCGATCTTGTGCACTGGGCGGAAGAGCCGGTGGCCATGGAGGCCACGGAGACCGAGGAAATCTTCTCCGGCTCGATCGTGGTGGACACGGACAACACCTCGGGGCTGGGCAGCAAGGACCGGCCGGCCATGGTTGCCCTATATACGAGTGCCTACAAGGACAACGCCCCGCTGCCCAAAGGCTCCCAGGCCCAGTCCGCCGCGTACAGCCTCGACCACGGCCGCACCTGGAAGAAGTACCAGGACAATCCGGTGGTGGATCTGCAACCCTCTTCGCAGAACTTCCGCGATCCCAAAGTCACCTGGTACGAGCCGGGACAATACTGGGTCATGACCACCGTCGTGGCCGACGACCACGTGGTGAAGCTCTATAAATCCAAGGACCTGCTGCACTGGGACTTCCTCAGCGACTTCTCCGGTGTCGGCGCCCAGGGCGGACTGTGGGAGATGCCTGAACTCCTGGAGGTTCCCATGGAGGGGACCGACGAACGGCGTTGGGTCATGCTTCTCAGCATCAACCCGGGGGGCATAGCCGGCGGCTCAGGCATGCAGTACTTCACGGGAGAGTTCGACGGCGTGACGTTCCGCGCCCAGGGTGCCGCGGGTCCGGACGCTCCGCTGCAGGACCACCAGTGGGTGGATTACGGCGCGGACTTCTACGCGGCCACCACCATCTCCGGCGCCCCCGGCGGCAAGCCCGTCCTCTTCGGCTGGATGGGGAACTGGGACTACGCCCAGAAGATGCCCACCACCCCGTGGCGCGGCGCCATGGCAATTCCCCGCGAACTGACGCTCTCCGGCAGCGGCAGCAACGGTATCGACGACGGCGGCAGGCCCGTCTTGCGCTCGTCCATCGCCGCTGCCCCCGCTGGAGTTTTGTCCAGTGGAGCTGCCTCCGAGCGGCAACTCACCGTTGCCGATGAAAGCAAGCCGCTGGGGGAGGACTTCTCCTCCAGGTCCCAACTCCTGGATGTTGAACTGACGCCGGACGGTGCTGCGGAGGCCGGAATCGAACTGCGCGGGCTCCAGATCCGCTACCAGGCGCAGTCCGGCACGCTGACGGTTGACCGGTCCGCGGCAGGGACCTCAAACTTTTCGGACAAGTTCAGCCCCTACCACCAGGTGAGCGTCCCGCTCGTGGACGGAAAACTGAAGCTGCGGATCCTGCTCGATACCTCCTCGGTGGAAGTGTTCGCCCCCGGAAGCGGCACTGTTGTCACAGATCTCTTCCTGCCCGACTGGTCCAACACTGACACTTCGGTGTTCAGCGAAGGCGGAAAGACCGGATTTACGCTGACCGGCCGGAAGCTGGCCTGACTCGCCACGGATTCCCGTGCGTTCCCACACGCAGGGGATAGGGTTGGGAACAACAGAAGGGGAAGTGTCTGATGGAATACCAGAACCCACAACCCGATGCGGGCGTCGAGCGCCAGCATGCTACCAGCCAGCCTGCTACCAGCCAGCCTGCTACCAGCCAGCCGCCCGTGCCCGGTCATGGCCGCACCGTGATCGCTGAGACCGCCGTGGCAAAAGTTGCCGGCATCGCTGCCCGTGCCGTGCCCGGCGTCTATTCATTGGGCTCGGCTCCGTCGCGTGCGCTGGGGGCCATCCGGGACGCCGTCGGCAGTTCGGACCATGCTACTGGCGTCCGTGCCGAGGTCGGTGAGACGCAGGTGGCGGTGGACATCAGCCTGGTGGCCTCCTACGGGTCGCCCCTGCATTCGCTGGCCGATCAGGTCAGGGCAGCCGTTTACCGCGCGGTCGAGGAACTCGTCGGCCTGCAGGTCATTGAAGTGAACGTCGAAATAACCGATGTCTATGTGGCGCCGCCGGTGAAGGCCGGAGCCCCCGCCGTCGCCGTCGTCGAGAGGGAGGCACTGCTGTGAATCTGACCGTTGTGGGGATCGCCATGGGCGCCTTCGTAGCGTTTATGTCCTTCCAGTTCGGGCTGTGGGGCTTCCTGGTCTCGCTCCTCTTTATGGCCGTCGGCGCCCTCCTGGGCCGCGCAGCGGAAGGGAAACTGGACCTGCGCGGCGTCCTGGATGCCATCATCGGCCGGCGCTCCTCGTCATGACGTCAGCCGCACCATCCATCCAGGGGCGGGTCCTGGGCGGACACAACCGCATCAGCACGCAGGCCCTGACCAGCCTTGCCAGGACAGCGGCCGCGGAAGCCCTAGGTGTGGAGCCCCACGATGTCCGGGCGGACTGGACGGACGACGACGGCCTGCTGGCTCTGTCATTGGTGTCACCTATCAGGATCCCGCCGCTGGCCACTGTGCTCAGGGACCCCGGCCGGGTCGCCGCGTTCGGCGGATCCATTTGGGACCGGACGGTCGATGCCAAAACCAGGATCCTTTCGACGGTCACGGCCCTTAGCGGTGCGAGTCTGAGCAGGGTGGATATCCGCATCAGCGGCGTTAAGCCGATCGAGGGAGGCCGGGTCCAGTGAGCGGAGGATCAGTGGACGGGGACCTGGACTCGAGGCCAACAAGCCGCGCCCGGGCCCAGCCGCAACCTGATTTGCGCCGGGTCGTCTACCGGGAAACCCATTCCTCCCGGGCAGCGGTAGCAATAGTGGCGGCTGTCTTGGTGATGGGCCTGGCCGGCTACGGTCTTCTCGAATCGGCTGTGCACGCCATCGGGCAGCCGGCCTGGCTGATCGAACCACAGCTGGCGGCGGAGCGCATCGTTGCACTTCCGGCGGGTATCCCGCCGTTGCTGCTCGGTGCCAGCGGTGCCGTAGTAGCCATGGTGGGCATGTTTTTCCTGCTCAACGCCATCCTGCCGGGAAAACGGGCCCGGCACGTGCTGAACGGCATCGGAACTTCGTCCGCCGTGGTGGTCGATGACGAGGTCATCGCCTCCGCACTGGCACGCAGCGCACGGCTCGCTGCCAATGTCACCCCGGAGCAGGTCATGGTGGTGGTGTCCCGGCGGCAGGCTATCGTCAACGTGCGCCCCACCTCAGGGGTTCCAGTAGCGGAAGCGGCGGTGCTGGCCGCAGTCCAGGACGAACTCAGCGGGATGTCACTGGTCCCGGTACCTGACGTCCGCGTGAACATTTCCACCGTAGGAGTGATTGGAGCATGACGGCCACACCCTCGCTCCTCAACCGGATCCTGCTGGGCATCCTCGGCCTCAAGCTGCTCGCCGTGGGCATCCTGCTCGTTCTGCTGGCCACGGTTCCACCCGTAGGAACCTGGTGGCATGCCTGGTCCGGATCGGCCTGGCGCAGCGTTAACCAGGCCTTCGACAACACCCGTTTTCCAGGACGTCCGGAAAGCTGGCTCTGGATTGTGATGGCGCTTGCCCTTGTGGTTCTGATCGGGCTGATGGTTGCCTGGATCGCGCAGCAGGGCAAAGGCCGGAGCAACGTGTTGGTGGCTGAGTACGATCCCGGCACAGTGGCCGGGGACGTCCGGATCAGCGGGGGAGTAGCGGAGCAGGCGTTGAAGCACGCCTTGGCTGAACGGCCCGATCTGGCGGGTGCCACGGTGGCAACTTACGATGTCCAGGGCAGCCCTGCCTTGAAAATCCGGCTCCAGCCGCGCCAGGGCGTGGCGCCGCATCTCCTTGCGGCCGAGGTCTCTGCCCTGGTGGACGCCTTGGACCAAGTGGTGGGAAAACAGACACCCGTCCTGATTCACATTGGTGCCGGGGCCAGGACACGGTTCAGCCGCGCTGAGCGCGTCCGTTAGTGTGATCCGGGGGACATCGGTTCGTGCCGATGCCGGCGAACATCGCCAGGCAACGGGCCACCACCACTGTCCGGATGGAAATAACCGGGGAATCAAGGAGAACACTATGACCGAGCAAGTAACTGGCAGCGGAGCGGCAAGCGAAGGCGCGGCAGAAAAGGCCAAGGAATTCGCTGGCGAGGCTGCGGAGAACGTGAAGGAGTTCGCGGGCGAGGCCACGGAAAACGTGAAGGAGTTCGCGGGCGAAGCTGCAGAAAACGTCAAGGAGTTCTTCGCCGGTGACGTGGCTGAGAACGCCAAGGAGCTTGCTGGCGATGTTACTGAAAACGCCAAGGAGCTGGCCGGCAGCGTGACCGAGAACGTGAAGGGCTTTGGCGCGAAGATCGCCGGTCTGTTCAAGGGCGGCAAATAGGCCCAACCATGGGGTATACCCCACGATGCCTAAAGGGCGCCGCGTTCCCCGGGGAGCGCGGCGCCCTTCCTTATGCTGCCTGTGGCAGCATAGCCGCACGTCCAAGGCGTCTCGCCGTCTCGGACAACATCGCTGCTGCGCCCAAACTCCGGTGGGCTGGGGCCTAGATATCCTTTCGGACACAACCGCGTGTAAACGCTTGCATTCCTTGCCGGGGCCTGATTAGTGTGTGAGTCATACCACGTGAAGATGTCGGTCACCTTAGTCTCACCTGTTGAAGTTCTGTAACTCACCGAGGAGTCCTCAGTATGAAAAACCGCAAATACCTGCTTCCGGTTGCTGCCACCGGAATTCTGGCGCTCGCCCTGACGGCCTGTGGTCCCGGCGGGGGCGGTGGCGGCACCACCACCGGCAGCGACTGCTCTGCCTACGAGAGCTACGGCAAGCACGACGGCAAGACCGTCTCCGTCTACTCCACCATCGTGGACATCGAAGCTACTAACCTGGAAACCGCCTGGGCAACGTTTGAGGAATGCACCGGGGCAACCATCAAATACGAGGGCAGCAAGGAATTCGAGACCCAGATCGGTGTCCGGGCCAAGGCAGGAAACGCCCCGGACGTCGCCATCTTCCCGCAGCCAGGCCTCCTGGCCGATCAGGCCAAGGCAGGCGGCCTGAAGCCGGCTCCGAAGGCAGTCTCGGATCTTGTGGACAAGAACTGGTCCGCTGACTGGAAGAAGTACGGCACGGTGGACGGGACCTTCTACGCGGCACCGATGCTCGCGAACGTCAAGGGTTACGTCTGGTACGCCCCGAAGACGTTCAAGGACAAGGGCTGGGAAGTTCCCAAGACCTGGGACGAAATGATGACCCTGTCGTCGAAGATCGCCGATGACGGCACCATGAAGCCGTGGTGTGCCGGCTTCGAATCCGGCGAAGCGACCGGCTGGCCGGGCACTGACTGGGTGGAGGACGTAGTCCTCCGCGCCCAGGGCCCCGAGGTCTACGACCAGTGGGTCACGCACGGGATTCCGTTCAACGACCCCAAGATTGTGGATGCGCTGAACCAGACCGGCGAGATCCTCCTGAACTCCGACTATGTCAACGGCGGATTCGGCGACGTTCGTTCAATCCTGACCACCGGCTTCGCGCAGGCAGGCCAGCCCGTCCTCGATGGCCAGTGCGCCATGCACCACCAGGCCAACTTCCAGGCCGCCAACTGGCCGGAAGGGACAGCCGTGGCTCCCGATGGCGACGTCTGGGCTTTCATGACGCCTCCGATCGACCCCAGCAAGGGCCAGGCAATCACCGGCGGCGGCGAGATGGTGGGCGCTTACAAGGACACCCCGGAGGCGCAGGCCTTCCTGGCTTACTTGGCCAGCGCCGACTTCGCCAACAACCGTGTCAAGCTCGGTGGTGTCATCAGTGCCAACAAGGGACTGGACCCGGCGAGTGCCCAGACGGAACTCGACAAGCAGTCCATCGCACTGCTCCAGGATCCGGACACCGTCTTCCGCTTCGACGGCTCTGACCTGATGCCCGGCGCCGTGGGCTCCAACTCCTTCTGGAAGGGCATCGTTGCATGGATCAACGGCACTCCCGCCCAGCAGGTTGCCGACAGCATCGAAGGCAGCTGGCCTAAGAGCTAACCTCCTTCGCATCGCGCCCTTGGGACAACAGGTCCCAAGGGCGCGATGTCGATTCCGAACAAACTGATCCACGCACACCACGGAGGTTGGGCAATGGAGTTTCTTGGAGGAAAATTTCTTCAAGTTTTTATCGCCTTGGCGGTTTTTGCCGCGCTAATTGGGCTGATCATGCTGATTGTGGACAGGGCTCCCAAATCAGTCAAAGACAAACTGACGATCGTTGGCTTTTTGGCGCCGGCGGCAATCCTGATGCTGGTCGGCCTGGTTTATCCCGCCGTGCAGACATCGTTCCTCGCATTCACGAATGCCTCCGGCCAACCCAACGGAGTCGATAACTTCGTCTGGATGTTTACCCAGCCCGAGGCGCTGGCCACCCTCCGCAACACGGTGATCTGGACCGTTCTGGTGCCGTTGCTGTCCACGGTCTTCGGTCTCGCTTACGCGGTGTTCATTGACAAGGCGCGCGGCGAAAATGCCCTCAAAGCTTTGGTCTTTATGCCGGTGGGCATCTCGATGGTGGGCGCCGGCATCATCTGGAAACTTGTGTACGACTACCGCGGCCCCGGCATTGAACAGACTGGCGTCGTTAACGCTGTGCGGGTTGCCCTGGGCATGGACCCCAAGCAATTCCTTCTTGATGCCCCGGAAAACACCATCTTCCTCATCATCGTGATGGTTTGGATCCAAACAGGCTTTGCCATGGTGATCCTCTCTGCTGCCATCAAGGGCGTGCCGGTGGAACTGGTTGAGGCGTCGCGCCTGGACGGTGCCAACCCCTGGCAGCAGTTCCGCAATGTGACGGTTCCCGGCATTCGGGGCGCTTTGGTGGTGGTGCTGACAACCATCACCATCGCCACCCTGAAAGTCTTCGACATTGTCCGCACCATGACGGCGGGCAACTATGACACGTCCGTGATCGCCAACGAGATGTACACACAGGCATTCCGCGCCGGCGAACCGGGCAGGGGTGCGGCGCTGGCCCTCGTCCTGTTCCTTCTCGTACTGCCCATAGTGGTCTACAACGCCCGCGTACTTCGTCAGCAAAGGGAAATCCGATGACCGTCATGCCAGCGCCGGATGAGGCGGCCAACTCTTCCCGGACCCAGTCACGCAAAGACAAAGGCCGTCCCGCGACGCCGGAGGATTCCGCACCGATCATGCGGCGCGTCAAGACCAAGCTCACGTCACGGTGGGCCACTGCGGCCGCCGTGATCATTGCGACGATCTGGACCGTGCCCACCTTCGGTCTCCTGGTATCCTCCATCCGTCCCGCGGCCAAGCAGGTGGGCCCGCGCTCGGATGGTTGGTGGAACTTCTTTGCCGACTGGGATTTTACTTTCAAGCACTACGTCGACGTCACGGCAGCAGCCGGATCGCAGTCGGCGAACCTTTCGCAGTACTTCGTCAACTCCCTTGCGATTGTCATTCCGGTGACTGTCTTTGTCCTGGTGCTCGCCTCCATGGCGGCCTACATCTTCGCCTGGGGCAACTTCAGGGGCCGCGAGGCTACGTTCATCTTCGTGTTCGCGTTGCAGATCATTCCCCTGCAGATGGCACTCATCCCGCTGCTGTCATTGTTCACACAGGTCCTGAAGCTCCCGCCCGGGTCCTATGCCCAGCTGTGGATCGCCCACACCATGTTTGGTCTCCCGTTGGGCATCTTCCTGCTGCACAACTTCATCTCGGAGATCCCGGGCGAAGTTATCGAGGCCGCGAAGGTGGACGGGGCAGGACACACCACCATTTTCTGGCGGATCATCCTGCCGTTGTCCGTGCCGGCTCTGGCATCCCTGGCCATCTTCCAGTTCCTGTGGGTCTGGAATGACCTTCTGGTGGCATTGGTGTTCTCGGGTGGAACGGCGGACGTAGCGCCCATCACCCAACGGCTCGCTGAGATCTCCGGTACCCGCGGCAACAGGGACTTCCTGAACCCTGCCGCTGCGTTCGTCTCGATCATCGTCCCGCTGGCGGTGTTCCTTGGCCTGCAGCGCTTCTTTGTCCGTGGTCTCCTGGCCGGCGGCCTCAAGGGCTGACCGGGCTCAGGGCTGATCCGCATAAAGGCGGATCAGACGCAAGGGGAGGCAGGCAGGTAACACTGTGACGTCGGGCGGCCCGCAACCTAGCATGGCTTGGGGCAACTGCATAGCGGATATTTGGTTTGAACCCATGAGGGGAAACGGTGGCACGCATGGCTGAGAGGTCTCAACGGGGTGGCCACAGCGGCGTCAGCATTGAGGACGTGGCAGCAGCCGCAGGCGTCTCCACCGCCACCGTTTCCCGGGCCGTACGCGGGCTTCCCAGGGTTTCGCCCGCCACCAGGGAGAAGATCCTCGAGGTGGCGGGTGCTTTGGGTTATGTGGCGTCGTCGTCGGCGTCAGGTTTGGCCACCGGCCGCACCAAGACCATTGGCGTCCTGGCACCGTTCGTGAGCCGTTGGTTCTTCTCCAAGGCCATTGAGGGCGCGGACCGCGAACTTCACGCCCGCCACTACAATCTTTCCCTCTTCAACCTGGGCGGTCACGGCAGCAACCGGGAACGCCTATTCAGCAAGACCATGGTTTACAAACAGATTGACGCCCTGCTTGTCCTTTGTATGGCGCTCAGCCACGAGGAACTGGACCATCTCCAAAAGATTGATATCCCGCTGATCGTGGTGGGTGGCCATGTGGAAGAGTGCGCGTACATCGGCATCGACGACTACGCCGCAGCGTCCACCGCCGTACGGCACCTGATCGACCTCGGCCACCGGGACATTGCCCTCCTGCACGGCGACGACGAAACGGACCTTAACTTCGACGTTCCCCGCGTGCGGATCCTGGCTTTCAAGGACGTTATGGCAGGAGCGGGGCTGCCCACCCGCCACGAGTGGGACGAATGGGGCGATTTCACGGTCCGCAGCGGCCAAGAGGCGTTCCGGCGCCTCTGGGCCCAGCCCGGCCCGAAGCCGACCGCCATCTTTTGCGCCTCCGACGAAATGGCCATGGGCGTCATCTTCGAAGCAGCACGCGTAGGCGTGCGGGTCCCTGAGGACCTCTCGGTGGTGGGGATCGATGACCACGATTTCGCCGACGCGATGGGCCTGACCACCGTGGGACAACGGCCCGACGAACAGGCGGAGCTGGCTACCAAGATGCTCATCGACGAACTGGACGGCACGGTCGGGGCGGTCCGATCCGCCGTCGCGCCCCACCAGCTCATCGTCAGGCGTACGACGGCGCCGCCTCCTTCCTGAGGACGCGCGGCGTGGCATCCGGCCAGGAAACAGCGGTCAGGACGCGCGGGCGAGCTGCCGGATGGGAATCCAGCGGGAAGCCAGCCTGCGGTAGGCCGCCGCGGCGCCTGTCATGTCGCCCTCTGCCAGGCATTCGATGCCCAGCCGGATGTCCATGGGCGACTCGTCCGGGTACACCTTGTCCGCCACGGCGCCGTAGTCGAGTTCCACCATGGAATTGACGTGGAACAGCTCCAGCCATTCGGTCAGCTGCGCGAGGTCGTCCAGCATGTCCAGGTCCGGAGCCGCCAGCGCCAGGTGGGCCACGGCGTACCGTGCTCGCTCCATGGCTTCGGTGATGGGAGCCCACACCCTGACGGTGAGGATGCGCCCGCCTGATTCCACTACGTCCTTATGGTCGCCTTCCATAAACAGCGAGAACCAGCTGAAGGGGATGCCCCACGTCGAGGCGCGGGTATGCACGCGGATGGCGCCGTCACGGGCTTTGACCTGGTCAATGCGTTCCTGGTGCTTGTCCCGCTGCTCTTCCGGAATCAGCATTTCGGCCAGCGGGCCGTGGATGCCTTCCATAAGGGCATTGGCGGCGAGGCCGGCGCGCAGGACCAGCTGGCTGGGGCAGTACAGCAGGACGCGCCCGGACCCAGCGTCACGTCCACCGTCGCCCCCAGCGTCAGGCCCAAGGCCGGAACCGGCGCCCATCCCGGTACCCAACCCGGACTCGGCACCCAAGCCAGCCTCGGCATCCGGGCCGGAAGCGCCACCCGGGCCGGCGGCAGCACCGGCGTCGGACGTTCCTGGCTGCGGGGTCCGCCCGGGGGGTACACCGGGAATGCTGGTGACGCGGACCAGATCCGTCCGCCCGGTGGGGAAGGGGTCCCCGCCGGAGCGGGTGATCCGGCCCAGCGAGGCCAGCAGTTCGGCGTTTTCGACGGCGGCCCGGGAGGCTGTGCGGGCACCGGCGGACCGGATGGCCTCCCGCTGTCCTTCCGGGAAGGCTTCCAGCGGTTCGTAGACGCGCAGGGTGGAGGAGAACGGCAGCCCGGCCTGGCCCCGGTAGAGGTTTCCCGTCATTACAGTCTCCCTTCCTGGGCCCCGGGGGCAGCCATCAGTCCGCCAGTTCCACCAGAACGGGGGCGTGGTCCGAGGCGCCCTTGCCCTTGCGTTCCTCGCGGTCGATCGACGCGCCCGTGACGCGGGCCGCCAACGCGGGGGAGCCAAGGACAAAGTCAATGCGCATCCCCTCCTTTTTGGGGAAGCGCAGCTGGGTGTAATCCCAGTACGTGTAGACGCCGGGACCGGGCGTGTACTCGCGTGCCACGTCCTTGAATCCGGCCTCTTCGAAAGCGTGGAAGGCCGCGCGTTCCGGCGGGCTGACATGGGTGTACTTATTATTGACGAAAAGGTCGATGTCCCAGACGTCGTCGTCGAACGGCGCAATGTTCCAGTCACCCATGAGGGCTACCTGAGCTGTCGGGTCGGCGGTCACCAGGCCCTGGGCGTGGGTCTTCAGGGATTCAAGCCACTTGATCTTGTACGGCATGTGTTCGTCGTCCAGGGAGCGGCCGTTGGGCACGTAGAGGCTCCAGACCCGGACGCCGCCGCAGGTCGCGGCCATGGCGCGGGCCTCCTGCACCGGGTCCTTGCCTTCTTTCCCGAACGGAGGCTGGTCCAGGAAGGTGCGCTCAACATCTGCCAGGCCTACCCGGGACGCGATGGCCACGCCGTTCCACTGGTTCACACCGAAGTGGGCCACCTCGTAGCCCATGCGTTCGAACAGTTCCCAGGGGAAGTTTTCGTCCTTGCATTTGGTCTCCTGGATGGCCAGGACGTCGCAATCGCTGCGCTGCAGCCAGGCCTCCACGCGGTCGGCGCGGGCACGGAGGGAGTTCACATTCCAGGTAGCAATCTTCACAGTCCCTAACTTACCGAACTTGTTGCCCGGAGGCGTTGCCGTGGCCGGAAAGCCCGCGAAGGCCGTTGCCCACCGCGGCCGGGCAGTCTGGAATTTAGTAGGAAGTCCGAGTATATTCGCTTGCAGAGATGACCTGGATCACATGCGAAGGAGCATTGCATCATGGTGCGAGAACTATCCCATTACGTAGACGGCCAGCGGGTGAAGGGGACCTCCGGCCGCTTCAGTGACGTTTTTGACCCCTGCACGGGCCAAGTCCAGGCGCGCCTGCCCCTGGCCAGCGGGGAGGAGGTCCGGAACGTGGTGGCCGCCGCGGAGAAAGCGCAGGTCCAGTGGGGCGCCATGAACCCGCAGCGCCGCGGCCGGATCCTGCTTAAGTTCGTTGATCTCGTCAACGAGAACATGGACGAACTCGCCACGCTGCTGTCCTCCGAACACGGGAAGACGTTCGCCGATTCCAAGGGCGATATCCAGCGCGGGATTGAAGTGGTGGAGTTCGCAGCGGGCGCCCCCCACCTGCTCAAAGGCGAGTTCTCCGACGACGCCGGTGCGGGCATCGACGTCCACTCGCTGCGCCAGCCACTCGGCGTCGTCGCGGGCATCACCCCGTTCAACTTCCCGGCCATGATCCCCCTGTGGAAGTCCGGCCCGGCCCTCGCCGCCGGCAACGCCTTCATCCTCAAGCCCTCCGAGCGGGACCCCTCGGTTCCCCTGCGCCTGGCCGAACTGTTCACGGAGGCCGGACTGCCGGACGGGGTGTTCAACGTAGTCAACGGGGACAAGGAAGCCGTTGACGCGCTGCTGGAAGATCCCCGCGTGAAGGCCATCGGCTTTGTGGGTTCAACACCCATCGCCCAGTACATCTACGCCACCGCGGCCGCCCACGGGAAGCGCGCCCAGTGCTTCGGCGGGGCCAAAAACCACATGGTGATCATGCCGGACGCGGACCTGGACATGGCTGCCGACGCCCTGATCGGCGCCGGCTTCGGTTCCGCCGGCGAGCGGTGCATGGCCATTTCCGTGGCCGTCCCGGTGGGGGAGAAGACCGCGGACGCGCTGGTGTCCAAGCTGGCCGAGCGCGTCAAGCATCTGCGCGTGGGCCACAGCCTGGACAAGGACTCGGATTTCGGGCCCGTGGTGGCGGCGAGTGCCAAGGAACGGATCGAGGGCTACATCCAGTCCGGCGTGGACGAGGGTGCCACCCTGCTGGCCGACGGTCGCGGCCTCACGGTGGAAGGCTACGACGACGGCTTCTGGGTGGGACCTACGCTCTTCGACCACGTCACCAAGGACATGAAGATCTACCAGGAGGAAATCTTCGGCCCCGTCCTCAGCGTGCTCCGCGCCGCCGATTACGACGAAGCCCTCCGGCTGTGTTCCGAGCACGAATTCGGCAACGGCGTGGCCATCTTCACCCGCGACGGCGACGCCGCCCGGGACTTCGCCAGCCGGGTGGAGGTGGGCATGGTGGGCATCAACGTGCCCATTCCGGTTCCGATTGCGTACTACACGTTTGGCGGCTGGAAAGCGTCCGGTTTCGGCGACCTGAACCAGCACGGCGCCGATGCGTTCCGTTTCTACACCAAGACCAAAACGGTCACCACGCGCTGGCCGTCCGGGATCCGCCAGGGCGCCAGCTTCATCATGCCGGAAGGCAGCTGATGACGGAGGTTCTGTTCGAGAAGCGCGGCCACCTGGGCGTCATCACGCTCAACCGGCCCAAGGCCGTCAACGCCCTGAACGCCGGCATGGTGGACGCCATGCTGGCGCAGCTCACCGCCTGGGCGGACGACGACGGCGTGGCCACCGTCCTGGTGCACGGCGCCGGCGAGCGTGGCCTCTGCGCAGGGGGCGACATTGTGGCGATCTACCGGGACATCCTCGGCGGGGGTACGGAAACTGCTGACTTCTGGCGGAACGAATACCGGCTGAACTCCCTCATCGCCGCCTACCCCAAGCCCTATGTGGCCTTTATGGACGGCCTCGTGCTGGGCGGCGGCGTGGGAATCTCCGCGCACGGCTCGGTGCGGGTGGTCACCGAACGGACCCGGACGGGAATGCCGGAGACCACCATCGGGTTTGTGCCCGACGTCGGCGGGACCTGGCTGCTGGCGAAGTCACCCGGGGAGACCGGCACCCATGCCGCGCTGACCGGAGCCCACCTGACCGGGGCGGATGCGCTGTTCCTGGGCCTCGCGGACCACTTTGTCCCGTCGGGGAGCCTGCCGGAGCTGGCGGCCGCGCTCGAACACGAAAGTGCGGAAGCCGCCGTCGTCCGCTTTGCCCAGGACCCGCCGCCCTCCGGGCTGGAGGCGCAGCGCGACTGGATCGATGCCGCCTACGCGAGCGATGACGTGGAGGACATTGTCCGCCGGCTGCGGGCCGTGGGTGGGTCAACGGACGGCGCGCCGGGCGGGGAACCTGCGGCCGAAGCGGCCGAGGCCGCCGACACCATCGAAGCGAAGTCGCCTACGGCTGTGAAGGTGGCCCTGGAGTCCCTCCGCCGGGCCAAGGGACTGACGCTGGACGAGGCGCTGGCGCAGGAATACCGGGTAGGGCTTCGGTTCCTGGTTGCGCCGGATTTCCGCGAAGGGATCCGCGCGCAGGTGGTGGACAAGGACCGCATTCCGCAATGGAAGCCGGCCACGCTGCATGAGGTGCACGCGGCGGACATGGAACGGTTCTTCGCGCCGCTGGGGGACCGGGAGCTCAACCTGCACACAAAGGAGCCGGACAATGCCTGAACAAACCACCGTCGCTTTCCTGGGCCTGGGCCACATGGGCGGGCCCATGGCAGTGAACCTGGTCCGTGCCGGCTACACCGTGGCGGGCTTCGACGTGGTCCCCGCCGCGCTGGACGCCGCCCAAACACACGGCGTCCCCACGGTGGCCAGTCCGCTGGACGCCATCGCCGGTGCGGACGTTGTGCTGACCATGTTCCCCAGCGGCCAGCACGTGCTGGACGCCTACCGCGGCGCGGACGGACAGCCGGGCCTGCTGGCCGAGGCCAAGCCGGGGACCATGTTCCTGGACTGCTCCACTATCAACGTTGACGAGGCACGGGAAGCCTCCGCGCTCGCCATCGCGGCCGGCCACCGTGCCGTGGATGCCCCGGTCTCGGGCGGTGTGGTGGGTGCGGAAGCCGGCACGCTGACCTTTATGGTGGGCGGCGAAACGGAGGACTTCGAGGCGGTCCGGCCGCTGCTCGAGGTGATGGGAAAACGGGTGGTCCACTGCGGCGGGCACGGCGGCGGCCAGGCCGCCAAGATCTGCAACAACCTCATCCTGGGGGTCTCCATGATCGCGGTCAGCGAAGCCTTTGTGCTGGGCGAGAAGCTGGGCTTGACGCACCAGGCGCTGTTCGACGTCGCCTCCAATGCCTCCGGACAATGCTGGGCCTTGACCACCAACTGCCCTGTTCCCGGACCGGTCCCCACCAGCCCCGCCAACCGCGACTACCAGCCCGGCTTCGCGGGGGCGCTGATGGCCAAGGACCTGCGGCTCGCGCTGAATGCGCTGGAAAGTACCGGGGTGGCGGCCCGGCTGGGACCGCTCGCCTCGGAAATCTACGATACGTTTGCCGCTGAAGGCGGAGCCGGCCGGGACTTCTCCGGAATCATCACCGATATCCGCGACAAATCGCAGCACTAGCACCATCTGCAGCACTGGCAGCTCTGCAGCACCAGCAACACGCGAAAACAGCTGAAAGGTCGGGCATGACGGAGTACACGAACATCCTGGTGGAACAGCGCGGCCGGGTAGGGCTGGTCACGCTCAACCGGCCGGAGGCGCTCAACGCCCTGGACAAAGCCACCATGGACCAGCTCGTGGCAGCCGTCACCGCCATGGACGCCGACCCCGGCGTGGGCGCGGTGGTGATCACCGGCTCAAGCAAGGCGTTCGCCGCGGGTGCCGACATCAAGGAAATGGCCTCGCAGGGCTACATGGACATGTACGCCGCCGACTGGTTCCGGGGCTGGGAGGACTTCACCCGGCTGCGGATCCCTGTCATCGCGGCCGTGTCCGGCTTCGCGCTGGGCGGCGGCTGCGAGCTGGCCATGATGTGCGATTTCATCATCGCCGGGGACAACGCCAAGTTCGGCCAGCCGGAGATCAACCTCGGCGTGCTGCCGGGCATGGGCGGTTCGCAGCGGCTCACGCGCGCCGTGGGCAAGGCCAAGGCCATGGACATGATCCTCACCGGGCGCTTCATCGGCGCCGAGGAGGCTGAACGCTCCGGCCTCGTCTCCCGCGTGGTGCCCGCGGAGAATGTGGTGGAGGAGGCGCTCAAGGCCGCGGAGGTCATCGCGTCCAAGTCCAAGCCCGTGGCCATGCTCGCGAAGGAAGCCGTCAATGCGGCCTTTGAAACGGGACTCGCCCAGGGTGTCCTGTTCGAACGCCGAATCTTCCACTCGCTCTTCGCCAGCGAGGACCAGAAGGAAGGCATGGCCGCCTTTACCGAAAAACGGCAGCCCGAGTTCACCCACCGCTGACCGGTAATTACCGGGCAACCGACAGGGATTCCCGGTGGGCGGCAACGTCTGCGGCCAGTTCCTCGGCCATCAGATGGTTGTTGATGACGACGGCGGTCCACGCACCTGCCGCCGCCGAGGCCAGGACCTGCGCGCGCATGTCCGTCACGTTGCCCGCCGCCCACACCCCCGGGACCGCGGTGGCGCCGTCGGCATCAGTCTCCAGGAAGTCCCCGATCCCCATTGGATGCGGTGCCGGCTCGAGGCCAAGCCCGGCGAAGGCGTCCAGCCGTGCGCGCACCTGGGGTCCCACCACTACCGCGTCCACGGCGATCTCGGGTCCGCCGGCCAAGGCGACGCCGCGCAGGACGTCCTGCTCCACCCGCAATGATTCAACAACGCCCGCCACCACCCTGATGCCCCGGGCGGCCAGCTGCTCCAGCTCGTCGTCGGTGGGCAGTGTCAGGTCGTTCAGGAAGAGGGTGATGTTGCCGCTCCACTGGCGGAAGAGCAGGGCCTGGTGCACGGACCAAGGCCCGTTGCCCAGGATGCCGATGGCCTGATCCTGCACCTCCCAGCCGTGGCAGAACGGGCAGTGCAGCACATCCCTGCCCCAGCGCTCGCGGAGCCCTGCAATCCCCGGCAATTCGTCCACCAGCCCGGTGGTGATCAGCAGGCGGCGCCCGCGGATCACGCTGCCGTCCGCCAGGGTCACGGAAAAACCGTTGGCCGCATTGCCCGCAGCGGCAACGGCCTCGCCCTCCACTATCCGTGCGCCGTAGTGCTGGGCTTCGGCACGTCCGATCCTCAGGAGTTCGGCGGGGCTGACACCATCGCGGGACAGGAATCCGTGGACCCCCTGGGCGGGGGCGTTGCGGGGTTCGCCGCTATCAACCACCACCACGGAGCGGCGCGACCGGCCCAACATTTGTGCGGCGCTCAGGCCGGCGGCCCCTCCACCGATGATGAGGACGTCGTACGTGTTGTCATTGTCTGTTTTCATGCCTCCATGGTCCGCGGCACCTGCTTAGAGTGGCAAGGAAAGTTGCTGGAATGGCAAACTGGGCCAATGGATGAAGAATTCGACGACGTGCTGGCAGCGGTGGGGCCGCGGCTCAGGGCCCTCCGCCTCAACAGCAACACCACCCTGGCGGCCCTGGCCGAGGCCACCGGGATTTCGGTCAGCACACTTTCGCGGCTGGAGTCCGGTCAGCGCCGCCCCAACCTTGAGCTGTTGCTGCCGTTGGCCAAAGCTCACCGGGTCCCGCTGGACGAACTGGTGGGGGCTCCCGCCACGGGCGATCCGCGCCTGCACCTGCGCCCCATGGTCCGCCACGGCATGACCATCATCCCGCTGACGAGGCGGCCCGGCGGGATCCAGGCCTACAAGCACATCCTGCCGGCCGGCACGCCGGACCAGCCGGACCCCCAGGTCCACGAGGGGTACGAATGGCTGTATGTGCTCAACGGCAAACTCAGGATGGTCCTGGGCGGCCAGGACCTGGTGATGGGGCCCGGCGAAGCAGCCGAATTCGATACCCGGGTGCCCCACTGGTTCGGCCGCGCGGACACCAAAGCCGTGGAGTTCCTCAGCCTCTTTGGAACCCAGGGCGAACGCATGCACGTCAGAGCCAAACCGCGCTCCTCCTAGACCCGTAGGGCCGCCAAGCGCTAAGGGACGCCCCTAGTCCGCAAAGTCCCCGGCATTCCGGCGGAACGTGCCCAGGATGCGGATCAGCTGGTCCACATCGGCCGCGTCGAAACCTGACTGGCCAAAAACCTCGGTGTTGAGCACCGCCGTCGCCCGTTTGGCAACGATCCGCCCCTCCGCGGTGAGCTCGATCAGGGTGGTGCGGCCGTCCGTAGGGTGCGGCGAACGTGCCACCAGTCCCGAGCCTTCCAAGCGGTCGACGGCGTTCGTCACCGAGGTGGGATGGACCTGGAGCAGGGCGCTCGCCTTGTTCATGGGCAGCGCGCCGCTGCGGGCGAAGCTGAGGAGCGCGAGCAGTTCGTAGCGGGCGAAGGTCAGCCCGAACGGCTTCAGGGCGCCCTCGATCCGGGCCAGCAGGATCTGCTGGGTGCGCATGATCGCGGTGATCGCGGCCATGGGAGCGGCGACGTCGGCCCAGCCGTGCTCCTCCCAGTTCCGTTGGGCGTCCGCGATGGGGTCCCGGGGCAGTGGCACGGCCATCCTCAGCCCTTCAGCCCCGGGAAATCCGCCTCGGAGTACTCCACACCGAAGCCGTCGGGATGGGTGCCCCCGCCATGCCGGAGCTCCTCATTGTGCCGCAGCTCAACACGGCGGATTTTGCCCGAGATGGTCTTGGGCAGCGCAGCGAATTCCAGCCGCCGGATCCGTTTGAACGGCGCCAGGTGTTCGCGGCAGTACCGCAGGATGTCCTCGGCCAGCTCCGGCCCCGGCTCCAGTCCGGACACCAGCACAACATAGGCCTTGGGGACGGAAAGCTTGACCGCATCCGGCGACGGAACCACAGCCGCCTCGGCCACGGCGGGGTGTTCCAGCAGCACGCTCTCCAGTTCGAACGGCGAGAGCCGGTAGTCGGAGGATTTGAAGACGTCGTCGTCGCGGCCCACGTAGGTGATGACACCGTGTTTGTCCCGGCTGGCCATGTCGCCCGTGTGGTAATAGCCGCCGCGGAACGCCTCGGCGGTCCGTTCCGCGTCCCCGTAGTAGCCCTTCATCAGCCCCACCGGCCGGGGGTCCAGGCGGAGGCACAGCTCGCCGTCTTCGGCTTCTTCCCCCGTGTTCGGATCCACCAGCACAACGTCGTAGCCGGGAAGCGGCCGCCCCATGGCGCCGATGGTGACCGGCTGGCTGGGCGTGTTGGCCACCTGGACGGTGGTTTCGGTCTGGCCGAAGCCGTCCCTGATGGTCTGGCCCCAGACGCGCTGGACCTGCTCGATCACTTCGGCGTTCAGCGGTTCGCCCGCGGAGACCACCTTGGTGGGCGGGGTCTTCAGGACTTTCAGGTCCGCCTGGATCAGCATCCGCCAGACCGTGGGCGGGGCGCAGAAGCTGGTGACGTGCTCGCGGTCCATCTGCTCCATCAGGGCACGGGCGTCGAACCGTTCATAGTTGTAGACGAAAACGCACGCCTCCGCGATCCACGGGGCGAAGAAATTGGACCACGCGTGTTTGCCCCAGCCCGGTGAGGCCACGTTCAGGTGCACGTCGCCGGGTTCCAGGCCGATCCAGTACATCGTGGAGAGGTGCCCCACCGGGTACGACGTATGGGTGTGCTCCACCAGCTTGGCCTTCGACGTGGTTCCGGAGGTGAAATACAGCAGCAGCGTCTCGTCCGCGTGGGTGGGGGCGTCGGCTGTGAAGGTGACTGCCGCCGTCGTCGAATCCGTGTACTGGAGGGCACCGGGGGTGCCGGCTGAACCGCCGCCGGCACCGATTTCGATGAGGCGGTAATCGCCGGGGACGGCGGCAAACTTACCGATGTTGGAACGTCCGACGGCGGCCCAGCCCGCCTCGCCGCGCTCCACGCGTTCGGCCAGGTCCTCCGGACCCATCAGGGTGGTGGTGGGGATCAGGACAATGCCCAGCTTGATGCCGGCCAGCATCAGCTCCCAGAGCTCCACCTGGTTGCCCAGCATAACGATCATGCGGTCCCCGCGGCGCATGCCCTGGCTTCTCAGCCAGTTGGCCACCTGGTTGGAACGGGCGGCCAGGTCCGCGAAACTCCGGCGCGTGGCCGATCCGTCCTGCTCCACGATCACCAGGGCCGGATTGTAGGCCTTCTCAGGATCGGCGGCGATCTGATCGAACCAGTCGAGGGCAAAGTTGAATTCCGTGAAGCGCGGCCACACGAACTCGCGCCTGGCCTGGTGGTAGTCGGAATGCAGGGTCAGCAGGCGGTCGCGTGCCTCGCGGAAGTCATCGGTGACTGACATGGGGGACACCTTTCGTCCAGTGATGCGCATCACTAAGAATCCATCCCTGTGCAATATACTAGGACATCCAAGGGTTTGGAAGACCGAAGGGATATGAAGCGTGCAGCCACAAGGACGTGAGCGTGTTGTGACCGAAGCCCCGCCCTTTCCAGAGGCAGACCTGATGCACATCGTGGACCTCCTGCCCGCAGCGGAGCGCGAGCGCTACCTGGAGGTCCGGGCGTTCCTGCAGTCCACGGTGCGGCAGGCCTCCATTGACTACTGGAACCGCGAGGAATTCCCGTTCGGGCTGCTGGCGGAAATGGGCAAGCACGGGCTTGGCACCTTGCAGACGGACGGCACGTCCAAGCTCTTCAAGGGCCTGATGTACGTCGAAGTGGCCAGGGCGGACGTTTCGCTGTCGGCACTCGTGGGGATCCACAACGAACTGATCGTGGGGATGATCGACGCCCTCGGTTCCGAGGAACAGAAGCAGCGGTGGCTGCCTGGCCTGAAGAACTTTACCCAGCTGGGAGCCTTCGCCCTGACCGAACCGGAGCACGGCTCGGACATCGCCGGCGGGCTGGAAACATCCGCGCGGCTGGAGGGCGGTGAGTGGGTGATCAACGGCGCGAAGCGCTGGATCGGCTCCGGGACTATCGCGGACTTTGCCCTGGTGTGGGCGCGCGACGCTGCGGACGGGCACATCAAGGGCTTCATTGTGGAGACGGACCGCGCTGGCTACCGGGCAACCAAGATTGCCAACAAGATCGGCCTGCGGATCATGCAGAACGCGGACATCGTGCTGGACAACGTCAGGATTCCGGCGTCCAACATGCTGCCGGGCGCCACGGACTTCTCCAAAGCCAACGACCTCCTGCGGGATTCGCGCGCCTGGGTTGGCTGGCAAGGTGCCGGGATCCAGCTGGCCGCGTTCGACGTCGCCCGTTCCTACTCCCTGGAACGCAGGCAGTTCGGCAAGGAACTGGCATGCTTCCAGCTGGTCCAGCAGCAACTGGCGGAGATCCTGGGCAACGCCTCCGCGTCACTGGCGTTGATGGCCCAGCTCGCCCGGATCCAGACGGACGGCAAGCTGGAGATGGCGCAGGCGGCCATGGCAAAGTCCACGTGCACCCGGCTGGCCCGCGCGTCGGTGGCGATGGGACGGTCGCTGCTGGGCGGCAACGGGATCAGCTCGGACTTTGAAATGGGCAAGCTGTTTGGTGATGCCGAAATCCTCTATACCTATGAGGGCAGCTACGAAATCAATTCGCTCATTGTTGGCCGGGCCGTTACCGGAAAATCGGCCTTCGTCTAGCAATTCACAGGAAAAGAACTTAAGAAAAAACTGCCCTGGCCATGCTTTGCAGCACGGTCAGGGCAGTTGATCAGAACCTTAGAGCGGGCGAATATTCTCTGCCTGCGGGCCCTTGGGACCCTGGGTCACATCGAATTCGACTTTCTGGTTCTCATCCAGCGAGCGGTAGCCGCTGCTGGCGATTGCGGAATAGTGCGCGAAAACATCGGCGGATCCGTCGTCCGGAGCGATGAAACCAAAGCCCTTTTCAGCGTTGAACCATTTAACTGTGCCTGTTGCCATTGCTAACTTCCTTTGTAACCCTTTTCTGGTCCTGCTCGGACGGCAGGCAGACGCGGAGTCTGTAGTCCGCTGTCTCAAACCTAGGGGCTACGCGGTGGGCGTGCAATAGCTGCAGTCATCAAGTGTCACCGCTGTTACAGAAGTGGTACACGGGAATTGACCGCTGCGGGCTAGCGCATGCCCTCCCGGCGGATGGCCGTGGCGATCGCCGCGGCGCGGGTCTCCACCCCGAGCTTGGCGTAGATATGCGCCAGATGGGTCTTGACGGTGGCCTCGGAGATGAAGAGCCGCTGGCCCAGTTCCCGGTTGCTGAGCCCCTCGGTCAGGAGGCTCAGCAGCTCCGCCTCCCGGGGCGTCAGGACCTCGTCGGGATTGCGCAGCTGCTGGAAGAGCCGGGAGGCCACGGGGGCACTCATGACGCTCTTCCCTTGCACGGCACCGCGGATGGCGGCGAAGATTTCGTCCGGGGCGGCGTCCTTGAGGAGGTAGCCCATGGCGCCGGCGTCGACCGCCCGGACGATGTCCGCGTCGGAATCGTATGTGGTGAACACCAGGATGGCCTGCCGGCTGTTGCGCTGCCGCAGCTGCCTCATGGCCTCGATCCCGTCCATTCCGGCGCCCATGGCCAGGTCCATCACGACCACATCAGGGGAGTGGTGTTCCACCAGCCCCAGCGCTTCCTCGCCGGAGGCGGCCTCGGCCACCACGTCAAAGTCAGGCTGCGTAGCCAGCAGTGCCCTGAGCCCGCTCCGGACCACCAGGTGGTCGTCCACCAGGAGGACAGTGATGGTAGTCATGCGTCCTCCGGTGTCATCTGCTGGCCAGGTGGCGCTGACTGCACCCGGGCCGGCACTTGTGCGGCCACGATGGTCCCTTCGCCGGGGGAACTTTCCACCGAGAATACCCCGCCCAGCTGCTCAACCCGCTGGCGCATGGCCCGCAGCCCGTAGCCTCCGGCGTCCGACGGCGGTGCTGCCGCAGACGGGTCAAAGCCCGTCCCGTCGTCGTAGATGTCAAGGGTGACCGAGCCGGGAAGGAATCCCAGCGTCAAGGTTGTGGTGGCGGCGTTTGCGTGCTGCTGGATGTTCGCGGCCGCGCTCTGGACCACCCGCAGCAGGGTGTGCCGGACTTCCGCAGGGACGTCCCTCGGTTCGCCGGTGACCACGAGCCGGGCGTGCGGGACGTACTGGGCGGCCGCCTGGTGCAGGGCTTCGGGAAGCGGCGATGCGTCGAGGCCCGGGGAGGCGAGCTCGTGGACCAGATTGCGCGTCTCGGAGAGATTCCGGCGCAGCAGTTCCGTAGCCTGGTTGAGCTCCTGGCGCGATGCCTGGCCTGGCCACGAACGGTCAGCGGCCTCCAGGAGCAGCAGGCTGCTGGCCAGGCCCTGCGTCACGGTGTCGTGGATCTCCCGCGATACGCGCTCGCGTTCGGCGATGGTGCCGGCCAGGCGCTCGCTGGCCGCCAGCTGCCCGTGTGCCAGCGATACCTCCGCATGGAGACGGCGCTGCTCCGCGGCGTCGTGCTCGATCCGGTCATGGATCAGCGTAAGCATCACACCGACGGCGAGCGGCCCCAGCAGCATCGCGAGGTCTGTCCCGTCGCTGAGCCGGAACAGCCCGACGGCGGTGGCGGCCGCCGTCGCGCTTGCCGCCACGTAACCCACGGCGCCCGTAAAGGCCGTCCGGCACAGGAAGAGGATCGCAAAGGAACACCAGGCGAAGCTGGGTGCGGCGATGACCAGTGCTGCCCAGACGGCCACAAACACGAGCATCCAGACCGCCCATGGGCGTCTCTGCCGGGCCAGTACGGCGATGACGGCGTAGAGCGCGCACACCGTTCCAGCCAGGCCGAGGACCAGCAGGTTGTCCTGCAGGCTGTGCCGCATGGCATAGCGGACGGCCGAAGCGACGAGCAGGACCGCGAAGCCAAGGTGGACGGCGGTGTCGATCCGGCCGAACCGGCCAGGGGAGGCGGCCGGTCCACGAGGCCGGGCGCGTCCGGTGGTCAGCGAAGATCCGTCGGTCAGGGTTTTACGGGGAGTGGCTGGGGAGGGCATGGGGTCCGGTTCAGGTCAGGGGCGTTCCTATCCCATGCTATTGCCCGCGCCGTTGCTGGTCTCTCCGCCTTTTGGCTGATGCTGCTGGCCATCCGGGGGAGCGGGCCGCAACCAAAGGCCCGATGTTTGTTCCGGCGGGGCCGGACAGGATGGATGGAGCCGATGCCCGTTCCACTGGATTCCGCCAACGTGAGTCCAGCAACGGGCGTCCAGCAACGTGCGTCCATCAACCCAAGGAGAAACACCGTGAAGAAGTCCAACAAGATTGCCGCCGCCGCTGTTGCCGCCGGAGCCTTGCTGCTGACGGGAGGGCTGACCGCTGCAGCCAACGCCGGGACCAGCCAGGCGGCCGCTCCCGCCGCGGTACCCGCCGTCGATATCCCGCAGGCGCCGGAGACCGTGGTGGCGCAGAACCGCATCACCGCGGGTGCCTCGGCCGATGCGGTCCGGGCAGCCCTCGCCAAATGCCAGGCTGACAAGCTGCCGTTCGTCACGGTGGCACTCGTGGACAGGTTCGGCACCGTCCAGGCGCTCCTGCGCGGGGACAACGCCGCCGAGCACACGATCGAAGCAGCCCAGCAGAAGGCCTACACCGCGGCCGCCTTCGGCGCACCGACGAGCGAGCTGGCCAAGCGCGTCAACGGCAACGGGCCCAGCATCGCGGACCTCCCCGGCACCCTGTTCCTGCCCGGCGGCATCCCGCTCAAGGTCAATGGGGTGTCCGTGGCAGGCATCGGCGTGGGCGGTGCCCCAGACGGCAACCTGGACGAAGCCTGCGCCACCGCCGGCGCCGAGGCCATCGCCGCTGCAGCTGCCGGCTCAGGCAAGTAGGCTCGGCTCCATGAGGCGGTTCAGGACCTGGCGCCGGGCACGCAGGGCGGCGGCAATTCTCTTTCTGGCGGGCGGTGTATCAGCTTGCCTGGCCGCCTGCCAGACGGGTCCCGGCGAGCCGCAGCGGCTGGAGTCACCGCCGTCGTCCGGCCTGGTCAGCCCGGGCAGCCAGCCCCCGTCCGGACCGTCAGCTTCTCCGGGTACGTCCCCGCCTGCTTCCACCGCAACGGCCGCCACCACGCCACCAGTCCTATCGGCTGAGGCCCAGGTCCGGCTCGACCAGGAACTGATCGCCGCCGCGAAGGCCAACAACGTGGCGCTGGTGAGTGAACTCATCGGCCGCGGCGGCAACGTCAACGCCAAGGACGCCATCCAGGACTCCGCATTCCTCTATGCCGGGGCCGAGGGATTCAACGAGGTTCTCCGGCTGACGCTGGCGGCCGGCGCGGACGTTGCCAGCACCAACAGGTACGGCGGGACGGCGCTGATTCCGGCCAGCGAACACGGCCACGTGGAGACGGTCCGCATCCTCCTGGCCGCCGGCGTGCCCGTGGACCATGTGAACAACCTGGGCTGGACCGCCGTGCAGGAGGCCATCCTGCTCAACAACGGCGGGCCCAGGCAGCAGGACGTGGTGCGCCAGCTGCTCGACGCCGGTGGGGACCCGAACATCCGCGATCCCCAAGGACGGACGGCCCTGGAGAATGCGGAGCGGCTGGGCTTCGGCGAGATCGCTGCCCTGATCCGTGCCCGCTGACCCAGGGCTAAAGCACGTCCTCGAACAACTCCACGTATTTCCGCGACATCGCCTCCGCGCTGAATCGGGTTTCGACGGCGGACCGGCAGCCATGCCTGTCCAGGCCGGACGCACGCTGCAGGCAGCTGGCCAGTGCATCGGTACCCGCGGCCAGGAAACCGGTGACTCCGTGCTCGATGATTTCCGGTGCGGAGCCCCGCGGAGTGGCCACAACGGGGGTGCCGGCGGCCAGCGCCTCGATCATGACCATTCCAAAGGGTTCGTCCCACTGCACGGGGTTGAGCAGCGCGACCGCATTGCCCAGCAGGGCGAACTTTCCGTCGGCGTCCAGTTCTCCGAGGAACTCTTCATCAGGCCCGAGCAAGGGTGCGATCACGGAGCGGAAATAATCCACTTCAGCCGGGTCGCTCATTTTTGCGGCGATCTTGAGCTGCATGCCCGCTCTTCGGGCCACCGCTATCGCCTCAGCGATGCCTTTGCACGGCGCCATTCGGCCCAGAAAACACGCGTAGCCGCCGGCTCCGGCACCGGGTGGAACAGTGGCGGGATCGATGCCGTGGTGGATGACCCGTCGTATTTTGAGGTCGGGTGCGCTGTTGGCCTGGTGCTGCGAGATGGCCACCAGTGACACGTCCCGGCTGAAGGCTTCATATACCCGGCACAGCGCCGGCGTCATGTCCGAATGAATGGTGCTGACCACTGGAATCCCGGGTGGGCGGTGCCGGTACAACGGTCCCGCCAGGGTGTGGTCATGGATGATATCGACGTCGTCCAGTCCGGCGTAGGCCCTGATCACGTGCGGCAACTCTGAGCTTGTGCTGCCCATGGCGGCACGCTCCGCCGGGGCGAAGCCGTCCAGCAGTTCGACCGGGCAGGTGCTGTCCGCCGCGGCCGCCAGCACCACGCTGTGCCCGGCCGCCGCCAGCGTGGTGGCCAGCGCGTGGATGACCGCCTCCGTTCCGCCGTAGCCTAGGGGCGGGACGGGGAGCCATGGTGGAGCTATCAGTCCTATCCGCATGATGCGCGCTCCTGCTCGGGGTTTTAGCCTGTCTTGTCCAGCTTCTCGGCGAGCTCAACCAGATCGGCAAGGGGGGGACGTGTCCCGCGGTGGAACGTCATGCCCGGCGGGAGCCCATCGATCGTGGCCTGGCTGCCGGTCACGTCGATGGTGATCCGGCCGTCGCCTATGGGGCAGTTGGTGATGTGGACCCGGCCCCAGGACTCCGGCAGCACAGGGTCCATCCACATACCATTCATGGAGACGTGGGGGTCGTACCGCAGCAGTGTGCGCAGCAGATGCACCGGGGTGGTGGCAGCCCAGGCCTGGGGCGAGCAAGCCGTCGGGTAAGGCACCGGTTCCGGGAAATCAGCGCGGTCGAATCCGCAGAACAACTCAGGCAAGCGGTGGTCGGTGAAATCCGCCGCCTCAATAAGCCCGAGGGCAACCCGCCGGGCCTCGTCCACAAATCCGTACCTCATCAGGCCCGTAGCAATCATCGCGTTGTCATGCGGCCACACGGATCCGTTGTGGTAGCTCGCAGGGTTGTAGGCGCCCATATCCGTGGCCAGGGTGCGGATCCCCCAGCCGCTGAACATTTCAGGCGACATCAGCCGGGCCGCCACCAGGGGCGCCTTGTCGGCGTCGATTATCCCGTTCCACAGGCAGTGCCCCATGTTGGAGGCGCAGGCATCCACAGGTCTCTTGTCCCGGTCCAGTGCGATGGCGTAGTAGCCTTTGGCCGGCAGCCAGAACTGTTCGTTGAACTGCTTCTTAAGCCGCGCCGCGCGTTCCCGCAACTCCCGCGCCAAGGCCAGGTCCCCGGCGTCGTACGCCATCCACGCTCGGGCGATGTAGGCGCCGTAAACGTAACCCTGCACTTCGCAGAGGGCAATCGGCGGTTCTGCCATGCGGCCGTCCGCGAAATTTACGCCGTCCCAGGAATCCTTCCATCCCTGGTTGATCAGCCCCTGGTCGTTAAGCCGCTGATACTCCACAAAGCCGTCGCCGTCGCGGTCGCCGTAATCCCTGATCCAGTCCAGCGCCCTGTCCGCGTTGGGCAGCAGCCCGGCCACCTGGTCCGCGGCGAGGCCCCAGCGGCTGACTTCGCCGAGCAGTGTGACGAACAACGGCGTGGCATCGGCGGTGCCGTAGTAGGTGGATTTGCCGCCAAGTGCCAGGCCCGTGCTGACGCCCAGCCGGACCTCATGGAGGATCCGGCCGGGCTGCTCTTCGGTCAGCGCGTCCACCGCGTTGCCCTGCCTTTCGGCCAGCGTATGCAGGGTGTCCAGGGCCAGCGATGGGTCCACCGGCAGCGCCATGTAGGACGAGAGAAGCGAATCGCGGCCGAACAGGGCCATGAACCATGGGGCACCCGCCGCAATGACGGTCCGGTCGGGATGCAGCGGGTCCTCGATCTGGAGGGCGCCGATGTCATCATGGCTGCGCTGCATGGTGCGGGCAAACGACACGTTGCTGATGTGCGGCGCGGGGATCTTCCGGATCCAGTCCTGGCGCCGTATTTCCGCAGGCGACGTGCCGGTTTCCTGGCGCTGGAAGGGTGCAGGCGTTTCGGCTGCATCCAGTAGAGGCGACACGGTGACCTTCGTGCGCCACTGGCCGTGGGGCGGCACCACGGTGCGGTAGCCCAGGCCTTCGTGACTGAAAGTCGCGTCGGGAGCCTGCAGGACAACCCCCTTATGCATTCCCCGCCAGACGCCCTTGATGGTGAGGGAGTCGTCTTCCGGGTGCCGGGACTGGTCCCAGTGCCGGATGATCCGGGCGTCCTTCACCTCAAAGAGGTCCGCGAAGTCCGCGTCCATCGCCAGTTCCACCACGCACACGGCAGGCTCGCGGGAATGGTTCCGGACGGTGATCTCCTCCTGGATGCCCGAGCCCACCTCGCGGTTTCGTTCCACGATCAAAGGGCTGTCCGCATGACCGGCTGCCCGGGCCGGACGGCCGATGAATACGGCCCGGTAGGGTTCGAGGGCACGTGCGGCCAGCGGCTCCAAAGTCACATCATTGACCGTCAGTCTCCAGCGGGAGACGATGCGGGTGTCCTCATTGAACACGCCGTGGGGGCGGTCGGAGTACATGTCGCCGGCAAGACCGGAAATGCAGAAGTTCGAGCCATCCACAAGTGTCACCGTGGCCCCCAGGGGGCCAGCCGCGGTGTCAGCATTCCATCCAGCCATTCCTGGCTCCTTTGATGCTCATCCAGTAGGCAACGCTGCGGGGCCCGTTCCTGTGGACCCCGCGGGTGGACCAAAAGGGCTGCCGCCGCGGATCGTTCAGTTGTGGGATCTTCGTCCCCATCGGCCTCCAGCGGAGCCCGGTGGGCAACGAATCCATCATGGCGGACCTCCACCCGGAGCACGATGCTTCTATGACCCTACGCTTGTGGTTCTGTGGACGCTAGATGCGGACCCACCACGCATCCCTAGACCGCTTCGAGGACGCTGACGTAGTTGGCGATGCCCACGCCGCCCATGTTCTGGACGGCGGCGCGGCGAGGGTTGGCGAGCTGCATGTCGCCAGCCGTCCCAGTGAGCTGCATGGCGGCGATGACGTGCTGGGATACGCCGGTTGCACCCACGGGGTGGCCTTTGGCCTTGAGCCCGCCGGAGACGTTGATGGGCAGCTTCCCGTCCTTGAAGACCCAGCCTTCCTGCACAGCGCGGGCGCCCTGGCCCGGTTCGGTCAGACCCATGGCCTCGTACATCAGCAGCTCGGCGATGGTGAAGCAGTCGTGGACCTCAGCGAAGTCCAGGTCTTCAAGCCCGACGCCGGCCATCCCCAGCGCACGCTGCCAGGACATGCGCGTGGCGGCGAAAGCCGTTGGATCCCGGCGTTCGGCCGGGAAGAAGTCGTTCGCCTGGCCGAAGCCGGCGAGCCGCACCGGCGCGGTGGCCCCGCCGGTTGGCGACGTGCTGAGCACGACGGCAGCGGCGCCGTCGGACACGGGGGAGCAGTCGGTGCGGCGCAGCGGATCGGCCACCATGGGGTTCTTGTCCGAGACGGTGCGGCAGAACTCCTCGCCGAGGTCCTTGCGGAGCTGGGCATAGGGGTTGTCGACGCCGTTGCGGTGGTTCTTGGCCGCGATGGAGCCCAGCACGTCGCCCAGTTGTCCGTCGCCGCGACCGTAGCGCTTTTCGTAGTGCTTGGCGACGTCCGCGAACAGGCCCGTAAAGCCGGTGGTGGACGTCTGGCCGGCCATGTCGTAGTCGGCGCCCAGCAGGGCAGCCCCGACGACGTCGGCGCCTGCGTGTGTCATCTTCTCGGCGCCGATCACCAGCACGGTCTTCGCCGTCCCGGCCAGCAGCGACTTGGTTCCCTGCTGGAACGCGGCCGACCCGGAGGCGCAGGCGTTCTCCACACGAGTGGCGGCGACGTTGGCCAGCTGGTCCGAGACCTGCAATGCCAGCGAGGACGGGAACGCCAGCGGCATCATGCCGGAGTTGAACTGGCCCAGATAGATCTCATCGATCTGGCCGGGCTCGATCCCGGCGTTGCTGATTGCCTCGGTGGCCACCTGGATGATCAGGGACTCGAGGGTCTCGTCCGTGAGCTTGCCGAACCGGCTGTGGCCCCAGCCGGTGAGCAGGACATCGTTGCCGAACTGTTCCTTGAGGCTCATGCTGCCACTCCCGCGGTTTCAAGCTGGACGTCGAATGCGGCTTCGGTCTTTTCGCGAATTTCCTCCACTGTGACCCCCGGCGCAAGGCGGGTCAGCGTGAGCTGCCGCCCGCCGTCGTCGTCCGCTTTTTTGAGGTCGAAAACCGCGAGATCGCTGATGATCCGGTCCACGCAACGCAGGCCGGTGAGCGGCAGGGTGCACTCGGTGACGATCTTGGCTGTGCCGTCCTTGGCGTTGTGCTCGGTCAGGACCACCACGCGCGGCGTGCCGGCGACGAGGTCCATGGCGCCGCCCATTCCCTTGACCATTTTGCCGGGGATGGTCCAGTTGGCGAGGTCGCCGTTGCCGGAGACCTGCATGGCGCCCAGGATGGCCACCTTGACGTGGCCGCCGCGGATCATGCCGAACGATGTGGCGGAGTCGAAGATGCTGCCGCCGGGCAGGAACGTGACGGTCTGCTTGCCGGCGTTGATGAGGTCGGCGTCTTCGTCGCCCTCATACGGGAACGGGCCCATGCCCAGCAGGCCGTTTTCGCTCTGCAGGACCACGCGGACGCCGTCGGGCAGGTTGTTGGCCACCAGCGTGGGGATGCCGATGCCCAGGTTCACGTAGTCGCCGTCGTTCAGTTCCTCGGCCGCGATGGCAGCCATTTCATCCCTGGTCCAGGCCATGGGGGTCTCCTTGGGGTTCAAAGTTTGTGGGGGCTTAAGTGTTCGTTCGCGCTGTGGGAAGCGCGCGGTGGGGTCAGGCCGGGGTTGCCGTTCAGGCGGGGACTGGTGCCGCTTCTCGTGGGCGGACGGTGCGCTGTTCGATGTCCTTCACCCGGCCGCTCGCCTGGACCAGGTGCTGGACGTACACTCCCGGGGTGATGACGTGGTTCGGATCCAGTGCGCCCGGCTCCACGATGACTTCGGCTTCGGCGATGGTCACCAGGCCGGCGGTGGCCACTACGGGGTTGAAGTTCCGGGCCGTGTAGCGGTAGATCAGGTTCCCGTCCGTGTCTGCGGTGTGCGCGTGGACCAGCGCGACGTCGGCGCGGATGGCGCGCTCCTGGACGTACGTTTCGCCGTCGAACTCTGCGAGCGGTTTGCCTTCGGCCACCAGCGTTCCCACGCCGGTCTTGGTGTAGAAGGCGGGAATGCCTGCGCCGCCGGCGCGGAGGCGCTCGGCCAGGGTGCCCTGCGGAGTGAACTCCACCTCAAGCAGGCCCGCGAGGTACTGCTCGGCGAAGAGTTTGTTCTCGCCCACATACGATGCGATCACCTTGCGGACCTGGCCGGCTTCGATCAGCACGCCCAGGCCTTTCCCGTCCACGCCCATGTTGTTCGACACCACGGTCAGGCCGCGCACACCGGAGTCCCGCACGGCCTCGATGAGGTCCGCCGGGATGCCGCTCAGGCCAAATCCGCCGACGGCGAGCGTCATGCCGTCCTGGAGCACTTCCGCCAGGGCCGCGGCGGCGTTGGATTTCAGTTTGGACATTCCGTCTCCTCATCATCGAGCGTGCACAGCCATTCGGGTTATCCACTTTGTGGACATAGGGCCTGAAGAAGGAGCCTAGGGTGCTCAAGGAAGTAGGTCAACGGCGTAATCCTGCCCGCAAGGCAGATATTTCACAGCGTGGACGCTAGGCTTTGAGGTGTCCACATTGTGGAGAATTTCTTGAGAGTTGGTGATCCGAATGAAGAATCCAGTCCAAGGGGCGCAGGTGGTGGGCCGCGTCGCATCACTGCTCCGGCTTGTCGGCCGGAAGCCGGAGGGCAGCTCGATTGCCGGGCTGGTCCGGGAGTCCGGGCTGACCCGCCCCACCGTCCACCGGCTCCTGGCCTCCCTTGCTGCGGAGGGCCTACTGGACCACGATGCCCGCAGCGGAAACTGGATCCTGGGCCCTGAGATTTTCCTGCTGGGATCAGTGGCGGCGGCCCGCTTCCCGTTTGAGGATCTGGCGCGGCCAAGCCTGCGCCGGCTGGCGGAGGAGACCGGCGAGAGCGCGTTCTATTCCATCCGCAGGGGCCAGGAGACGGTCTGCGTGCTGCGGGAGGAGGGCAGCTTCCCGGTGCGCTCCTTCGTGCTGCATGAGGGAGTCCGCTTTCCACTGGGTGTGGCTTCGGCCGGGACCGCCATCATGGCGTTCCTCCCGGACGAGGAACAGGAAACCATCCTGTCCGGCTGGGACCAGCACGCCGGCAGCTTCGCGGCAGGCCACCGCATGGACGTGGTGCGCAGGAATCTGGAACGGACCCGGCTGCATGGCTTTGCGGTGAACCCCGGCCTGGTGCTGGAGGGCAGCTGGGGAATGGGGGCGGCCGTGTTCGACCAGCTCGGCAGGCCGGTGGGTGCGCTTTCACTCACCGGCATCGAACCCCGGTTCCGGCCTGAACGGCAGGAGTTCCTGGGCAAACTGCTGATGGAGGAAGCCCACCGGATCAGCTCCACACTGAGTTCAACACTGACCGGCCGCTGAATCACGGCCGTCGCCGCTGAGTTTCCCCGATGCCTCGACTGGGCGCGCGCCCTCGCGGGGCAGTTTGACACGGACACGCCGGCAAATAGAGGCCGATACGCGCCAACCGCGGCTCAAAGTGCCCCGGTTCGGCCCGGACTACCTCTGACAAGTTCACCTAACTGCAGGCGCTTGCGAACACATCCGATGTGCAAGATGCTGGCAGCATAGGCCGCAATCGCGTCGAGCCTAAGGAGCGCAGCCTCATGAAAAGCATCAGAATGACTTTCGACCATTTTGGTAGCCCGGACGTCGTCACCGCGGGCGAAGAAGAGCAGTCATCCCCGGGTCTTGGCGAGGTGCAGGTTGGCGTCCGTGCCATCGCCGTCAACCCGATGGACTGGAATGTCGTGGCGGGCTACCTGGAACCCTACTTCCCGTTGCAGCTCCCCGCCGTTCCCGGCTGTGAGGCTGCGGGGACAGTGACCGCCGTCGGCCCCGACGTGACCGGGTTCGATGTGGGCGACGAGGTCATCTGGAACGGCATCGCCGGAGGCTACCGCGCCGTGGCCAACCTTCCGGCCGCCCAGCTGACACGGAAGCCGGCCGGCATCGATTTTGAGCAGGCGGCCTGCATGGCGATAGCGGGCGGTGCGGCGTATTCGGCCCTGGTCCAGCTGGGCATCGAAGTGGGGGACACCGTCCTCATCCACGGCGCGGCGGGCGGTGTGGGCTCGGCATCCGTCCAGATCGCCCGGGACCTCGGCGCCCGCGTCATTGGTACCGCCTCGGAGCAGAATCATGACTACCTGCGCGGGCTCGGAGCCGAACCTGTGGCCTACGGCGAAGGCCTCGTGGAGCGCGTCCGCTCCCTGGGCAGCATCACCGCTGTCGTGGACACCTTTGGCGGGGAAGAGACGACGGCGGCCACGGTCGAGCTTCTGGGTGGTCACGGCAACGCGGTAACCACCGTGCCCGGCAAAGAGTCCAACGCTGCAGGAATTGCCCCCGTCCGGTTGCTTGACGGACGGGCGACGGAAGCGGCCCGTCTTGCTGCCAACGGGAAACTTCGTTTCGACATCCAGGAGCGGATCCCCCTCACCGAGGCGGCCCGGGCGCTGGGCCTCAGCCGGGCGGGACACGTCCGGGGCAAGCTCGTGCTCATCCCGTAACTCGAGGCGCCGCGAGGGCCGTTGTGGGGCACTTTGACACGGGCACGCCGGCATTTCGGGCGGGATCGGTCCAGACAGGGTTCAAAGGGCCCCGGTTCGGCTGACAGTCCGACCGGGCGTGCGTCGGCTCAGTCTATTTCCACCACGTATCGAAGATGGTGACCGGCACGGTGCGCTTGTGGCGCGTGCGGAGGTACTTCTGCTCGATCAGATCGGCTGCCGCTTCGGGGATCTCCCGGCCTTCGAGGTAATCATCGATCTGGTCGTACGTGATTCCCAGTTCGTCCTCGTCGGTGCGTCCGGGCCTGCCGTCCAGGAGGTCGGCGGTGGGTACTTTTTCCCAGACACGGGCAGGGGCGCCCAGTTCGGCCAGCAGTTCGCGGTTCTGGCGTTTGTTGAGGCCGAACAGGGGCAGGATGTCCGCGCCGCCGTCGCCGAATTTCGTGAAGAACCCGGTGACGGACTCTGCGCCGTGGTCGGTGCCGATCACCAGGTAGTTGTGCTCGCCGGCCAGGGCGTACTGCGCGATCATCCGCGTGCGTGCCTTGGTGTTTCCCTTGTGGAAATCGGAGATGCCGTTCCCCACCGTCTTCTCGAATTCGTCCTCGAAGCCATCCACGGCGGCCGAGATGTTGAAGGTCCATTCCGTCTTGGCCTGGATGAAGTCCAGGGCGGCCTGGGCGTCGTCCTCGTCGTGCTGGACGCCGTACGGAAGGCGGACCGCCACGAAGTTGGCCTCCACGCCTTCGGCCTCAAGCTCCTCCACGGCCAGCTGGGCCAGTCTGCCGGCGAGGGAGGAGTCCAGCCCGCCCGAGATCCCTAGGACAAAGCCCTTGGTATGGGTTGCCCGGAGGTAATCCTTCAGGAAATCCACCCGCTTGCGCACCTCCCCAAGGGGGTCGATCCGGGGCTGCACGCCCATTTCTTCGATGATGGTGGCCTGGAGTTCGCGCATGTGATCCAGCCTAGTCAGCGCTGTCAACAACGCTCAACTGTGTCCACCCGAAACACGCACGTGTCTACCCGAGCCACTCACAGCCCAGCGCGAACGGACACTTGGGGACCCCAGCGCGAAAGGACACTTAGGGCCCCGGGCTACAGCGTTGCCGGTGCCGCCCCCGTAGATCCGCGCACGGTGAGATGTGTAGGCATCAGCGAACGGCTGCGGCTGCCACCGCCCGCCAGGGGGTTGAGCTGGGCCAGGAGCATGGACACGGCCACGCGGCCGGCCTGTTCGATCGGGGAAGCCATGGTGGTCAGCGGGGGATTGCAGAAGTCCGCGCCGAAGATGTCGTCGCAGCCCACGACGCTCATGTCCTCCGGGACCCGGATGCCGCGTTCGCGCAGCCGCTGGAGCATGCCGATCGCGATGAGGTCGTTGAAGGCAATGCAGGCGGTGACACCGGAATGCACGGCCGCGTCTGCTGCTGCGGCACCTGATTGTGTCTTGGGGGCGAACGGGCCCAGCCTGCGCACATCCACGCCGCGGTCCTCGGCGGCGGCCGCCAAGGCATTCCATCGAAGTGTGCTGGATTGGGACGTGAGTGGACCGGCCATGTAGGCGATGCGGGTGTGGCCGAGGGAAATCAGGTGGTCCAATGCCTGGCTGGTGGCGGACGGCGTGTCAATCACGACGGCGGGAACGCCGGGTACGTCGCGGTTGATGGTCACCATGGGAATCTTGGCGGCTGCGGCCAGCAGCGCCTCATCGCTGAGCCTGGACGCAGCGACGATGATTCCGTCAGCGCTCTTGCGCAGCTGCTCCACGGTGGAGGCCTCTACCTCGTCGGACTCTTCCGTGTCCACGAGCAGCTGGGTGTAACCAGCCGCCTTGAGCTGCAGCTGGGTGCCACGGATGAGGTCAAAATAGAAAGGGTTAGTGATGTCAGGCACCAGGACGCCGACGGCACCGGTGCGGCCGGAGCTCAGGGCCTTCGCCTGGCTGTTCGGCGTGTAGTTCAGCTCGGCGGCCGCCGCTTCGATGCGGGCACGGGTCCGGATGTTGACCCGGTCCGGAGTGGAAAGTGCACGGGACACGGTGGATGCGGCCACCCCGCAGATCACGGCGATGTCGTGGATGGTGGCAGGGCGGTCTGTTCCGGCTGCTTGCATCGCCATGGCGCGCTCCTCACTGAACGGGATGACAGGGGGCTTGTGACGGTTGCCACAGCCCTGTAGCTCCTAGATTGCCACAGCCTGCAATCATTTGGCAATCGGTTGTCATTGACAGTTGACGCGTCTAGACTTAGGGCAGCACTTTTTTGTGAACTGAGTCACCCGCGCGCCGGAGCGGCACTAGGCTGTCCCGTCGCGGGCGTACCTAAGGAGATTCCCGTGACCGAAACATCAACCCAAGCAGCAAGCACCGTCTGGACGCTCTCAGGATTCGGCGACGAGGTGGATACGGACCCTGCCATCCAGGCTGCTGTCCTGCTGGCGCTCGGCGCAAACTACATCGAAGTACGCAGCGCCTGGGGCGTCAACGTCTCAGAAATGACGCCTGAGCAGGTTGCCGATCTCAAGGAACTCCTGGACGCCAAGGGCCTGAAGGTCTCAGCCGTGGCCAGCCCCATCGGCAAGGTGGACATCAGTCTGCCCGTGGAGCACGAGGTGGAGCGCCTTCGCCAGATCATCTCCGTGGCCAAGGGCTTGGACACCAAATACATCCGGATCTTCTCCTTCTTCCGGAGCGAAGCCCAGACGCCGGAGGAAATCCGCGACGACGTCCTGACGCGCATGCGGGCACTGGCCGCTGAAGCCGAAACCGCCGGCGTCGTACTCCTGCACGAGAACGAAAAGGACATCTACGGCGATACGCCGCAGCGCGTCCTGGACATCATGCAGTCCGTGGACTCTCCCGCACTGCGGATTGCCTGGGACAACGCCAACTTCGTCCAGGTTGGCGTCCGCCCCTACACCGATGGCTACGCCTTGCTCCGCCCCTACCTCGAATACCTCCAGGTCAAGGACGCCATCATGGCCACGGGTGAGGTTGTGCCTTCCGGCCACGGCGACGGCGAACTGGACGCCACCATTGCTGCCCTGAAGGCGGACGGTTACGCAGGCTTTGCCTCACTCGAACCCCACCTCGCCAGCCACCACAAACTGGGCGGCTTCTCCGGTCCGGTTGCCTTCGGCATGGCCGCGCGCGCCTTCGCGGTCCTTGCTGCCAAGAACGGAATCGAACTTTCGTGACCGGCCTCAAGGCCGCAGTTATTGGTTGCGGTGATGTGTCGGCAGTCCACTTTGAGGCAATCGCAAAGCTCGACGGCGCGCGGCTGGCTGGGGTCTGTGACTCAGATCCCGGCCGCCTCGCGGCAGCCGTGGCCGCCTATGGCGTCCCGGGATTCCCCGATCACCTCAGCATGATTGAGGCCATCGGACCGGATGTTGTGCACATTACGACGCCGCACAACATGCATGCCTCGATCGCGGCGGACTGCCTTGAGCGTGGCGTGAATGTGATTGTGGAAAAGCCGCTCGCGCACACGCTCGAGGAGGGCCACCGGCTGGTGGAGACCGCGAAAGCGTCCACCGCCAAGATCGCGGTCTGCTTTCAGAACCGCTACAACGCCACCTCCCAGGCCATGCATGCCCTGCTTTCCTCCGGTGAGCTGGGTGCTGTAACGGGGGCTTCAGCCACGGTGCTGTGGCACCGTGACGCCGACTACTACCGCAGCCGGCCGTGGCGGGGTACCTGGGACGGTGGCGGCGGCGGGCTCATGATGAACCAGGCCATCCACACCGTTGACCTGCTGCAGTGGCTGGTGGGCGACGTCGTTTCGTTGTCCGGCAACGCGGCCACCCGGTTCCTGGGCGAAACCATCGAGGTGGAGGACACTGCGGAGTTCGTTGCCGGGCACGCCAACGGTGCGCGCAGCGCCTTTTATGCCACGCTCGCCAACGCCGTCAACGCGCCGGTTACGTTGGACATCGTCACGGAAAAAGCGACGCTCAGTCTTCGCGGGGACCTGACGGTCACCTATGCGGACGGCCGCGTTGAAGTGGTTCCCGAGCGTGTGGTGGAGTCCGGTGGGCGCGGCTATTGGGGGGTCTCGCATGAGTTGCTCATCAGCGACTTCTATGCCCGGCTCGGTGACGAGGGTCCGTTCTGGATCGACCCTGAGGAAGCGGAAAAATCGCTGAGGATCGTCAAGGAAATTTACCGGCAGAGCTACCCGGACGCGGCGGCAAAAGTTTCCTGACCGCCTTATGGCAACCGGTTGAAGCCCTTAGAACGTTTCATTCGCGGCCATTTTCGCCAAGATTGCAACAATATTGACAATCGGTTGCCAAAGTTGGCAATTATGCGTACTCTGAATCTCGAAGGCCGGTGTGGCCCACGCCACACCGGCCGACTTTGCAACTCTCACGTTCCACAGATTCAGGAGCCAACAATGAAGTTAGGTCCCAAGGCGGCAGCTGCCGCCATTCTCGTCAGCGCAGCACTGACGCTGACCGCGTGCGGCGGCGGTGCCGCGGGTGGCACCGGTACGGCCAAAACAGCCTCGCTGACACTGGGTGCCGTTCAGGAACTCCGCTCCTGGGACCCGGCGCAGGCCCACGTCGGTCACTATCTCCAGCCTTACCAGGCAGCGTACGACTCCCTGATCCTGCGGGAACCGGACGGCAAGCTCAGCGCCATGCTGGCTACAGAGTGGAAGTACAACGACACCAACACGAAGCTCACCGTGGACCTTCGCACGGACGTGACCTTCAGCGATGGCGCCAAGTTCGATGCCGAGGCAGCCAAGGCAAACCTGGACCACTTCAAGACGGCCAACGGCCCGCAGATGGCACAGCTGACCGCCGTCTCCGACGTCACTGTTGTGGATGCCGACACGATCGAACTGAACCTTAAGAGCCCGGATCCCTCGCTGGAGTTCTACCTCAGCCAGGCCGCAGGCCTGATGGGGAGCCCGAAGGCGCTGGGCACTGAGGGTATCAAGACCGAGCCCGTGGGCAGTGGTCCGTACGTGATGGACAAGGCCGCCACGGTCAAGGACTCACAGTCCGTGTTCACGGTCCGCAAGGATTACTGGAACAAGGACCTCCAGAAGTTCGAGAAAATCACCTTCAAGATCCTGATTGACGGCACCGCCAGGACCAACGCCCTGGTTTCGGGACAGGTTGACGCCACGCTGCTGGACCCCAAGACCGGCAAGCAGGCCGAAGGCGCCAAGATGAAGCTGGTCTCCACCGAGGTGGACTGGCAGGGTCTCCTGCTGATGGACCGCGACGGTACAAAGAACCCCGCACTGGGGAACGTCAAGGTCCGCCAGGCCATCAACTACGCCTTTGACCGCAAGACGATTGTGGACCAGGTCCTGATGGGCCAGGGCGCCCCGACCTCGCAGCCGTTCGGCAAGGCCAGCGGAGCCTGGACTGAGGAGCTGGAGAACTACTACAGCTACGATCCGGCCAAGGGTAAGGCGCTCCTGAAGGAAGCCGGCTACGAAACCGGCGTCGTCCTCGACGTCCCGGCTGTCCCGGGCTTCGAAACCCAGCTCGCGGTGGTCAAACAGCAGTTGTCCGATATCGGGATCACCCTGAACGTCGGCGCCGCGATCACCAACACCTATACCACGGACATTTCAGCGCAGAAGTTCACCGCCATCTTCTTCTCGCTGTTCCAAGGTGAGCCGTGGGTTGCCACCAACCAGATCGTCTCCACGAAGGCCCTCTACAACCCGTTCAAGAACACCACTCCCGAGCTGCAGGCAAAGATCGATGCAGTCGAGAAGGGCGGCAAGGACGCTGGCAAGCTGGCCCAGGAAGTCAACAAGTACGTGGTGGAGCAGGCGTGGTTCGCCCCGCTGTACCGGGTCAACCAGATGTACTACCACAACTCCAAGATCACCGTGGAACCGCAGGTCCAGCAGGCCGTTCCATCGATCTACAACTACTCGCCCGCCAAGTAATACCGGGTACGTAGCCACACAATAACCTGCGCAGGTCCGGCAGCCCATCACCAACGGTGGGCTGCCGGATCGGGCCAACCAATCCATGCCAGTTCAATGGAGCCAGCAATGATCACTTTCATCCTTAAACGCCTCGGCAGCGGACTCGTAGTCCTGTTCGCCGTCTCGATCCTCGTTTTTTCCCTGCTATATGTATCGAGCGGCAGCATTGCACGGAACATCCTGGGCGACCAGGCAACGCCGGATCAGCTGGCCGTGAAAGAAGCGGAGTTGGGGCTCGACCAGCCCATCCTCACGCGCTACTTCAGCTGGCTCACGGGCGCCCTGCAGGGGGATCTGGGCACGTCCTGGTTCACCTCTGAACCCGTCTCCAACGCCCTTGCCACGCGCATTCCGGTGACCATGACCATGGTGATTGCAGCCATGCTCCTGATCTCCATCATCGCCACCCTCATCGGCGTCGCCGCAGCAGTAAAGCGCGGCTGGGTGGACCGCGTGGTCCAGATCGGTGCCATCATCGGCGATTCTGTCCCCGGCTTTGTCATCGGCATCATCCTGGTGACCATCCTTGCTATCCAGATGGGCCTGTTTCCCGCCACCAGCACCATTTCGCCCGGTGTGAGCGCGGATGCCTGGGTGCTTTCCTTGACCCTTCCGGTGATCGCCCTGCTGATCAACGGCGTCACCAGCGGTGCCCAGCAGATCCGCAGCGCCGTCATCAAGCAGCTCGAACGCGATTACGTCCGCACCCTGCGCAGCCGCGGCATCGGTGAGCGCGAGGTCCTGTTCAAGCACGTCCTGCGCAGCGCAGCTCCGGCTGGACTGACCGTGCTCAGCCTCCAGTTGATCGGCATGCTGGGCGGCGTGGTCATCATCGAGCAGATCTTTGCCCTTCCCGGCATGGGGCCGCTGGCCGTAGCCGCCACCAGCCAGAGTGACCAGCCGGTGGTCATGGGCGTTGTTATGTACACCGTCGCCGTCGTCATTGTGGTCAACCTCATCGTTGACCTGCTCAACGGCTGGCTTAACCCGAAGGTGCGTGCCTCGTGACCGAGTCCGTCGAAACCTCAGCACTGACACCCGCACCTGGGACGTCAGGCCAGACCGGGACTGTCGTCCGGTCAACAGTCCTCAAGCGCCTGTTCAAGAATCCCATGGGCGTCGTCGCCATTGTCATCCTGCTGGCCATGGCCGTCATGGCTGTCTTCGCCGATGTCCTGGCCCCGTTCGACGAGAACTTCGCCAACATCTCCAAGACCCTCGCCGCCCCGGACGCAGTCAACATCCTGGGCACTGACAGCTCCGGCCGTGACGTCTGGAGCCGGCTGCTCTTCGGGGCGCAGCTGACCCTCAGCTCCGCGCTCCTTTGCGCCGCAGTTGCCATCGCGATCGGCCTGCCCGCCGGCCTCGTGGCCGGCTACTACGCCGGCAAGTTTGAATCTGTCTCCAACTGGATTGTCAGTATCCTGATGAGCCTCCCGGGCCTGATCGTCCTCCTCACCATCCGGGCTGCGTTCGGTCCGTCGGTATGGATTGCCATGATCGCGTTCGGCGTCCTGATCAGCCCTTCCTACTTCCGCCTGACACGGTCAGCGGTGCAGTCGGTCCGCAACGAGCTCTACGTTGATGCCGCCCGCGTCTCCGGCCTGTCAGACCTCAGCATCATCACCCGCCACATCTTTTCCGTGGTTCGCGCGCCCATCATCATCCAGACGGCAGCGATCGCCGGCGTGGCCATCGCCATCCAGTCCGGACTCGAGTTCCTGGGCCTGGGCGATCCGGCCAAGGCCACCTGGGGTGTGATGCTCAGCGAAGGCTTCAAGAACGTCTATCTCACCCCGACTCTGCTCTTCTGGCCCGCGCTTGCCATGGCGCTGACCATCGGCGCCCTGGTCCTCTTGGGCAACGCTATCCGCGACGCCCTGGAAGACGGCGAAAAGATCAAGCACCGCAGGAAGGTCCAGGCGAATAGCACGACGGCGGCACCCGCCGCTGGTGCCGCGGTCACGCGGGCAGCACGAAAGACTGCCGCCGCCGTCGAGGCCGGGACCGAACACCACCTCGTCAAGGTGACCAACCTCGGCGTCGGCTACCCCCAGGCCAACGGATCGATCAAGAAAGTGGTGGACGACGTCTCCTTCCACGTGGACCGCGGCGAAATCCTCGGCATCGTGGGCGAATCCGGTTCGGGCAAGTCCCAGACCGCCTTCTCCATCCTGGGCCTGCTGCCGGACACCGCGCGCATCGTGGGCGGCTCCATCCAGTTCGATGGCAACTACACCGTTGCACCCGGCGAGGAAAAGGTCAGCCAGGATCGTCTCTCCAAGCTGCGTGGCAAGCGGATTTCCTACATCCCGCAGGAACCCATGAGCAACCTGGACCCGGCATTCACCATCGGCTACCAGCTGGTCACGCCCATGGTGCGGGTCCTGGGAATCTCCAAGGCAGAAGCCACCACTCGGGCCATGAAGCTGCTCTCCGACGTCGGAATCGTCAACCCGGACCGGACCTTCAGGGCCTACCCCCACGAGGTCTCCGGCGGCATGGCCCAGCGCGTACTCATCGCCGGTGCCATCAGCTGCGAACCGGACCTCATCATTGCCGATGAGCCCACTACGGCACTGGACGTCACGGTCCAGGCCGATGTCCTTGACCTCATCCGCGACCTCCAGCGGCGCCTCGGCGTCGGCGTCATTCTGGTGACCCACAACTTCGGCGTTGTGGCTGACCTCTGTGACCGCGTTGTGGTCATGCAGAACGGCCGGCTGGTGGAGGAAGGCCCCGTACGGGAGATCCTGCGCGAACCGAAAGAACGCTACACCCAGACCCTGCTGGCTTCCATGCTGGAAGGCAAGGAACCCATGACCATGCTGGTGTCAGCTGCTTCGTCTGCAACTGCGTCATCAACTGCCAAGGAGAACGTACTGTGACCGAAACTGCAGCCTTGCGCGCCGCGGAATCAGCGCCGGCACGCCAAGAACTTCTTCGGGTGGACAACCTGGTGGTGGAGTACGCCGGCAAAGGGTTCCGGGCACGGAAATTCCGCGCCCTGACGGATATAAACATCAGCATCGGCCAGGGCGAGACCCTGGGCCTGGTGGGGGAGTCGGGCTCCGGCAAGACCACCCTGGGCCGGGCGGTGCTGGGGCTCGCGCCCGTAAGCGGTGGCAAGATCACCTTCGAAGGCCAGGACATCAGCCACGCCGGCCGGAAGCAGCGCCGCGTCCTGAGCCGAGACATGCAGGTGGTTTTCCAGGATCCGTACACGTCGCTGAACCCTGCCCTGGAGATCGGCGACATCCTTGCGGAACCGCTGGGCGTGCAAGGCATGGAGCAGGCAGCAGCCAAGAAGCGCGTCAAAGAGCTCCTGGACCAGGTAGGCCTGCCCTCGGATGCCATCCACCGTCTCCCGCGGGAGTTCAGCGGCGGCCAGCGCCAGCGCGTGGCCATCGCCCGTGCACTGGCACTGTCGCCGAAACTCATCGTCTGTGATGAGCCGGTCAGTGCCCTGGACCTCTCCACGCAGGCCCGTGTTCTGGATCTGTTCCTGCAGATCCAGAAGGACACCGGCGTGTCCTACTTGTTTGTCTCCCACGACCTTGACGTGGTCCGCCACATCAGCCACCGTGTAGCCGTGATGTACCGTGGAGAAATAGTGGAGCAGGGCCCGGCAGACGTTGTCACGCGCGACCCCGAACACCCCTACACGCAGCGGCTGCTGCTCGCTTCTCCGGTGCCGGACCCGGACCGCCAGGAGAAGCGCCGCGCCGACCGTCACCGGCTGCTTGAAGAGCAGCGCATACAGGCCGAACAGGCTGGCGTCCCCGCCTAAGGCCGGACCAGATTTATATAACAGCGAAAACCATGGAGGAAAAAGTGGCCAAAATTGGCGTACAGGCAATGATGCTGAAGGACAGTTTCACCGAAATCGGGGCGTTCGAAACGCTCCGTAAGGTCAGCGCAATCGGCTACAACGCCGTCGAAATCTCCCAGATTCCGATGACACCGGAAAACGTCGCCGAACTGGACCGCTCTCGCAGCGAGCTGGGCATGGACATCGCGGCCCTGTCCGTGGCCATGGAGGCCCCCAAAGGCCGGCCGGGCGATTCCCTGGCGGAGCACTTTGACAAGATTGTCGATGACGCCAAGAGCCTGGACTCGAAGCTGCTGCGGATCGGTATGCTGCCGTTCGAGGCAATGACGTCCATCGGCGCGGTGATTGACTTCGCGAAGAAGGCCAACGAGTACGCCGAGCGTCTGCACGAGCAGGGCTTGGGCCTGTACTACCACAACCACCACATCGAGTTCGCGAAGTTCGACGGTAAGTACATGCTGGACATCATCGCCGAGAACTCCCCGGCCATGGGCATGGAAATCGACGTGCACTGGGTCCAGCGCGGCGGCCTGGACCCGGTTCGAACGCTGGAAAAGTACGCGGGCCGCACTGCCATGGTGCACCTCAAGGACTACCGGATCGGCCAAATGCCGGAGTCGGCCATGGGGCTGCTGGATTCGGGGGATTTCGTTGGATTCATGACGGAGTTCAAGAACGTTGTCCAGTTCGCCGAAGTGGGCGAAGGCAACCTGGACTTCGCCTCCATCATCCCGGCCGCGCAGGCCGCCGGCGCCCAGTACCTGCTGGTGGAGCAGGACGAACTCTACGGCCGCACGGTTTGGGAAGCGCTGCAGACCTCCTACGACAACCTGGTTGCCCTGGGGCAGTCCGAGCTTTTCTAACCGGATCGCTTCTGGTTTCGACAAGCTCAACCAACGAAACACAAGCTCAACCAACAAAGAAGGACAAATAACAGTGAGCAAGAAAGTACGCCTCGGCATCATCGGCCTGGGCCAGCAGGGCGGCGCTTACGCCAAGTTCATCACGGACGGCATGGTCCCCAACATGGTGATCGGCGCCATCTGCGACACCGATCCGGCCAAGAAGGAATTGGCCTCGGCCACATACCCTGACGCGCCGTTCTATGACGACTACATCGCCATGCTCGAAAGTGGCGACGTTGACGCTGTCGTGACCTGTGTTCCGCACTTCCTGCACCCGGAAATGGGCATCGAGACGCTCAAACGCAACATCCACGCCCTCGTGGAGAAGCCCGCCGGCGTCTACACCAAGCAGGTCAAGGAACTGAACGAATTCGCGGCCTCCAAGCCGGAACTCTCCTTCGGCATCATGTTCAACCAGCGCAACAACCCGCTGTACAAGAAGCTCAAAGAGATTGTGGAAAACGGCGAGATCGGCAAGATCCGCCGCAGCAACTGGATCATCACCAACTGGTGGCGTCCGCAGGGCTACTACAACTCCAGCGAATGGCGCGCGACGTGGGGCGGCGAAGGTGGCGGCGTCCTGGTCAACCAGGCACCGCACCAGCTGGACCTCTGGCAGTGGATCTGCGGCGTGCCGAAGTCCGTCTACTCCAAGGTTTCCTTCGGCTTCCGCCGAGACATCGCCGTCGAAGATGAAGTGACTGCGATAGTTGACTACGGAGACGGCGTTACCGGCGTTTTTGTCACCGCCACCCATGACCTGACCGGCACCGACCGCTTCGAGATCCTGGGCGACCAGGGCAAGATCGTCGTCGAGGGTAGCAAGACCGCTACCGTGACCCGCCTGAAGAAGCCCGAGCGCGAGCTCAGCGACGGCATGGGCATGGACGATGTCCGCAAGCTCTTTATGGGCGAACTGAATCCGGAGGAGTACTACACCACTGAGGTTATCGAGTTCGAGTCCGCTTGGGGTGCTCAGCACTCCGGCGTCCTGGAGAACTTCGCCGCCAACATCCTGGACGGCACACCGCTGCTGGCTCCGGGCTCGGACGGCATCAACGGGGTCCGCCTGGCCAACGCCATCCACCTCTCCGCCTGGACCGGCAAGGAAGTCGGACTGGACTTCGACGAGAACGAGTTCCTCGCCGAGCTCAACAAGCGCATCGCCGAAGAGGGCAAGTTCGCCCAGCGCACGTAACCTCCCGGGCGAGCAGCGAAGCTGAGTAGCAGCTGTGGCCGTTTTGGACCATCAAAACGGCCACAGCTGCGACCTGCTTGAGTGGTTTCATCGTTAGGATGGGGCGGTGACTGAACCCCAAACGCCGGAAACCGCCCCATCAACGGGGTCGGTCAAAAAACACGGCCGCGACGGCAAATCCAACGCCACCATCTACGACATCGCCAAGATGGCCGGCGTCAACGCGTCCACGGTTTCCCGGGCACTCAGCAAGCCGGGCAGGGTCAGCTCCAAAACACAGAAGCTCATCGAGGACGCGGCTGCCGAGCTGAACTACCAGGTCAATCCGTTCGCGCGCGCCCTTCCCACGGGCAAGACCAATACGTTCGGCCTCATCGTCGCGGACATTACCAACCCCACCTTCTTTGACATCATCCGCGGCGCCGAGACCACGGCAACCAGCCGGGACTACACCCTGGTGCTCGCCGAATCGGCGGAGTCCTCGGCAACTGAACTGACTGCCGCCCGGCGCCTCATGGCCACCGTGGACGGCCTTATTCTGGCGAGCCCGCGCATGAACGATGACAACATCCGCGCCCTGGCCCAAGACAAACCCGTGGTGGTCATCAACCGCGAAGTGGAGGGCGTGCCGTGCGTGGTGCCGGACGTCAACAAGGGGATCAGCGAGGCGGTCCGCAGCCTGGCCGCCAACGGCCACACGAAGGTTGCCTATGTGGCGGGGCCACCGGAATCCTGGATGTCCGAACGCCGGTGGGAGGGTGTACAGGCAGCCTGCGACTGGTCCCGCCTCGAGGCAGTGCGGCTCGAATCCACCAAACCAACGGTCGACGGCGGCCGGAAGACTGCGCGTGATGTCCGCGCCAGCGGCGCCACCGCGGTCCTGACGTACAACGACCTGCTGGCCATCGGGCTCATGCAGGAGCTCCAGGCTGCCGGCGTGGTGGTGCCCGACCACATCAGCATCATCGGCTTTGACGACATTTTCGGCGCGGATTTCACGACGCCACCGCTCACCACCGTGCGTTCGCCGCTGGGGGAGTGCGGCGAGGCAGCCGCCAAGCGCCTGCTGGACGTTCTTCACGGAAGCGGGGAACAGGCAGGCACCTTGAGCGTCGAGACTGAGCTGGTGCTGCGCGGGTCCAGCGGTAGGATCCTGCCCGCGAAGTGAGTCCTGGCAGGGCCGATTCCACCGTTTGGCAAATTATGGCAACCGGTTGACAAAACCCGACGCCGGGCAGATCATGGATCTATGTCACAGTCGATTGCTGCCAACCCAGACAGGCTCCTGCCCGCCGACCCAGGAACGCGCAGCATTGCGCGGGACCTCCTTGCGCGCGTACAGGACCTCCCCATCATCTCCCCGCATGGCCACGTTGACGCCGCCGTCATCGAACAGAACACGCCGTTCCCGGACCCGGCAGCGCTGCTCGTCAGCCCGGACCACTACGTCACCCGCCTGATCCACGCCAACGGCGCCCCCCTGGACAAGCTGCGCGGCGGCGGTCCCACCGCGCCCGGGTCACGCGAAATCTGGCGCACGTTCGTCGATGCCTGGCCCCTCTTCGAGGGCACGGCCTCCGGCTACTGGCTGCGCAATCAGTTCGACAGCGTCTTCAACCTGGGCGCAGACCTGGGCGAGATGTCCGCCGACGCCAGCTATGACGCCATCGCCGCGAAGCTCGTGGAGCCCGGCTTCCGTCCCCGCCAGCTGTTCAAGGACTTCAACATCGAGGTCCTGGCCACCACGGACGATCCCCTGGACAACCTCGCCAGCCACAAGGCCATCGCCGAGGACCCCACCTTCAACGGCCGCGTCCTGCCCACGTTCCGCCCGGATGCCTACCTCAACATTGCGCACCCCACCTGGAGCGCCAACGTTGACCGCCTGATTGAAACCGCCGGTGACGGCGCCAACGGCTACGCGGGCTACATCACGGCCCTGGAAAACCGCCGCCGCTACTTCGTAGAGCACGGCGCAGTCTCGGCAGACCACGGTGTGGCCACCCCGGCGACGCTCAAGCTGGACCGCGCCGAAGCCGAGCGCATCTTCGAGCTCGCCCGCGCCGGCAAGGCCACGGCCGAGGACCGCAACACCTTCGAAGCCCACATGATGTACCAGATGGGTCGTATGTCTGTCGAAGACGGGCTGGTCATGACCATCCACCCCGGTTCGTTCCGCAACCACCACACCCCCACGTTCGATGCCTTCGGTGCCGATACCGGCCACGACATCCCGTTCGCCACCAACTACACCGAGGCCATCCGGCCACTGCTGCAGGACTTTGGCACGGCCAAGGACTTCCACCTGGTGCTGTTCACCCTGGACGAGACCGTGTTCTCCCGCGAACTCGCACCGCTCGCCGGCTTCTACCCCTCCGTCTACCTGGGCGCACCCTGGTGGTTCCTGGACGCCCCGGATGCCATGCTCCGCTTCCGCTCCGCCGTGACCGAAACGGCAGGCTTCTCGCGTTCCTCCGGGTTCATCGATGACACCAGGGCCTTCTGCTCCATCCCCGCCCGCCACGATGCGTCCCGCCGGATCGAAGCCTCCTTCCTGGCCCGCCTCGTGGCCGAGCACCGAGTCAGTGAAGACCGTGCCCACGAAATCATCGTGGACACCGTCGATTCCTCCCCGCGAAGGGTTTTCAAACTGTGAGCATCGAACAGACCGACGTAACAGGCAAGACTGCCGAATCCCTGCCGCAGCTGGACCGGACCCTGCACGCTGCCGCCAAGCCGCCGGTGCGGATCGTCCACCTCGGACTCGGTGCCTTCCACCGCTCGCACCAGGCCTGGTACACCAGCCAGGCCAGCGATGCCGCTGACTGGGGCATCGCGTCTTTCACCGGCCGCCGCCCGGACGCTGCCCTGGCTCTTGCCGAGCAGGACGGCCTCTTCACGCTCGTGGAGCGCGCTGACGGCGGCGACTCGTTCGCCGTCGTCGGCAGCATCGTTGAAGCGGTGGACGGCGCGGACGTGCAGCGGCTCGCAGAGCTCGTTTCGGCGCCTGCCACCTCCATCGTCACCCTGACGGTCACCGAAGCGGCGTACCGGATCGGCGCCGACGGACAGCTGGATACTACGGCGTCCGACGTCGCCGGCGACCTTGCGCTGCTGGCTTCCGGCAGTGGAAACCCGTCGACGCCGCTGGGCCGCCTTGTCTTCGCCCTCGCCGCGCGCCGGGCTGCCGGAGCCGGGCCGCTCGCCGTTGTCTGCTGCGACAACCTCGCGGACAACGGCACGGTAGCGCGCAACGCCGTGGCGGGCCTGGCACAGGCCTGGGACGCGGAGCTCGCAGCCTGGGTCGAAGCAAACGTCAGCTTTGTCAGCACGTCCGTGGACCGTATCACCCCGCGCACCACGGAAGCGGACATCGCCGCCGTCGAGGCCGCCTGCGGCTACCGCGACAACTCGCCCGTCGTGGCTGAGCCCTTCACCAACTGGGTGCTCAGCGGCGACTTCCCCGCCGGCCGTCCACGCTGGGAGGATGCCGGCGCGGTCTTCGTTGACCACATCGAGCCCTACGAGAACCGCAAGCTGTGGCTCCTGAACGGCGCTCATTCCCTGCTTGCCTACGCTGGCCAGCTCCGCGGACACACCACCGTGGCGCAGGCCCTCGCGGACCCGCAGTGCCTGATCGCCGTCGAAAGCTTCTGGGACGAGGCCGAGGCGAACCTGTCCGGCGCCGCGGCCGGTGGCGCGGACCTGCAGATCCCGGCGTACCGCGCTGCCCTCCTGGCCCGCTTCAGCAATGCGCGCATTGCCCACCATCTTGCCCAGATTGCCATGGACGGGAGCACCAAGCTGCGCATGCGGGCCATGCCCGTCCTCCTGGCCGAACGGGCCCAAGGCAGGTCCGGTGCCGCCGCGGCACTGATGATCGCGGCCTGGATTGACTTCAGCGCAGCGGCCGAGACGTTCCACGATCCGCTGGCAACTGAAGTGGCCGCGGCCAACCAACTGGAAGGCGCAGAGCGCGTGCGGGCGGTCCTGGCGCTGGTAGATCCTGCCGTCGCAGCGGACGACGCCGTCGTGGAACTCGTTTCCGGCCTGCTCGGCACATTCCCGGCGGACGCCTAAGAATCACGCTCCAGCAGCCCTTCTGCTTCATAAAGAACAGCACTGCCCGGTCCAGGCGCCTGGACCGGGCAGTGCTGTTTCGATGACCTGCAGTTTCATGAAGTTTCAACAGAAATTTATGGCAACCGCTTGCCATTATATTGCCAAGTGACTAGGATTACAGACAACGAGAAACACGCGGCGATACGCCCGCCGGATGCAGATTCTGACGACTCCAGCATCGCGAAAGATTCACCGCTTCATAGCATTTCAATAATTTTCGCTGGCCAACACGGCGGCAAGGGTAAAGGAGCCCAATTCATGAAAAAGCTAAACAAGCTCAGCATCATCGGCTATGGCGCCGGCGATGCAGCTAACAACCTCGCATTCACCACCGCCACCATGTTCCTGCTGGTGTACTACACGGACGTCGCCGGCATCTCCGCAGCGGCTGCCGGAACCCTGCTGCTCGTGGTCAGGCTCTTTGACGCTTTCGCCGACGTCTTCGCCGGCCGGCTCGTTGACCGGACCTACAGCAAGCGCTTCGGCAAGTTCCGGCCCTTCATCATGTTCGGCTCCATCCCGCTGCTCCTGCTGAGCGTGGCAACGTTCTCCGTCCCGCAGCTGGGTGAATCCGGCACACTGCTGTATGCCTATGTCACCTACGCAGCCCTTGGCCTTGCCTACAGCCTCGTGAACATTCCGTACGGCTCGCTGGCCGGCGCCATGACGCAGGACCCGGGGGAGCGCGCCAAGCTGGGCTCGGCCCGCATGGTCGGCGCCCTGCTGGTGGGCTCTTCGCTGGGCATCTTCGTTGCACCGCTGATCAAGCCAGGCGCCGACCTCCAGTCGACGTTCACCACCATCACCCTGATCTTCGTGGTCATCGGGGCGGCGCTGTACTTCTTCACGGCCTTGACCGCCAAAGAGCGCGTGCACCGCGCCGTCCCCAAGGTGACGTTCAAGCAGAGCGTGGACACACTCAAAGGCAACAAGCCCCTCCTGATGCTGTGCCTGAGCTCCTTCTTCTTCCTCTCCGGCTACCTCGCCCTGACCTCCGTGCAGCTGTACTACCTGCGCGACGTCCTGGGCCGCCTGGACCTGTACCCCGTACTGTCCATCATCCAGCTGGCGCTCACCTTCTTCCTGGCCGCCTTTATGCCCAAACTTGTCCGTAACGTCGGCAAGAAGAGCGTCTACATCTACTCTTCGCTGGTCACTGTCCTCGGCGGTGCGATCATCTTCTTCGCCCCGGCCGGCCAGGTCTGGATGGGCTTTACCGGCCTCGTGGTCAGCCTCGTGGGTGTCCTGGCCGTCAACATCGTGGTGTGGGCCCTGGAAGCCGACACGGTGGAGTACGGCGAATGGCGGACCGGTGTCCGCACCGAGGGCATCACGTACGCGCTGTTCTCCTTCACCCGCAAGTCCGGCCAGGCTGTGGGCGGTGCCCTGGCGGCATACGCCCTGGCACTGGGCGGCTACAAGTCCGGAGCGGCGCAGACCGCGGACGCCCTGTTCGGCATTCAGATTGCGGCGGGCGCGATCCCTGCCGTGCTGACTATCCTTGCCGTATTAGTAATGTCCAAGTACACGCTGACCGACGCCAAGCACGCGGAGATCCTCAAGGAGATCCAGGAACGCCGGACCAAAACTGTGGGCGCCGGCGAAGCCGCTGACGCCAGCACCACCGCTGATGCTGGCATCCCGGTTGGCGCCGGCAAAACTGCCGGCCACTAACTCCCAGCACCACAAACTGACCAGAAGTCCCCGAAAGGATCTGCCGTGAAAATCATTGCCGCTGAAGTCTTCGTGACAAGCCCGTCACGTAACTTCGTGACCCTGCGCATCACTACGGACGACGGGGTCACCGGCATCGGTGACGCCACGCTGAACGGCCGCGAACTGGCTGTTGCCGCCTACCTCAAAGAGCACGTGGCCCAGCTGCTGATCGGCAAGGATCCGCACAAGATCGAGGACACCTGGCAGTTCCTGTACCGCAGCTCGTACTGGCGCCGCGGGCCGGTCACCATGGCAGCCATCGCCGCCGTCGACATGGCCCTGTGGGACATCAAGGGCAAGATGGCGAACATGCCGGTCTACCAGCTCCTGGGCGGCGCTTCACGCAACGGCCTGCGCGCCTACGGCCACGCGTCCGGCGCTGACCTCGACTCGCTGTTCGACTCGGTCCGTGAGCACCTGGAACTGGGCTACAAGTCCATCCGCATCCAGACCGCTGTCCCCGGCATCAAGGCCGTCTACGGTGTGGCCGCGCAGGCCCAGGCCTCGGGCGAACGCTACGACTACGAACCCGCCGGCCGCGGCGCGTTCCCGCAGGAAGAGGACTGGGACACCCGCGCCTACCTGCGCCACCTGCCCACCGTCTTCGAAGCCGTGCGCAACGAGTTCGGCCCAGAAATTCCGCTGCTGCACGACGGCCACCACCGCATGACGCCCATCCAGGCCGCCAAGCTGGGCAAGGCCCTGGAACCGTACGATCTCTTCTGGCTCGAGGACTGCACGCCGGCGGAAAACCAGGAGGGCCTGCGCCTGGTCCGACAGCACACCACCACCCCGCTGGCCATCGGTGAAATCTTCAACACTGTGTGGGACTACCAGACCCTCATCAAGGAACAGCTGATCGACTACGTGCGCGCAGCCTCCACCCACTTCGGCGGCATCTCCCCGCTGAAGAAGGTCATGGACTTCGCCGCCCAGTACCAGATCAAGTCCGGCTTCCACGGCCCCACGGATATTTCCCCTGTGGGCTTCGCGGCGCAGTTGCACGTTGGCCTGGCCATCCACAACTACGGCATCCAGGAATACATGCAGCACTCGGACAAGACCAACGAGGTCTTCGAGCAGTCCATGACCTTCAAGGACGGCTACCTGCACCCGGGTGACAAGCCCGGCATCGGCGTCGAATTCAACGAGGAAGCCGCGGCAGCGTACCCGTACCAGCAGGCCTACCTGCCGTACAACCGCCTGGTAGACGGAACGGTGCACGACTGGTGACCGCCACGCCATCTCCCTCCCCAGCAGCAGGAGCCACCGGTCCCCGCGTCATCGTGATGGGTGTCTCCGGCTGCGGCAAGACCACCATCGGTGACCTGGTGGCCCGTGAGCTCGGCGTCCAGTTCCTCGACGGCGATTCCCTCCACCCGGTGGAGAACGTCGCCAAGATGGCAGCGGGCACTCCGCTGACCGACGAGGACCGCTGGCCGTGGCTTGCCACGGTGGGCTCTGAACTCGCAGCTGCCAAGGGTGGCCTGGTTCTGGCCTGCTCGGCTCTTCGCCGCAGTTACCGCGACGCCATCCGCGCCCAGGCGCCGGATACGGTGTTCCTTCACCTGCACGGCAGCAAGGAGGTTCTTCGGGCGCGTACTGAGGGCCGCTCCGGGCACTTTATGCCGCCCGCGCTGCTGGAATCCCAGCTGGCAACCCTCGAAGCGCTCGAAGCCGATGAGGCAGGCATCGTGGTGGACATCGCCGGTCCGGTGGACCAGGTGGTGGCCGACGCGCTGGCGGGTATCGCAGCTGCGGTGACTGCCGCCGTCGGCAGCTCCGCACCTGCGGACGGAACTGCCGCCGTCGGTGCCGCTGGCACCCCAGGGCGCCAGTTCGACGTCGACCTCCAGGCCTCGCCGTTCAACCTCGACGACGCAGCGATCATCTGGGTGAACACCACCCTGGAATCGATGACGCTTGAGGAAAAGATCGGGCAGCTGTTCATCAACCACAACAACGACTACTCCCCGGAGTACCTCGACGGTGTGCTGGAGAACTTCCATGTGGGCGGCATGCGGTACCGCCCGGGCCCGTCCGCTGCCGTTCAGGAACACATCCGGCATGCGCAGTCGAAGTCCAAGGTGCCGCTGCTGGTGGCGTCCAACCCGGAAATGGGTGGCGCCGGAAGCTGCGACGACGGCACGTTTGTGTCCACGCACCTGCAGGCAGGTTCGCACCCGGACAAGTCCATCGCACGCCGGATGGGGCGGGTTGCCGGCGTTGAAACCGCAGCTCTGGGCTGCAACTGGGCGTTCGCGCCGATTGTGGACATCCACTACAACTGGCGGAACACGGTCATTTCCACCCGGGCCTTCGGCAACACGCCGGAGATCGTGGTGGAGCGGGCCAAGGAGTACTTCGACGGCATCAGTGAATCTCCCACTGCCTGCGCCATGAAGCACTTCCCGGGCGACGGCATGGACGAGCGCGACCAGCACGTGGTCACGTCCTACAACACTCTCGGCTACGACGAGTGGAACAAGACGTATGGCCACGTGTACCGCGAAATGATCGGGCACGGCGTGCAGTCCATCATGGTCGGGCACATCGGTGCGCCGGAGCTTTCCCGGCACTTCCGCCCGGGCATGGCGGACAAGGACATCCTGCCCGCCACCCTGGCCCCGGAGCTGCTCCAGGACCTGCTGCGCGGCGAGCTCGGGTTCAACGGGCTCATCCTCACGGACGCCTCGCAGATGATCGGGCTCACCCAGGCCATGAAGCGCAAGGACCTGGTTCCTGCGACCATTGCCGCCGGGTGCGACATGTTTCTGTTCTTCCGCAACGCCGACGAAGACTTCCAGTACATGCTGGATGGCTACAAGTCCGGCGTCATCACAGAGCAGCGCCTGCATGACGCCCTGCGCCGCATCCTGGCCCTCAAGGCCTCGCTGGGGCTGCACCTGAAGGCGCGCAACGAACTGGTTCCGCCCGTGGAAGCACTCGCTGTGATCGGCAGCGAGGCGCACCGGGCCATCGCGGCGGAGATCGCGGACAAGACCGTCACCCTGGTCAAGGACACCGCGCACAACCTGCCCATCCGGCCGGAAACGCACAAGCGGATCCGCCTGTACGGCATCTCCGGCGGCTCGGACTTCACCCGGGCGGACCCGCTGGCGTACCTGGACACGGTCAAGGACGAACTGGAAAAAGCCGGCTTCGAGGTGCACCTGTTCAAAACCGCCGCTCAGCGCGAAGCTGCCGGGGAGAAGGGCATCAACTTCATGTCCATCATCTCCGAGGAAGCCACCGGCGACTACGCGGACAAGTACGACGCCGCGTTTGTCTTCGCGAACGTCAAGGGCTTTGCCCAGGAGGCGGCCATCCGGATCAAGTGGTCCACCCCGATGGCCGCGGAAATCCCGTGGTATGTCACCGAGGTGCCCACCGTGTTTGTGTCGCTGAACCAGCCCAACCACCTCATCGACGTGCCGATGGTCAAGACCGCCATCCACGCCCATGCGGGAACTGTGGAGGCCATCCGGGCCACGATCGAGAAGATCATGGGCAAGTCTGAGTTCCAGGGGACGTTCAACGAGAATGTCTTCTGCGATTCTTTCGACACGCGGCTCTAGGGTTATCGCTGCGGTTTTAGGCTGACGACTCGCAGCTGGAATGGCGCTACGCGGATATGCGTAGCGCCATTCCATTTCTGCGTCACAGGGCCATTTCCGCGTCCCAAACCAGGCGAGTGCGGCCACTTCACGTGCGGCGTACCGTTAGTGCATGGAGCGAACGGTGTGCGCCGTTGTTGGCGGCGGGCCGGCGGGCATGATGCTGGGGCTGCTGCTGGCCCGGGCAGGCGTGAAGGTCACGGTCCTTGAAAAGCATGGCGACTTCCTGCGGGATTTCCGCGGCGACACCGTGCATGCCTCCACCATCAGGCTGATCGATGAACTGGGACTGGGCGACAGCTTCCACCAGCTTCCGCAGAGCAGGCTGAACAACGTTGCCATCCCCATCCCGGGCGCCGGTTTGGTCACTTTCGGGGATTTCGCGTCCCTGAAGCCCCCGTACAACTACATTGCCATGATGCCGCAGTGGGACTTCCTGAACTTCCTGGCCACTGAGGCCGCGCGCGAACCCACCTTCACGCTCTTGATGCAACACGAAGCAACGTCGTTAATGTTCGACGGCGGACGCGTCGCCGGCGTCCGCTACCGCACGCTCGACGGCCGCGAAGGTGCACTCCGTGCGGACCTCGTGGTGGCCACTGATGGGCGCCATTCAGTGCTGCGGCGGGCCGCCGGGCTGAAGCCAAGGAACTACCCCGTCCCCTTCGACACATGGTGGTTCAGGCTTCCGCGCCATGCGTCGGAGAAGGGCGCCGTGGCGGGCATCGTCCCGGCATTCCGAGACCGGGAAGCCATGATCGCCCTGTTCCGTGACGACTATTACCAGATGGGGTATCTCGGCCCGAAGGGTGAAGACGCGCGGATCCGGGCCGAGGGCGTCGAACGCTTCAGGGAGCGCGTTTCCGGACTGCGTCCTGACCTGGCTGACCGAGTGGATTCGATCCGGTCCATGGAGGACCTGCACTGGCTGGATGTGCGGCTGGACCGGCTGCGGCGCTGGTACGTGGACGGGCTTTTGTGTATTGGAGACGCTGCCCATGCCATGTCCCCGGTGGGTGGCGTGGGCATCAACCTGGCTATCCAGGATGCCGTGGCGGCAGCGGGCCGGTTGGCGCCAGCACTGCTCCGGGGGGACGTATCGGTGCAGGATCTCGCTGGAGTGGAACGGAGGCGCAGGATGCCCACCGTTGTTGTCCAGACGGTGCAGCGCATGCTGCACCGCGCAGTGTTCGTCCCATTGTTCGCCGGAAGGAGAACGGAGCCCCCGCGGGCCCTGCTTTTTGTGGTCCGGCACGCCCCCATGGTCCGGCGGCTGATGCCGCGGCTCATTTCGTTCGGACCCCGGCCGGAACATGCGCCTTCCTTCGCCCGCCGCGTTCAGCCGCAGCCGGCAGCAAAGCCACCCGGCTGGGCGCGCCGTCACAAATCGGGGAACCACTAAACTGGACACCATGACTTCCCCTCTTGACGCTGCCGCCGCACGTGCCCGCCTGCTGGAACTGATCAAGGAACTTGCCGTGGTCCGCGGCAAGGTGATCCTCTCCAGCGGCGCCGAGGCCGACTACTACATCGACCTTCGCCGCATCACGCTGCACCACGAGGCCTCCAAGCTGGTGGGCCAGGTCATGCTGGCACTGACGGACGACGCCGGGATCGACTTTGAGTGCGCCGGTGGCCTGACCATGGGTGCTGACCCCGTGGGCACCGCTGTGATGCACTCCGCCGTGGACGCCGGCCGCACCGTGGACGCCTTTGTGGTCCGCAAAGCCCAGAAGTCCTACGGCATGGGCCGCCAGGTTGAAGGTCCGTCGGTTGAGGGCCGCAAGGTCCTGGTCCTGGAGGATACGTCCACCACCGGCGGCTCGGCGCTCACCGCTGTGGAGGGTGTCAAAAAGGCCGGCGGAAACGTGGTGGCCGTGGCCGTCATCGTGGACCGGGACACCGGTGCCAAGGAAAAGATCGAAGCCGAGACCGGTGTGCCCTACCTGTTCGCCTTCGGCAAGGACGAGCTGGGCCTCTCCTAGCGGGTTCACGCCAGGGGTTACCCGAGGCCGGGGTTGCAGCGGCGGCTTCAGCTGTGGCTACGGTAGAGGTGTGCCGTACAGGGGGGAAGCAGATCCGCAGGAACAGCCAGGAGCTCATCAAGCCCGGCTGCTGGCCAATGCCGCCGCACTCAAGCGGTTTTCGCGCCGCGGGTTCCTGGCCGGCACGGGCGCCTCGGCCCTGCTGGCAGCGGACATGCTGGTCACCCGCCGGGTCCAGGCGGAGCGGCAGGTCAACCGCATACTGCAGGTCGCGGACGACTTCGCCGACGCCTACTACCCGAACGCCAGCTGGTTCCTCTTCCCCGGCTACAAGACCAGCTGGGAAGAGGCGCTCTGGATCCTGAACGCGATGCGTGGTGCGCTGAACAAGCGCGGCCAGCTGGCCGCCGTCGGCTATTCCAACCTAGGGCTGGACATCGACGAGGTGGTAATCGCCGTCATCGAACATGTCCGGGCGAAAAAGCTGACCAAGCTTTTCTTCTACGGCCACAGTTTCGGCGGCATGGTGGCCACCCAGGTGGCCGCGCGGCTCAGGGAATTCCACGGCGTGGAGGTTGACTTTATCCTGCTGGACTCCAGCCCCTACAGCCGGAGCGACGTGCTGGACGAGAGCTGGTTCGACGGCGTGGTGTTCCTGTATGAGAGCGGCTTCCGGGTCCCGTCCGTGGTCCGTGGCAGCTACGAACTGGGGGAGCGCGTCATCCACAAGGACGAGCGGACCTGGCGGCAGATCCTGGACCAGACCATGGAGCAGCTGTCCCCGATCGCCCCGTCCAGTGTGCTCATCCAGTCCGAGTCGGCCTACATCTACCACTTCGACGGAAACCGGTTTGTGGACAAGCTCGGCGCCACGCGGATGGCGTACATCGGCAACCCGAAAGACCGCACGGTCCGGTACCAGACGGCCAAGGACGCGTGGTCGGCGGCGTTCCAACCCCACATGGTCTCCATGGACCTGCAAACGGACGGGGCCCTGCCGGCGCACGCGAGCCCTGGCTGGAATCCGCTCATCTACCGGCCCATCGTGGAGCGGCTCATGGACGACTTTTTTCCGCTGCCCCGCGGCGGCTCGAAGGTGACGGTCTTCTAGATCTGGTTCTTCAGGTCGGCCACGGAGTTCAGCACCTGGTTGGGCCGGAACGGATAGGCGGCAATGTCTTCGCGCTGCGTAATGCCGCTGAGGACCAGGACCGTGTGCAGGCCTGCCTCCATGCCGGCGATGATGTCGGTGTCCATCCGGTCCCCGATCATTGCCGTGGTCTCCGAGTGCGCATCGATCTGGTTCATGGCGGACCGGAACATCATGGGATTCGGCTTGCCCACAATGTACGGTTCCCGGCCTGTGGCCTTCGTGATGAGCGCGGCGATCGCGCCCGTCGCGGGCATCGGGCCGTCCTTGGACGGGCCGGTGGCGTCGGGGTTGGTGGCAATGAAGCGGGCCCCGGCCAGGATCAGGCGGATGGCCATGGTGATGGCCTCAAAGGAGTACGTACGGGTTTCGCCGAGCACTACATAGTCCGGGTCCTGGTCGGTGAGGATGAAGCCTGCCTCGTGCAGCGCCGTCGTCAGCCCTGCCTCGCCGATGGTGTAGGCGCGGTTCCCGGAGCCGGAACCCCGCACCTGGTCCTTCAGGAAGGTGGCGGTGGCCAGCGCGGACGTCCAGATGTTCTCCTCGGGGATCTCCAGCCCGGAGGCCCGGAGCCTGGCGGCCAGGTCGCGGGGCGTGAAGATCGAGTTGTTCGTCAGCACCAGGAACCGCTTGGACGTGTCCACCCAGCGCTGGATCAGTTCGGCGGCCCCTGGGACAGCATGGTTTTCGTGGACGAGTACGCCGTCCATGTCTGTCAGCCAGCATTCGATCTCCTGGCCGCTGCGGTAAACCGCCGGTGAACCCTGTACCTGGTCTGCTTCTGCCACGTTTACCTCCGCCGGTGATGAATGCTCCAGTGGTCCAGTCTAGTGTTGAGGGGTGAAACAAATGCCCGGAAACCCAGTCGAACCTCTTCCGATTCCAGCGGAGGAGCCAGCGCCCGAGGAGGCGCCGGAGCCAAAGGCGGAGGTCGGCGTCGGGCCCTGGGAGGGTTCGTGGCCGGAAGGTGACCACTGGGATCCGGAATTGCTCGCCGACGGCGACCGCCGCAACGTGGTGGACCAGTACCGCTACTGGAAGCATGACGCGATCGTGGCGGACCTCGATTCCAAGCGGCACAACTTCCACATCGCCATCGAAAACTGGCAGCACGACCTCAACATCGGCACCGTGGTGCGCACCGCCAACGCGTTCCTCGCCAAGGAAGTCCACATCATCGGACGACGCCGGTGGAACAGGCGCGGGGCGATGGTCACCGACCGTTACCAGCACGTCCGCCACCACTCCACCGTGGAGGACTTCGTGGTGTGGGCGCAGGGGGAGGGGCTCGCGATCATCGGGATCGACATCTTCCCCGACTCCGTGCCCCTGGAGACGTATGAGCTGCCCAAGGACTGCGTCCTGGTGTTCGGCCAGGAAGGGCCCGGGCTGACGCCGGAGGTCCACGAGGCGGCCCTGGCCACCCTGTCCATCGAGCAGTTCGGCTCCACGCGCTCCATCAACGCCGCCTCCGCCGCCGCGATCGCCATGCATGCCTGGATCCGCCGGCACGTTTTCAGCCAGCCCGTCTGACCCGCGCCGAGTTGTACTCCGGCTGAATCTGAGACGAAACTATCGGTAATCTTCGCGAATCCCTAGGCCCACAAGTTACCCGCCAGTAGCATGTGGCTGGATCACACTCACTGGCGAGCGTGGCACTGACTGGAGGTTCAATGAAGCATCCTTCTGTACGCGGCTGTTCGGCCATTGTGTTGGCCGCGGTTCTCACCTTCGGTAGTGGCGCGGTAGCCCAAGCCGCTTCTGCCCCAGCCACAACACCGGCTACGACGGCCAACCCGCTCGACTTCTACATCACCCCCGCCTCACTTCCGGCCAACAACGGCGACCTGGTCCGGACGGAGCCGTCTGTCTTCTATGTCGATCCCCTCAAGACCATCCGGGCCCAGGCCTCCGTGCAGCGCATCATGTACCGCTCCGTGAACAGTTCCGGAGTGCCTGTCGCCGTGACCGGCACAGTGATGGTGCCGTACGCGGCCTGGACCGGGTCCGGCCCGCGTCCGCTGGTCAGCTACGCCCCCGGAACCCAGGGGCAGGGGGACCAATGCGCACCGTCCCGGGCCATGGCTACCGGCGAGGAATACGAGGGGATCTTCATCGCCGGGCTGCTGGCGCGGGGCTACTCCGTAGCAGTGACCGACTATGAGGGTCTCGGCACGGCCGGCAGCCACACCTACATGGCGCGCGAATCGCAGGCGCACGCCGTCCTGGACGCCACCCGTGCCGCCCAGCGGTTGGGGAACCCGCAGATCGTCCCCGGCGGCCCGGTGGCGCTGGCCGGCTACTCGCAGGGCGGCGGCGCCTCGGCAGCCGCCGTCGAGCTTGCACCCCAATACGCTCCGGAGCTGAACCTCAAGGGCGCGTACGCGGGGGCGGTCCCCGCCGACCTTCCCGCCGTCGGACGAAACCTCGACGGCGGCCTGTACACCGGGTTCCTGCTCTACGCGGTAACGGGCATGGGCGCCGCCGGCGGACTGGACCTGAGCCCCCACCTCAACGCCGCAGGGCGGGCGAAGCTGGCGGCGACAGACAACGAATGCACGTTGCAGTCGATCGCCTCAAGCGGCTTCCTGAACACTGCGCAGCTCACGGTTTCGGGGCAGAAGCTGAGCTCGCTGCTGGAGCTCCCCGAGCTAAAAACCGTCATTGCCGCACAGAAGATCGGCAACGGCCGGGCGCCGCAGGTCCCCGTACTGCTCTCGCACAGCGTCCTCGATGACGTCATCCCCTACGACCAAGGCAGGCAGCTGGCCAAGCGCTGGTGCGGCGCCGGATCGTCGGTGTATTTCGATGTCACGGCCGGGGCCACCCACATTGGCGGCTACGCGGCCGCCATCCCGCAGGCGTTCATCTTCCTGGAGCGCCGCTTCTCAAACCGGTCCGCAGTGAGCAACTGCTGGTTGTACGGCTAAACCCCTGCACGAGATGGCACTTCGCGGCTGTCCCGGGCTCCGGTACTGCTGCGAAGTGCCATCTCGGTGCGGCATGTGAGCGTAAGTGTTACCGGCCTGCGTGACCCGAAACACTGCCCCTGCACAGAAATGGCTAGGATGGTGGCTAGCCGTAAGAGGTCTACTCTCCAGGGTCACAACCCACAGACGAAAACTCAGCATAGGAGTCACCATGCCCATTGCAACCCCAGAGATCTACTCCGAGATGATCGACCGTGCCAAGGCCGGAGGCTTTGCGTTCCCGGCGGTCAACGTGACGTCGTCGCAGACCCTGAACGCAGCCATCCGCGGTTTCGCTGAGGCTGAGTCCGATGGCATCATCCAGGTTTCCACCGGTGGCGCAGCGTACTGGTCCGGCGCATCGGTGAAGGACATGGTGGCCGGTTCGCTCGGCTTCGCCGCCTTCGCCCGTGAAGTGGCCAAGAACTACAACGTCAACATCGCCCTCCACACGGACCACTGCCCCAAGGACAAGCTGGACGGCTTTGTCCTGCCGCTGCTGGCAGCGTCCGAGGCCGAGGTCAAGGCCGGCCGCAACCCGATCTTCAACTCGCACATGTGGGACGGCTCGCACGAGGCCCTTGAAGACAACTTGCGCATCGCCCGCGAACTGCTGGAGCGTGCCGCCGCCGCCAAGATCATCCTCGAGGTCGAAATCGGCACTGTTGGTGGCGAGGAAGACGGCGTTGAGAACGAAATCAACGAGAAGCTCTACACCACCACCGAAGACGCCCTGGCCACCATTGAAGCCTTGGGTGCCGGCGAGAACGGCCGCTACCTGACCGCGCTGACGTTCGGCAACGTCCACGGTGTGTACAAGCCCGGCGGCGTGAAGCTGCGCCCGGAGCTGCTCAAGCAGATCCAGGCCGAGGTGGGCGCCAAGATCGGCAAGGAGAACCCGTTCGACCTCGTGTTCCACGGCGGTTCGGGCTCCAGTGACCAGGAAATCGCTGATGCCGTTTCCTACGGTGTGATCAAGATGAACGTCGACACCGACACCCAGTACGCCTTCACCCGCCCGGTGGCCGGCCACATGCTCGCCAACTACGACGGCGTCCTGAAGATCGACGGCGAAATGGGCAACAAGAAGACCTACGATCCCCGCGTCTGGGGCGCTTCAGCCGAGGCCGGCATGGCTGCCCGCATCGTCGAGGCCGCCCGCCAGCTCGGCTCCGTCGGCAAGACGTTCTAGCCATGTCGGACGAGTTCCGCAAGAACCTCATGGGCCCGGAGCCAACGCTCCTGCCTGCCGAGACGGACGTCTACGCGCAGCTGGACGCCGGCGCCGAAGCCCTGGACCTGGTGGAAAAGCACCCCACGTCGTCGCTGTTGTGGGCTGTCCTGGCGGAGGAGGCGTGGGCCGAGGGCCGCACCATCGATTCCTACGCCTACTCGCGCGTTGGGTACCACCGCGGGCTGGACTCGCTGCGCCGCAACGGCTGGCGTGGCGTGGGCCCCATCCCGTGGGAGCACGAACCCAACCGCGGCTTCCTGCGGGCGCTCTACTCGCTGGGCCGCGCGTCCACGGCCATCGGCGAAGCCGAGGAGCCGGAACGCATCGAGAAGTTCCTCAACGACTCGGACCCGGCAGCCAAGGCAGCCATCGAGGGTAAGTAGTTTTAAATGCAACGCGGGGTCACTTCCCGCCCAATAAACCATCGTTTTTGGGCAGGAAGTGACCCCGCGTTGGGGTTTAAGGAGCGAACGACGGCGGGCGTGGGCCCAGCCGGTGGTGTCGAAACCTACCCGGCCATTTCGGCATGCGCCGGCCGGCCCAGCGGGATGACCAGCGGGGTGAGCGAGACGGGGTCTTCGATGACGCGGCAGGGCAGCCCGAAGACTTCTTCCACCAGTTCCTCGGTAATGACGTCGGCCGGAGCGCCCTCGGCCACCACCCGCCCGTCCTTCATGGCCACGATATTGTCCGCGTAACGGCTGGCGTGGTTGAGGTCGTGGAGTACCGCCACCAAGGTATAGCCACGGGTGCGGTTCAGCTCGCGGAAGAGTTCCAGGAGTTCGATCTGGTGGGCGATGTCCAAGAACGTTGTGGGTTCATCCAGCAGGAGCAGCGGGGTTTCCTGGGCCAGCACCATGGCAACCCAGACGCGCTGCCGCTGCCCGCCGGACAACTCGTCCACCAGCGTGGCGGACAGTGCGGTCACGCCGGTCATGGCCATGGCTTCCGTTACGGCCGCCTCATCCTCCTTGCTCCACTGGCGCAGCAGCTTCTGGTGCGGAAAGCGGCCGCGGGCCACCAGTTCGGCTACGGTGATGCCGTCGGGGGAAATGGACGACTGCGGCAGCAGGCCCAACGTGCGGGCCAGTTCCTTGGCGGGGATGGCGGAGATGGAGCGGCCGTCGAGGACCACCTCGCCGGCGTGCGGCTTGATCAGGCGGGCCAGGGTTTTCAGCAGCGTCGACTTGCCGCATGCATTCGGTCCCACGATGACGGTGAAGCGGCCGTCGGGGATGGTGAGGGAAAGTTCCTGGCTGACGATTTTCCGGTCATACCCTGCACTGAGCCCGCGGGCCTGCAGTTGCGCGGGAGCCTTGGTGGAGATGCTCACGACTTCCTCGCTTCCCTGGCCAGCAGCCAGATGAGATAAATGCCACCGATGGAGACGGTGACGACGCCCACGGGCAGTTGAATGGGCGAAAACAGGCGTTGTGCCGCGAAGTCGCTGGCTGCCAGGAGCAGCGCCCCGACAAGGGCCGACGGCAGCAGGGCGATGCCGGCGCTGCCGGTCATCCGGCGGGCCAGCTGCGGGGCGGCCAGCGAAACGAAGGCAATGGGACCCGCGGCTGCGGTCACGGCGGCGGTAAGTCCGACGCCGAGCACCACCAAGGCGATCCGCACCGGTTCGGCGCGTACTCCCAGTGCCTTGGCAGCGTCGTCACCCAGTTCCAGTGTGCGCATGGAGGGCACCACGAAGACCGAGGCGAGGAGTGCGACGGCGATGACGGCTGCCGCGGGCCAGGCCTGCTCCCAGCTGATGCCGTTGAGGGAACCCGCGCCCCAGACGGCGGCACTCATGGCCACCTCAAGCTCAGCCTGCAGCACGATCCAGTGATTGACCGAGGCCAGCACGGCGCTGACACCGATGCCCACAATGATCAGCCGGAAACCCTGGATGCCTCGGCGGTAAGCAAGAAGGTAGACCGCCAGGGCAGTCAACAGCCCGCCGATCAGTGCGCCGCCGGCAATCTGAAGGGCACTGCCGCCCATGGTCAGGATCACGAGCAGCGCGCCTGTGTAGGCTCCGGTGTTGAATCCGATGATGTCCGGGCTGCCCAGTGGGTTGCGGGTCAGCGACTGGAAAATTCCGCCGCTCACGCCCAGGGCTGCGCCGAACAGCACCGCCATCAGGACACGCGGCAGCCGCCATTCCATAACGACGGTCTGGGCCATGCTTTCCGCTGTCCCGGTGAAGGCGCGCAGGACCTGCTCAACGCTGATCTCCAGTGCGCCGCTGGCGAGGGCCATGACAGATACCGCGATGGTGAGGAGCACGACCGGAATGCCCACGGCAACTGTCCTGCGGCTGACGCGGAGGCTGATTCCGCCGCCGGGGGTGCGGATCTGCCAGGCGGCTTTGCCGAAATCGACGCTCACAGTGCACTGGCCTTCCGGCGCCGGGCGAGGGCCACCAGCACCGGTGCGCCGATGAAGGATGTCACGATGCCCACCTGGAGCTCGCCGGGTACCACTACCCGGCCCAGGACATCAGAAACCAGCAGCAGCAGTGGTGAAAGGACCAGGGTGTACGCCATGATCCAGCGCTGGTCCGGCCCGATCAGCCAGCGGGCCACATGCGGAATCATCAGGCCGATGAAGCCGATGGGGCCGGCCGCGGCGGTGGCTGCGCCGCTGAGCAAGGTGATGGCGACGAGCCCCAGGATGCGGGTCCGGTTCGAGTTGGCACCCAGCGCGGTGGCCAGTTCGTCGCCCAGCGACACCGCGTTCAGGCCACGGGTGGTGATCACGGCTATCAGCAGGCCCGCCCCGATGAACGGCGCCGCCACCAGGACACTGTCCATGGACCGGCTGTCCAGCGAGCCGATGCTCCAGGACCGCAGCTGGTCGAAGGACCGTGGGTTAATGAGCGTCAGCCCGGAGGAAATACCTGTCAGCACCGCCCCCAGTGCCACGCCCGCGAGGGTGATCCGCACAGGGTTCACGATGTTCCGGCCGGCGCTGCCTATGAAGTACACAACCGCGGCTGCCAGCACGGCGCCCCCCAGCGCGAACCACATGTATCCGCTCATTGTAGAGACGCCAAAGACGCCTACGGCTATCACAATGGCAAAGGTCGCCCCGGCGTTAACGCCCAGCACGCCAGGGTCCGCGAGCGGGTTGCGTGTGATGGCCTGGATCAGTGCGCCGGCCGCTCCCAGGGCCATCCCGGCAATGATGCCCAGCAACGTCCGCGGCAGGCGGTTCTCCAGGATGATGGCGTGGTCCGCGGTATCTGCATAGGCAAAGAAGGCCTGCAGCACCGACTCCAGCGGAATGGACTTGGCGCCGATGGCGAGGCTGAGCAGCGCGGCGCCGGTGAGGGCACCAACTGCGGCCAGCAGCAGGACCAGCCGCCAGCTGCCCCGCCGGACCGCGCCCGGGCTGGGCGGCATCTCTGCCGGGACGCCCGCCGCGGTGACAGTGAAGTGAGTGCCGGCGTTCGGCCGAGATTCCCCGGGGATGGTGTCTTGTTGCATGGGTATAGGGCGCTCCGGCACGGGTTGGGGACCTTCCGGGCAACGCCCGGATCAAGGATCACATTCTAATTAGGTTATCCTTACTTCGTGAAAATTGACGATTCAGTGACGGAGCACGACTCCGCACGTACCCCAACCCGCGGACGAAGCACCGGCCTCAAAGTCGCCGGTGCCCTGCTAGTTCTTGGCATGCTGGCCGGCTGTGGCAGTGCCACCACCGCTTCCGGCACCGCCGGCAACGCAGAAGTTGCCACCGGCGGCTCCAAGTTCACTACCGCCGACGCCGAGACTGCCAAGCTGGGCAGCGACGCGGAGGCCGGAGAATTCCCCCGCGTCATCAAGCACGCCAACGGCGAGACCACTCTCGACAAAAAGCCGGAGCGCATCGTAGTCCTGGACACCGGTGAGCTCGACGCCCTGGTCTCCCTGGGCCTCACTCCGGTGGGCATGCCCACCACGGAAGGTGCCAACGCGGTCCCCGGCTACCTGGCTGACAAGGTGGCCGGCGTGGAAACTGTGGGCACTATCCAGGACCTGAACCTCGAGGCGATCGCTGCCCTGAAGCCGGACCTCATCATCGGCAGCAAGCTGCGTGCGGACAAGCTCTACCCGCAGCTTTCCCAGATTGCTCCCACCGTCTTCAGCATCCGACCGGGGTTTCCGTGGAAGGAAAACTTCCTGTTGGCTGGCGAGGCACTGGGCGAAGAGACCAAGGCGGTCGCCGCGCTCAACGCCTACCAGGCCAAGGCCGACGAACTGAAGGCTGCAGTCCCGGACGACCAGAAGGTATCCCTGGTCCGCTTCTTGCCGGGCAAGATCCGCCTCTACGCCAACAAATCGCTCATCGGCGTGATCCTGAAGGACGCCGGCATCGCCCGGCCGGAGAACCAGGACATAGACGAGCTGGCTGCGGAGATCTCCGCCGAGAACATCGGCGACGCCGATGCCGACTGGATCTTCTACAGCAGCTACGGCGAGCCCTCCGCCACCGGGGAAACCTCTGTTGTTGAAGGCGCCGTCTGGCCCCGCCTCGAGGCCGTCAAGTCCGGCCACGCCAAGGCCGTCAGCGATGACACCTGGTTCCTGGGCCTTGGTCCCACCGGCGCTTCGCTGATCCAGGACGAACTCAAGGACCTGCTTACCGCGGGCTGAGAAGTCAGCGCAAGTACTTAAGGAAGTACGACGGCGGGCGGTCACCTTTAGAACAAAAGGTGACCGCCCGCCGTCGTAAGGTGGTTGAGCGTTCCGGTGGTTAGACCTTCGCGAGCCCTGTGCGGGCCATGGCGTCGGTGTAGACGACGCGCATTTCCTCGAGGTACTGTTCCTGCCGCGCGGGAGTCCCGGCGAAGGCGCGGCCGCTGAGGGAGCGGACCTTGTAGGTCTTCAGCCCGCGGCGCCAGAGCAGCGGAACTTCGGTCTTCAGCAGCAGGTTGGCCAGGCGGTTGGCTTCGGTGCCGTGGGCCACGATCACCGAGGCGCGGGGGACCACGGCGAGGAACTTCAGCAGCGGCTTGAGGCCGGCGGAAATCTGGTCCGGCGTGAACTTGCCGTTGACCTCGCCGGGGGTGTGCCACGGGTGCACGTTCCACGGCATCACGAACTCCGGGCGCAGGCCCAGCTTCCACTGGATGCCGAGCATGCGGGTGGCGGCGTCTTCGTCGCCGGCGGTGATGAAGCCGGACGGGTCAGCCTCGCCGATGTTGGAGTAGAGGCTGATGATGCGGCACTCGTCCACGTCGTGCATGGGGTCGACGTAGGGGACTTCGGTGTGGGGCTTGACGCTCTGCAGGGAATCGCACAGCTCGTTGACGGCGGCAACGTTGGGCTCGTAGCGGCGGCTCAGGAGCTGTTCACGGAGGGATTCGGGGGCCAGGGCTGTCATATAGTGCAATGTCTCCTGCGGGGCTCGGCGATGCTGCCAATCCGGAAAATGGGCGCGTGATGGGCGCGCCCGTCCGGCGTGGTTTGAAATGTGGTGTGGACCGATTCCTGGTCGATCTCTATCAGTTTAGCAAGCCCCGCGAAATGCGGGGCCCGGCCCTAACCTCCCGTGATGGACGGCACAGGGCGATCAGTCTTTGTCAAGTTAATTGACAGCTTTCGTTTAGCTTGATTGGCTTCTGTGACAGCCCGCAATAAGGACGTTGCGGCTTGTCGCACCCTCCATGCAGTCGAAAGAGGTAACGTACCGTGAACAAAACCCTGGCAACCTTAAGGACCGCGGCCGTATCCGGAGCCCTGGTTCTGGCGGCACTCGCCGCGCCGGCACCGTTGGCCCATGATGCTCCTATAGGCGTCAAATTGAACATTGCTGTTTGATTCAGGGATGGTGTAACGGATTGGACCAAGACCACCATAAGTAGATCGGTCGTTTCGCAGATCGGCATTGATAGGGGCACCCGGTAGAGGTGGATGAGTCACGGACGCCGTTGGCCTCGTCGGCGATGTGGGCTCCGGAGGGAGTTCAACTGTCGAGCTACGGAGGGGGCGGCGGCGGGTCCGCAGACCTCTCGGCGCGCCATGGCGTGCGCCACTCGGCAGCATCCCAGCCATCCATGATGTAGATACGCTCGTGCGCAACCCGGTCGCCCCGGAACTCCAGCAAGCTGACGGTGTACATCCATGGCGCGCCGTCGTAACTGATCAGGTTCTCCACAACGACCAGGTCTTCACGATTAGTGATTCGTCGAGTGTGGAACTTGAGCCTCGCTGGATACTGCCGCCGCCATTCGCGGAAGTTCTCCACGCCTTCGAACCGTTCGCCAGACTGAGGGAACTCAAGCACCGCGTCGTCGTGGTAAATCTCGTGGGAGATGTCCTCGTCCTTGCCAGAGTACTCCCAGTGACGCCGCAGAGCCTGCAGGAGGTCTGTATCGTTGAGCATCGCTCACCTCCTTGGGCCGGAACTAAACGCTAACTTCAGGCTTCGAGCATGTCAATGGGTTGGGGGCCGGACTCTAAGTGACTTCGTTCCGATACTCCTATATGCGTCAAATTGAACGATGTCGTTTGATTCAGGGGCTGACCTGTTGGGAGTAAGCCCCCGTCCGCGCTCCCGGGTCGTGACGCTTTTGTGGCTGGCCTGGCGCAACTCAGGGTGACTTTTAGCTGTCCACGGCTGGGGTCAATTCGGGTTATCCACGGCTGATTTTTTTGGGAGCCATGGCGGAGCTCCCTCGGCAGCGGTAGCGGTGGATAACCCATGTGAATTGTCCCCGGTTGTGGACAGCGGAGAACAAGCAGCTACTGAGAGCGTCGAGCACGTCATTCTTGGAGCTATTTCACATGCTTGGGGAGAGTTTCTGTTGGGTGAGCCATTGCCGGTACTTTTGGGCGACATGGTCGTTTCTGGCGATCCCTCGTTCTATGCGGGACAGGTTGGAGGGCCACTGGCTGAGTTGTTCGGCAGCTTGCTGCAACGTGACGCCGAGCTGCTGTCTGAGGGGCCGGAGGTCAGCGATGTCAGGAGCTGCAATAGGGGTAAATATCTGACGAAAGATTTCACGGGCGACGTAGCGTTTGAGGCAGCGCATGGTTTCTCGTTTGCTCTTGCCGTCGGCGGTACGTTTGGCGACGTAGTCCTTGGTTCGGTGGTCCGATTGCATGCGGGAGAGTACGACGTGGTGGAGGGCGCTGTTGGCCTGGCGGTCACCGCCTCTGCTGAGTCTGTGACGGTTGGTCTTGCCTGATGATGCGGGCACGGGAGCGGTGCCGGTGAGGGCTGCGAACTGCGCTTCATTGTTGATCCGTTCGGGGTTGTCCCCGACTGTGACAAGGAGTTGGCTGGCGACTTCAACGCCAACGCCTGCCAGTTCGGTCAGCAATGGCGCGTACGAATCAAGGATTTCCTGCAGGAGCGCATCAGTCGAAGCGATTTCGGATCGGAGAGATTGATATCGGACGGCCAGCGTTTTCAACGTCAACGCCGTGATGTACTCCGTGTCCGCGGGGTGCCCTGAGGGCCTCGAACGGACAAGAGTCGTGATCATCGCCGATGTGTGGAGGCCGCGGTATTTGGATCGGATCGTTTCTGGTGCGGAAACAAGCAGGCTCCGGATTTGGTTGATGGCGATTGTGCGCGCCTTGATCGCCGAAGCCCGCGCTGTCCGGAGGACGCGAAGGCATTCCACGGGTCCATCTTTGGTTTTGGGGGTCGAGATGCCTCTTTCGGCGAGTACCGATTGGGCTGCCTGGTAGGCGTCCAGGGGATCCGACTTTCCCCGGATCCTGCGGTGTTGACGATTTGGCCGGTTAACCTCAAAGACCTTAAGTTCTTCTTTGGCTAACACCCGGGACAGTTCGGCTCCGTAGGAGCCTGTCCCTTCCACTCCCACCGCGGTCACGATGCCGTGGCTGGTGATGAAATCAAGCATTTCGCTGTAGCCGGCAGCTGTTGCTGCGAACTTCTGATCAGCGATGGGTTTGCCGTATTCCGTGACAACAGCGACGTGGTGAGTGTCGGCGTGGGTATCAACGCCGACAATGACTTGGGGTAGTTCCTTGGTCAATATGGCGACAGCCCTGCTCTTCCTGGTCATAGTGTGTTGCACGTTGGCCAGGCCGGCAGACAGCACGGCAACGGGACTGTGGTGATTCAGGCTCCTATTAGGTCATGTCCGCCTGGCTCAACGAGCTTGGTGCTGGTCCTGAACTGGTGGACGAATCATGGGAAAGACAGCGTTCACACGCGTCAGGTGGGCGACGGGTCACGCCAGTTCAGGACCTTTACCATCATTACCGTGGGCGAAGGCCCCAACTATGACGGCAACGGCCAGATCACCACCTCGAAACTGGCAACCTATGACGAGTTGGTCTCCTTCCTGAAGGATCAGGACACCCGCCAGCCAGCCATGGATCTGGAGGTGATCGGCCAGACTGTCAAGGGCCGGGACATCCACCTGGTGAAGTACATTTCGGACCCGGCCAAGCCCACCATCCTGTACCTGACCCAGCAGCACGGAAATGAGCAGCTGACCACCGAGGGTGCCATGGCATTCGTGAAACACCTGGGAACCGGGAAATCGGGGGACATTCTGGACGGAGTGAACATCCTCATCGTTCCCATGCTCAACGCCGACGGCGCGATGGGAGATGTGAACTTCCCGCTGGATGACTACCTGGCCAAGGGCGACCGCCACATGACGCGGTACAACGCCGAGGAGGTGGACCTGAACCGCGACCACGTCGCCAAAATCCAGCCCGAAACCCAGGCGCTCCACACCAACGTCATGCGCAAGTACAGCATTGACTACATGATCGACCTGCACCACCAGGGCACCCGGAGCGAACGCGATGGAAAGCTGGTCTCCGGGTCCATCCTGTACCCCACCACGCCCAATGCCGATCCGGCTGTTGTGGAAATGTCCAAGCAGTTGGGCGCCGTGGTCTTCAACAACGTCGACTCCACCGGTTGGGGCCACTTGGGCAAGTATGTGGGCGGCAGCGCCGAGACCATCAGCCGCAACGGCATCACAGTGGAGTACGGGATTGCTACGCTGCTCTTCGAAATGCGTGGCATGTCTGATCACTATCTGGACGGCTACGCCCTCGGGCTCCGCAGCAACGGTTACCTGATCCAGCAAACAGTGACCACACTGACGGCCACTGCGGCGGCCATCGCTGACGGTTCGATTGCCGACGCCGACACGTCCTTCTGGGACAGCCTGGACACCCAGACGTCCCGTCCCGGCGAGGAAGCTGACGACGAGTAGTAGACCGCGGGAAGTCTGCCCGTGGTTCTTTGCCGCGCGCGAAGGGCCACGGGCACCCTATTGAGTGGACAAAGTCCGTGATCGGCTAAACTTGGGTGGTAAGAGCCCCGGACTCTTGTGTGGTTGGCCGCCGTAGCGGTCCGGCCAGGCTATGGCCTTCGGGGCATTCTCATGAACGGCGCTACGCAGGCCTGCCATTTCGGTGGATGGACCTGTGCGGCCCGAACGAATGGGGGAGGATCCCATGCCAGCAATCGTGATCGTAGGAGCCCAGTGGGGCGACGAAGGAAAAGGCAAGGCCACCGATCTTCTGGGCGGCCGCGTTGACTACGTCGTAAAGCCCAACGGCGGCAACAATGCCGGGCACACCGTCGTCGTAGGCGGTGAGAAGTATGAGCTCAAACTCCTTCCGGCCGGCATTTTGAGCCCCAACGCGATTCCGATCATCGGCAACGGCTGCGTGGTGAACCTCGAGGCCCTGTTCCAGGAGATCGAAGGCCTGCAAGCCCGTGGCGCGGACACGTCCAAGCTGCGCATCTCCGCCAACGCGCACCTCGTGGCGCCCTACCACCAGGTCCTGGACAAGGTCACCGAGCGTTTCCTCGGCAGCCGCGCCATCGGCACCACCGGCCGCGGCATCGGCCCCGCCTACATGGACAAGGTGGCCCGCCTGGGCATCCGCGTCCAGGACGTCTTCGACGAGTCCATCCTCCGCCAGAAGGTGGAAGGATCCCTGCGCCAGAAGAACGAACTCCTGGTCAAGGTCTACAACCGCCGCGACATTGTGGTGGACGAGATCGTGGACTACTTCCTGGCCTTCGCCGAGCGCCTGCGCCCGCTGGTCATCGACAGCACCCTGGTCCTCAACAACGCCCTGGACGAGGGCAAGGTTGTGCTGATGGAAGGCGGCCAGGCCACGTTCCTGGACGTGGACCATGGCACCTACCCGTTCGTGACCTCCTCCAACCCGACCGCCGGCGGCGCGTCCGTTGGCTCGGGCATCGGCCCCACCCGGATCTCCCGCTCCATCGGCATCATCAAGGCCTACACCACCCGTGTTGGCGCCGGACCGTTCCCCACCGAACTGTTCGACGAGATGGGCATGTACCTGCAGAAGACCGGTGGCGAGTTCGGCGTAAACACGGGCCGCCCGCGCCGCTGCGGCTGGTACGACGCCGTCCTGGCCCGCCACGCTTCCCGCGTGAACGGCTTCACGGACTACTTCGTCACCAAGCTGGACGTCCTCACGGGCATCGAGCAGATCCCGGTCTGCGTTGCCTACGACGTTGACGGTGTACGGCACGACGAAATGCCCATGACACAGACCGAGTTCCACCACGCAGTGCCCATCTTTGAGTACTTCGAGGGCTGGACCGAGGACATCACCGGCGCCCGCACGCTGGAGGACCTCCCGGAGAACGCCCGCAACTACGTGCTGGCCCTCGAAAAGCTCTCCGGCACGCGCTTCTCCGCGATCGGCGTCGGCCCGGACCGCGACCAGACCATCGTGGTTCACGATCTGATCAACGACTGACAGCCCGTAAGGCACGACGGCGGCGGGTCACCCTGGTGGGTGGCCCGCCTTTGTCGTCTGCTGGCCCAAGTCAATCGCAGTTACCGTTCTCAAAAGCGGTTTTCGCGACGTTAACTGCCAGTCACTTGGGAATTTACGCAGGGTTTACGCGGCCGGTCTTGTGAGGCTATACGCGAGCCGGACAGACTCTTAAGCACACCCTGAACTGATCAGCAGATCATTCCACCAGACCCGTAGGTACCGGACGCAGCGATGCTTCCCGGACCGCCCGTGGCGAAGATGCCGCCCGGACGGGACCCGCAGACCGGAAGGATTTACCATGGCCGGGAAGTTTGAAGTTTTTTTGGACTCGGATTCACGGTTCAGGTTCCGCCTCAAGGCGCCGGATGGCACTGTGGTGGCCGTGTCCGGGGCCTTCGAGGATAAGTCCGCAGTGGCTGCAGGGATCGCCGCCGTCCGTGAGTGCGCCGGGACAGGGTTGGTCACCGACCTCTGCCCCGCCGCCAAGGCTGCAGCGCCGGCCCCAGCGCCCGCTGTGGTGGTCGCCGCCCAACTCCAGCCGGACTGTGGGGACCAGCGCGTTCCCGCCGCCAGGGCTCACACGTTTGTTATTGCCAAGACACCGCGCGGGAGGGTGACCGCGCAGAGCTGGGCGTGAGCCGCGCCGGACGTAGGCGGCGCAAGAATCCCCCGACGTCACGGTCCCGGAAAGTTTTTTGTCCGACCGAGTAACCCCTGCGGTGCCTGGAGCGATTACCCCTGTGAAGCGCCGGTCTGGAACTTGTCCCCCATCATGTTCCAGGCCGGCTCTTTTGTTACCGGAGGGTAAAGTTAGCTGGCGAGGGCATTCCGCGGATGACGTGCGGGCCCTACGCGAGCAAGCCCAGTCCCCTCCACCGAAGGCCCTGTGTCCGTGACCGATGCACTGACAGACGACGTTCTGCGTGCGCGCGCCCGCGATCCGGAGCTCTTCAGCATCGTGTACCGAACCTACGCGTCACAGGTCCTGGGCTACCTCACAGCCCGCGGGGTAGAAGATCCGGAGGCGGTTATGCAGGAAGTCTTCATCGCCGTCCTGCCACGGCTGCAGAAGGTTACCGGCGGCGTGGCCGGGCTGCGCACGTTTGTCTTCTCCGTGGCGCACGCCAGGATGGTGGACGATCACCGGAGACAGCAGCGCACCCCCAGTAAACTCCCGTTCGAACCGGACCTTGACGGACGCGAGGAGTCCTCGGCCGAGGCTGAAGTGCTGCAGCGGATTTCCCCGCAGGAGGTCGCGGATCTCCTCAACGAATTGCCGGACGAACAGCGGGAAGTGCTGTCGTTACGCCTAGTCGCGGGCCTCAGTGTGGACCAGGTGGCCGCTGTGATGGGCAAGAGTGCCGGCGCCGTCAAACAGCTCCAGCGCCGTGCATTGATCCGGCTGCGCGAGCAGTCCGCAGTGACGGAGTACGTGGCGCCATGACCTCCAATGCCAGCTCCCTGATCCGGACCATTGATGAAATGCTCCTTGACGCCGGTGTGGACGATGCCGCCGGCCTCCGCGAAACCCTTCTCGCGGTGGGCTCCCTAGGCTCCCTGCCTGCACCCGAGCCCGGCCATGAACTGGCGGCACTCCTGTCTGGCCAGACCCACCAGCTCGCCCGGCACCGGCTCCTCCGGAAGCACCGGACCACTGTTGTGGGCCTTGCCGTCATCGCGGGGATGGGGCTGGGCGTCACCGGGGTGGCCGCCACCGGCACCGCGCCGGACGCGGAGGCCAGCAGGTCCATCCAGCAGTTGTTGCAGGACTGGGCTCCTGGCTGGTCCATCGCAGGGACTCCCGCCGCCAGCGGGACAGCCGCAAATCCGGCGGAGGCGCAGTTGCCCGCGGAGCCGGCAACCCGCGACGACGCAGCGCCGGCACAGCCCCAAACTGTTGAACGGGAAACTGCCCCGCCGGCGAACGGTCCGGAAAACGCAGGCCAGAACCGGGGCGCGGAGCCGGCCGGCCGCGGAAACGGTACGCCGTCCGGCAAGTCAAGGACGGACGACGGCGGCGCGCCGGGGAACGCTGCGGGCGTCACCCGTGACGCCGCTGCCGAACTCGACAAGGCCGGAAAGCTGGTTGCCGGTACCCTGGCCGAAGCCGCCGCGGCGGGGGAGTCCCTGACGTCAGCCATCGTCCCTCCGGCACTGACAGAAAAAACCGGGGCCGGCAATGCCGGACCCGGTTCAATCTGGCTGAAGAAGTTCACCCGCTAATCAGGTTTGCTTCAGGAAGCACCTTCCGTCAGGAAAGCAGCTGCCGCCTGGAGGAGATCACGCCGGTGTCGAAGCCGGCCAGGTGCAGCCCGCCGTGAAACCGGGCATGCTCGATCTTCACGCAGCGGTCCATCACCACGTTGAGCCCGGCGGCTTCCGCGTCCGTGGCCACGTCCTCATGCCAGGAGCCGAGCTGCAGCCAGAGGGTTTTGGCGCCGGCCGCGATGGCTTCGTCCAGGACACCCGGGAGGTCATCGTGCTTGCGGAACACATCCACGATGTCCGGGCTTTCGGGAAGATCGGCCAGTGAGGCGTAGGTCGGTTCACCAAGGATCTCCTTGACCACGGGGTTCACGAAGTACACCTTGTACCGCGTGGACGACTGCAGGTACGTCGCCACAAAATAGCTGGCCCGGGACGGCTTGTCCGAGGCGCCCACGATCGCAATCGAGGTGGCTGCGCGCAGCAGGTTCAGGCGCTCCGGAGCGGAAGGTCCGGTCCAGGTACGTCCGCTGGTGCTCATACGTTCGCTCCAACCGTGCAGGAATCCGCTTCGGTGGTTGAGCTCGCCTCGGTGGTTGAGCCCGTCGAAACCGAGGCCGCGTCCAGAGCCTGGTCCAGGTCCCACAGGATGTCCTCGATGTCCTCCAGGCCCACGGAAATGCGGACCAGGTCCTCGGGAACGCCCGCCGACTCCAGCTGGACCGGGCTCAGCTGCTGGTGCGTGGTGGAACCCGGGTGTATCACCAGGGTGCGGGAATCGCCAACATTGGCCAGGTGCGAGGCCAGCTGCAGGGATTCGATGAACTTCTGCCCGGCCGTGCGGCCGCCCTTCACCCCGAAGGAGAACACAGAGCCGGGGCCCAGCGGCAGATACTTCTTCGCGCGCTCAAAATGCGGGTGCGAGGGAAGCCCGGAGAAGTTGACGTAGGCCACGCGGGGATCGGCCTCGAGCCATTCGGCCACGGCCTGGGCGTTTTTCAGGTGCTCGTCCAGGCGCTGCGGCAGGGTTTCCACGCCCTGTAACAGCTGGAACGCCGAGAGCGGGGAAAGTGCCGGGCCGATGTCCCGCAGCTGTTCGCAGCGCAGCTTGGTGAGGAAGCCGTACTCGCCGAAGTTGCCCCACCAGGAGACATTTCCGTAGGACGCCACCGGCTCGGTCATGGTGGGGAACTTGCCGTTGCCCCAATCAAACCGGCCGCTTTCCACAATCACGCCACCCAGGGTGGTGCCGTGCCCGCCCAGGAACTTGGTGGCGGAGTGGATGACGATGTCGGCGCCGTGTTCGATCGGGCGCACCAGGTACGGCGTGCTCAAGGTGGCGTCGACCACGAGGGGGACGCCGGCGTCGTGCGCTACCTTCGCGAGGGCCGCCAGGTCCTGGACTTCCGACGACGGGTTGGCCACCACCTCGACAAAGATCGCCTTGGTGTTTTCCTGGACCGCCGCGGCATAGTCCGCGGGGTCGGTGCCGGGGACGAACGTGGTGTCCACGCCGAAGCGGCGGAGAGTCACGTCCAGCTGGGTGACGGTGCCGCCGTAGAGCTGGGAGGCCGCCACGATGTGGTCGCCGGACTGCGTCAGTGCGGCGAAGGTGATGAACTCCGCGGCCATGCCCGACGACGTCGCCACCGCACCGATGCCGCCTTCCAGCGAGGCGATGCGCTCTTCGAACGCTGCCACGGTGGGGTTGCCAATGCGGGAGTAGATGTTGCCGTACTTCTGCAGCGCGAAGAGGTTGGCGGCATCCTGGGTGTCCTTGAACACGAAGGACGTGGTCTGGTAGATGGGCACAGCGCGGGCGCCGTGCTCGGCGTCGGGCGTGCCGCCGGCGTGCAGCGCGCGGGTGCGGAAACCGAATTTGCGGTCAGCCATCAGACAGCCACCGACTCGGCGACTGGCGTTCCTGACAAGTCCAGTTCGGTGCCGTTTTTGCGGGCCAGGTCGGCTTCGAGTTCGCGGACGATCGGCAGGATGTCCTGGCCGAAGGCGGCCACTTCCTCCTGGAAGTGCAGGTAGCCGGTGAGGAAGAGGTTCACGCCGATCTTCTTGTAAGCCACGATCCGTTCGGCGATCTGCTCCGGCGTGCCGATCAGCTGGGTCTTGAAGCCGTCGTTGTACTGGACCAGATCCTCGAAGCTGGAGTCGGCCCACATGCCCTTGCCGTCCTTGGTGGACGCGCCGGCTTCCTGCACGGCGTCGCGGAAGCCCTGGACTGCCGGCTTGTGTGCCTTCTCAACGATTTCGCGCAGCGTATCGCGGGCTTCCTTCTCGGAATCACGGGCGATCACAAAGCCGTTGAGGCCGAACCGGGGAGCGGCCAGGGCGCCGTCGGTGCCTCGGCCGGTTTCGCCGGACGCTGCCACCACGCCGGAGATGTTCTCCTTGAAGCCTTCCAGGTCCTTGCCGTTGGAGAAGTACCAGTCGGCCACGCGGCCGGCGGTGGCCTGGGCCGCCGTCGAGTTGCCGCCGAAGAAGACCTCGGGGTGGGCGCGGCCGGGAACGTCCACGGGGGCCGGGTTCAGGGTGAAATCGGTGATGTTGTAGTACTTGCCGGCCTGGCTGTACTCCTGCTCGGTCCACAGCCCGCGCAGCACCCGGATGAACTCCTCGGTGCGGACGTAGCGTTCGTCGTGCTCCAGCCAGTCAAGACCGAAGTTCGTGAACTCGTTCTTGAGCCACCCGGAGACGATGTTGACCGCGGCGCGGCCGTTGGAGATGTGGTCCGCGGTGATGATGAATTTGGCCAGTACGCCGGGGTGCCACATGCCCGGGTGGACGGCGGCGATGACTTTGAGGCGCTCGGTGGCGGCAAGCAGGGCCAGGCTGAAGGACGTGGCCTCGTGCTGCTTGTCGGCACCGTAGGAGGCGGCGTACCGGGTCTGCGTTAGGGCGTATTCGAAGCCGGAGTTCTCGGCGATCTGCGCGAGCTTCTTGTTGTAGTCAAAGTCCCAGCCGGTGCGCTGTTCGATGGTGGAGACCACCAGGCCGCCGGAGACGTTCGGCACCCAGTACGCAAACTTGAGCGGCTCTGAAAGGCGGGCAACGTTGCTGATGTCTGTCATGAGTTTTCCTTTACTAGGGCCCGCTCGCGCAGGACGTCCTGGATTCCGGCGATCGCCGGTTCGTTTTGGAGTGAGGTGGTGTCGCCCAGGGCGGTCCCCTCGAATAATTGGGTGAGCAGCCGGCGCATGATCTTGCCGCTGCGGGTCTTCGGTACGTCAGGAACGACGACGACGTCGCGCGGCTTCGCGATCGGGCCGATCGCCTTCGCGACGTGGTTGCGCAGCTCGGTGGCAACTTCTCGGGAAACGCCGCGCTTTAGTACAACAAACGCGACGATCGCGTGCCCGGTCGTCGGGTCAGCCACCGGACATACGCCGGCCTCCACCACATCGGCGTGGGATACGAGAGCGGACTCGATCTCGATAGTGGACAGCAGGTGGCCGGAGACGTTGAGGGTGTCGTCCACCCGGCCCAGGATCCAGATGTCGCCGTCGGCGTCGTACTTGGCGCCGTCGCCGGCCAGGAACCAGCCCTGCTCCACGTACTTGCTCCAGTAGGCGTCGTAGTAGCGGCGGGGGTTGCCCCAGACGGTGCGCGCAATGGCGGGCCCGGGGGTGTCCACCACAATGAAACCCTGGACGCCCGGCGGCACTGTATTGCCGGCGTCGTCCACGATCCTGGTACTGACGCCCGGCAGCGGGCGGGCGGCGCAGCCCGGCTTGAACTCGGTATCCGTGGGGGCGGGGGAGAGGATGGTGGCGCCGGTTTCGGACTGCCACCACGTGTCCACCACGGGTGCGGTGCCGGCGCCGACGTTCTGGCGCAGCCAGCGCCAGGCCTCGGGGTTCACGGCTTCGCCCACGGTGCCGAGCAGCCGGATGGAGGAGAGGTCGTAGCTGTCCGGCACGCCGTCCGGGAACCAGCCCATGAGGGAGCGGACCAGGGTGGGCGCGGTGTAGTACTGCGTGACGCCGTAGCGTTCGATGATTTCGAAGTGGCGGCCCGGGTGCGGGGTGTTGGGCGTGCCCTCGAAGATCACCTGGGTGGCGCCGTTGGAGAGCGGGCCGTAGATCTCGTAGGTGTGCGCCGTGACCCAGGCGAGGTCCGCCGTGCACCAGTGCACGTCCTGGTCACGGAGTGCGGGATCGGGGTTGCTGAAGAGGTGCTCGAAGCTCCAGGATGCCTGGGTCAGGTACCCGCCGGAGGTGTGGACCAGGCCCTTGGGCTTACCGGTGGTCCCGGAGGTGTACATGATGAACAGGGGCGTTTCGGCGTCGAACGCCTCCGGTTCGTGGACGTCCGCGGCGCTCCCGACGGCGTCATGCCACCACACGTCGCGGCCTTCAGTCATGGGGACGGCGGCCAGGTCCTCCGGCGCCGTGGTGCGGTTGACGACGAGCACGTGCTCGATCGCGTTGTCCCCGGCGACGGCAGCGTCCGCGTTGTCCTTGACGGGCACGGCGACACCGCGGCGGAACTGGCCGTCCGTGGTCACCAGGAGTTTGGCCCCCGTGTCCTCGACGCGGAACTTCAGGGCGTCAGCGGAGAAGCCACCGAAAACGAGCGAGTGGATGGCGCCGATGCGGGCCACGGCGAGGGTGATGATGACGGTTTCGGGGATGACCGGCAGGTAGATGACCACGCGGTCGCCCTTGGTGATGCCCAGGGCCAGCAGGGCGTTGGCCGCCTTGGAGACTTCGCGCTGCAGCTCCGCGTACGTGACGGTGCGGCGGTCGCCGGGCTCGCCTTCGAAGTGGAAGGCCACGTTGTCGCCGCGGCCATTGGCGACGTGGCGGTCCACACAGTTGTAGGCGACATTGAGCTTGCCGCCCTCAAACCAGGTGATTTCCGGGCCTTTTCCGGCCGCGGCGTCGGCCGGGACCCGGCGGTGGGCCGTGTGCCACGGCTTGCCGCCGGAGATTCCTGCGGGCTGGGCCCAGTCCAGGCGGAGGGCCTGCTGTTCCCAAAATGCCACATTGTCCGGCTGGGCTGCTTCGTGCTCCGCCGTGTGCTGCGCGGCGGTGGTGCTGCTGGTTGTGCTGCCGTGACGGGCCGGCCCGCCGGACGGTGCGCCGTGCACGGCGACGTCCTGCAGCCCGGTCGAGGACCATCCCGATGGGCTGTTGGTGGGGCCGGCCGCGTCACGCAGCCCTGCTTCGATCGCCGTCGCGTTCGAAGTGGATTGGAGAGAGTCCGTTGTGGCGGCCGCTGCTGCGGCGCTGACGGGACTCAGGGTGGATAAAGGCGTGGCAGAGGATAAATCTGATGTCATAGATGTGCTCCATCGATCCTGGCGGTAGCACCCTTCGCTGTGTGCCGAGGATGGTCGCCTCAACGCGTACAGCGTTTGGTCAGGGATGCTGCGGCTTCATCGATCCAGGTCTCTCGGCCGCTCGGGATGGTCATTACCACTACAGCCGAACCGCACGCCATGCGCCAAACCAGGGTCCGTGGAACGTAATATTCGTTCACGCCTGGCATTGGTGCCCACCCGTCAGTCAAATATTCGATCAGGGGCCACTCCGGGGACGATGTACGCTTGCATCATGGGCCACGTCAACGATCCTGCCGTTATTGAGCGCCTGATGCGAAACAAAGGGCGGTGGGCCATCGTGGGCCTGACCACCAACGAGTGGCGCGCAGCCTACGACACCTCGCTGTTTATCCGCGACCGGCTCGGGATGGAGATCATCCCCGTCAACCTTCCCGGCGACCCCGTCCACGGCGAAACCGGGTACCGTACCCTGGGTGAAATTCCCTCTGAAAAGCAACCCCTCGACGTCGTCGACTGCTTTGTGAACTCGCAGAAGGTCGGGGCGGTGGTGGACCAGGCAATTGCGGTGGGCGCCAAAGCCGTGTGGCTGCAGCTGGGCGTTATCGACGAAGAGGCAGTGGACCGTGCCAAGGCCGCCGGCCTGGACGTGGTGATGAACGTTTGCCCCGCGCAGCAGGCGTGGAAGTACAACCTCTGATTAGCGCTGCATCAGCTCCGGGTAGTGGCGTTCGGTCACATCGGGGTGCGCGCGCATGCGGCCCTTGAGCATGTTCAGGCCAAAGGACGCGAGCATGGGGTTGGACGGATCGTCGGAGATGCCACGGGCTTGGGCTTTGAGCTCGGGAGGCAGGGGCACCGGATCGATGACGGCATCCAGCCGCGGGGACCAGAAGAACGGGACTGAGTAGCGGTCCACGCCGGGTGGCGGCGCCTTGACCCGGTGGATCGTGGCGGCAAGGAAGCCTTCCGTGGCCACCTCCAGCATTTCGCCCAGGTTCACCACGAGTGCCCCGGGAACAGGCTCAACCGGCGCCCATTCAGTTGTCCCGGGCGGTAGCACTTCGAGGCCGCCCACCTCGTCCTGGAGGAGCAGGGTGACAAAACCGTAGTCGGCGTGGGAGCCCACGCCCTGGTTGCCGGCTGCCTCCACCACACCGCCGACGTAGTGCACCAGCTTGCCCATCCAGGCCGGTTCGTTGCCGAAGGGCTCGTCGAAGTGGTCCTCCGGCAGTTCCAGGGAAACCGAGATGCCTCGCAGCAGCTCCATGCCCACACTGGACATCACCTCGGCCCAGGCCATGGCCGCGGGCTTGAGCTCCGGCAATGCCTCGTCGGGCCACATGTTGTGCCCCTGGAGCAGCCAGTACGGCTGATCGGCCGGATAGTTGTGGACGGGCTCGCGTTCCGGGGAGTAGTCGATCTGCTCGCGGGCGTCGGCCCGTCCCTGCGTGACTTCGGTGCCCATCCGGGTGTAGCCGCGGAAGTGCGGGGAAATCCTGTTGTCCAGCTTCATCCGCTCCTCGAGGGGCAGATCGAAGAAGCGTTTGATGAGGGCCAGCAGCTCCTCGGCCTGGCCGGGGGCGGCGCCGTAACCGGTGATTTGGAAGAAACCCACGTTGTGGGCGGCGTCCCGCAGCTGGTCAATGAATTCGGGGCTGAAGGAGCCGTACGGCTGGCGTGCAGCGCTCATGTCCAGAACGGGGATCGTGGCCTGATCAGGTGACATCTTCGCAGACTAGCACCGCCGGGTAGGGCTTTGTAGGCTCGGTCCATGGACGCAGCGCAACTCAAGGCAATCTGCCTGTCATTTCCCGGTTCCTTCGAGGATTTTCCCTTCGGTCCCGAGACCTCCGTTTTCAAGGTCAGGGCTGCGGTGGCGGGTGGCGCGCGGCATGAAGCCAAGATGTTTGCCGCGTCCGCCATGAACCCCGACGACTGGTCCGTGAGCCTGAAATGTGAACCCGCCCTGGCTGAACAGCTGCGGGCCGCCCACCCGGAAATCAACGGCGCGTGGCACATGAACAAGACCCATTGGAACGGCGTGCGGCTGGACGGAAACCTGCCCGATGCCATGGTCCGGGACATGGTGGAGGATTCCTACGATCTGGTGGTGGCCTCCCTGAGCCGCAAGCAACAGGAGCAGCTGGGGTGGGCGCGGCTGTCCGGTTCTTCTGGCGGGCCCCGTTGACCGGGAAGCGACTGGCTGCCGGCGGCCTCAACTACGCGGGCATCGGCCTCACCGAACACGGCCGGGCGCCGGAAGGCTACCACTGCCTCGAATCGCGGGAGCACCTCGGTGAGGGTTTGGCGCTGTACCGCCGGGTGGCGCACGGAATCCTTACGTGGGAACTGCAGCGGCGGTCGGGCCTGCGCGTCCGGACCGAGTCCGACGTCGTGATCCCCGGCGCGCGGGTGGTGAGCGGGTTCGGCGTCGGGCCTTTCCGTATTAATGCCCCGTGCGAGGTGGTCTGGGTGCGGCGGCTGGTGCCGGGAGACGGCCCCCAGTCAGCCGGCTTCGGCTACGGCACGCTGCCCGGCCATCCTGAACGCGGTGAGGAAGCCTTCGAAGTCGAGATCGGCGCTGACGGGCGGGTGTTCCTGAAGATCACCGCCTTCAGCAGGCACGCGAACTGGTTCTACCAGGCAGGTGGCCTGCTGGCGCGGGCGGCGCAACGGCACATCACTTCGCGATACGTTGGAGGGGCACGCCAACTCGCCGCAGGTGAAAGCTGATCAGGAGAAGGTACATGCTGGACCAATCGACCCTTGACCGCCTATGGAATTTTGGGGATCCCGAGCTGTCCGAACAGCGCTTCCGGGACGCCCTTGCTGACCCGACCTACGACACCTACGAAAAGGCCGAACTCGCCACGCAGCTTGGCCGGGCCATTGGGCTGCAGGGCCGCTACGAGGAGGCGGATGCCTTGCTGGACTCCGTGGACGGCGAGGAAGAACCCACCGTCGGAGTGCGCATCCTGCTGGAACGCGGACGCGTCCTGAACTCCAGCGGCCATGCCGCCATGGCCGTACCCCTGTTCGAACAGGCAGCCGAGCTCGGCGACCACCTCGGCGAGGAGTTCCTCGCCGCCGACGCGCTGCACATGCTGGCCCTGGCAGACTCCGCCCATGCTGAGCTGTGGACCCGGAGCGCCCTCGAATACGCGTCTACCGCCCACGATCCGCACACACGGCGCTGGATGGTGGCGTTGCACAACAACCTCGGCTGGACCTTCCACGGCGCCGGCCAGTTCGCCGAAGCGCTGGTGGAGTTCCAACTGGCCGAACAGTGGGCGGAACGGGCAGGAACCCCGGCGCAGCAGCAGGCTGCACGTGAGGCCATCCAGGCCTGTGACCCTGCCCTGGCCGCAGGCTGATCAACCCACACCCCTGCAACGGAAGGAAACCGCATGATCTTCATCGTCGTGAAATTCAAGGTCAAACCCGATTGGTCCGAGCGCTGGCTCGGCCTCGTTGACGCGTTTACCCAAGCCACACGCGCGGAGCCCGGCAACCTGTGGTTCGACTGGTCCCGCAGTGTGGATGACCCCAACGAGTTTGTCCTGGTGGAAGCCTTCAAGGACGACGCCGCCGGGGACCACGTCAACAGCACACACTTCAAGCAGGCCATGGCGGACATGCCGCAGGCGCTGGCCGAGACGCCGCGCATCATCAGCCGCCAGCTCGACGGCGACGGCTGGGACCGGATGGGCGAACTGACCATCTGACCCCGTCGGAGCAGTCGATACGATTACTGCATGTGGATCGGCTGGATTGAATTCGACATCCTCCTGGGCGATGTCCAGAGCCTGAAGGAGAAGCGCTCCGTTATCAGGCCGCTGCTGGCCGAGCTCAAGCGCCGCTTCGATGTGTCCGTCGCGGAGGTGGGGGACCACGACCAGTACCGGCGCTCGCAGGTGGGCGCCGGCCTGGTGGCAGCAGACCGGGCGCACCTCGTGGAGGTGCTCACCGCCGTCGAACGCTTTGTGGCCGCCCGGCCGGAGATTGACCTGCTCAGCTCAAGGCAGCGGGAGCTCCGCAGCGACGATTAAACCAACGCGGGGTCACTTCTCGCCCATCCCAAGGGGATTATTGGGCGGAAAGTGACCCCGCGTTGCATTTAGGAAAGACTAGCCGAAGTACTTCGGCAGGGTCGCCTCGTGGGCTGCGCGGAGGGCGGCCAGGGACATGGTGTCCACGCCGTTGATCTCCAGGTTGCCGCTGGCTGCGTCCACCACGCCGATGCGGGTGTGGGCAAAGCCGCGGGCCGTGCACATGTCCTTGAACCGGACCTCTTCCGAGCGGGGCACGCCGACAACCGCGCGGCCCTGGGACTCCGAGAACAGCGCCGTGAACAGGTCCACGCCGTCGCGGTCCAGAACGTCCTGCAGGGCGATCCGGGCACCCACGCCGTAGCGCAGTGCGGACTCCACCAGGGCTGCCGCGAGGCCGCCTTCGGAGAGGTCGTGCGCGGAGTCCACCATGCCGTCGCGGGATGCGTTGATCAGGATTTCGCCCAGCTCGCGTTCGGCGGCGAGGTCAACCTTGGGCGGCAGTCCACCGAGGTGACCGCGCATGTTGGCCCATTCGGAACCGTCCAGTTCTGCCGCCGTCGTACCCAGCAGGTAGATGGCCTGACCGTCCTCGCGCCAGCCCGACGGCGTGCGGCGGGCGACGTCGTCGAGCTTGCCCAGCACTGCCACCACGGGGGAGGGGTGGATGGGTGTGGTGCCCGTCTGGTTGTAGAGCGAGACGTTGCCGCCGGTGACAGGGATGCCCAGCACCATGCAGGCGTCGGACAGGCCGCGGATGGCCTCCGCGAGCTGCCACATGACGTCCGGGTCCTCGGGGGAACCGAAGTTCAGGCAGTCGCTGACGGCCATGGGCACGGCGCCGGAGGTGGCCACGTTGCGGTAGGCCTCGGCCAGCGCCAGCTGTGCGCCGTGGTACGGATCGAGGTAGGTGTAGCGGCCGTTGGCGTCGGTGGCCAGGGCAACGCCCAGGCCGGTTTCCTCGTCCACCCGGACCACGCCGGCGTCGTCCGGGAACGCCAGGGCGGTGTTGCCGCCCACGTACCGGTCGTACTGGTTGGTGATCCAGTCCTTGCTGCACATGTTCGGCGAGGCCACGAGCTCGGTGACGGCGGCAGCCAGTTCCGCGGGGGCGGAGGGGCGGCCGGTGTCCTGCACTGAGCCGGTGAAGGAATCGGCCTGTACGGAATCCTGCCATGAGGGGCGGGCGTACGGGCGGTCATACACGGGGCCGTCGTGGGCCACGGTGCGCGGGTCGACGTCCACGATGACCACGCCGTCCCAGGTGATGATCAGGCGGCCGGTGTCGGTGACCTCGCCGAGCCAGGAGTACTCCACGGCCCACTTGTCCATGACAGCTTCGAAGGCAGCGATGTTCTCCGGGGTGACCACGGCCATCATGCGTTCCTGCGACTCGGACATCAGGATTTCGCCCGGGGTCAGCGTGGGGTCGCGCAGCAGGACGGAGGTCAGCTCAACTTCCATGCCTCCGTCGCCGTTGGAGGCGAGCTCGGACGTGGCGCAGGAGATGCCAGCGGCGCCGAGGTCCTGGATACCTTCAACCAGCGAGCCCTTGAAGAGCTCCAGGCAGCACTCGATCAGGACCTTCTCGGCGAAGGGGTCGCCCACCTGGACGGCGGGGCGCTTGGACGGCTTGGTGTCGTCGAAGGACTCCGAGGCCAGCACCGAGGCGCCGCCGATGCCGTCGCCGCCGGTGCGTGCACCGAACAGGACCACCTTGTTGCCCTTGCCGGACGCGTTGGCCAGGCGGATGTCCTCGTGGCGCATCACGCCAACAGCCAGCGCGTTAACGAGCGGGTTGCCCTGGTAAACAGAATCGAAGACCATTTCGCCGCCGATGTTCGGCAGGCCCAGCGAGTTGCCGTAGCCGCCGATGCCGGCAACGGCACCGTGCATGACGCGGGCTGTGTCCGGGTGGTCGATGGCGCCGAAGCGCAGCGGATCCATCACGGCCACCGGGCGGGCGCCCATGGAGATGATGTCGCGGACAATGCCGCCGATGCCGGTGGCAGCACCCTGGTAGGGCTCCACGAACGACGGCGAGTTGTGGGACTCGATCTTGAACGTCACGGCCCAGCCGTCGCCCAGGTTGGTGACGCCGGCGTTCTCGCCGATGCCCACCAGCATGTCCTTCTTCATCTCGTCGGTCACCTTTTCGCCGAACTGGCGCAGGTGGTTCTTCGAGGACTTGTAGGAGCAGTGCTCGCTCCACATCACGGAGTACATGGCCAGCTCGGCGCCGGTGGGGCGGCGGCCCAGGACCTTGACTACCTCATCGAACTCGTTCTGCTTCAGGCCCAGTTCGGCCCACGGCAGTTCGGTGTCCGGCGTTTTGGCAGCGTTCTCGACGGTGTCGATATTGAACTTCTTGGTCTCGACAGGCTCGACCACCGAATTGATCTCGGTCATTTGTTGCCTCCCACAATCTTGTTCAGTACGGAGGTGAAGAAACCCAGGCCGTCGGTGTCGGAGCCGCCGATCCCGTCCAGGGATTCGGGGCCGAAGCCGACCTCCACCGCGTGCTCCGGGTGCGGCATGAGTCCCACCACGTTGCCAGCGGCGTTGGAGATGCCGGCGATGTCGCGGCGGGAGCCGTTGGGGTTGAAGCCCACGTAGCGGAACACCACGCGGCCTTCAGCCTCGAGCGCGTCCAGGACCTTTTCGTCGGCGATGTACTGGCCGTCCTGGTTCTTCAGCGGAACCGTGATTTCCTGGCCGGCCTCGTAGTCCAGCGTCCAGGCGGTGTTGCTGTTTTCCACCCGCAGGACCTGGTCGCGGCACATGAACTTCAGGTGGTCGTTCTTGATCATGGAGCCGGGCAGCAGGTGCGATTCGGTCAGGATCTGGAAGCCGTTGCAGATGCCCAGCACGGGCAGCTTGGCATCGGAGTTGGCGGCGTCGATGATTTTGGACATCAGCGGCGCGAAGCGGGCAATTGCGCCGGCGCGGAGGTAGTCGCCGTACGAGAAACCGCCGGGGATTACGACGGCGTCCACGTCACCCAGGGTGGTGTCCGCGTGCCAGAGCGGCACTGCGGTGCCGCCGGCGAGCCGGACTGCACGGGCGGCGTCGCGGTCGTCAAGGGTGCCTGGGAAAGTAACAACGCCGATCCGGGCACCGGCGAGCCGGGGCTCGGCGGCGACGGCAATTGCCTCGCCGATCAAGGGAAGTTCAGTCATCTCAGGCCTCGACGACCTCGACGTTGACGACGTCTTCGATCACGGGGTTGGACAGCAGGGTCTCGGCGGCTTCGCGGGCCTGGGCCAGGATTGCGTCGGTCACCTCGCCCTCAACCGTCAGTTCGAAGCGCTTGCCCTGGCGGACAGAGCTAAAGCTGGTGAAGCCCAGACGGGGGAGTGCACCCACGATGGCCTTCCCCTGCGGGTCCAGAATCTCGGGCTTGGGCATGACGTCAACAACGATCCGGGGCATCCGGCAACTCCTGTGCGTGAGCATTGGGTAAGGGCGCAGCGGAGTCACGCCGTCTTACGCCGTTCCGGGATGCTGGGGACGTTCTTTTTCGAACAGTGTGGACGGGCGCTCCGCGAGCTTGCTAGGCCATTCTACCGGGCCGAGCGCCGCACCCTGTATTCGGTGGGATCGGCCACAGTCATCGCGGCGGGGCGGGCTTTCGGGAGGTGGAGGACGACGGCGGCTATGGCCTCGCGGAGCAAGCGTCACTAGGATTGCGGCATGGCTGAAAAATCGAAATCTCTGCTGTTGCCGATGATGGCCGTGGCCGTTTTTGCCGGGTTGGGCCGGATGGTTGTGCAGAAGATCAAGGCGGACCGGGCTGCCCGGGAAACGCGCGTGGCCGGCCCCGTGGACGAAAAGACCCGCCAGTGGATCAGCGACGTGGTTCGGACGCCCAGGCAGTAGGAGCCCACTCCTTATCCAGGCCTCAAGTCTTTGCCCAAACCTCAACCGGGCGTCCCTGAACGGGGGCGCCCGTTTTTGTGCCCCGCTCCACGCCTCTCCCAAACAACGTCCGGAAAGTCCTAGCCATGTGACGTTCTAAACACTAGGGTCGTAGGACGTCGTATGTGGCAGGTGGTATCCCCTTGGGTGCCAAGACCGCCCCTCACGGCCGAATTCTCCCGATCCGCCGCCCCGCGGCGCCTTGAAAGGATATGGATTTGCGAATTTCTACTAAGCGGAACAGGCACCGAAGTATTGGCCGGACCGCAGGAGCCGGGCTGGTAGCGCTGGCGCTGCTCGCCGGATCCGGGATCGCCGCGCAGGCGGCACCGATCCCCCCGAACAACCTCACCGCTCCTCCCGGCTCATTCGCGGAGGCCAATAACGGCGCCGACCGGACTGCGGCGAACTTCTTCTACCGGATCCCGGCCCTGACCTACCTGGGCAACAACGTGGTGCTCGCCTCGTGGGACGGCCGCCCCGGCAGCGCTGCAGACGCTCCGAACCCCAACTCGATCGTGCAGCGCCGCAGCACCGACGGCGGCCAGACCTGGGGCCCCGTGCAGGTCATCGCCGCCGGCCACGTGGGCGACGCCACGGGCCCCAAATACGGCTACAGTGATCCGTCCTACATCTACGACGCCGAGGCCGGGAAGGTCTTCGCGCTGTTCGTGTACTCCAAGGACCAGGGCTTCTTCGGCAGCCAGTTCGGCAACGACGACGCCGACCGCAGCGTGATCTCCTCCGCCGTGATCGAATCCTCCGACGGCGGCGTCACGTGGACGCAGCCAAGGCTCATCACCAACGTCACCAAGCCGGGCACCAGCAAGACCAGTCCGGTGGCCGGCGATATCCGCTCCAACTTCGCGTCCTCCGGCGAAGGCATCCAGCTCAAGTACGGCCAATACAAGGGCCGCCTGGTCCAGCAGTACGCCGGCGATGTGCGCCAGGCCGACGGCACCAACAAGATCCAGGCCTACAGCGTCTACTCGGACGATCACGGCGTGACCTGGCACAAGGGCGCCAACGTGGGCGACCGCATGGACGAGAACAAAACCGTGGAACTTTCCGACGGCCGCGTAATGCTGAACTCGCGCGACAACGCCAACCAGGGCTACCGCAAGGTGGCCATCTCCACTGACGGCGGCGCCACCTATGGTCCGGTCACCCAGGACACCGAACTGCCGGACCCGGCAAACAACGGTTCCATCGCCCGGATGTTCCCGGCCGCGGCCCAGGGCTCAGCGGACGCCAAGAAGCTCATCTTCACCAACTCCAATTCCAAGACCGGCCGCGAGAATGTCTCTGCCCGTATCTCCTGCGACGACGGCGCCACCTGGCCTGGTGTGCGCACCGTCCGCTCCGGTTTCTCCGCCTACTCCACCGTGTCCCGGCTCGGGGACGGCAAGTTCGGTGTCCTGTATGAAGGCAACTACACGGACAACATCCAGTTCGCGAAGTTCGACGACGCCTGGCTGAACTACGCCTGCGCCCCGCTGTCCGTACCGGCACTCACCACCACCGCCGGCGCCACCAAGCAGGTAGCGGTCACCGTGACCAACCAGGAGGCCACCACACTTTCCGGCGCCAACGCCACGGTCTACACTCCCACCGGCTGGACCGCCACCACGGTGCCCGTGCCCGACGTCGCGCCCGGCGCCTCGGCCACCGTCAATGTTGACCTGACCGCACCAGCGAACGCCAGCGGTCCGCAGAACCTGAACGCTGCCTTTACGACGGCGGATGGCCGGGTTTCGCAGTTCACCTTCACCGCCACCGTCCCGGCAGCTCCGCAAGTGGGCCTCACCATCACCGGAACGGCTCCGGCCCGCGACGTCATCGCCAGCCCCTACCAGGCGGGTGACGTCCTGGGCTACACGTTCAACGTCAAGAGCACCGCCAACGTCACGGCGAATTCAGAGCCCACATCCGGCAACTTTGAGACAGGCTTCCTGCCGCCGGCCCCCGGCGCACCCAGTGTTCCGAACTGCCGGTTCAACAGCCTGGCCGCGGGTGCAAACTACAACTGCACCACGGCCAAGCACACGCTGACGGCCGAGGACATCGCCCGCGGCTACTTCGTCCCCGAGGCGAGTTTCACGGTCACGGCCAGCGCGACGCCGTCGCTCACCAAGACGGTTCCGTTCACCGGCGCCGCGGTGGCACTGCGTGACGGTCTGGTTTCCGCCAGCATCACCGGTGCCCGGGGCGACGAGGGGCGCGATCTTGCCACTCAGCCGTACGCTACCGGCGATGCCTTCCCGTACACGTTCAGTGTGAGCAACACGAGCCCGCTCGTGGAAAAAGTGGTCCCCACCGCCGGTAACTTCAGCCCGTTCGTTCCCGAAGGCCCGGGCAACTGCCGCTACGGCGTGCTGCCGGCCGGCCAGGGCTACACCTGCGCCACGCCGCGCCACACCGTGACCGGTGCCGAGGCGGAGCAGGGCTACTTCGTTCCGAAGACCACGTGGGAAGTCAGTTCCGCAGGCCAGAGCAGCAAGGTCTACACGGTCGACGGTGGCGAACTGGACCTGAAGGTCCGCGACGCCAAACTGGAAGGCACCGTTTCGGCTGAGTGGAGCGACGCCGACGGTGACCGTTTCGCCAGCGAAGGCGATACCGTCTCATACGCCTACACCGTAGGCAACGCCGGCAACGTCGCCCTGACCGGGCTCAGTGCCCCGGACGCCTCCATCAGCCAGGACGCCCTGGCCGTTGGCGGGACCGTGACGGCAACGCGCGAGCACGTCCTGACCGCAGCCGACATCGCGGCAGGCCGGCTCGACGCGGTCTCGTTCGCGGCAACTGCCACCAACGGCGCCAAGGAAGTCACCGCCACGGTGACCGGCGGCGCGCTGGTGCTGGCTCTCCTGCCGTCGCAGCCCGAGACGGTCCCCGTCCTCGCCGTCCAGGACCTTGAGGAACAGACGGCTCCGTTCGACCTCGGCACGCAGGACAAGTACCGCAACGGCCAGAAGGTGACCCTGAAGGGTCTCGACTACGGCCAGTGGTACTACGTGTACCTGAACAAGAAGAGCTACCGGATCGGCTGGATTTTCCCCACCACCGACAACACCGTGGAGTTCATCCTGCCCTCAGGTGTGCAGAGCGGCCGCGACGACGTGGTGGTGCTGGACAAGGACGGCAAGCAGGTCTCCTTCGACCGGCTGCAGGTGACGCCCAAGGGCTGAGCCGTCGTCTTTTCCTAACACCAACGAAGACCTCCGCGCCGAGCTGGACTACCCAAAGTCCGGCCCGCGTGGGGGTCTTTCTTTTGTGCCTTCCCGGCCCCGCATTGTAGCTGCATGATTGACGTATACGCCCGATGTGTCCTATGTCATATTCAGCTCTCAGTCTGTACTGTTTGTAACGGCTGGTCACAGTATTACAAAACCTGTAATACCGTGTGCCGTTCCCAGCTGCTCCAGACCGGCAACGTGGCCGGCCGTTCCTCGTGAAAGGTGTAGTCGCTCGTGAAATCAACTGGAAAAAGCCTCATTCGGGGCGGAGGACTCCGGAAGGCGGCGGCATTGGCTGTGGGCTTGCCGTTGCTCCTGTCTTCGATAGCGATGAGCCCCGCTACCGCGGCGCCCGCTGAAGCCAACACGGCAGTGGCAGCAAAGAAGATCAACCCCGGCGACTACCCCGCCGGCCGTTACATTGTGGTGCTTGCAGAGAAGCCGGCGGCCACCTACGACGGCGGGTCTCCCGGACTCGCGGCGACGAAGCCCCAGAACGGCCGAAAGCTTGACGCCGACCGGCCCGAAGTCCAGCAGTACCAGGCGCACCTTGAGGGCAGGCAGAACGCTGTGGCCGGGTCCGAAAGCGTCCGGATCAAGCGCCAGTACACCGCTGCGATCAACGGGTTCTCGGCCGATCTGACCGCCGACCAGGCCGTTAAGCTCGCCAAGGACCCGGCCGTCCTGGTGGTGGCACCGGACACGGAGAACGCGCCGGATTACTCCAGCACGGATTTCCTTGGGCTTAGCGGAGAAAACGGCCTCTGGAAGACTGCCTTCGGCGGGCAGGAAAATGCCGGCAAAGGCGTCGTAGTGGGCGTTATCGACTCCGGCTACACGCCCTCCAACCCGTTCTTCGCCGGGGACGACGTGCAACCCCTCGCCGGCCAGGCCCAGGTGGGCGCCCCGTACCGCACCGCGGACGGCAACATCGCCATGCTCAAGTCCGACGGCGATACGTTCGTCGGTGAGTGCCAGAAGGGCCAGGGGACCGGGGCTTCGTTTGACGGCAGCGCCTGCAACTCCAAAGTCCTGAGTGCCCGCTACTTCGCTGACGACTACTTGGCGTACGTGGCGCCGGAGAACCGTGCGCCCGAAGAGCTGATTTCGCCTGTGGATGTGGGAAGCCACGGGACGCACACTGCCAGCACAGCCGCAGGCAACGCGAACGTCCGGGCCAACCTTGGTGCAACCGATATGGGCATCACCGGCGGTGTGGCACCGGCGGCAAAGATCTCCGTCTACAAGGTCTGCTGGGAGGACGACAACCCGGCCACGGGCGGCTGCTACAGCTCCGCGTCCGTGGCCGCGATCAATCAAGCCATCCTGGACGGTGTGGATGTGCTGAACTACTCCATCTCCGGCAGCACCTCAACCACCACGGACCCGGTTTCCCTGGCTTTCCTTTCCGCGGCGTCCGCCGGAATCTTTGTTGCCGCATCCGCCGGAAACTCGGGACCCACGGCAAGCACCGTGAACCACGGCGCTCCGTGGCTGACCACAGTGGCCGCAAGCTCCTTCTCCACGGAGTTGCAGGGAACCGTCGAATTTGAGGACGGCAGCAAGTACCGCGGCGCCAGTCTTATGTCCGCTCCCGTTCCTGCGAGCAACGTTGTGCTGGCGGCAAGTGCCGCAGCCGCCGGCGCAGCAAACCCGGAACTGTGCGCACCCAATGCGCTGGATCCCGCCAAGGTGACAGGGAAGATTGTTGTCTGCGACCGCGGGGTGGTGGACCGGGTAGCCAAGAGCGCCGAGGTGCAGCGCGCCGGCGGCATCGGCATGATTCTGGTCAACGTAACCACCTCCTCCGAGGACCTTGACCGCCACGCAGTCCCCACAGTGCACGTGAACCCGCCGGCCACGCAGCAGATCAAGGACAAGATCATCGCCAACCCCGGCATCAAGGTCTCCCTGGTGAACACGGACACCACCGGCCTTCCGGCCGCGCCGCAGCCGCAGATCGCCGGCTTCTCTTCCCGGGGCCCGCTGCTCGCTACCGGCTCGGATCTGCTCAAGCCTGACGTGGCGGCCCCGGGTGTGGCAGTGCTGGCAGGTGTGTCGCCCATCGGTTCCGGCGGCGACCAGTTCGGCATGATGTCCGGGACGTCGATGGCCGCGCCGCACGTGGCCGGATTTGGCGCCTTGATTCTGGCCAAGAACCCCACATGGTCTCCGGCCACCGTCAAGTCAGCCATGATGACCACGGCAGCTGATATCAAGAACGCAGACGGCAGCCGGAACGGTGACGTGTTCGCCACCGGCGCTGGCCAGGTGGACATTGCGCGGGTCCTGGATCCCGGCCTGGTCTACGACAATTCCGAGGACGACTACCTGAAGTTCATTCAGGGAACGGGCCTGGACCTGGGAATCCCGGATCTCGGAACAACCGCACCGCGGGATATGAATGTTGCCTCGTTCGCGCTGGGGGCACTCACCGGCAAGACAGAGGTCACGCGGACTGTCACCGCGCTGACCCCGGGCGTTTACCGGGCCAAGGCCAGCGTTCCTGGCGTCAAGGTGACGGTCACGCCGTCGATCCTTAGCTTCAATGCTGCCGGCGAGAAGCGCACCTTCAAGGTCAAGTTCGAGAACACCAGCGCTGCCCTGGGGCAGTTTGCCATGGGCAACCTCATCTGGCAGGGTGCCGGCAAGAATGTGGCATCGCCGGTGGCCATCCGTCCGCAGTCGGTGGTGGCACCGGCAAACCTGGCGTTTACCTCGGAAGGAGGCCAGGGGCAGGGCGACATTCCGGTGGTTTCGGGCACCAACGCGCCCGTGAACATCACCTTGGACGGCCTGTCCAAGGCTGACTCCTCGGCCATCGAACTGGTGCCAGGGCCGCTGGCCCTGGATACGGACGCGTCCAACTTCGCCAAGGAGGTCACCGTTCCGGCAGGATCGCCGCTGGCAAAGTTCTCCGTCTTTTCCTCGGACGAGGCCGCCGACTTCGACCTGGTGGTCTTCAACCCGGCGGGACAGGCCCTGCTGGCCCAGACGGCCTCTGCCAGTGAATCAATTTCGGTTCCGAACCCGGCTCCGGGCGTGTACACGATTTTTGTGAACCTCTACGCAAGCCCCAATGGGCAGCCCACGAAGGCGTCCGTGGACGCTGCGGTGCTGGGAGCGAACGTGGGAAATGCCACGGTGACCCCCAATCCGCTGCGGCTCGGGAACGGCCAGTCGGGGATTCTGAAGCTCCAGTGGAAGGATCTCGCTGAAGGCTCGTATATCGGCCGGGTGACGTTCGCCGGTTCGAGCGCGCCCACCTTCGTCTCTGTGGTTGTCACACCAGGCAGTGCTTTGGTGGTCCCTGCTGATGAAACTGCCGGTGACCCTGCCAACGACAAGAAGGACAAGGTCAAAAAGGAAAAGAAGAAGCAGGAGGTTCCGGAGTTCTCCGGAAACCGCAACATGGATCTCTAGCCCTTCAGCAATGGCATGGGAACGCCGCCGGACCGCTTGGTTCCGGCGGCGTTCCCGTTTTGCGGTGACTGCCGCCGATGGTCAGATTTCGCCGCGGGAACCAGTTGTCCCGCCGAACAGGGGAGCCATGGCGCGCCAGCGGGAGATTTCACAGCCATCGGTTCGCCGGAAAGTCACACTGACGGGACGGCCGTTGATGGAGCCGGTCACAACGGCCACCTGCGGCCCGCCGTATTGCTGCGTGCAGAGTTTCGGGGGGCCCGGTTTGGGAAAGAAGATGTCCTCACCGAAGCGTTCCATCGCTGACAACGCTGCTGCGGGATCGGGCACGGTGCAACCGTCGGCAGGGCGGCCATCGCGGACTATCAGCCGGAACTCGTACTCGGGGGAGTCGGGGTCTTCCGTGACCCTTATGGTCAGCTCGAGGTCCCTCATACCGTCCCCGCAGTTCTAAGCGGTGCCAAGGCCTGCGCCAGGCGCCCTCGGAGCGCAGCAGCCTCACCGGCGAAGGCGCGCTGATGCTCAACGTAGGCCGCTTTGCCTTCCGCGGTTTCGATTCGAATGGGCGGGTAACCCCACTCCGCGAGGTCGTAGGGGGAGGCCTGCATGTCCATGGCCCGGATCCGCCAGGACAGTTCGAAGCAATCCATGACCAGTTCGCTGGGCAGCGCGGGCAGCAGTTTGTACGCCCACTTGTAGAGGTCCATGTTGGCGTGCAGGCAGCCCGGCTGTTCCATGTGCCGCTGGTTTTCGCGGCTGGGCGCCAGTTCGTTCAGTGCAATCGCGTCGGGCGTGTAAAAGCGGAAGGCGTCGAAGTGTGAGCACCGGATCCGGTTGTCCTCCACCACTTTGTCCGTGCCGGCCGAACCCAGCCTCAGCTGCAGGTATTCATGGCGCAGGTCGAATTTGTCCTGGCGGTAGACCATGGCCCATTCGTGCAGCCCGAAGCAGCCGAACTGCGCGGGCCGGGCAGCGGTGCCGCGAAGAATGATGTCCGCGAAGGCCACAGCCTCGTGCCGGTCGGCCAGGAACCGGGCGCGGTCAAAGGTCACGGCAGGGGTTCCTGGCGGCAGCCCAAGGGAGGCGAGTTCGCCGTCGTCGAGCGTTTTGTAGTGCTTCCAGCCCATGCGGGCGGACGCCGCTTCAGCGGTCAGTACGACGCCGGTTCCCGGATGCCAGCGCAGCAGCTGGCCAGGCTTCTGGGTGTAGTAAGTGAAAAGAAAGTCCTCCACCGGGTGCTTCCGACCTGCCGAGCGGCGGGCAAGGTAGGGATCCGAGTAACGGCGGACGCGTTGGGCGTGCGCTTCTTCGCGGGCACGCCAGGCATCGGCCGTCAGCAGGCTAAACTGCTCCACCGCTGGCACCCAGGACGTCCTGGGCTGCGTCCCAGGCGCCGATTTCGCAGCCGTTGGTGCGCGCGAACGCGGCATCCACCGGAGTGTCGTCCACAATCCCGGTGACCGTGGCGGTCTGCGGGCCGCCGTATTGTTCGGTGCAGGCCACGTCTTTGCTTCTGGGAGCCGGGCTGAGGAGGGCCGCGTTGTTCTTGAGGGCAGCGCAGGCAGCCTCCGGCCTGGGGTGTTTGCTCTCAGCGGTGGGGAGGCCGTCGCGGCAGACCAGCGTGTAGTTCACCGCGGTTTCGGTGGGAGAGGGCTTGACCATAATGGCAAGTTCGGCGTTGCCGGCGCCGGGGCCCGCCGTCGGGGCCGGGGGTGCGGAAGGGGACGGCGCAGGGACGGTGGTCTCGGTGTCCGGAGCGGGGGACCCGGAGGTGCCCGGGCTGGCGGAGGAGCTGGTTGTGGGGCTGGCTGTGGGGCTGGCGGATGAAGTCCCGTTCCCGTCAGGCGTGCCCGTACAGGCAGCGAGCCCGGCAATGGCGAGGACCGCCAGCAATGGCCGTACTGTTCGCAAACGCATGGACCCTCCTAGGTTGCTGCCATTTTACGCCTTGCCGCATTTACTCCCCGACGGGTTGCCCGCTGGATCCGGCGGTGGCGGCGATGAGCCCCATCATGGATTTGTGCAGCGCGCCCACCTGCTCACGGGTCAGCCCCAGGCGTTCCATCATGGTGCCCGGGACGGAAATGGCCTGCTGACGCAGCGCGGCGCCGGCCGAGGTCAGGCCCACGGCAAGAGTCCGTTCGTTTCCGTCCACCCGTTGGCGGGTGACAAAGCCGGCCTCCTCCAGCCGCCGAAGAAGAGGTGAGATGGTGGCCGGGGCCTGCGCCAGGGCTTCACTGATGCTGCGCAGGGTGCGGGGTGCTGATTCCCACAGGCACAGCATCACAAGGTACTGCGGGTGGGTGAGTCCGAGCTTTTCGAGGACGGGCTTGTAGGCGCCCACCACGCTTCTGGATGCCACGGTGAGGGCAAAACAGAGCTGTTGCTCCAAGAGGAGGTCATCGTCCTGCTGCCGCGCAGCGCCGGCCCGTACCGTCATAACATTCCTCCAATAGTTAGTGCACTAATTGTTAGCGTACACTGGAGCGGGTAATCGGGTTCTATCGAAGGGGTCACTTTCATGGGCAAAGGCAAGTCAGCCGACAAGGGCAACGCATCCCAGCGGTTCATGCGCGCAACCGGCAAGCTCAGGGCGATTTTCGGCCCGGCCAACCGCAGTTCCCTGGTGCATGACATGACCGAAGAGAACCGGGCACTCCTGGTTCAGCGCGAGCGGGAAACCCAGCAATGGGAAACGGTCACCCGCCCGGACGGCAGCACCTATGTTGTGCCCAGGAACCCGGACGACCAGTCCCTCCGCTGACCCTCCCCGGCCTCCCCACCATGCCCAACCTCACCAGACCCTTTTTCGGGAGGCGGGCGTAAAATAGGGGCACTGACTCCACAAGGAGGTAGCGGCTCTTTCGCCCGCAACGCGGGAAGGGGGTGGAAACAATGGGACATGCGCTCACCGGTTTTATGCACGCGACTGACAGGCTCCGTTTTGTCTTCGGGCCGGCAACGCGCCTGGACGCGGATTCGCCCGTGCTCCACAAGCATGATCAGTTCGAGCAGGCCTCTGATGAGGACCTTTCCCACTTCGTAGTGGAAACCGATTCCGAAGGTCATCACTACGCCGTGCGCCGCGAAGAATTGGACAAACAGGGCTGAAACAAAAGCAACGCGTTGCTTTTTTAGAGGGTGACTTGGGCTAGCGCCCGGTGCCGCCGTAGACGGTTGCCTCGTCCTCGCTGTCCAGGTCGAAGGCCTTGTGGATGGCACGGACGGCGTCATCGAGGAGATCGGCGTGTGTCACCACGGAGATCCGGATTTCCGAGGTGGAGATCATGTTGATGTTGATCCCGGCATCGGACAAGGCCTTGAAGAACGTCGCGGAGACGCCCGGGTGTGACCGCATGCCGGCCCCGATCAGGGACAGTTTGCCGATCTGTTCGTTGTATTCGATGTTCTCGAACCCGATGTCCGGCTGCGCGGCCTTGAGCGCTTCCAGGGCCTCCGCGCCTTCGACGATGGGGAGCGTGAAGGAAATATCCGTCCGGCCCGTGCCGTGCGTGGAAACGTTCTGCACGATCATGTCGATGTTCGAGTGGGCGTCGGCAATGACCTGGAAGATCGCGGCCGCCTTGCCGGGAATGTCCGGTACACCCACCACAGTGACCTTGGCTTCGGAACGGTCGTGTGCAACGCCGGAGATGATTGGCTGCTCCAAGGCAACTCCCTCTTGAGTGGTGATCTTGTCTTCGGCGCTGGGGATGACCCAGGTGCCTTCGTTCTGGCTGAATGAGGACCGGACATGCAACGGCACACCGAACCGGCGCGCATATTCAACGCAGCGCAGGTGCAGGATCTTCGCACCGGACGCCGCGAGTTCCAGCATTTCCTCGCTGGAGATGGTGTCGATTTTCTGGGCGGAAGGCACCACCCGGGGGTCCGCGGTATAGATGCCGTCAACGTCTGTGTAGATCTCGCAGACATCGGCGTCGAGTGCGGCCGCTAGCGCGACGGCGGTGGTGTCCGAGCCGCCGCGGCCCAGGGTGGTGATCTCGTTGGTGCTACGGCTCATGCCCTGGAAGCCGGCGACGATCGCGATGTGCCCCTTGTCCAGGGCCGTGCGGATGCGGTGCGGATCGACGTCGATAATGCGCGCCTTGCCATGGATGCCGTCCGTGATCATGCCGGCCTGGGAGCCGGTGAAGGACTGTGCTGAGGCGCCGAACTTGTTGATGGCCATGGCCAGCAGGGCCATGGAGATGCGCTCACCGGCGGAGAGGAGCATGTCCATCTCGCGGGCGGGGGCGGAGTCGGTCACCTGGGCGGCGAGGTCCAGCAGTTCGTCGGTGGTGTCGCCCATGGCCGAAACGACCACCACCACTTCGTTGCCGGCCCGCTGCGCGTCGACCACGCGCTTGGCGACGCGCTTGACGCCCTCGGCATCCGACACGGAGGAGCCGCCGAACTTCTGCACAATCAGCTGTTTGGTCACGGCAGTGCCTTCGGGCAGCTCCTGTGGCTGCGTTGCTGTGTGCACTTCGGAAGTGGGCGTACTCATGCGCGTACCTTCACTGGATCAATCGGAGTTCTGGAGGTCAGGCACGGCCTTGCGGCTGGACGGCGTGACGTGTCAGCCCAGTTTATCGCCGCCTGTGGCCGGACGCGGAATTGTGTCCAAATCTCAGCCTTCCGACGGATACTGCGCCCGTCGGCTCAGGCGTAGGCTCATATAGTCAGTATGCATGAACGGCTTTGGGGGACAGGTGCTCGGGAAATGACAGAAAACTGGGACAGAATCGGCATTCCGGCCCAGCCGGAAAGCCCGCGCCAGGACGGCATCAGCGCCACCGCGGTGAGCCGCAGCTTCGGGCAGGTGCACGCCGTCGAGCACATGGATTTCCATGCTCCGTCGGGAAAAGTCACCGCGCTGATCGGCCCCAACGGTGCCGGTAAAACCACGCTGTTGCTCATGCTGGCTTCACTGCTGGCGCCGGATTCCGGCACTGTCACGGTGGATGGGCTGGATCCGCAGCACCACCGCGCGGAAGTGCGGAAAAGGATTGGCTGGATGCCGGACACCCTGGGCGTGTGGGAGTCCCTGACCGCCCGTGAGATCCTCACCCAGATAGCCCGTTTCTACCGGCTGCCCAAGGCCGGCATCCCGCAGCGCGTCACCGAGATGCTGGACCGCGTCCGCCTGAGCGACCTTGCAGACCAGCCGGCCCGTGTCCTGTCCCGGGGTCAGCAGCAGCGCCTCAGCCTGGCCCGCGCACTGATCCACGATCCGTCCGTGCTGCTGCTCGATGAGCCGGCGTCAGGCCTGGACCCGGGATCGCGGGTGGAGCTGCGGGTGATGCTGCGGCAGCTTGCGGCGGAGGGGAAGTCCATTGTGGTCTCCTCCCACGTGCTCAGCGAGCTGGACGAAATTGCCGACGCAGCGGTGTTCGTCAACCGAGGGAAGACGGTCCGGCACCAGACCACGGACGCAGCTGCCGCCTCCGGAAGGCGCTACGCCATCTCGGCAACGGACGGCGCAGCGCTCGCCGCCAAACTCACGGACTTGGGCCTGGCGTTCCGGGTTGAGGACGGCCGCCGGCCGGCCGTCAGCCTGGTGTTGCTGAACGACGACGACGCCGCCCGCCTCCTGCGCGACCTGGTGCTGGCCGGCGTCGGGGTCAGCTCCTTTGCCCCGGCCTCGGGTGCCCTGGAAGAGACTTACATGAACCTTGAGGGGGAGCGGCGATGAGCCAGCAGACAGAACCAACGCAGCGCCCGCCGGCTTCCGGCTTTGGTGCCGGCTACCTTGCCGGCATCCGGGATGTGGTGGTCCTGGAACTCAAGCAGCGGCTCCGGTCCCGCGGCTGGTACATCATGCTGGCCATCTGGTTCATCCTGACGGGCCTGGTGACCTGGCTGACGTGGGCCAGCTGGAACGCCCAGCGCGAAGCCCAGCGCGCCTACTCCAACTTCATGCCGCCCGACCAGGGACCGGGGTCCATGATCTTCGAAGTGGTCCTGGCCTTTGTCCTCCTCTTCGCATTGCTGGTGGCGCCCGCACTGTCTGCCAATGCCGTCAACGGCGACCGCGCCGGCGGGACCCTGGCCATCCTTCAGGTGACCCTGCTCCGTCCCGGACAGATCCTGTGGGGCAAGTTCTTCGCGGCGTGGGCCGCCGCCCTTGCCTTCCTGGTTGCCAGCACGCCGTTCCTGGTCATCGGAGTGTCCCTCGGCGGCATGACGCCCGGCCATGTCATCGTGGCCCTGCTGATGCTCGCGGTTGAGGTGGGTGTGGTCTGTGCCATCGGCGTCGGAATTTCCGCGCTGGCGGGGCGCCCGCTGTTCTCGATTGTCGTCACGTACCTTGCCGTGGCCGGGCTGGTTTTCGGTTCCCTGATTGCCTTCGGCCTGGGCACCGGGCTCTCGCAGGGCACCATCATGGCCAACCAAGCGCAGTACCGCAACTACGAACCGCTGCAGCCGGTACCCGACGAAACAGCGCCGCAGGAACCGCAGTACACCTGCTCCGGACCGCTGCGCGCCCAGCCAGCAGTTCGCACCGAAAGGGTGGCGTGGATGCTGGCCATGAACCCTTACGTGGTCGTGGCCGATGCCATCCCCTACACGGTCCGCGTCAACAGTGGCCTCGGAATGTCGTCACCGGTGGGGGCCATCGAATCCATCAGCCAGGGTGCACGCTACGCCATGGCCGGTCCGGAGGGCACCTACCCCTGCGCCAACGGGGAGGCCAAGCCGCAGTACCTGGCACAGTCCACTCCCTTGTGGCCGCTGGGGCTCGGCCTGCAGCTGCTGCTTGCCGGGCTGCTGATGTGGCTGGGCTGGCGCTCGCTGCGCACCCCGGCACACAGGCTGGCACGCGGAACCCGCATCGCCTAAGCCGGTGTGCCTCCACGGGCAGTCCTCGCAGCGACTGCAGGGGCTCTGGACAGGCCCGCTTCAGCGGATCACGATTGGATTAGCCGGCCGAAATGGCCGGTGACTGTCGGGGCTGGGCCTGTCCACAGGGATGGAGGCGGCACGTGGCTGATCAGAAGGTGGCTGATCAGAACGTGGCGGATGAGGGCCATGGCTGACGAGAAGGACCCGACCGCCGATGAACCCGTGTACGAACCCATTGGCGCCGGAAAAATCCAGGACGACGATGAAAACGACGCCGGGGACACCTCTTCCACGGGCGGCGACCAGGTTCGGTTGCTCGTCCGTAGTGCGCTGGCAACAGCGCTTCAGACTGTCCGCGCTGCCCGCTTCTGGTGGGAGAGCGCCGCCATTCTCGGTGTCTGCTGGGGCACCGGCACGCTGTTGGTGATCGCCTTGGTCACGGGCGGTGACCTGCCGCCGGAATCCCACGCCTGGGTGTACATGCTCACGGCCGCAATGCTGGTGCTGGTGAGCTGTGTGCTCGCTGTCCGGTGGGGGGACGCGCGGCGCGGAGCTGGGCTGGATCCCGCGGATGGTGGTGTGGACGGCCCGCTGCTGGACTGGGCGCGCTCCACTGCCAAAGGATTGATCTTCGCCACTGTGTCTGTCGTTTTCCTGCTGCTGCTCGCGTTCTGGTCGGATTCCTCGCCAGCAGTTGCCGGGGTGTCCTTTGTCATGATGATCCTTGAAATCATCGTCTTTGGCGGCATCGGCGCGGGTGCTGCGCGGTGGTTCGAGGGTCAGGGAGGAAGGGTTCTGGCCTGGGGCGTCGCAGCTTTGCTTCTGGTCGGCAACGTCGTGGCGGTGATAGCGCTGCTGCCCAGCGTCAGGGCGTATGAGCCGGTGTTGGTGGCCATCAACATTCAACGGGACGAGTTGGGCAGGGTTGTCTCCTATCGGTGTTCGCCGGAGTTCCGTGGAATCGCCGAGATTTACCACACCGAGCGGATCTTCTGGATGGCGACGAGCAACCCGATGGTGATCCTGGCGCTGATTGCCGGTGAGGCCGAACCCAAGGAGAACGCCTTGGATTGGCTCCCCGGGCAGCTGCAGAACGCAGCGGAAGGCACTCAGGTTCCTTGTGTGGAGGGGCAGGAACAGGAGAAGACAGGCGCCGAGATGCCACTGGCACTGATTGGCGTTGGCACGCAGTCCGGGGCGGCAGGCATTCTGTTGGCCGGCGGTCACCGGGCTGCCCGGCGACGGCTCAACCCTCACGCCTGAACATCAGCCTGAGCACCGTCAGTCAGATCAGGTCAGGGCGTTGCGGCGGCCTTCGAATGCACGGCCGAGGGTGACTTCGTCTGCGTACTCAAGATCGCCGCCCACCGGCAGGCCGGAGGCCAGCCGGGTCACCACGATGCCGATTGTCTTCAGCATCCTCGCCAGGTACGTGGCCGTTGCTTCGCCTTCGAGGTTGGGGTCGGTGGCGATAATGACTTCCTGGATGGCGCCGTCGTTCAGCCGGGTCAGGAGTTCCCGGATCCGCAGCTGTTCGGGACCGACGCCGGCAATGGGATTGATGGCTCCGCCCAGCACGTGATAGCGGCCGCGGAAGGATCGGGTGCGCTCCACCGCGAGGACGTCCTTGGACTCCTCCACCACACAAATGACTGACGGGTCCCGGCGCGGATCGCGGCAGATGTTGCATAATTCCTGCTCGGTGACGTTGCCGCATACGGTGCAGAACTTCACGCGTTCCTTCACCATGGTGATGGCTTCCACGAGTCGCTTCATGTCCTGGGGGTCCGCTTCGAGGATGTGGAAGGCAAGCCGCTGGGCGGATTTGGGACCGACACCGGGAAGCCGTCCGAGCTCGTCAATCAGCTCCTGGACTGCACCTTCGTACACGTTTTCCTCTTTTGGTTTGGCTTGGCTGGTGAATGGTGTTGCGGGAGCACATGCTGCAGTCGTCTAGAACCTTGAAACGATGGGGCTTCCGTCCGGGGATCGCTCCTCGATCAGCTTTCCGCCCAGAATACGCTCGACGGCGGCGCGTCCAAAGACGCCGGATTCCTCGATGGTTTCATCGTCCGCGCTCGGAATGTCCTGGACATAGGTGGCGGCGGCAGCCCTGGCCGGAGCCTTGGCACGTCCGGCTTCGGCCTCGGGGCTGTTGGACAGGCGCTGGTAAAGACTTTGACGGGCGGCAGCAGCGGACTCGGAGGTTGCCGGTGCCGGCTGCAGGGGTGCGGCAGCCGGAGCAGTCGATGCCATGGCGTACTCGCGGACCTCAGCACGTTCGGGAACCACTGCTTCCACCGGCGGGACTGCCGGGGATCCTGGGGTTTGGCTAGCTGGGGCTTGGCCGGCTGGTGCCTGACTGACTGGCGCGGCGCTCTGGGGCACCGCAGGTTCTGATGCGTCGCTTTCTGGAGCGTGGCTTGGCGGTGCGGCTGGATGTTGTGCGGCGACGTCCGAGGTTGCGGCAGAAGCTACGGGAGGCAAGCCCCAACTGGCGTCGGCTTCAGACTGGCTAACGACAGACGACGCCTGGGGGACCTGGGCAGTAGCCGGCTCGTAGGTGGGCGCAGGAGCCGTCTCCTTGGCTTCCTCCGGGACGGACGTGCTCGGGTTTTTGCCAACATTGGGCTCGGTGCCAACAACCCATACGCCAGGGGCCTGCTCGACGGCCCTGCCCCACGGATCCAGTGCTGTGTCTGCCTGTGACGGAGCGGCCGATGCAGAAGCGGAGGACCTGCTTGCTGGGGAGGCCTTTGCTGCAGCAGCCTTTGGAGCACCTCGAGCGGGCCGCTTGGCGGGTGCGGCCGCTGAAGGCTCAGGCTGTGAAGGCGATAGGCGTGGGGTAGCCGCCGAGGGATCCCAGTCCATGGGGGGTTCCTCGTCCAGAGGCGGTGCATCTTCGTCGCGGGGAGGACCCCAATCGTCATCGGAGTAGGCGTACGAACCGGCAGTGTCATCAGGCTCAGCTGGTACCGACTGTCCCCGGGCGGCTGGTACCCGGGCGGCCTCAATGGCTGGCGACGCGCTGACGTCGCCGGTGTGCTGGACTGTTTCTTCAGGAGCTGCCGCGCCTGCAGTCGGTGCAGGTGCAGCAGTGGCAGGAGGCACGGCCGGTTCGGGAGCACTCGTCGCGGGGGAGGGGGCTGGCGAAGGTGCCGGCGCGGTGGCCAGGACCTCATGCGTGGAAACGGCGCTGGCAGGGGCCAGGCCCCACGCGACATCGGCTGAACTGGCCGGAGCTTCCGGGCTGGCTTCCGGACTAGCGGGAGCTTTTGGGTTTGGCTCAGCGCTCGCTGCCCTGTTGGCGCCACCGGCGACTGCGGTGATCTGGCAGTCGATGCCCACCGTTTTGTGGATCGCCTGCCGCAGGTTTTCAGCGTGATCAGCCCGGCCGAAAGCGCCAGCCAACCCGGCAGTGCTGAACGACAGTGTCAGGACCTGGCCGTCAAATGCACCCACCTGGGCGTTCGGCTCAACCAGGGCCCACGTGCTGCGTTTGATCTTGGAGAGTGTCTGCAGAACTTCCGGCCAGGCGCGGCGCAGGACTTCGACGTCGCCTGTCCCGGCGGCCCCGGTGCTTGCCGGCGGGGTGGCCGGGGAAACTGCGCGGGGGGCGTCTGCCCCGGTCTCCCGGGTGGGCTGACCGGATGCCTGCGGTGTGGGAGCGGGCCGCCTGCCTGTGGACTCGTCAACCGGCCAGTCGTTGGTGCTGACCCGGGGCGGCGTCAGCGACGGCCTGGTCTGTTCGGCTCCGGATACCGGTGGCCGGGCCGACCCGGGACCGGCAGCCGCTGGCCCTGAAGGCTGCTGCGCAGCAACCGGCGCCGGAGGCTGCTGCGCAGCAACCGGCGCCGCAGCAACTTGCGGTGCCGCGGCCGGAACCGCAGCAACCGGAAGTGCCGCAGCGGGCGCCTCAGAAACGGCTGCCGCAGAAACTGGTTGTACGGAAACGGGTGCAGCAGGAGCCGGCGTTGCCGCTGTCGGCACCGCGGAAACCGCAGCGGGTCCAGCCGAAACCGCAGCACCAGCCGGAGCGGGAGCGCCGACGTCGTTCCCGGCGTAATTCAGGCGCCGCTCCACGCGGTCGATCCGCGCAGCGATGCCGCGTTCCGTCTGTTCCGAACTGGGGAGCAGGATGCGGGCGCAGAGAAGCTCAAGGTGCAGGCGCGGAGACGTGGCGCCGGTCATCTCGGTCAGCGCAGTGTTGGTGACATCGGCGGCGCGGGAGAGTTCGGAAGCCCCGAGGTTGTGCGCCTGGTTCTGGAGCCGGGCGATCTGGTCCGCAGGCATGCCGCGGAGGATGACCTGGGCGCTTTCGGGCATGGCCTGGACGATGATGAGGTCGCGGAAGCGCTCCAGCAGGTCCTCGACGAAGCGGCGGGGATCGTGGCCGGTCTGCACCACGCGGTCCACAGCCCGGAAAACAGTGGCGGCATCTGAGGCGGCCACAGCTTCCACCACGTCATCCAGCAACGATGCGTGGGTGTAGCCGAGGAGGGCTACGGCAAGTTCGTAGTCGAGGCCGTTGGGTCCGGCTCCGGCCATCAGCTGGTCCAGCACGGACAGGGAATCGCGGACGGAGCCGCCGCCGGCCCGGACCACCAGCGACAGAACGCCGGGAGCCACGGGAACGTTTTCCTGGTTGCAGAGCAGCTCCAGGTACGCCATCAGCGGCTCCGGCGGGACAAGCCGGAAAGGGTAGTGGTGCGTGCGGGAGCGGATGGTGCCGATGACCTTGTCCGGCTCCGTGGTGGCGAAGATGAACTTGATGTGCTCCGGCGGCTCTTCAACGATCTTCAGCAGGGCGTTGAACCCGGCCGAGGTGACCATGTGGGCCTCATCGATGATGAAGATCTTGTAGCGGTCGCGGACCGGAGCGTACGTTGCGCGCTCGCGGAGGTCGCGGGCGTCATCGACGCCGCCATGGCTGGCGGCGTCGATCTCGATGACGTCCAGGGAGCCTGAACCGCCGCGGGCCAGTTCAATGCAGCTAGGGCACGTACCGCAGGGAGTATCTGTGGGGCCTTGGGCGCAGTTGAGGCAGCGGGCCAGGATGCGGGCGGAGGTGGTCTTTCCGCAACCGCGTGGGCCGGAGAAGAGATAGGCGTGGTTGACACGGTTTTTCCGCAGTGCCGTCATCAGCGGCTCGGTGACATGTTCCTGCCCGATAACGTCAGCGAAGGAGTCCGGGCGGTATCTGCGGTAAAGGGCGGTGGTAGTAACAGTCACGAGAAAACCCTACCAATCCGGGCAGACAATCAGGATCCCTCGCGGACGGCCGCCCTGTGGGGGAATAGTAAAGACCCCCCATGCACCCGCCAGAGCCCGTTTACCCTTGCTACCTTCCGGTCCTGGGGGAGTTCAACAGGATGACGCCACATGAGGGGCCGCAGACAAGTTTACCCGAAGATTCAGGAAGGTCCGGACGGCCCGTTCCGGGGCCTGCCGTGGCCCGGCCGGGTGCCCTCGCGTGGCCCGGAATTTCCTGTTGAGCTGCCCGGACCCGCTTGAGCGGTGCTGGCCCGCACCGCTCAAGCGGGTCACGGCCGCGAAAGCTGGCGCAAATGCCCAGGCGCCAGCTCAGCGTCGCCAGCCATCCACCGGCCAGCTCATAAAGGCGGGCTCCTCGTAAGGGTGCGCCGCGCGCAGGGCCAGCACAACGGCGTCGAGCATCTCTTCCTCCACAACGCACTCCACCCGGGTTTCCGGCACGCGTTCGACCGCCCCCAGGGCCCCGATGAACGGCTCGGAACCAGGCAACGGAGTGAAGCGCCCGGTGCCGGGGGAGGTGAATGTGCAGTGCGAATAGTTCCCGATCCTGCCCGCTCCGGCGTCCCCGATTGCCGCGAGCAGCGGCTCCGTGTGTGTCTCCGGAACGTAAACCACCAGGGCGTGCAGCTGTGTCATGGCCTCATCCTGCCAAGAAGGCAGGGTAATGGGCAGCGATTTTCATTGCTTATCCGGCGGGTAGGGCCGATCATGGATATGTACACCGATTGGGGCAATCTCAAGGTTGTGAGCTGCGGGGCCTGGCTGGAGGGCCGGACCCGGCAGCTCAACGGTGTATCGAAGGAATGGACGCATTGGGGGCGTCCATTTTTACGTTAACGGGCCAGCTCGAGCCCGGATTGCCGCGTGCGGTAACAGTCCGCCGGCCCAATTGGGCGATGCCGGAATGTTCAGGTAGTCTAGTATCTGCTTTTGATTCGAAAGCAGCTGGAGAATTCGCCTAGCGGCCTATGGCGCACGCCTGGAACGCGTGTTGGGTTAACGCCCTCGGGGGTTCAAATCCCCCATTCTCCGCCAGCCAAAAACCCGGTTCTGACCTCGTCAGGGCCGGGTTTTGCTGTCCTCCAGCCAAGCGTTGACCCATGGCTGGAGCCCAGCTGCCCACCCCAACTGCCCAGGTCACGTGCCCGCGTAGCCCAAGCGGTGGAGGCGCTCCCGAGCCGCTTGTTCGCTGGGTCCAGGCCCACGTCCAAGGGCAAGATGTACGACGCCGAGAGTCACCTTCGTTGCCAGCCTCACGGGGAGCGGGAACGGCCCCAGCCGAGGGATCTGGAGCCCCAGCATGCGGCGGTACTTCGGCTCAAGGCTATAGACGGCGCCGGCGAAGATGATCCGGTAGCCGGGGCGCAGCAGCGGATGCAGTGGCGGGTTGCGGATGAACTCAACGGTCTCGGCAACCCTGCCGTCCGCCACCAGCTCACCGTTGTTATACCAGCGGTCCAGTTGCTCCCGCATTTCGGCCTCGCTCAGGGGCGGATCCTCTACGCCCATCAGCCGTCCGGCCTGGGCCCACTCGCGGACATAGGCGTCGGGGCCGCCAGGGATCCCGGCACCCCAGATTTTGTGGGCCGAGAGGAAGGCGTCCACGAACGCGATGTGGACCCAGCGGGCGAGTTCCGGATTGTTGGCCGAGTAGCTCCGCTCGCCGCCTTGCCCGTCACCGTACGTACCCTGTACAGGCTCGTGCAGCCGACGGACTCGGGCGGAAGCCTCGTCGGCGGCGGCCTGTGGGCCATAGGTGACGGTGAAGATCCAGCGGATGGTCCGGGCCAGCCGGCTGAGCGGATCTGCGCGGAAGTCGGAGTGCTCGTGGATTCCCGCCAGCGCCCCGGGGTGCAAGGCCTGCATCAGGAGCGCGCGGACCCCAGCCACAATGGTGGTCATGGAGCCGTGCACCGCCCAGACGGCCGAGCCGGGAAGGTGATAGCCGGCGTCGTCCCCTTCGGCCAGCCGCGGAACCCAAGCGGGTTGACCGTCAGTGCTACCGGTGAATACCCGTTTGATTTCGCCCTGCCATTCCCTGAGGAAATTTCGCATGGCACTATTCTCGCCCAGAAGCCGCGGGCACGGTTCTGAGGGCTGATCCACATAATGTCCGCAGCGGTACCGGCGCGGGGGTTCACAGGCCCGGGTCTTTGTGGTCCCATGAGATGGTAAGTCCGTCTGGATCCGGGGTCTGGCGGGCCAACCCGGGAGTAACGAGTGGGCAATCATTGGGGATCCGGCCGGGAGAAGGAGCCCGCGGGCGGCTGTGCCATAGCTGTGCGCGTGCTCGCCGCCAGCGCCGTTGTTGCCGCGTCACTCTTCGCCGTCGGCCTCCCTGGATCGTCCCCCATTGAACCCCGCCCGGCAGCTTCGCCGGCGGGTGCCGGACATGTTGGCCTGCCTGGGCTGGCCGGTGCTTTCCTGACGGACAGCCGGGCCTTGGTTCCGTTTAACCGCACAGTGGTCAGGACGATCGCCAAGGGCGGGAGCGCTCCGCTCAACGTTGCCGCCACCGGGCTCACCCGCCCCCCGGAGGGGTCCCTCATGGCGCCCCTTGAGCTCCTCACTTCAAGCTCTCCATTCGGGTACAGGGTCAGCCCGATCACCGGTGCGGGCGGCGATTTCCACCTCGGCCAGGACTTCGCTGCAGGCTGCGGCACCAGGGTTTATTCGGCCGACGCAGGCGTGGTCCGGGCCGCCGGGTGGCACCCCTGGGGCGGCGGCAACCGCGTGGAACTAGACCACGGCAACGGGCTGATCACCACGTACAACCACTTGGAGGCTGTGGCGGTCCGGACGGGGGACTCTGTGCAGGTGGGCCAGGTCATTGCCCGTGTGGGCACCACGGGATGGTCCACCGGATGCCATCTGCATTTCGAAACCATCCTTAACGGCAAGCACACCAGCCCGCTGAACTGGACACTTCTGCGTATTCGTCAGTTGGACGAGCTCGAGGACATAGCCATGGTCAGCTATCAGGCCAAACCCGTGGACGTCGGCGCGCAACGCTGGGCCATCCCGGTCGCCGAGGACAACAGCCACACGGTTCTGGGCGGCGAAGAGGAACTGTCCGAACCGCCGCCGGTGGAGGGATCAGCGTCGGAACCGCCGGACGAGGCACCCACGGACAAGCCGTCGTCGGACGCTACCTCGCCTGAATCCGCATCGCCGGACCCGACTGCTACAGAAACGGCGACAGAATCTGCGACAGGGACGGCGACGGAAACAGCCACTTCGACGGCATCGCCCTCCCCAACGCCTTCCACGCCCCGGGCAACGCGGACGCCGACGGGAACCTCAAGCGCCACGCCGACGACGACGTCACCCACCCCCACGGGCACCTCACCTGCCCCCACGGACACTTCGCCTGCGCCGACGACGAGCGCGTCGCCGTCTCCGACGCCCACTGTCTCCAGGTCGTGGCCGTTCAGGCCTACCTCGCGCCTGACGCCGACGCCGGCGCCAACGGTGGAGCCAACAGCAACAACGAGTAGCGGGTCCTCAGCCGAAACAGCGTCGCCTTCGCCTTCGTCTTCTACGACAGCTACAACCACCGCCACGCCTACCGACACCGCAACATGGTCCGAGTCGGCGGGACCTTGACAGCGAACTCCCAGACTGCGCCCGTACCCTTGATGGTTGGCAACGAATCACCTGCATGACCAACCTTTCAAGGACGGCGCTGTGACAGACCTGTACACCATTCCCCTCACTCTCAACGACGGCACCGAAACCGACTTTGGCCGGTTCAAGGGCAACGTGGTGGTGGTGGTGAACGTGGCGTCAAAGTGCGGTTTCACTCCGCAGTACGCGGGCCTGGAGACGCTATACGAGAAGTTCCGCGACCGCGGCTTCGATGTGCTCGGAGTTCCGTGCAACCAGTTCGCCGGCCAGGAGCCAGGCAACGACAGTGAGATCGCCGAGTTCTGCGAGCGGAATTTCGGTGTCACTTTCCCGCTGACGGCCAAGGCCAACGTGCGTGGCAAGGACCAGCATCCGCTCTATGCCGAGCTGACCAGGTTCAAAACCAGTGTGCTGCCAGGCCTGGTGAAATGGAACTTCGAGAAGTTCCTGGTCAACCGCGAGGGCGAGGTGGTGGCACGCTTCGCGCCCACCGTCGAACCGGACTCCGCCGAGGTCATCGACGCAATTGAAATGGCACTGGCAGAATTTGACGGACCGGCGGCCACAATCGAACTTTCCAAGGCTTAATTCTTTAGTTTTTTCCAACTTGGCCGCAACAATTTACCCACAGTTTGCCAATTGTCTGATTGGATAATAGTTACTGAAGGGTAGAAGGGAAACGCCGTTTCCCACCAACCACAGAGGCAGCAATGAAGCACATCGAGGCCGAACACCCCCGGCCACGCCACTTCCTTCTCCACCTGAGCGACCCCCACCTGTTGGGGGGTCCGGATCCCCTTTACGGCGCAGTTGACAGCGAAGCCAAGCTCATTCAGCTTTTCGACGAGGTCAGGGCTTCCGGCGCCCGGCCCGAGGCCGTGATCTTCACGGGTGACCTCGCCGACCAAGGCGACCCTCAAGCCTACGCAAAGCTCCGGGCAATTGTTGATCCCGCCTGCGAAGACATGGGCGCCCAAGTCATCTGGGCCATGGGCAACCACGACAACCGCGCCAACTTCCGGACCGGGCTGCTGGACGAGCCTGCCAGTGACGCACCGGTGGACCGCAGCTACTTCATCAACGGCCTGCGCATCATCACCATGGACACGTCGGTCCCGGGTTACCACCACGGCGAGCTAAGCCCGGCCCAGCTGGGGTGGCTTACCCGCCAACTGGATACCCCGGCCCCCGACGGCACCATCCTGGCGCTCCACCATCCGCCGGTCCCGTCGGTCCTGGACCTTGCCGTGCTCGTGGAACTGCGGGACCAGGCGAGCCTGGCCTCCGTGGTCCGCAACTCCGACGTCCGGACCATTCTGGCTGGGCATCTGCACTACTCGACCACCGCCACCTTTGCGGGGATTCCTGTCTCCGTCGCCTCGGCCACGTGCTACACCCAGGACCTCAACGTCGCCGTCGGCGGTACCCGCGGCCGGGACGGCGGGCAGGCCTTCAACCTGGTGCATGTCTACGAGCACACCATTGTCCACTCCGTGGTTCCGCTGGGGAACGCGGCCACCGTAGGGGAGCATGTCACCTCGGAAATGACTGCCGAGCGACTGGCCGCCGCGGGCGTCAGCATCCCTGACAACGCCAAAACAGGAGGCGTCAGGAAGGTAGCCCTTCCGAACTACGCTATCTAGCCGCGCAAAGCCCGGAGGGTCGGAAGCCCTGACGTGGGCGTGACCAGCGTCAGGGCTGCGAGCGTCAGAGCTCCCAGGGCGCCTTGATGGGGTAGTACTTCTCCAGGAAGTCGGTCACGATCTCGGCGCGCTCGTCCGCGGGGACTTCGGGGAAACTGCCGTCGTTGAGGCAGAAGAAGTCCATGTTCCGCTTGGCCAGCAGCTTGGGCAGGGAGTTCAGCCCGGCGCGGGCGGTGGTGTCCACGTAACGCACCTTGGCTGCGGTCTGCGTGACCGCACGGCCTGTCAGCAGCGCGTAGTAGTGGTAGAAGGAATTGGTGACCGAGATGTTGTCCGCGGCGCGGAACCTGCTCGCCGCCGTCTTCTGGAACTCCTCCGGGAACTCACGCTCCATCCTGGCCACAACGCTGCGTCGCAGCGGGGCGGCGGTGTGCTCCAGGTGCCGCGTGGTGATCCGACCGAACCGGTTCCAGAGCAGCTTGCGGTTCACACGGGCGGCGTTCTCGAAGCCACTGCGCTCGGCATCGTTGTCGCCCAGCCCGATCCGGGTCTCGGCCTCGATGAACTTCGTGACGCCACCCGGTGTGAAGAACATGTCCGGGCCCACCGAGCGGCCGAAGAACATGTCGTCATTCGAGTAGAGGAAGTGCTCGGAGAGGCCCTCGATGTGGTGGAGCTGGCATTCCACTGCCTGCGAGTTGTGCGTGGGCAGCACTGCGGGATCGGCGAAAAACTCATCGCTGCGGACAATGGTCACCGACGGGTGCTCCGCGAGCCACTTCGGGGCGGGGGAGTCTGTGGCGATAAAGATGCGGCGGATCCAGGGCGCGAACATGTAGACGGAGCGCAGGGCGTATTTGAGTTCGTCGATCTGCCGGAAGCGGGCTTCGTGGTCGTCGCCTTCGCCGAGAACCACACCCTGCTGCTGGGCACGGCGGGCCGCGATGTATTCGGGAGAGCTGCCGTCAACCCACGAAAACACCAGGTCGATGTCGAAGCTGATGTCGCTGGCATGGTCGGCGAACATGTTCTCGATGGTGGGCCAGGTGTGGCCGTACCGTTCAACCGTCCCGCGGACAGCGTCCTGGGACTGCATGGTGCGGCGGGTCAGGGAGTTTTCGATCGGGAGGATCAGCTGGTCGCCCTCAAAGCTCCAGAGCTCAATCTGGACGCCAGCGGAGGAACCGAACTCGAAACCGCCGTCGGGTTCAACCCGCGGTCGGTAGAGGCGGAAGATGCGGGCCTGACGGTTGGGGGAGAGATCTCCGTCGGCAACCAGCACGGAGGACTTCTTTTTCGCGTCCACGGTCATGGAGTACACAGGCTCGTTGCGGCAGGCCTCCACCAAGGCCGCCCGCAGCTTCTTGCGGTCGTTCCAGTCCAGGGCGATGACCGGACGGTCGTTGTTGCCGCGCACCAAAAGGTAGTCCAGCCCGGCCTCCGCGAGCACATTGCGCAGGAACAGCAGATCCTCAACCATGGCCTGGTACGGCGTTCGGTTGTGGTTGATCAGGGCATACCGGCCCTTGTGCCGGACGACGTCCGGCCGGTGTTTGAGTCGAGCTTCGGCAGCCGGAGACGTCACCTCCGTGTGGGTGCGCGGTTCTACGGACGCCTGGCCGCCGTAGTAGATCTCGTCCTGGACAGGTGCTTCTGTAATGGTTGTCTCCGTCGCGTGTAAATGGTAAGCGTTCTTATCTGAATAATAGCGCGACGCCCAAAATGGCAGGCCTCAAACAGGTGACTGCCGGCCGGGACGGGCTCAGCCGACCATGGCCTCCCGCCAGCTGCGCAGGTAAGCTCCGCCGGCGTCGTCGTGAATGACATCTTCCCCAAGCCCCAGATCGGTGGCGGTCAACACGTCATAGGGCTTGACCGGAACGCCGTCCGCCGGACGGACATCAACGTGTTTTACGGGGTGGTCATTGTGGTGGAGCCAGTCCGCCATGGCGTAGTCCGTGCGGGAATCACCTACCGTCCGCCACGCCAGCGGCGTGATGCCCTGTGCCGCCAGCAACTCCACGGCGCGGCTGGCGCCGAGGTCTTTGCCGAGCCGCACTGACTCAATATCGGTGGAAATAATGGTGGGATCGACGCGGTAGTCCACCTCGTCGTCGGAATTCGGTGCGTGGTGCTCCAGGCGAACCACGCCCATGCCGTGGCGGGTCATGAGGTCCATGGCGTCGGAGTCGAAAAGCTTCTGTTCGGCCAGGTAGTCGGCCGAGGGCACCTCGATGTGCTGCTCAACGGACACCATGGCACGTTTCGTCTCGTCAAAAAACATGTGCCTGGAGTAGTCCTCGGCCACGAGCCGGCGCACGTCATCGCCGTAGGCCTTGGGCACGGCCAGTTCGTGATCAACGTGGATGGGGCCGGGCCCGGCGGCGGTGTAGCTGAACCACACGGCGCCCTTCTCGCAAATGGCGTGGATGACTGTCCCGGCGGGAATGCCGGCGGCGATCATCGGCTCCATGACCTGCTCCCGGATGAAGGCATCGGAGCGGCCGGTATTGAAAACGACCGGAATTCCGGCAGTCGCCAGCGCCACCAGATCGGCAATGATGCCGGGTTTCACGTCACGGGTCACGGGGCTGGCCACGGGTCCGTCAACGTCGAGCAGGAGGGCGAGGGGCGGCGTGGACGGCAGGCGGACGCCGGGCGTGGTGCTGGCAGGGAATTCGGGTGCAGTCATGGCTCCATTGTGTCAGCCACGGGCCTCTGATCCTGCGCCGGCGGCGCGATGTCCACGGCATGTGACAGATGGTCACTGTTTGGCTACAACCTTAGGATGCTGCGGGCCGGACACTTCTCTTGGGCCCCCAAGCTGCCTAGGGTGGCATAGTGATCTTCAAAGCTGTGGGCGAGGGACGCCCGTATCCCGACCATGGTTTCAACACGCCCAAACAGTGGGCGTCGCTGCCGCCGCGCCCTGTCCGCCTGGACGAACTGGTGACCACCAAACGGACGCTCGACCTTGAAGCGCTCCTGGCCGAAGACTCCACCTTTTTCGGAGACCTCTTCCCCCACGTGGTGCAGTACCAGGGAACCCTGTACCTGGAGGACGGGCTGCACCGCGCCGTCCGGACAGCGCTGCACCAGCGGACCGCCATCCACGCCCGCGTGCTGGTCATAGATGGCTAGGAAACCCAAGGACGCCAGCGTCCTGCATGGCCACCGCGTTGTCACCGGCCCCGAACTGCGGGCGACGTTTGAGGCTGCCGGCGACCCCGACAACCCGGTGCGGGTGCGCCGCCGCGTGGTGCATGGAGTGGTCCTGGTATTGCTGCTGGGCCTCATTGCCGGCGCCATCATCGTTGCGTTGGCCATCATGAGCGGACAACTGAAGCTTCCGACGACGGCGGGCAGCGATGAGCCCCGGACCACCTGTCCCGGGGCCACCTTTGACTACACCCCCAACGACAAAATCAACCTCAACGTCTACAACTCCACCAGCCGCCCCGGTCTGGCCCGCTCCGTGGCGGATGAGTTGCTGGTCCGGAAGTTTGTGGTGGGTGCGGTGGCCAACACGGAGGCCGGCTACCGCGGCGTGGCCGCGGTAGTTTCCGGGGCTGCCGGGCAGTCTGCGGCCTTCAGCGTCCAACGGAACCTGCCCGGCTCCGACTACTTCCAGGACGGCCGGACGGACGCCAGCGTTGATGTGATTCTTTCCAACGATTACAAAGAGCTGGCCGCCGCGGACCGTGTGGACCAGACGCCAGGGACGCTCAGCTGCCCGCGTGAAAGCCGGCGGATCGCTGACGATGCCAAGTGGCCGGTGATTCCGACGGCCGGCGCCACACCCTAGGCCCGGCACCCCAGGCCCTAGGCACCCACGCCCCTAGCTGACGCGCAGGGCTGCGCCGTCGTCGTCGAACCTTGCTCCGGCGCCGAGCTGGATGAACCGCACGGTCCGGGCGATCCGGGCCTCAAGTTCGGCGGGCTCGTTGCTGCCGCGTGCGGCGCTGGAGGAGAGCGTGCCATGGATGAGCTGCGCCTGCTGGCCAATGTCCGCGTGCGGTAGGTATCCCTGTGCCATGCCGTCCCGGAGTATGCCCTGCAGCAGGACGCTGAGTTCACCCACGTGGTCGGCCAGTTTCGCAAAGGACGACGGCGACAGCACCGCCGCCATCGCCGGTCCGGGCGGGAGGTGGCGTCGGCTGAGGTCCTCCACCTGCGTGCGCACGTACAGGGCCAGCCGTTCGACGGGGTTATCGAGCGCGCTCAGTGAGTCCCGGAGTTCGGCGAGGAAGCGCTCGGTCTCATCCAGGGCGTAGGAGATCAGCAGTTCTTCGATGTCGGCGTAGTAGTTGTACACCGCGGTCCGCCCCACCCCGGCATGCCGGGCGACGTCAGTCATGGTCAGTCCAGGCAGGCCGTGGGTGAACAGGAGCTCCCCGAACGCTGTCAGGACCCGGCGTTGCGTCTCGGCGCGTTGCGCGGCGTTGTTGGCCGCCGAAATCCTGGGCATGCAGACACTTTACCGCGATGTGTCAGTAAAGTTGTTCCCCGCCACGGCGCGAACGGTCACTTGAGGGCCCCGCAGAGCCCCGGCGGCGTCAGACCGCGCAGTCGGGTCAGACTGGACAGCCGTCGGGGCCGCAGGCCTCGCCGTCGGCCGTGTTGACCAGAACCAGGGGGTTGGTCTCCTGCCAGGCCTGGTTGAGCGCCGCCGTGAACGTTTCGGCAGGCTGGGCACCGGAGAGCCCGAACTTCCGGTCGATCACGAAGAACGGGACGCCGCTGATGCCCAGGGCGCGGGCTTCCTCGAAATCGAAGCGGACGTCGTCGGCGTATTTGTCCGTGGTGAAGAGCTCGGCGACTTCTTCAGCGTTGAGGCCCAAGTCGTGGCCCAGCGCTGTGAGGTACTCGGCGCTGCCAATGTCCTTGCCGTGCTCGAAATGGTCGCTCAGCAGGCGTTCCTTCGCGGCATCCTGCTGTCCGTGCTGGGCCGCGAGATGGATCAGGCGGTGGGCGGTGAAGCTGTTGGCCACCACCACCTGGTCGAACCGGTAGTCCAGGCCCTCGCCCTTGGCCTGCTCGGTGACGTGGTCAAACATCTGCGAGACCTGTGCCGGGGCCATACCCTTGCGCGTGCTCAGATACTCCAGCTCGGTGCCGTCATAGTGCTCGGGAAGGGTGGGGTCCAGCTGGTAGCTGCGCCACTTCACCTCCACAGCGTCGCGGTGTGGGAACTCGGCCAGGGCAGCCTCGAACCGGCGCTTGCCGATGTAGCACCACGGACACGCGACGTCTGACCAGATCTCAATCTTCATGCTTGCCACAACCCCGACTGCCCCGGGGCCATTCCGCGGCGGGGTGTCAGATTGGTCACCATTTAGCGCGAACGGTCACTTGAGGCCCTAAGCCGCGGGGCCCAAGTGTCCCTTCGCGCTGGGTGTGGGCGGTGGGTGTGTCGCGTTGGGTGGGGTCAGACGGCGCGTTCGAGGACGAAGTCGTGCTCCACAGTGGTTCCCAGCCGGAAGGATTTGCTGCCCACCTTGCGGAAACCGGACTTTTCGTAGAACCGGAGGGCCCGCGCGTTCTGGCTGTTGACACCAAGCCACAACCCGGCCGCGCCCGCTTCTGCGGCAGCCTGGAGGCTGGCGTGCATCAGTTCGCCGGCCGCGCCCAGGCCGTGGTGTTCGGGGTGGACGTAGCATTTGCTGAGCTCCATGGAGGGCAGGACTTTCAGCGCCGACGCGACATCCGGATCCTCTGCTGGCCGGTTCACGAGCAGGCTGTAGCCGCGGAGGGCCCCGTCCGCGTCAATGACCAGGATGGTGACATCAAGATCCGCCAGGTACTCCCGGAAGTGCCGTTCGCTGAGCGTGTTGGCCACGTGCGCGGCAATGTCCTCCGGTGACGACGACGGCGGGCACGCCAGCGGGAAGGTGACGGCCGCCAGTTCGGCGAGCGGGCCGGCGTCGTCCGTTGTTGCCTTTCGAATCGTGTGGGTCATGCAGGGATTCTACGTGCGCTTCCTTAGGGCTTCGTGCTGAAAGCGGCGTCGAAGCTGGTCTGGGAGGCGGGGAAGTCGAACTTCTTCAGCGCTGCCAGGGCTTCGGGCGCGCCGTGGAGCCGGTCCATGCCGGCGTCTTCCCATTCGACCGAGATGGGCCCGGTGTAGCCGATCGCTGTAAGGGCGCGGAAGGACGATTCCCAGGGGACGTCGCCGCGGCCGGCGGAGACGAAGTCCCAGCCCCGCCGCGGGTCACCCCACGGCAGGTGCGAACCCATCACAGTGTTCCGGCCGGTGGGGCGGAGCTTCGTGTCCTTGCAGTCCACGTGGTAGATCCGGTCCTTGAAGTCCCAGATGAACGAGACGGGATCGATGCCCTGCCACATAAAGTGCGAGGGGTCCCAGTTCAGGCCGAACGCTTTCCGGTGGCCGATCGCTTCGAGGGTGCGGACGGTGGTCCAGTAGTCGTAGGCGATCTCGGAGGGGTGGACCTCGTGGGCGAACCGGACACCGCATTCGTCGAAGACGTCCAGGATGGGGTTCCAGCGGTCCGCGAAGTCCTGGTAGCCGGCCTCGATCACGGCGGCGGGGACGGGCGGGAACATGGCCACGTACTGCCAGATGGAGGAGCCGGTGAATCCGACGACGGTGTCCACGCCGAGGGCTTTGGCCAGGCGGGCGGTGTGCTTCATTTCCTCTGCGGCGCGTTGGCGGACGCCTTCGGGATCCCCGTCGCCCCAGACCTTCGCGCCCACGATCGCTTCGTGGCGGAAGTCGATGGGGTCATCGCACACGGCCTGGCCCTTCAGGTGGTTGGAGATGGCCCAGACCTTCAGGTTGTACTTCTCCAGCACGGCGAGTTTGGACTCGACGTACCCGGGTTCGTCCCAGCGCCAGGCGTCCAGATGGTCGCCGGAGACGGCGATTTCCAGGCCGTCGTAGCCCCAGCCGGAGGCCAGGCGTGCGACTTCCTCGAACGGGAGGTCGGCCCACTGGCCGGTGAACAGGGTATAGGGGCGGGGCATGTCAGGCTCCTTCAGAAGCGGTGGTGCGGGCCAGCGGGATGGTGGAGCTTTTCGCTGCGGCGGACTCTTCGATGGCGTTCAGGATCCGCTGCACCTCGAGGCCGTCCTCGAACGACGGCGACGGCGGGGTTCCGGTGCCGATGGCGGTGAGGAGGTCGCGGATTTCGTGGGTAAAGGTGTGTTCCCAGCCGATGATGTGCCCTTGCGGCCACCAGGCTTTAAGATACGGGTGCCCGGGCTCGCCGACCAGGATCCGGCGGAACCCCTGCTCGCGGGCGGGTGCGGTGGCATCGAGGAAGTGAAGTTCGTTGAGGTTTTCCAAGTCGAACCGGATGGCGCCCTTATCCCCATAGATCTCCAGCTTCAGCGAGTTCTTCTGGCCGGTAGCGACCCGCGAAACGTCAACTGAGGCGACTGCTCCGGAGGCGAGGGACAGCGTGGCCCAGGCGGCGTCGTCGACCGTTACGTCCTCCAAGCCGTCCACGCCGGGGCGGCGCTCCACGAAGGTGTGCAGGCGGCCGGAAACCTCGGTGACCCGGTCCCCGAGCAGGAACAGGACCTGGTCGATGGCGTGGGAGGCGATATCCCCGAGTGCCCCGGAACCGGCGGTTTCCTTGTTCAGCCGCCAGCTCATGGGCGCCGTTTCGTCCGCCAGCCAGTCCTGCAAATAGGCGGCCCGGACCTGCCGGACAGTGCCCACCCGGCCCTCGGCGATGAGCTCCTTCGCCAGGGCCAACGCCGGCACGCGCCGGTAATTGAAGCCGATCATCGACTGCACGCCCTTGGCCCGGGCTGCCTGCGCGGCCGCCGTCATGGCCTCGGCCTCGGCAAGCGTATTGGCGAGCGGCTTCTCCACCAGGACATGTTTGCCTGCCGCGAGCGCGGCGATCGCGATCTCGGCGTGCATCCAGCCCGGGGCGCAGATGTCCACGATGTCGATGTCGTCGCGGTCCAGGACGGCCCGCCAGTCCGTCGCGGTCTCGGCCCAGCCGTATTTCGCGGCGGCTTCCTTCACCCCGGCGGGGTCCCGGCCCACCAGGACCGTCTGTTCAAAGGCCGGGACATCGAAGAAGCTGGCCACATTGCGCCAGGCGTTGGAATGGGCCTTGCCCATAAACGCGTAGCCGATCATGGCGACGCCGAGCGGACGCTTCGTGGTTGATGCAGGTGAGGTCATCATCGTCGTTCCTAGAGCGTTGCGGTTTCCGGGGCCCAGTCCTCCGGCAGGGCCGGCGAGACTGGCGCGGAGCTTTCAACGTCAACGAACGTACCGGTTTCCATGGATTCGGTGATGGAGACCATGGTGTCCAGGACGTGGTACGCCAGGTTGCCGGTGGCGCGGTGGGGAACCCCTGCACGCAGCGAGCGTGCCATGTCCAGGACGCCCATGCCGCGGCCGCTGGCGGGGCCGGTTGCCGGGACCGTGGTCCAGTCCTCGTCCCCGGCGCGCCAGAGCCGGATGTCGCCGTCGAAATTATTGGGGTCCGGCAGGGAGAGGGTGGCCTCGGTGCCGGTGATTTCCACGAATCCCATGTGAACGCGCGGGGACTCAAAGGAGAAAACGCTGTGCGAGGATGCTCCGCTTTCGAACTGGGCCATGGCGCTCACGTGCGTGGGCACCTCGACGGTGAACTCCTCGCCGGCCTTGGGCCCGGAGCCGATGACGCGGAGGTCCCTGGACCTGGATCCGACGGCGGCGACCTTGCGGACGGAGCCGAACGTCTGGACCAACAGGGTGAGGTAATACGGGCCCATGTCGAAGAGCGGCCCGGCCCCGGTCTGGAACAGGAACGCCGGGTTGGGGTGCCAGGATTCCGGGCCGGGGGTCTGGAAGGTGGTCATGGCCGTCAGCGGGGTGCCGATGTCGCCGCGTTCGATCAGCCGGCGTGCGGTCTGCAGGCCGGCGCCGAGGAAGGTGTCGGGGGCGCAGCCGAGGCGGATGCCGGCGGCGTCGGCGGTTTTGAGCAGGCCGAGCCCGGAGGCGCGGTCCAGGGAAAAGGGCTTCTCGGTCCAGACATGCTTGCCGGCATTGACGGCGGCGGTGGCCACCTCAACGTGCGCCGCGGGGATGGTCAGGTTCACGATGATTTCGACGTCGGGATGGTTCAGCGCCGCATCCACGCCGCCCCACTCCGCGATGCCGTATTCCTTGGCCCGAGCCTCGGCGGCCTCTTCAAAGAGGTCGGCGATGACGAGGACTTTCAGGTCCGGGAAGACGGTGAGGTTGTCCAGGTATTCCTTGGAAATGTTGCCGGCGCCGATGACGGCAACTCCCACGGGGCCGCGGCGGGTCGATGCTGCGTGGCTCATGCGCGTGCTCCGGCGGTGCCCTGTGCGGCGTTGAGGTAGCCGAGGCTCTCGGCGATGCCTACGAAGATGTCTCCGGCGTAGTCATCGAATTCCACCACGCCCACCTCGAGGGACCTGGCGGCGGCGATGACGTCCAGCACGGCGACCTTGCCTTGGCCTGCGGGGAGCTGCTCCTTGGTGTCGGTGTTCAGCGGTCCGTCCTTGATGTGGATGAATTTGACCTGGTCGCCGAGCCGCTCCAGCACCGCCACGGGATCCTGGCCTCCCACGGCAACCCAGTACGTGTCCACTTCGAGGACAACTTCGGGATCGAGGAGGTCCGCGAAGTACTCCAGCGCCGTGCGTCCTTCGATGGTGGACTCCAGCTCCCACTGGTGGTTGTGGTAGCCCACGCGGATGCCGTATTCGGCGCCCTTCCTGGCGGCGGCGTTGAGGCTCGCGGCGGTTGCCTGGATGTCCTTGGCGGACTGCCAGCGGTCAGCGGCGATGAACGGATCGATCACCGTGGTGATCCCCAGTTCCTTGGCGGCCGCGAAAATTTCGTCCTGGTCCTGGCTCAGCAGCGGTGCGTGCCCGGACGGAGCCGTCAGGCCGTTCTCCCTCAGTGCAGCCCCGAGCTCTTTGGCTGTGGCGACAAAGTTGTACGGCTCAACCTTCGTGAAGCCGATCTCCGCGACCTTGCGGATGGTGCCGGGAAGGTCCGCCTGGATCTGGTCCCGGAGTGTGTAGAGCTGGATCGAGTAGTTCATTAGTTCTCCTGAGGAGCAGACGAATCCACGGTGACTGGTTGCAAAGGTGGCCTTCACTAAACCTAGAGCTACTTTTGTCGATCGTCAAGCAAAAGTTGCTAACGGGACGTAACGAAGGGGCGCTTGATCTGTGGTTTGATGCTTTCATGACGAATAAAGAGCTGGTAGTACTCCTGGACGCTGACGGCCAGCCCTGTGGGACAGCGCCGAAGCTGGAAATTCATGATCATGAAACTCCGCTGCACCTGGCCTTTTCCTGCTACGTATTCGATCGATTGGGACGAGTGCTCGTAACCAGGCGTGCTCTCAGCAAAGCCACCTGGCCCGGAGCGTGGACGAATTCCTTCTGCGGACATCCCGCTCCGGGTGAAGACATGTTGGATGCCATCCGACGGAGAGGTCAGTGGGAACTCGGAATCGAGGTTTCCAGCCTGGAGAAGTGCCTGCCCAAATTCAGGTACAGGGCTGTAGATATGAATGGCATTGTCGAAAACGAGTTATGCCCTGTTTTTACCGCTGTAACGATCGATGACGTAATACCCAGGCAATCAGAAGTGTGCGAGTACCGCTGGGTCTCCCTGCCAAGCCTGTTCACCGCAGCAGAGTCGGCACCATGGGCTTTCAGCCCGTGGCTCGTACTGCAACTTAAAGAGCTGGGCCCTGGCTGGTCGATAGGCGATTCCCCGCGTCTCGAGAACCCGCCGTCGTCCACCTCGGCGCAAAAAGGCGAGGCGGACGTTAGCGACATCCCGTCGGACTAATAGGTCGACAGAGCACAATAGAACTCGCGCAGCACGGCCGCCTGGTGTGCGTCGGCTTCCGGGAGTTGGACACACTGCTGAGGGTCCGCCGCTTCGGCCGAGCGCGACGGCGGAATCCCGCCCTCCGGCCAGCAACTCCAAATCGGCCTTGACGGCTTCCCTGACTGTATCGCGTTGCACTGGCCGGGCGGGGTGGGCATCTTGATCCTTTCTCAGGCGCTGGCCGGAACGGCCGGGACTAGACCGTTTGAGTCCAGATGCTGTCGGCTTCCGCACTGCGCTCCACACCGTGGAGGACCTTCTGCACCTGCAGGCCGTCGGCGAAGGACGGTTCCGGCTGGCGGCCCTCGGCGATGGCCTCGACGAAGTCCTTTGCCTGATGAGTGAACCCGTGCTCGTAGCCAAGGGCGTGGCCCGCAGGCCACCAGGCGGACAAATAGGGGTGCGCGGGTTCGGTGACCATGATGTTGGTGAATCCCTGGCGGGTCCCGGGCAAAGTCGCATCATAAAAGCCAAGGGAATTCATGTTCTCCAGGTCGAATGAGATGGCGCCGGTAGACCCCGCCACCTCGATGCGCAATGCGTTTTTCCGGCCGGTGGACATCCGGGTGGCTTCGAACGAACCGACTGCCCCGCCGTCGAAACGGCCGCTGAACAGGGCCAGGTCATCAACGGTGACGTTGCCGCGCTCCACTGCGACGGTGCCCGCCTGCCCTGATGCTCTGTCCAGCAATGGGCGCTCGTGAACGAAAGTGTTCAGGATTCCGGTGACGCCGGTGATCCTCTGGCCCGTGATGAACTGGGCGAGGTCGACCGCGTGTGCGCCGAGGTCTCCGAGTGCTCCGGATCCGGCGTGCTCCTTCTGCAAACGCCACGTCAGCGGGGCCTCAGCGTCAACCAGCCAGTCCTGGAGATACGCGGATCGTACCTGGCGAACCTCGCCGATCGCACCGGACTGGACCAGGTCCCTTGCGAAGGCTGCGGCGGGCACGCGGCGGTAGGTGAATCCGACCATGGCGAAAACGCCCTTGCCGGCGCGGTCCGCGGCGGCGGCCATTGCTTCTGCTTCTTCAAGGGTGTTTGCGAGCGGCTTCTCGCACAGCACGTGCTTACCCGCTTGCAGCGCCGCAATTGCGATCTCGGCATGGGAATCACCGGGAGTAACGATGTCTATCACGTCAATGTCGTCACGCTCGACGGCAGCCCGCCAGTCGGTAGCAGTCTGTTCCCAACCCCATTTCCTCGCTGACGCCTCCACGCCGCTTGCGTTGCGACCCACTAGCAGGGTCATTTCCGGCCGGGCCGGCAGGTCATGGAACCGGGGTGCAACACGCCAACCCTGCGAATGGGCAGCCCCCATGAATCCGTGTCCGATCAGGGCAACCCTCAGGGGCGGTACGTCGTTCAGCATGTTTCCTCTTGTCCGGCGGCAGTTGTATAACAGGTGGATCGAAAGGGGGCGCCCTGTCAGCGACAGGACGCCCCCAGCATTCGGTCCTACGATTCGAAGGCCGTCGGCAGGTACTGCGCAACGTTTCCGCTGTTGACAACCGGTGCGTTCAAAACGATGCGCTTCGGGACTTCAACTTCCACGAGGTCACTCATGGCCTTGTTCTGGGAGATCAGGCGCGCGAGGCGGATCCCGTCTGCGGCCTGGGTCGCGGGGTAGATGACGGTAGCTTTGAGGACGCTATCGCCGGACTGGATCTCGCGCATGGCGTTAGCCGAGCCGGCGCCGCCGACCATGAAGAAGTCCTTGCGGCCTGCGTTGTCGATCGCTGCCAGGACGCCGATGCCCTGATCGTCGTCGTGGTTCCAGAGGGCATCGATCTTGGGCGCTGCCGACAGGAGCTGTGACGTTGCAGCCTCGCCGCCCTGGACGGTGAAGTCGGCTGCAACGCGGTTGTCCACGTTGAGGCCGCAGGCCTCCAGCGAGTCCTTGAAGCCCTTGCTGCGGTCCTGTGTCAGGGGCAACGAGTCGATGCCTGCGATCTCGGCGACGACTGCGTCTTTTTTATCCTTGAGCTGCTCGCAGATGTAGGTGCCGGCGCTGACGCCCATGCCGTAGTTGTCGCCCAGGATGGTGGCGCGTGCTGCGAAGGAGCTCGAGAATTCACGGTCAACGTTGATGACGGGGATGCCGGCTTCCATTGCCTGGGTGGCAACGGGAGTCAGTGCGGCGCCGTCGGTAGGCAGGAGGACGATGGCATCGACGCGGTCGTTGATGAACTGCTCAACCTGGCTGATCTGCAGGTTCGCGTCGTTAGTTCCTTCGGCAACCCGCAGGTCGATGTCCCCGTACTTCTTCGCCTCCGCAAGAGCTGCGGAGTTGATAGCGCCGAGCCAGCCGTGGTCTGCCGCGGGGCCGGAGAAGCCGATGACTACTCTGTCACCCTGGGCCTGGTTGCCTTCAACCGATGCGTTGGTCGGCTGCGTGTTGGTCGCGCCCCCGCCTGATGTACACCCGGTGACAAGGGCGCCGACAGCAAGGAAGGCAGCGGTGGTGACGAGCAACTTCCGGCCCGTACGAACTGCAAGCATGTGTATCTCCTCAATGAGTTAAGTGCGTCTTCGCCTGGTGCAGCATGCTCTTTGATGCCCGCTACTTTGCGTGACTGCAATCACAATAACAGAAGAATGTAAGAAATCGACGACCTTGTACCGATTGCCGACATAATGTGTTAGGTTCGTCGCATGTTCGAAGAAGATCAGCCACGGCCGTTGCTCGAAGTTCGGGGACTTACCAAGCGTTTTGCTGGCGTCCAGGCGTTGAAAGGCGTCGATCTGCAGGTACTTCCGGGAGAAGTCCACTGCGTCATGGGTCAGAACGGAGCGGGCAAATCCACTCTCATCAAGACACTCTCGGGCGTTCACCAGCCTGATGGCGGAGAAATCCGCTGGGAGGGCAAGCAGATTACCCTCCCTCGTCCCACTGCGGCGCTCGATCTGGGCATCGCCACCATGTACCAGGAGCTCGACGTCGTCGATGGGCTTTCCGTAGCCGAGAACATCTTTCTCGGACACGAGCGTTCCACCGGAGGCGTTCTCCACGTAAAGAAGACCAACGCGATTGCGCGTACGCTCCTGAAGCGGCTCGGGCACGGCAGTCTTTCGCCGTCAACGGAGGTGGGTACGCTTTCCGCCGCCAACAAGCAGATCGTCAGCATGGCGAGAGCCCTGTCGCGTGATACCAAGCTGATCATCATGGATGAGCCCAGTGCCATCCTCGACTCCGGTGAGGTTTCCAACCTGTTCCGGGTGGTTCGTGAACTCACCGCCCAGGGCATTGCCGTCGTGTACATCTCGCACCGTCTCGAAGAGATCCGGCAGATCGGTGATCGCATCTCGGTGATCAAGGACGGGCGCAGCACGGCAAACGGCCTCAGCGTTACTGACACGCAAAAGTCAGAGCTGATTCGCCTGATGACGGGCAGGGACGTCGCTAATGTGTTCCCGGAGAGGAAGCCCGTCCCGGCTGATGCTCCCGTGGTGCTGGACGTGGACAACCTGGAGCTTTACGGACACTTCGAGAAGGTAAGCCTCACTGTGCGGGCCGGGGAGATTCTGGGTTTCGCCGGATTGGTGGGATCGAAACGCTCTGAGATCCTCGAGACCATTTACGGCGCACGCAAGGCTTCGTCGGGCCGGGTCTCCGTGAACGGCAAGGCCCTACGGCCGGGATCGGTCACCTCGGCCGTCAACGCCGGAATTGGTCTCTCACCGGAGGAACGCAAGAGCCAGGGGCTCATCCTGGACGAACCGCTGTTCAAGAATGTCACGCTCTCAACATTCGAGCGTTTCGCCCGCATGGGGTACTTGAACGAAGCGGCTGAGCGGAACGCAGCACGTGAGCAGATCGCCGCGCTGGAGTTGCGTCCGGCCGATCCGGACCGGCCCGCCCGGACGCTTTCCGGTGGAAATCAGCAAAAGATTCTCCTCGCCCGTTGGCTTGTGCACGGTACGTCTGTGCTGCTGCTGGACGAGCCCACACGCGGCGTCGACGTCGGTGCGCGCTCCGAGATTTACGATCTGATCCGCAAACTCGCGGAAGCCGGGACGGCCATCATCGTCGTTTCGAGCGAAATCGAGGAAGTTCTGGGCCTCGCCGACAACGTACTTGTTATCGACGACGGCAAGGTCCTCACCCAAACCAAAGCAAGCGATATAGACGAGCACGGTGTGCTCGACCTCGTTATGAAGGGAAGTGCCGCGTGAGCGAGCAGAAGACCAAGGTGGCCGAACCGCGTAACGACGCGCCGGCCGACCACAGCCACCCCCAGGCAAACCCTCTACAGAACTTTCTGAAGGGATCAGCGGGCCGCAGCCTCGGGCTGGTCATTGCTCTCGCGCTGCTCTTCGTGGTGGGCGGGGTAACCAGTGGGGACCGGTTCCTCAACTTCGAGAACCTGCTCACCATCTTCCGGTACGCCTCAATTATCGGTGTGATCAGCATTGGCGTCACTTTCGTGATCACCGCGGGCGGCATCGACCTCTCTGTCGGTTCGGTCATGGGGCTGACCACCGTGGTTGCCAGCCTGGCCAGCGTCCAACTGGCGGCCACCCAGTCGTCGTGGGTCCTCATTGTCCTCGTGGCGCTGGCGGTTGGTGTCGGTGCCGGCCTGATCAACGGCCTGGTGATCGCGTACGGCAACGTCGTCGCCTTCATTGCCACGCTGGCGATGCTGGTAGCTGCCAGGGGTCTTGCCGAGCTGATCTCCGGCCGCAGCACCCAGATTGTCAGCAACCGGGACTTCCTGAAGGTCATGCGCGCCGAAGTGCTGGGCATTCCCATTCTGATTTGGATCTTCGCCATCGTGGCTGTGGCGGGTTGGTTCCTCCTGAACCGCACCACCTTCGGCCGCCGGACCATCGCAATCGGCGGAAACCTCGAAGCATCCCGCCTGGCCGGCATCAAGGTGAAGCGCCACCTCGTCTACCTCTATGTCCTGGCCGGGCTCGCAGCGGGCATCGCGGGCATCATGATGCTCGGCCGCACCACTGCGGGAACCTCCACGCACGGGCTTCTCTACGAACTCGACGCGATTGCCGCCGTCGTTGTCGGCGGGACGCTGCTCATCGGTGGGCGCGGCACCATCATGGGCACAGTTCTCGGCGTGTTGATCTTCAGCACCCTGACCAACGTCTTCACCCAGAACAACCTGGACACCTCCGTCCAGGCGCTCGCCAAGGGCCTGATCATCGTCGTCGCAGTCCTTCTGCAGCAGCGCTTTGCGGCCCGCGGGCCGCGCAGGGGAAAAACAAAGCCCGCCGGAAGCCCGGTATAGACGGCTCCGGGCAGACCCGGGGAGCCAGGACGACGAAGCGAAGGGCGGCGCAGTGAAGTTCCTGAATGTGGATCGCCGGCTGAACGGCAACGCGGACCTCGAGTTGGTTGAAGATTCGCTCCAGCGATTCTTCGCTGACGCGAAGCTGCGCGCTGTCGCCGTGAACGCGACCTATCTTGGCCTCTGGGAAGCACTTGAAAGAGCAACCGCGGGCGGCAAACGCTCCCGCCCGCGGTTGGTCATGCTGGCCTACCGGCAGTTGGGCGGCACTGATTTCTCCAGCGCTGCGGAGCTTGCCGCCTCGTACGAACTGCTGCACAGCGCGCTCCTCATTCACGACGACGTCATTGACCGTGATTTTGTGCGTCGCGGCATCCCCAACGTCTCCGGTCATTACAGAAGCCGAGCCCTGCGTGCGGGGGAGCCCCCGGCGGCCGCGGACCATGCCGGGGTCTCGGCCGGGGTTCTCGCCGGGGATCTGGCCCTGTCCAGCGCCTACCGCCTGCTGAGGTCCATTGAAGCGCCGGCCTCCGTGCGCCAGCGGCTGAACGATATCCTCGATGACGCAATTTTTTCCTCCGTCGGCGGGGAGGTCCTTGACATCGAGTTCAGCCGGACACCGGACATGCCCTCACTCGAAGACATCACCAGGACGGCCCACCAGAAGACGTCTGTCTACTCGTTCGAGGCGCCGCTTCAGGCAGGTGCCATACTGGCCGCGGCGCCGGAACCGGTGGTGACCGCGCTGACTGCCTTTGGACGTTACGCCGGAATCGCATATCAGATCGCCGATGACGTGCTGGGCGTATTCGGGAATGAAAGCCGCACCGGGAAGACCAGCTGGGGGGACCTCAGGGAAGGCAAACGGACGGCTCTGCTCTCCTATGCAGCCACGCGGCCGGAATGGACCAGGATCGCTACACTCGTCGGGTCCCAGGACATGACTGCCGCGGACGCCGAGTACGTTCGATCCGTGCTGGTGTCCTGCGGCGCAAAGAACTACGCCATTACGCTGGCCACAGAGAATGCCCTCCTCGCAGTGATGCACCTGGAGTCAGACGGAGTGCCGGATGCCCTGCGCAGGACCCTTGAACGCATGCTGTTCTCTGTCATCTCCGACCTCAGCTCACGCTGACCGCACCTTGGCGATTCCCTGCTCGTAGATACTGCCCGTTCTGCCGCTATCATGAAAGAACAAATCCGGCACCGAGGCGATCTGCCAGGAAGGACCTGAAACCGCCGTTGCACGATGAACGCATTCGGCGCAGTGTCGCCGGTACGAACCTGGGAAACAACCGCGATTCCACCCGGCAGCATAATCTTTCGACCGTGCTGGGTTTGGTGCACTCCATGGACGGCGTCTCCCGCGCACAACTGACCCGGGCCACCGGACTTAACCGATCGACGATCGCCGCTCTCGTCGGTGAACTCGCCCAGCTGGGCCTTGTCCTGGAGAGCGACCTCGACCAGGCCCAACAGCATGGTCGCCCCAGCATCATGATTGAGCCGAGTCCGGGCGCGCTGGCACTGTCGGTTAACCCGGATATCGACGTCGTCAGCGTTGCGCTTGTGTCTCTGGGCGGTCACATCGTGAACCCCGTCCGCTTCCACACCGTCCGGCCGCCGTCGGTAGCGGAAGTCGTGAACATTGTGACAGCCATCTACACGGGCATGCGCACGTCGCTACCTGCCCGGCACCGGATTATGGGCGTGGGGCTCGCCGTACCAGGGCTGGTGGATCCCGTGGATGGCACCGTCATCGAAGCGCCCCATCTTGGCTGGCGTGACCAGCCGCTCGCAGCGCTCCTCAGCGACGCCCTGAAACTTCCGGTCATCGCCGCAAATGACGCCGTCGTGGGGGCGCGTGCACAGGCGACCTTCGGTGCGGGCCGCGACGTTTCGGACCTCGTTTACCTCTACGGAGGGGCGAGCGGCATCGGCGGAGGCGTCGTCAGCGGAGGCCGCCTCATTCGCGGTGCCACCGGTTTCGCCGGGCAGTTGGGGCACACACACGTGCGCTCGGGCGGCGCGCAATGCACGTGCGGGTCCACTGGCTGCCTCGAAGCCGAGGTCACTCGTGAAGAACTGATCGCGGCCATCGGACTCCCGGCCGGTGAAACGGAAAATCTCGAAGAGGCCGTCTTGGAGAAACTGCAGGACGAGTCAGCGTCCCAGGAGGTGGGCGCAATCATCGAACGGCAGATCCAGTTGCTGGCCATCGGGCTGAAAAGCATCGTCAATCTGCTGAATCCCTCCCTAATTGTGTTGGGCGGCTTCCTGCGCATCCTCGTTCGCGCCTCACCTGGCACCCTCAGCGAGGCGCTGCGCACCCCCGGAAGACGCGGTCCCTGGGAGAACGTGGCGATTGAACTGGCCCCCCTTGGTGAAGATCCCATTCTGGTTGGTGCAGCAGAGCTCGCATTCGAACCCCTGATCCGGGATCCCGCCGGTTTCCTGCGTCCCCAGGACGACGACGCCGGCGCGCCGAGTCAGCCAATGTAACTTCGTCTGCGGCTACTTCGGGACGAAAAGCGGACCCTGTTCCAGCCTTTGGCTGGAACAGGGTCCGCTTCGTTGTCAGGTCAGTGGCCCTTGCAGTGCAGTCACACTGTTACTCCGCGGAGCATCAGTTGGCTACCGCAAGTACCACCTCAGCGGTCCGGGTCAGCGGAGCTGACACGGCGTCACCGGCGTCGGTGTAACTCGCGCTGAAGACGGCTGAGAGGTCGTCTACGGCTGGGTCATGGCCCTCCGGGACGGTGGTGGTGATGGTGCCGGTGCAGCCCGAGGTGGTGGTCTGCGGGTGACCGTGCGTGTGGTGGCCGAGGATGTAGGTCACCTGAACCAGCGAGCAGTCAACAGGCTGGTCATCGGTGACCCGAACCTCATAGCTGACGGTGTCACCGAAGTGGAATTCCTGGCCTGCAACCGGGCTGATGAACTCAATGACCGGCGCCTGGTTGCCTACCTCGATTGCCACCTCGGCAGAGGAGTGGCGCCCACGGTGCTTGCCGCCCTGATCTGTGACCTTCAGGCTCGCGGTGTAGGTTCCGATTTCCTCATAGGTCCAGGTGGGGTTTGCTTCCCCGGAGTCAACGACGCCGTCGGAGTTGAAGTCCCACTCGTAGCGGATCTTGTCGCCGTCGGCGTCGGCTGTGCCTTCGCTCGAGAACTGCACGGTCAGCGGTGATGCTCCCGCAGTCGGAGTGCCGGAGGCTACAGCAACAGGGCTGTGGTTGCCGCCCGCGCCGATGAAGTCGATCCGGGAAAGCTGCGCGTCAGGGTTCTCGCCGAAGTAGCCGTCACCGTATTCAAGGACGTAGAGGGCACCATTGGGTCCGAATTCCATGTCGATGGGGTTATCGACCACGAGGGAGTCGACGACGTTCTCGATTGAGGCGAGTTCACCGTTCTCCACAGTCATGCCCTTGATGTAGTCGCGGGTCCATTCGTAGAAGAAGGACTTGCCGTCGAAGTAGGACGGCCAGGCAACCGGTGCATCGCCCTTGGTTGCCTTCTCGTTGAAGTCGTAGGCAGGGCCGGCCATGGGGCCGATTCCGCCGGTTTCCAGCTCGGGGAATTCGGGAGAGGCGCCGTAGGAGTACCAGACCTCGGGCTGGGCAACAGGGGGCAGCTCACGGAGGCCGGTATTGTTCGGCGAATCGTTCACGGGAGCTGCACAGTTGAATGTTTCACCGGAGGTGCCGGTAGCGAAGTCGTAGTCGACGTACGGCAGTTCAGCGGTGGCGCAGTAGGGCCAGCCGTAGTTGGAAGGCTCGGTGACGGTTGCCCACTTGCCCGTACCCGAGGGGCCGCGGAGAGGGTTGGCGGTACGGGCGTCGGGCGAGTAGTCGGCGATGAAGAGATCACCGGTGGTCCGGCTGAGTTCAATACGGAAGGGGTTCCGCAAGCCCATCACGTAGATCTCAGGCCGGGTCTGGGGAGTTCCAGGCTGGAACAGGTTGCCTGCCGGGATGGTGTAGCCGCCGCCCGCCTTGGGCGTGATGCGCAGGACCTTTCCGCGCAGGTCATTGGTGTTCGCAGAGGTCCGCTGCGCATCGAGCGCGGGGTTGCTGGTGGGGCGTTCGTCGATGGGGGTGAAGCCGCCTGACTGGAACGGGTTAGTGTCGTCACCGGTGGAGAGGTACAGGTTGCCCTCGGCATCGAAGACAATGTCGCCGCCGACGTGGCAGCAGATGCCGCGGTCAACGGGGACTTCGATGATCTCCTGCTCACTGGCGAGGTCGATGGAGGAACCGTTGAACTGGAAACGCGAAAGCTTAAGGGAGCCCTTGAACTTCTCGAAGTCCACCGCCGTGCCGCTGAAGGGCGCGTCCCCCTCGTTGACGCCGGTGGTAGCGGGATCATCCACAGGAGTGTTCTGCGGCGGTGAGTAGTACAGGTAAATCCAGTTGTTGCCCCCGGTCCCGAACTTGGGGTCAAGAGCGATGCTCTGCAGGCCCTCTTCGTCATGCTGGTAGACATCCAGTGTTGCGGCCAAGGTGTTGAGGCCGGTGTCTGCGTCATTGAGCCAGACTTCGCCGCCGCGTGTGGTGTGCAGGACGTCGTTGTTGGGCAGCACCGCGAGGTCCACGGGCTCGCCCGGGCCGTCGTTGAGCGTTACCTTCTGAAAGCTGGTGTCGGGCGGAGCTACCCCGGGACCGGTGCCGTCCTGCTGGGCCTGCGCCGGGCCGACGGCGAAGGAGGTAGCGATCAGCGCAGCCATAGCCAGGACCGCGCCCGCTCGAGCTGAGCGCTTCTTTGTAAAACCGGTGGCATCGATACGATGCCCGGGAGCTTCCGCTATCCCGTGTCGATTAACAGTCATCGTTCACTTTCTTCTCGTCATTGAGGACCCGGACCAGCCGGACTCAGGTCACTTAGAACGCTAGTTGAAGGGAACCCAAATACATAGTGGTTTCAGAAAACAAAATTGAGCAAATCTTGAGCTTTGCCTGTTCTGCGGGCAGAACAATGCGAGGCCATGCGGACAAATTGTCCGAACTGCCTTTGTTGTTTAAAACGCTAATATTTAGCTGTGGATGCCTTGGGTCTGAAGCACGAGCTCCTTAACCGCAGCGGCGGGGACCTGCCGGCCACTGTTCAGGAAGCCCTCCACCGAAGAGGGAATCCGGGCCTCCGAGCCAATAATCAGGGGCGTGCCGTCGGGAGAATCAGGAAGCCGTCCATGGGTGCCCCGCACATGCGTCGGATCAAGGGGCACGGTGCTCATGGCGTACCGCAGGCCCAGCTTCTTTTTGACCAGGTTGAGTCCTGCTTTGGCCTTCGCCAGCTTGTCCGCTGGGTTGAAGAAGAGTTCGGCGGGGTCGTAGCCAGGTTTCCGATGGATATCGACGCCGCGGGCGTACTCGGGTGCCCGCTCGTCGTCGAGCCAGAAATAGTAGGTGAACCAGGCACCCGGCTCCGCTATGACAACGAGCTCCCCGGACCTTTCGTGATCGAGGCCGTAGCGGCCCTGCGCTTCCCGGTCGAGGACCTCATCCACTCCGTCAGTCCCGCGAAGAAGTGCTGCCACCCGCTCAACGTCCGACGGGTTTGAGACGTACACATGTGCAACCTGGTGGTCAGCTACGGCAAACGCCCGGGAGGTCCATGGATCGAGCTGCTCGCTGCCGTCCTGCACGTAGACCTCGAGCAGGCCTTCCCGGCGCAGTACGCGGTTGATGTCGACAGGTGTGCGTGCTTCTTCGATCCCGTACTCGGCTACTGCAATTACGGCATAACCGCGTGCCTCGGCCTCATCCAGCAGCGGCGCAAGGGTACGGTCGAGCTCGGCAGCCGCGCGGGCAGCCTGCGGCGAGTCGGGTCCAAACCGCTGGAGGTCATAGTCCAGGTGCGGCAGATAGGCCATCAGCAGGTTCGGTGACTGGTTCCGCATGATGTGCCTGGTGGAATTGACGATCCACTCGCTCGATCGGATCGTTGCCGTCGGGCCCCAGTACTGGAAGAGCGGGAAGTCCCCGAAGTTGGAGACAAGTTCATCGTGCAGTTCCGCCGGTCGTACGTACGCATCGGGTGATTTGCGACCGTCTGCATGATAAACCGGCCGGGGTGTCACTGTGAGGTCCGTGGACATCCCCATGGCGTACCACCAGCAGACATTGCCTGCGCTGTACCCGGGATGCTGACGGCGGGCTGCCTCCCAGATATTCTCGCCGCTGACAAGCTTGTTGTGCTGGCGCCACAGGAAAACATCGCCGAGCTCCCGGAAGTACCAGCCATTCCCCACGATCCCGTGTTGTGCTGGCGCCAAGCCCGTCAGCATAGTGGACTGCACTGTGCACGTCACCGCGGGCAGCACTGTAGCCAGTTCCGAGGACCACCCCTGTGCCGCAAGCCGCGACAAGCGAGGCATCTGGCTCAGGGCCTTGGCGGTCAGACCAACGACGTTTAGCAGCAGTACGGGTTTCACGGATCTTCCTTGCTTCGGGTTGTGAGTGACGTGCGAAATACGCGTTCTCAGGGCGTGGGTGCGGCAGCGAACAGGTTCGACTGCGCCCACGCGATCTCTGCCGCAATCCCCTCGGTGATGCCCACCGACGCGCCAGGCAGCACGCTCCAGGTATAGGTCTCGATGTCAAGGTGGACCTCAGGCGCATAGGGCAACTGACCAACTTCGGCGACGGTCCGCCGCAGCACGTCCACGGTGGTCTCCAAAGGGGCTGAGGGCACATGATGAAGTGGGATGTGGAAGTGAACCCGCCACGCGCTTTCCCCCGGCAGCTCAGCGAGGGCTTCGGCGAGATCGTCGGCAGCAATAATCCCGCCCGGCTGCGCCTCCCTTACCTGGTGGAGATATCGCGGTTCAACGAACGCCGCCAGGGCCGCCCGGGCTGCCGGGTCGGTCGGATCCGTTACGTGCAGGGCTGCCGACGCCTGTACCTTTACTATCCGCAGGCCTGCTGCATCAATTTCGTTGACTGCGCCGGCCGGGTCCGCAAATGAAACGGCCAGGTGGCAGGTGTCCACGCACAGGCCGACGAATTCGGGATCGACGCCGCGTTCGATTCGTGTTCCCAGCCAGCCGACGACGTCGGTGACGGTATCGAGCACGCAGCCCGGCTCGGGTTCGACGGCCACGCGGACGGTCTTGCCCGTACGCTCCCGCAGGTCACTCAAGCGGGAGCTCAGTTCGGCGAACGCGGTAGTGGCGGCGTCGTCGTCGTTCTGTGTCCATGACTCGCGCCAGGCAAGGGGCAGGGTCGAAATTGAGCCGGCTGTGTCCTCGGGCAGAAGTGCTGCCAGCACCTCCGCACAGTTCAGCGTGTACTCCAGCCGCTCACGGTCGGCCCACGTCGGCTTGTAGACGTCGAGCTTAACGACTTCATTGTGGAAGCCGCCATAAGGGAAGGCATTGATGGTGTGCAGCTGCAGCCCTTCAGCGTCGAGGACGTCGCGGAGGGCGGCGCGGTCCTCCTCACTGTGAGCCAGTTGACGGGCCAGCCCGGCGGGCAGCCACAGTCCCACGCCGAGGATCGCCAGGCCCACGGTGCGGCGGATCGGACCGGCGTACTCGCGGAGCTGCCGGATCACGCCGTCGAGATCTTCAGCCGGGTGGACGTTGGTGCAGTATGAAAGGAGCATCAGACCCGGGCCCCCCGCAGGACTGAGTTACCTTCGAAACCCGCTGCTGCATCCGGCAGTTCAGCCGCGTCGAAGCCGGGGATCGGATCAAGAATCAGCTGGCCACTCTGGCCGTAGAACTCGACAGGATTGCGCCAGAGCACCTTGTCGACGTCGTCGGCCGTGAAGCCCGCCGCGAGCATTGCGTTGGCCGTGCTGACGGTTTTAAGTGGGTCCGACCGGCCCCAGTCAGCCGCGGAGTTGACCAGCACCCTTTCAGTTCCGTACCTGCCGAGGATCGCGACCATGCGCCGCTCATCCATTTTGGTGTCCGGGTAGATCGAGAACCCCATCCATGCTCCGGCGTCCTTCACCATCTCCACGTTTGTCTCATTAAGGTGATCAACAACCACCATGCCGGGTGTAACGCCTGACTCGCGGACGACGTCCAGCGTCCTCTGTGTGCCGGCAAGCTTCTCCCTGTGCGGGGTGTGCACCATCACCGGCAGTGAATACTCACGTGCGAGCTGCAACTGGCGGCTGAATGCCTCGTCCTCGGCGGGCGTCATCGAGTCGTAGCCGATCTCGCCGATGGCCACCACGCCCTCCTTCACCAGGTAGCGGGGGATCTCATCCAGGACGGGAACGCACCGGGGATCGTTCGCCTCCTTGGGGTTGAGGGCGATCGTGGCGTGATGCCGGATGCCGAATTGGGCGGCGCGGAACCGCTCCCAGCCCAGCAGGGAGTCGAAGTAGTCGATGAAGGAGCCGACGTTGGTGCGGGGCTGGCCCATCCAGAACGCGGGTTCCACGAGGGCGCGCACTCCGTTGGCGTAAAGGGCCTCGTAATCATTGGTGGTCCGGCTTGTCATGTGAATGTGCGGATCGAAAATGCGCATAGCTGGCTTTCCTTAAGAAGAGGTGGAAAAGCTGGATGAGGACTGCATGAGCAGATGGACGTCCTCCGGGATCGGACGCCCTGCGGCGGTGCGTTCCGCGGCGAAGTCGCGTGCCATCCGGGCGAGCTCGTCATCAGCCCGCTTCTGGAGATCAGTGACGGCGCTGAGGCTGATGCCCATGAACACCAGCTTCAGTACGGCATGACGCCAGCTGTGTTGGTCCAGGTAGGCTGCCGCGAACGGACCGGCAGCGGCCGCGACAATGCCGCTTTCGCTGGTCCGCAGGGCGTCCGCCGTCAGGCGCAGTCCCGCGGTGACGACGACGTCCGGCAGCTTGGGTAAGCCTGTGGCCAACGCTCCCAATCCCCTGAGCAAGCCCCGGCGTTCTGCCGAATCGCCGCCGTCGTAGAGAGCCAGCAAGGCTTCGGCCAGTTCATCGGGCGAAAGGAACTCCCCAAGCCGGCCCATCAGCTGGCCCCGCGCATGGTCGCTTGTGGTGCCGAACAGAACACCGGTGGGATCGGCGTCCGGATGAAGAGGGCTGCGGCCCAGGCGGCGACCGGCCCTGGCGAAGATGTTGTTAAGGGTGCCAGGGTTGGCGGCGATCGCCGTTGTGCTCTCCTGCAGCCAGCGTTCGGATTCCCTTATGGTTCCTGCTTCGTGCCAGCCGGCGCGGAGGGCATCCATGCTGCGCACCGCCAGTCCCGGAGCGTCATGGGAGTGTCGCGGCAGCTCGACGGCGGCAACACCGTGGTAGCCCAGTTCGGCCAGGGTCGCGAGTGCGAGCGGGAGATCGACGGTGCCTTCGCCAAACGGCAGGTGCTCGTGGGCATGCGGGCGCATGTCGTCCAGTTGGACGTTGGCCAGCAGCGGACCGGCTTCCAGGAGGGCCCCCCGCACACCGGCCGGCTCGACCACTACACAGTGGCCGATATCCACGGTCACCCGCAGATTGTCCGGATCGCCCAGTTCTGCCCGAAGGCGCAGCACGTCGGAAACCGTCTCGACCAGCATTCCCGGTTCAGGTTCGACGGCGAGAAGCACGCCCTTGCCGCGAGCATACTCAACGATGTCGGCGACCCGGGCGATGAGCCGCTGCCATCCCGTTTCCGGGGTGGTGTCTTCTGGAAGTACGCCCGAGAAGAAGGAGACGCATTCTGCCTCCAAAGCCGCGGCGATGTCGACAGCCCGGCGCAGGAAGGCGAGCCGGACTGCGGCATCTTCATCCACCAGGGCGGGCCGGTGCTTGCGTCGCGGGTCCAGCAGGAAGCGGGTGCCAGTTTCAATGACTACGCGGAGCCCCAGCTCGTCGAGCCGGCTTCGCAGTGACTGCAGTTGCGCGTCCAGGTCATCAGCAAACGGGTCCAGGTGCGGGTGGCCCAACGTCAGTGCTACAGCGTCGTAGCCCTGCTCAGCGAGGAGTTCGAGCGCTATGGGAAGGGGGTGGTCGGCGAAACCGTTGGTCCCGTATCCCAGGCTGAAGGGCATCGTGGATTCTGATGCGAATGTGGTTCCTGTCATGACTCGCTGATCCTCGAACTCCGGGGACGGGAACGCAGGATCATGCCTAGCAGATCCACCGACGCAAGCACTCCGGCGGCGGCCAGGTTTCCGTGGCGAAGCGTGAGTGCTGCCTGCAGGGGGATCATCGCCCGGATGCCTGCCTTGGTGGCTTCAAGTGCGCTTTTCGCCACCGGGTTGCGGGCAGCCCGCACCTGGGCCGGAGCGCATCGGGCAGCATACGCAGCACTGGCGGCAAACACAGCAAGGACCTGGTTGCGGGGCCCGGCAGAGCCGGCTACCACGGCAGCGGCAAGCAGGCCGGTGCCGGCGGCGACTCCCGAAGCGGTCGCCGTCGTCGTTCCCTCCACTTCACCGCGCGATAGGAGGGTGACAGCCACCGTGTGTCCGCCCATGATGCCCGCAGCGGGAAGCGCGGCCCGAAGGTGCCCGGAGCCGGCGCCCATGAGAACGTCGAGGGCGCGGCAGGAACCCATGGCGAGGGCACCTGATACCGCGTGGTTCTTGGCCAGCAGGTCGTAGGTCCAGATTGCGGTGGCGAGCGGAAGTCCAACTGCGAACGCCCGCCTGCCACCACCTGCGGCGCTGAGGCCTAGCCCCGCCAGCGTGAGGACCGTTGCGGCAGTGAGGGCGTTGCGGGCACTGATTCTCCCGGAGGGAATGGGCCGTTCCGGCCGTTCGCGTGCATCGGTCCCGCGGTCGGCGTAGTCATTCAGTGCCATGCCGCCTGCGTAGAGGCAGGCGCTGGCGAGGGGGAGAACGATCCGGCGGCCGCTGAGTGCGTGCCCTGCGGCGGACCCACCTGCGAGCGTATCGCCGAGGACGGTAAGGACGGCCGGCGCACGGACCAATTCGAGGTAGTCGTTAACGCGGTTCACTGCTGATCGAGGCTCCCGGTGCCGGTACCCAGCGTAGCGCTCGCGTTCTTGGCCCACTCCAGGAGGTTGTGTGTCTGGTTGGCGAACGAGTGCTCATCGCTGCCCCACGGATCCTTGAAGAAGAATCCAAGTGCTCCGACGTGGCCTTCTTCGCCGGCAGCGTGGGCCAGAGCCATCAGGCGCGAGAGGTCAAGCACCATGGGTGCAGCCAGCATGGAGTCGTAAGCGCTCCAAGTGGTCTGCAGCGTCAGCCGGGAACCGAGGAAACCTTCAACGTTGACGTGGTCCCAGGCGACCTTCGTCTCGCCGAGATCCTGAACGTTGTCAATGTGAAGCGGCGTAACAGCACCTCCGGTCAGTTCCTGAAGCCCGCGATTCTTGGACTGCAGTTTCCCCGAAACGGCCTGCGGGTCAGCGAGCGTCGCGCCGTCACCCCCGCCGAGCAGGTTGGTTCCGGCCCATGACAGGACACGCAGCCCGCGGGCGGCAAATGCCGGTGCCAGCACGGACCGGAGCCAGGTTTGGCCCGTCTTACCGTCCTGGCCAGCCGTTGGAACGTGGTGCCGGGCAGCCAGTTCACGCAGCGCGGGCACGTTGAAGGCGGTGGAGGGGGTGAAGCATACGTACGGGGAACCAGCCAGGGCGGCGGCGTAGGCGCTGACGGAACTGGGCGGCAGCACTGACCGTGCGGGGTCCTCCAGCGCAGTCAGCAGCAGGTGCGCGTCAGTGAATTCAGCGATCGGTTGAACTGGGGCTTCGGTCGAGGCGACGTCAAGAACAATGACGCGTTCCAGGCGGTTGGAGTCCTTGAAATCCAAGATGTCCTTCGCAAGCCTGCGCGCCACCTCGGCCTGTGACTCTGATTTCTGCGCAGGATTGTAGCCGGGCCGTACACGCTGGTCGGCTTCCACGAGTTGGGGTCGGACGGATTCGACCAGGTGAAGCGGCAGCATCCCCGATTCAACGAGTGCCTCGGCACGCTTGGCCATGCAAACGTCGCTGATGTCATGGCCGCCCACCACAAAGTCTGCGAAGTTGGGAAGCGCGACCCCGCCGAAGTGTTCCTGCTCTGTGACGCACCCGGTGGCCTCGGCAAGGCCGGCGGAGATGGCGGCCAGGCCCACCGTGGCTGTGGTTGCCACTGACCCTCGCGCGCCGATGAGCCAGATGCCCGTCTTGCCATAGGCATGTGGGCTCGTGGTCACGCCCGGAGTCCCTTCAGCTGATGTACCCAATGTGATGTCCTTTCAGAGTGCGGTGGTGCAAGCCCTCAACGGGCGTAGCCCGTCGGCGAGCTCAGCGTCAGTAGGAGTAGCAGGTGAGGATGGTGAAGCTGTGCGCAAGCTGCGGAGTTGGCGTTAGTGGAGGCAGTGGCCGCGGCAGCCGGGCTGGTCAGTGCTGCGGTTGCTGCAATGGCCAGCTAGGTAGCTGCTGCCATCTTGCGCAGCGCCCGCCGCTGTGTGCGCGGACCACTGCGAGGGATGTCCCCCATCAAAGCTTCCTCCTTGAAGTGATGCTGCATCTGGCCGAGCCGGTCGTTCACGTACCGTCACGTGTAGGTGAGCTGGAGACGTCGATCACAAAGAACGTAACACGACTAATGGCGACAAACAACGAATGTCCAGTGTGGGTCGATATATTCACGCTCCTAACATTCGTATTTAGATCGAATATGAGCGTAGTTACGCGTATTACGTGCCCTCCCCGCCCCCTCATAGCTCCTCCCTGTCGGTAGTCCGATTCCCCAGGATTAGAGTCCGCCCTTAAAGCAGAGAGGTTCAATTTCAGCCATTTGTTTTGTCGAAAGGTGTGCTGTAATTAGTCGATGAGTGACATAAGTAGCTTTAATGGCCTAGGTACGTCCGGTGCGAGCGAGCTGTTCCAGATCCTGCGGGACGGACGACCGCGTACCCGCACTGAGCTGGCGGAGCAGATGGGGCTGGCGCGTTCCACCATCACGCTGCGTATCGAGGCGCTCATGGAACTTGGGCTGGTCGGCTTCGTGGACGATGCCGTCTCGACCGGGGGCCGCCCCTCCTCGCGCATCGCGTTGAAGGCCGGTAGTAAAGTTGTCCTTGGTGTGGACATCGGAGCATCCCACCTGCGTGTGGCCGTAACGGATCTCACCGGTCACCGCTTGCGCGAGACTGCACGCACCATCGAAGTATCCCAGGGTCCTGACGTGGTTCTCGAGGCCGTCGTTGAACTGGGCAGCGAACTGCTCCACGACTCCGGACGGGCGATCAGGGACCTCCTGGCCATCGGCATTGGCCTGCCCGGTCCTGTGGAGCACAGGACGGGCAGGCCCATCAATCCTCCGATCATGCCTGGCTGGAATGGCTTCGACGTTCCGGGCCACTTGCAGGCCCACTTCCACGTACCGGTCCTCGTCGACAACGATGTGAATATCATGGCGCTGGGGGAACGCAATGTTGCATGGCCGAACGTAGACAATCTCATCTTCGTCAAAGTGGCCACCGGTATTGGCGCCGGCATTGTCTCCAGCGGCATGCTGCAGCGGGGTGCGGACGGGGTCGCCGGGGATATTGGGCATATCAGGGTGCACGACGGCACGGGTGTTCCCTGCCACTGCGGGAATAAGGATTGCCTCGAAGCTGTCGCATCGGGGCCAGCCGTCGCGTCGAAGTTGCGTGCGCTCGGCATGGAGGCCAGCACCAGTGAAGACGTCGTGCGGCTGGTCGGCGCTGGCAGTACGGAAGCCGTGCATGCGGTGCGTCAGGCGGGCAGGGACGTAGGCGAGGTTCTCTCGGCCTGTGTCAGTCTGATCAACCCGTCGGTCATCATTATTGGCGGATCCATGGCCCTGACGGGTGAGCATTTCATTGCGGGCATCCGCGAGGTGGTCTACTCACGCACAATTCCCTTGGCGACCCAACACCTGCAGATCGTCCAGTCCAGTTCGGGGCTCGACGCGGGTGTGCTGGGCGCCAGCATGCTGGCCATTCACCATGCCATGTCACCTCAGCGAATCGATGCCATGGTTTTGGGCTTGTCCGGAGCCGCGGCCGGGTAGGTCGACGAAGTTATCCCAAGATCCGACGACTTTTGCTTGACAGACAACAAAACCCCGGATTAGTGTCAATGCCAAAGCCCGGTCGCGGCGACTCTACTTCGAGTTCGAGGCGCCGATGACCGGCCAGACTGAAAGCCAACAACACTTTCTGGCTGGGTTTCAGGCGTGACTAAAAGCGCGTGAAATCAGGGAACTCACCTCGGCGACAGCGGTCATCACATCTCTAGCTATGAGTTCCTGTCCCCATCGCGTCTGATCCTTACGACGGCAACGGTGGAGCGCGAAGCGTACGGCGAGGACGCTGTGGGTGAAGCAACCAACCGTGGGCGGCGCTGCCGCTTGGCCGTGGTCAGTCCCTGCCGCGAGCCCCGTAATCAACCTGCTGCGTTGCAGCTTCGCATGCTTCCCCTCACCAAGGCCGGTGAAGGAACGCATTCACTGCCAGGAAAGGCAAACATATGTGCTTCGGATTTAATGCCCCAGGCGCCCTTCGTCGTTCATTGGAAGAGAAGGGCGTCGATCGGCGCGGCTTCCTGAGGGGAGCAGTGGCAGCAGGCGTGGGTGTGGGCCTCGCCGGTATGGGCGGGGCCGCTGCAGTGGCCGCTCCGGCCACCCAGGCGGGCCGGCCGGTTCCCCCCGGACTCATCAGCATCCAGCTGTACACGCTCCGTTCGATCATGCGGGGCGACGGTGTGGACGCCACGCTTGCGAGCCTCGCCAACTACGGCTTCACCAAGGTTGAGCTCGCCGGTCTTTACGGCCGCACCGCCGAGGCGATGCGCTCCACCCTTGATTCACTGGGCATCAAACCCTCTTCGAGCCATGACGGAATCAGCGCCACTCCGGCCGCGCTGGAGACCAAGATCGCCAACGCGGTGACTCTCGGCCAGACCCACATCAATGTTCCTTACCTGGTTTCGAGCTCCAAAAGTGACTGGGAGCGCTGGGCTGACCAGATGAACGCAGAGGCATCAGTTGCCCGCGAGTCCGGCCTGAAGTACGGCTACCACAACCACGCGCACGAGTTCACCACCGACCTCGGCGGCGGCCTGACACCCTGGGAAATCTTCACCAGCCGCCTCGATCCGAAACTGGTCCACCTCGAGGTAGACCTCTACTGGGCGGTGGCCGGAGGCATTGGCGTGGGTGCGGCGGATCCCGTCGGGTTCGCTATCGACACCATCCTCCAGGCTCCGCAGAAGGTTCTGCAGTACCACGTGAAGGACCGGGCCGTGGCGGGGGATTTTGCTGACCTCGGAACCGGAACAATCAACTTCGCACGCATCTTCCGGGCACACACCCCGAAGGAATACATCGTCGAGAACGACCAGCCGGACGTCACGCCGCTGCAGACGGCCGAGGTGGGCTACAACTACCTGCGGACGCTCCGCTTCTAGCAGGCCCCGCTCATATTCGAAGCGAAAGCCGGGCCTGCCAGCAATCGGGGAGGCCCGGCTTTCACCATCCACGCGTGTTGTCGTGCGGCAATCGAGTCCACCATCCAGCGGCCGGCTAGCTGCCAGGCCGCGATCACTCTGCCGTGATCACGCGGACCGGCGTTCCCTCCAGCCAGGCCTTGACGTCCTCGAACGCGCCACCGTAGAACTGCCGGTAGCTCTCGGCCGTCACGTAGCCGAGGTGCGGGGACAGCACAGTGTTGGGGGCGCTGAGCAGCGGGTGGCCCGCGGGAAGTGGTTCCTGGTCAAAAACGTCCAGGGCCGCGCCCCGGATCCAGCCCTCGTTCAAGGCCCGCACCAGGGCATCCTGGTTCACCAGCGGACCCCGCGAGGTGTTCACCAGGATGCCTTCCGGCCCCAGGAGCCGCAGTTCCTGCTCACCCACGATGTCCTCGGAACGGGGAGACAGCCGCAGGTGGAGGGACACGACGTCGGAATTCTCGAAAAGGTCCTCCTTGCTGACCTTCTGAACGCCTGCCTCGGCGGCGGCCTCATCGGTGAGATTCTGGCTCCAGGCGAGCACTTCCATGCCGAAAGCCTGCCCGTACGCCGCGATCCGCCGCCCGATCTTGCCCAGGCCCACGACGCCCAGGGTCTTGCCGGAAAGCTCCATCCCCACTGAGGTCTGCCACGTGCCGGCACGCAGCGAGTTCTCCTCGGACGGAAGGTTGCGGGCGATCGCGAGCAGCAACGCCCAGGTCAGCTCGGGCGCGGCCGTGGGGGACCCGGGCGTGCCGCACACGGTGATGCCGAGTTCCGTTGCCGCGGCCACATCGATGGCGGCGTTGGCCATGCCGGTGGTCACCAGCAGCTTCAGCCCAGGGAGACGTTCCAGCACGGTGCGGGGGAACGGGGTCCGCTCACGCATCGCTATGACGATCTGGTAGTTGGCGAGGGCTGCTGCCAGGGCGTCCTCGGACTGGAAGGGCTCGCGGAAGACGGACGCTGTAACGCCGGCCTGTTCCAGGGCGGCCCAGTCGGCGAAACCGTGCGCCACGTCCTGGTAGTCGTCGAGGATGGCAAGCCGTTGTTGCATGTCTGTTCCTTCGTCCGAGGTGAGCGGCTTTTGTACCCGCACGTTGGGGCCCGCCGGTGTGAGCTTCATCGTATGCCAGGGCGCCATGACGTTGCCTGTGGCGTCCGGGGCAATACGCCGTGATAGCAATGGAAGTGATGAAATCCTATTTAGTCACCGCCGAATCCTCATGAGCGGACAGTTCCTGGCCAAAGTTCCCAAGGGCTGGATCCTCCTGGCCTGTATCGGACTGCTGGCGCTGAACCTGCGTGGGCCCTTCGTTGCCGTTGCCCCGGTGGTTGACCTGATGCAGGCCGACCTCGGATTTACCCCCGTGCTGTTGGGCCTGCTGACGAGCATCCCGGTGCTGTGCTTCGCGCTCGCCGCGGCCCTGGCGTCACTGACCACGAGGAAACTCGGCGCGGAGTTCGCTGTTTCCCTCACCATCCTTGGCGTCCTGGCAGGCGTGATTGTGCGCTCGGCCGGCGGCCCGGGACCGGTGGTGGTGGGCACGGTGATGATCGGCCTGGCCATCACGGTGGGCAATATCGCAGTGCCGTTGATTATCCGCCGCGACTTCTCCCCAATGCGCCAAGGGACCGCCATGGGTGTGTACACGGCGGCTCTGAACATCGGATCATTCCTGACATCGATGGTCACGGCGCCGCTGGCCGAGCTGGCCGGTTGGCGGGTGGCCCTGGCCGCCGTGGGCATTCTGGCTGTGATTGCCATCGTTTTCTGGACCCTCGCCGTGGGCGCCCGCACCGCGTTTGTGCCCTCCCGCACCGTGGTGGCCGGCGGGCAGGGACATCCGGCCGTCAAGGGTTCCGGCTGGATTACCGCCGGGCTCACCGCAGGCTTCGCCGGGCAGGCGTTTTCCTACTACGCGGTGACGGCGTGGCTGCCGAGCTACCTCAACGACGAACTTGGCATGTCCGCCTCGGCAGCCGGGGCAGGCTCATCGCTGTTCCAGATCTTCGCCATCGTTGGCGGCTTGGGAGTGCCGTTCGCGGCCAAATATTTCAGTACGACGACGACGGCAGTCACCGTGGGGTTGTTGTGGACGGCCGTCCCGGGCGGGCTGCTGCTGGCGCCGGAACTGTGGTGGCTGTGGTCCACGTTCGGCGGCATCGCGCAGGGCGGCGGGATCACGCTGATCTTCATCGCCATCATCAAGCTGGCCCGGGACCAGGTGTCCGCGGGCCGGATGTCCGCCACGGTCCAGGGGCTCGGTTACTGCTTCGGGGCGGTGGCACCGCCGCTGGTGGGCTTCGTGCACGACGCCTCGGGTTCGTGGACCCCGGCGCTGCTGGTGATCCTGGGCTCGGTGCTGATGTTCTTCGTCTGCACAACCCTGGCCGTGCGGCTGGTGCCGAAAGGACGCTGACGCGTCCCGCCGTCGTACGTTCTCTTCCGTCCTTCGCGCCCGCGCGCCAGGCACCTACCCCACTCCCAATAGCAGCGCGAACGGACACTTACGCCTCCACGACCGCGCGAACGGACACTTGAGGCCCAAATCCGAAGATTCCAGGGCCTCAAGTGTCCGTTCGCGCTGTGTGAAGGTGTTCCGTCGCCGGGCCGGCGCCCCGGATCTCGGGGGTGCCTGTTGCGAAGGGCGTGCCTGCCCGGCGGACGGAAATCTATTCAGTGAGCCTGCTGCAGCCTAGGCCGCGGCGAGCTCCTCTTTGGTTGCCTTTTCGCGGGCCTCGGTGAGGTAGCGGGCGTAGGCGGGGAGGGTCAGGAAGGACGGGAAGTCCTGGCTGAGCGTGACTTCCTCGAAGATGTCGCGGGAGTCTTCGAAGCGGTCGCCGTCGAAGCGTTCCAGGCGCGCGAACTCTTCGTCGAGCAGTTCCTCGATCCACTGGTGGGTGATGATTTCGCCGCGGTCGGTGATGGCGGACGCGAACATCCACTGCCAAATCTGGGAGCGGGAGATTTCCGCGGTGGCGGCGTCTTCCATGAGGTTGTGGATGGCGACGGCGCCGTTCCCGCGGAGCCAGGACTCGATGTAGCGGATGCCTACCTCGATGTTGTTCCGGATGCCCTGCTCGGTGATGGTGCCTGCCGTGGCGGCCACGTTGATGAGGGCGCGGTCATCGGGGATGACGTCCTCACGGGTGCGGTCCAGCTGGTTGGGACGCTCGCCGAGGGTGGCGTCGAACACTTCGCGGCAGACCGGAACCAGGTCCGGGTGGGCCACCCAGGAGCCATCGAAGCCGTCGCTGGCCTCGCGGGTCTTGTCGGCACGGACCTTCTCGAACGCGTTGGTGTTGGCAGCCTCGTCCTTGCGGTTGGGGACGGCGGCGGCCATACCGCCGATGGCCATGGCGCCGCGCTTGTGGCAGGCACGGACCAGCTGTTCGGTGTAGGCGCGCATGAACGGCTGGGTCATGGTCACCTGGGCGCGGTCCGGCAGGACGAACCGGGGGCCGCGGGTGCGGAAGTTCTTGATCAGGGAGAAGATATAGTCCCAGCGGCCGGCGTTCAGGCCTGAGGCGTGATCACGCAGTTCGTAGAGGATCTCCTCCATTTCGAACGCCGCGGTGATGGTCTCGATCAGCACGGTGGCGCGGATGGTGCCCTGCGGGATGCCCAGCAGGTCCTGGGCGAGGATGAAGATGTCATTCCACAGGCGTGCCTCGAGGTGGTTCTCGATCTTGGGCAGGTAGAAGTACGGTCCCTTGCCCTGGGCCAGGAGGCGCCGGGCGTTGTGGAAGAAGAACAGGCCGAAGTCCACGATGCCGCCGGCCACGGGAGCGCCGTCGATGATCATGTGCTTCTCGGGCAGGTGCCAGCCGCGGGGGCGGACCACGATGGTGGGCAGCTCGCCGGCCGGGCGGAGCTTGTATTCCTTGCCCTCGGGGGAGGTGAAGTCGATCCGGCGTTCCAGCGCGTCGGTGAGGTTCAGCTGGCCCTTGATGACGTTCCGCCACGTGGGGGTGGAGGAGTCCTCCATGTCAGCCAGCCACACCTTCGCGCCGGAGTTCAGCGCGTTGATGGTCATTTTCTTGTCCACCGGTCCGGTGATCTCCACCCGGCGGTCCTCCAGGCCCGGAGCCGGGGGAGCGACGCGCCACGACGGGTCGTTGCGGATGTCCTCTGTTTCGCGGAGGAACCTGGGGTCCTGGCCGCCGGCGATGTCCGCCCGGCGGGTCCGGCGTGCCTGCAGCAGTTCCTGCCGGCGCTCGGCCGTGGCCCGGTGCAGCTTGGCGACAAACTCCAGTGCATCCGGAGTGAGAACCTCGTTCTGCCGGCAGATGGGCTGCGCGGTCAAAGTGATCCCGTTGATGGTGAAGCTGTCAGTGAAGGTGTTCATTTCGGTCTCCTGGTGCTGTGCCCAAACTGGGTAGCAGTAAGTGTCGTTTTGAGCCTCCAAAACGACACTTACTGCTACTTACTTGGGGAGGGGGCCACGGCCGCCGGGTTCCCTCGCGAGCTTGCGAGTGGAGGGGGCGGCTGGGGATTAGTGGAACTGGCCTTCTTCGGTGGATCCCACCAGTGCCAGGGTTGATGCGTTCGGGTTGAGCGCAGTTGCAATGTCGTCGAAGTAGCCGGTGCCGACTTCGCGCTGGTGCTTGGTCGCGGTGTAGCCGCGGGACTCGGAGGCGAATTCCTTTTCCTGCAGCTCGACGTAGGCGCTCATGCCTTCACGGGCGTAACCGTGGGCGAGATCGAACATCGAGTAGTTCAGGGCGTGGAAGCCGGCCAGGGTGATGAACTGGAACGTGAAGCCCATGGCGCCGAGTTCACGCTGGAACTTCGCAATGGTGGCGTCGTCCAGGTGCTTGCGCCAGTTGAACGACGGCGAGCAGTTGTAGGAGAGCATCTGGTCCGGGAAGTCGGCCTTGACGGCCTCGGCGAACTTGCGGGCCAGCTCCAGGTCCGGGGTGCCCGTCTCCATCCAGATGAGGTCAGAGTACGGGGCGTAGGCCTTGGCGCGGGCGATGCAGGGTTCGATGCCGTTGCGGACCTTGTAGAAGCCTTCCGGGGTGCGTTCGCCGGTGACGAATTCCTGGTCGCGGGGATCGACGTCGGAGGTGATCAGGGTGGCTGCCTCGGCGTCGGTGCGGGCGATGACCACAGAGGGGGTGCCGGCGACGTCGGCGGCCAGGCGTGCGGCGTTCAGCGTGCGGACGTGCTGCTGGGTGGGGATGAGCACCTTGCCGCCGAGGTGGCCGCACTTCTTTTCCGAGGCGAGCTGGTCTTCCCAGTGCACGCCTGACGCGCCGGCCTGGATCATGGATTTCATGAGCTCGTAGGCGTTCAGCGGGCCACCGAAGCCGGCCTCGGCGTCGGCAACGATCGGGACCATCCAGTCCTCAACTGTCTGGATGCCTTCGGAGAATTCGATCTGGTCTGCGCGGAGGAGGGCGTTGTTGATGCGGCGGACAACCGTCGGAACCGAGTTGGCGGGGTACAGGGACTGGTCCGGGTAGGTGTGGCCGGAGTTGTTGGCGTCCGCGGCAACCTGCCAGCCCGAGAGGTAGATGGCACGGAGGCCGGCCTTGACCTGCTGCACGGCCTGGTTGCCGGTCAGGGCGCCCAGGGCATTGGTGTACCCGCCGGTCTTGTGCTCTTCGGTGAGCTGCTTCCAGAGCTTCTCGGATCCGCGGCGGGCCAGCGTGTGCTCTTCGGAGACACGGCCGCGGAGCTTGACGACGTCCGAGGCCTTGTAGTCACGGGTCACACCTTCCCAGCGGGGATTGGCGGCCCACTCAAGCTCCAGGGCGGCGGCCTGCTCTTCGGGCGTCTGCTGGGTGGGCTCAAATGCTGCAGTCATCGTTGTCTCCTTGATTGAGCTCCGGGTGCTTAATCCGCCGGCCGGAGCTGCTTCCTTGCAACTCCGGCCGGCTACCCCGGTGCGGTGTTTCTTTCCGTGATTACTACTTTTCAGCACTTCACAACACTTCTCTAGGGGAAAACTGTGGAAAGAAATGCACTTCTTCGCGTATCCTCAAGAAATGACGCCTGGAAGCTGGAACCGCGAAGTCGCCCTACCGCCGTCGTCCGCCGCCTCCGCGGAACTGGACGTCATCAGCCTGGGCCGCCGCGTGCGGCATCTGCGCAAGCAGGCCGGGTACACACTCGATGACCTGGGCGCCGCCGTCGGGACCGCCCCCAGCCAGTTGAGCCTGATCGAAAACGGCAAGCGGGAGCCCAAGCTTTCCCTGCTGCAGGGGCTGGCCGCGGCCCTGAACGTGAGCATCGACCAGTTGCTTGGCTCCGAGCCGCCGAGCCGCCGTGCGGCCCTGGAAATTGAGCTGGAACGCTACCAGCGCGGGCCCCTGTACGAGTCCCTTAATCTGCCCAAAATCCGCATCAGCTCGCGGCTTCCGGTCGATGTGCTGGAGGCGCAGGTGGGGCTGCTGCACGAGCTCGAACGCAAGCTTAACGAGCAGGTGGCGACTCCGGAGGAAGCCCGCCGCGCGAACGGTGAGCTGCGTGCCATGATGCGTGAGCGCGGCAACTACTTCCCGGAGTATGAGGCCGAGGCCCAGAAGGTCCTGGGACTGGTGGGTTACACGGCCGGGCCGCTGAGCCAGCACGTCATCGCCGACATCGCCGAGAAGCTCGGATTCACCCTCCATCACGTGAGCGACCTGCCGCATTCCACCCGTTCAGTGACGGATTTGAAGAATCACAGAATTTACCTGACGCAGAGCCAGCGGCAGGACCACGATCCCCGCTCGGTGCTGTTGCAGGCGCTGGGGCACTATGTCCTGGGGCACGAGACGCCGAAAAACTACGGCGACTTCCTCGGCCAGCGGGTGGCCACCAACTACTTCGCGGCCGCGCTCCTGCTGCCCGAGCAGGCCACCGTGGATTTCCTGCAGAAGGCCAAGGCTGCCAAGGAAATCGCGGTTGAGGACATCCGTGACGCCTTTGCCGTCTCCTACGAGACCGCCGCGCACCGCTTCACCAACCTGGCCACGAAGCACCTGGGCATCACCACCCACTTCCAGAAGACCCACAAGAGCGGCATCATCTACAAGGCCTACGAGAACGACGGCGTGACCTTCCCGATGGACCACACCGGCGCCATTGAGGGCCAGCCGTCGTGCAAGGCCTGGACCTCGCGGGCGGTGTTTGATGTGCCGGACAAGTTCAGCGCGTACAGCCAGTACACGGATACTCCGTCCGGCACGTATTGGTGCACGGCCCGGACGGAGCGATCGGCCAGCGGCGAGTTCTCCCTGAGCATCGGGGTGCCGTACCAGCACGTGAAATGGTTCCGCGGCCGGGAAACCACGGCGCGCGAAAAGTCCACGTGTCCCGACCCGAACTGCTGCAAGCGGCCCCCGGCAGCACTGGCCTCCGAGTGGGCCGGAAACGCCTGGCCGGCGGCTCGCGCCAACACGCACCTGCTGGCCGCGATGCCGCCCGGCGCGTTCCCCGGCGTGGACGAGACCGAGGTCTACTCGTTCCTGGCGGCGCACTCGGGGAGCTGACCCCAGGACGCTCTCTCACTAGTCCGAAAATGGAGGGGACGTGACCGCGGTCGGTGCGCACTGTGGTGCACTCCGTCGTGGTCTGGCGGGTGTTGGTGTTGGTATGAAGACGGGGTAGGGTCAGGCTGCGGGTGCGAGGGTGACGGTGTAGCCGAGGGCTTCGAGCTGGCGGATGTGGCCTCGTTTTCTGCTCTCGGGGTCGGTGCGGCGGCTGAAGTAGTCGGGGCCGAGGTCGTTGAACCGGGCGTCCGGGTCTTGGAGCAGGTGCCAGATGATCACGAGGATGGAACGTCCGGTGGCGACGATAGCGCGTTTCTTGCCCCGCCGCCGCGCGATCCTCTGGTGGCGTTCGCCCAGAAAGGTGTGAGTTTTGCTGGCCCCGACGGCGGCCTCGCCCAGGACCCGGGCGAGATAGCGGTTGCCGTGTCCGGTCGAGCCGTTTCCCTTGGTCTTCCCCGCGGAGGAGTTGATGCCCGGGGAGAACTTCGCCCAGGAACACAGGTGCCCCGCGGTCGGGAACCGGGTCATGTCTACCCCGATTTCGGCGATAATAGCGGCAGCAGCGACGGGGCCGATGCCCGGGATCTCATCCAGGCGTTCCGCTGCCGCCGCGAAAGGGGCCAACTGCCCCTCGATCTGTTCATCGACCGCGGCGATATCGGCATCGATGCCGTCGATCCTTGCCAGCATCCGGGCCAGCAGGAAGGCGTGGTGGTCATCAAATTGGCCGGTGAAGGCCTCCTCAAGTTCGCTGATCTTCCCCCGCATCCGGGTCCGGGCCAGCTGCGCGAGCCTACTCGGGTTCCGTTCGCCGGCGATGAGCGCCGCCATCATTTCCCGCCCGGACACCCCGAAAATATCCGAAGCGACGACGGAGAGCTTGATGCACGCGTCCTCGAGGAGTTTTTCGACCCGGTTCTTCTCCGCGGTCCGGGTTCCGACCAGATCAGCGCGGTACCGGGTCAGGTCCCGCAGCCGGCGGATCGGGGCAGGCGGGACGAAACTGGGCCGCAGCATCTGCCGCTCGGCGACCTTGCACAGCCACACGGAATCGAGCACGTCCGTCTTCGGCCGGCCCGGCAGATGCTTCACGTCGCGGGCGTTGACCAGCCACGGCTCGAGCCCGTGCGCCTCCAGGAGGTAAAACACCGGCTTCCAATAGTCCGAAGTCGCCTCCATCACGACCCGCTCGATCCGGAGGTCCACGAGATGGTTGGCCAGCTCCATCAACGACCGCGTCATCGTGGAGTGCGTGGACACCTCCTGCAACCGTTTCCTCCGGTCCCCTTCCGCGGGGACCCGGACACAACACACGAGTTCGGCCTTGCCAATGTCGATCGCGGCGACTCTGGCAATGATCTGATCCTCATCCTGGGTTTCAGCCAGCATGGCTACTGCTCATCTCCTCACAGAGCGGAACTTCTGATTATCGAAGCGGCCGCCCGCGGGGATCACCGGGAAAAATCGGAATCTAGTCCTCGTTCTCGGTAAAAGGAAACAGTGAAGGGCCCACGGCGTGATCCCCGGCGCCCGGCTTAATGACGGACTGAAAGAACCATAGTGACTACGGCGTCGGCAGGCGACCACAGGCACATTTTCAGCCCGGAACGGGCGCCCCGCAAGGGGCATACAGGCTTAATGCGGGTTTTTCCCTGACGTTCGCTCACTTTCTTGGAGAAAGTGAGAGAGCGTTCCCGTATTTTCTGCAGCAAGTGAAAGAGCGTTTCCTTACCCGTGGAGTTCCCGGTACGCGGCAGCGGCGCCGGGGTGCAGGGGCAAACCGGCGGTGTTGATCAAGGATTCGGGGCTCAGGAACTGGACCCCCAGGCTGGAACGCGGAATCAGTTCCTCGGCGTGGCCCACCAGCAGTTCGACGGTCCGCTTAACCGTTCGGTCATCAAGATCGCTCCGGCACAGCAGCAGGTTCGCCACTCCCACGGTCCACACGGACGGAATGCCCGCGTAGGCGCCCGCCGGGATCAGCACCCGGTCGTAGAAGACGCCGTATTTGGCCCGCAGTGCCGGCAGCAGCGGCGACAGATCCAGGAAACCCAGCCCGACGTCGTCGTTCGCGGCGGCAATGGCGGCGGTAGGCACGCCACCTGACCAAAACAGCGCGTCCACCGTTCCGTCCCGCAGTGCCGCGAGGCCCTCGTTGAGGCCGAGGCTCAGCACCGTGACGCCGCCGGCGGTGCCCGCAGTGCTGCTCAGTCCGGCAGCCTCAAGCAGCCGCGGAGTGGTCAGCGACGTCCCCGAGCCGGGCTCGCCGACAGCCACGGTGCGGCCGGCAAGCCCGCTAATGTCCCGGATTTCGCTGTTGTGCCGGATGACGCAGTGGACGTAGTTCTCGTACACCTTTCCGACGGCGGAGAGTCCGACGGCGGGCGGCTCACCCGCCGCTGTGCTTTGGGCAGCCGAATCCGCGAGCGCGACGGCGAACGTGGCTTTGCCGGTCAGCAGATGTTCGAGGTTGTCCAGGCTGCCGCCGGTAGTCAGGGCCGTGGCTTGGCCGGCAACGCCGTGACGCTGGAGGGACGCCGCCAGCAGCTCGGCGAACTCGAGGTAGAAGCCTCCGGGCTCGCCGCCGGCCACAGTGACGGTGCCCGGGCGGTCAGTGGGCGTGCACGCGCTGAGGGCCGGCAGGAGCAGTCCGGACAACCCGGCCGCGACGCCGGCCTTGAGGACGGTCCGCCGCGGGGGACAAGGGAGCACCTCAGGCCGCGGGGGCAGGGCCCGCGCTCCGGTCAGGCGCCCCCCGGTCAGGTCACCCACGCGGTGCCGCCTGCTCCGGCCCGGCCTGCTCCGGCCCGGCCTGCTCCGGCCCGGCAAAAAGCCCAGGCACATCCGCGGCGCGAGGAAACTCGATGCGCGCGATCAGGCCATGCGGCGAGGCCTCTGCAAGCACGAGCTGGCCACCGTTGGCGGCTGCCAGCTTGTCCACGATGGTCATGCCCAGCCCGGTGCCGGGGATCTTCCGGTGCGCCGGGGACCGCCAGAAGCGGCTGGTGGCCGCTGTCCGTTCGTCGGCGGAAAGCCCGGGGCCGTCGTCGGACACTTCGATGGAAACCGTTCCTTGGCGCTCGCGGGCGGCAACCGAGATGTGGGCGTCGGGAGCGTATTTGATGGCGTTGTTCAGAAGTTCGCCGACCATCTGGGCCAGCTCTGCGGCGCTGCACGCGATGTGCACGGCGGGGGCCGGCGGATCTGCCAGCAGGATCGATGCTCCGCCGCGCTGGGCGGCGGGGCCCGCCCGTTCGGTTTCTTCCTGCAGGACCGGGTAGGGATCAAGCGGAGCTTGAACGTCACGCGACGGGGTTCTCAGCGGGCCCCGGGCGGAGTCCTCGGACGCCCGGTGCTCGGCGGCCGCCAGCCGAAGCACCCCGTCGAGGATCTCCTCGACACGTTCGAGCTCGGCCAGCACCCCTGCCGCGGCGTCGTGTTCCCGGGCGGTCTTCAGTTCCAGCTGCAGCAGATCGATCCTGAGCCGCAGGGCGCCCACGGGATTGCGCAGTTCGTGCGACGTGTCAGCTATCAGTTGCCGCTGGGAGTCGAGGCTGTGGCTAACGGTCTGCGCCATGGTGGTGAATGAACGGCTCAGTTCCCGAAGTTCCGGGGGCCCGGCCTCGGGAAGCTGACCGGTCCGGCCTGTTGCCTCAAGCTCCGTGACGGCGGCGTTCAGCCGATGTACGGGGCGCAGCACCCACTCGGTCACGCGGGCCGCACCCAGCAGAAGCACCGCAGCCAGCGCCGCCCCCGCCAATGCGACGATGAGCCACCGCCCCCGCAGTTTCTGCCGGGCGGCGTCCAGGTTGACCTCGAGGACGGCCTCACCCAGGACCTGGCTCGCGCTGCCGAAGGAGCGGGAGATCACCTCAGAGGAAGGCCCGAACGGCTGCAGCGGGCTGAGCGTGGTGTCGCTGAGGTTCAGGTTCGCCCTGGCCACGGCGTCCCGGACGTCGGGCCGGTCCTCGCTCAGGCCGCCGGATCGCAGGGTGCCCTGCTGGAGGCGGATCAGGACTCCTTCGCCGTAGAGCTCGGAATACCGGTCCATCTCCGTCTGCAATTGAGCGGTCTCGCCGACGGAAGCTGCGTCGAACGCCACCTGTGCCAGGCGGTTGAGCGACGCGGCACGGTTGATCTGGAGTTCCTGGGTTAGTTCGCGGCTGGCCGAGGTCAGGATGGCGTTGGACGTGATGATGACGATAAGTACCGCCAGGACACTCAGGATGCCCAAGACGCGCAGTTTCACGCCGGGTCCGCCTCCACCCGGTAGCCGACGCCGCGGACGTTGATGATGAAGCCCGGCAACTGGAGCTTGGCCCGCAGCCCCGTCAGGTGCACGTCAAGGGACCGGGACGAGGCCACGAAGGCGTCGCCCCACAGCGCGTCCAGGATCTGTTCACGGGTGACCACCGAACCGGCGTGGCTGGCCAACAGTGCCAGCAGGTCAAATTCGGTGGCCGTCAGCGGGAGCACCTCGGAACGGAGGGCCGCCACGCGCCGCTCGAGGTCGATCTCAAGATCACCCAGCACCACACTCTGCTGCCGCGTGCCGCGATAGCGCCCGGCACGCCGGGTGACGGCTTCGATGCGGGCAAGAAGTTCCACGAGCTTCACTGGCTTGACGAGGTAGTCGTCCGCTCCGGACCGCAGGCCGAGCACCACGCTGCGTTCGTCGTCGCGCGCGGTCAGAATCAGGATGGGCACCGGCGTGACCTGGCGCAGATTCCGCAGCACCTCCAGGCCGTCCATATCGGGAAGGCCGAGGTCCAGCAGGATCACTTCGAACTTCCGGTGGACCAGCAGGGCGTCGGCTCCGCGGGCAACCCGGGTGGGGTTGTGCCCCGCGGTCGCGACGGCGGCGGCGAGGGCGGACGCCATGGCGTCGTCGTCCTCGACGATGAGCAACTCCATGGCCTGGTTCCCTTATTCGCTGAGCGGGCAAGGTCAATCTGCCCGCTTTGGAGATTACCCCTTCTCCCGGCGAAACCTAAGGAAGTGTTAGGAAATGCCCTCCCACGTTGGATGTGCCTTGCATCACGCATAACTTGGATGAGGCCCTCGGCGTTTGAGGGGGACCGTCAACGTCGAGGAGGAACCATGGGCAACGTAGCCATGGACAGCACGAAACAACGCCATGAATTTCTGGCGCCGCAGCCAAGGAAGGTTCAGCGATGAGCACCCAGCAGGCCGAAGTCCAGAGCGAAGCAGCACAGACCCGCCGGGCCGTGAGCAACATTCTCAAAGGCTCTGCCGGCAACCTCGTGGAGTGGTACGACCTCTACGTTTACACAGTTTTCGCGGCCTATTTCCAGTCGCACTTCTTCAATTCCCAGGACGACCTGCAGGCCGGACTCGAGGCGATGGCCGTCTTCTCGACGTCGTTCCTGATGCGCCCGGTCGGCGCCTGGTTCTTCGGCCGCTATGCGGACCGCAAGGGGCGCAAGGCCGCGCTGACGCTCAGCGTGACGATCATGTCCGCCGGTTCCTTCGCCATCGCCATCCTGCCGACGACGCAGCAGATCGGTGTCTGGGCGCTGATTCTGCTGATCCTTGTGCGGCTGGTCCAGGGCTTCTCCGTGGGCGGCGAATACGGCACCAGCGCCACGTACATGTCCGAGGCCGCCACGTCCAAACGACGCGGGTTCTTCTCCAGCTTCCAGTACGTCACCCTGATCGGGGGCCAGATGCTGGCCCTGCTGGTTCTCGTCATCCTGCAGAACACCATGGACAAGGGCGCCCTGACCGAGTGGGGCTGGCGTATCCCGTTCGCGATCGGTGGCGTGGCCGCGCTCGTGGTCCTGTGGCTGCGGCGCTCGATGGAAGAAACCGTGTCCGCCGAGCAGGTCGAGGCCGCCAAGGTTCCGGCCGTGGCCGGCGTTGCGCAGCCCGGCACCATGAAGCTGCTGTTCACCCAGCACTGGAAGCCGCTGCTGATCTGCATCGGCGTCACCCTCGGCGGCACCGTGGCGTTCTACACCTACACCAACTTCATCCTGAAGTTCATGAACGATACCTCCGGGATCGCCAAGACCGACACCTCCGTGATCAACTTCTGGGCGCTGTTCATCTTCATGCTTCTCCAGCCGGTCTACGGGATCATCTCGGACAAGGTCGGGCGCAGGCCGCTACTGCTCTGGTTCGGCATCACGGGTGTGTTGTTCACCTGGCCGCTGCTGTCCACCCTGGCCGGCACCAAGGATCCGTTCACCGCGTTCCTGCTGATGCTGGGCGGCCTGCTCATTGTCGGCGGCTACACCTCCATCAACGCCCTCGTGAAGGCCGAACTGTTCCCCGCCTCCATCCGTGCCCTCGGTGTGGGCCTTGGTTACGCGATCGCCAACTCGCTCTTCGGCGGCACGGTCCCGCTGCTTGGTGCGGCCTTCCAGAAGGCCGAGCGCGTGGACCTGTTCTTCACCTACGTCACCGTGGCCATTGCCATCTCGCTGGTGGTCTACATCTTCGCCCTGAAGAACAAGAAGGCCACCCACCTGGACCGCGAACAGGGCGATGCCTGGAACCGCCCGGCCAAGGACGACGACAAGGACAAGGACCTCATCAACGCCTAGCGCTGTGGGCAGCTCCAGTGAGCGGACGACGGCGGGTGGCCACCCGCCGTCGTACGCCCACCACCCGCATCGCCCCCGCACCCCGGACGCTCTCTCAGATAATGCGGCAAATCCCGGGGCGCTCTCTCACTTTCTTGAGGAAGGTGAGAGAGCGTCCCGGGTTTTCTTGCGTTAAGTGAGAGAGCGTTTGGATGAGACCAAAATGAGTGCAAAGCGTGACCGTTCAGGCATCGTCTCGCGCCGCCGTCGCTGGTTCACTGGGAGCAGGCGGATTCCCGCCCTTGTGTGCCGGGGGAGGCGACAGTGGTGTTTCGTTTTCAGCGGGCGGTGGCCTTGGGTGCGGTGCTGGGACTGGCGGCATGTGCGGCCCCGGCCCCCGCACCGCCGGAGTTGGTCAAGGCCGACGGCGTGGAGCGGGTTTCGGTGGACCGCGCGGCTTATTCCGCTGAACTGCGCTCCTTCCGGGCTTCCGCCCTGGGCCTCGGCGAGGCTCTGCTGGCGGACGGCGGCGACGGCGCCAACGGGAACGTCGTGTCCTCGCCCGGGAGCCTGCTGATTGCCCTCGCGATGCTTCGCTCCGGCGCGTCGGGCGAGACCGCGGCGGAGATGGACAGCGTCCTGGGACTCCCCGCAGAGAATCGCGACGAGGCAATGAACGCGGTCCTCAGTTCGCTGGAGAAGTTCGACGGCGACCCAGGCGCAGTGGATGAGGACAACCCGCCGCGGAAACCGGTCATGCACGCCGCCAACGGGTTGTTCGTGGACAAGGGTGTGCCCACCGGCGAGTCCTTCCTGGACACTCTGGCCCGGCACTACGGAACCGGTGTGTATCCCGTGGACTTTAGCGATGAGGGTGCAACGAAGCCCGCCATCGATGCCTGGGTCAACAGGAACACGGGTGGCCGGATCAAGGAAGCCCCGGCAGAGTACGATCCCAGGAACACCTTCAGCCTCCTCAATTCCCTGTATTTTGCCTCCGCCTGGAGCGCGCCGTTTGACCCGAATGCCACCTCGGACCTGCCGTTCACCACAGCCGCCGGTGAGGAAATCGACGCGCCTGCCATGCACAACGAGCTCAAGATGAAGTACGCGGAAGGCGCAGGTTGGCAGGGCGTGGACCTGCCCTACGCCGACGGTTTTGTTATGCGGTTGGTCCTGCCGGCGGCCGGAGCCGACGCGGACGCCGCCGCCGGGTCCCGTCCCGCCTCCGCGGCCTTCGGTGCGAAAAAGCTCAGGGAAGTCGCGGACGCCTTTGATGCTGCAACGCTGGAGACGGTGCAGATCCAGCTGCCCCGCTGGGACCACAAGTCCAGTTTCGACCTGCGGAAGGTGTTTGCGTCATTGGGGCTCCAGAAGACGCTCGACACCACCGAGGACTTCAACAACATCCAGTCCGGGATGATGATCACCCAGGCCGCACAGGCCGCCAACATCACGGTGGCCGAAAAGGGCACGATTGCCGCCGCGGTGACCCAGATCAACGGAGCTGTCACCAGCGCTCCGCCGCCGCCCGAGCGGGTCATTAGCTTCGACCGGCCGTTCCACTACCAGATCGTGCATGTGGAAACGGGCCTGCCGCTGTTTATGGGGAAGGTCGCCGACCCGCGCTCGTGACCGTGGGTTCCCCGGACTGAGACTAACTACCGGGTCTTGCGGGAATTGCGGCGGCGCAGCAGGGCGCCGTAGCCGGCAAAAAGCCGCGGCAGGACGACGTAGACGGCAACCGGAACCACCACGAGTGTCAGGACCAGGGCACGGAGCACCAGGTGCCAGCCCTCGGTCAGGGGTGCCACCACCATCATGCCCACGGTCACCAGCGGAAAGATGGCCAGCCACGTGATGACGGCGCGGACGTGGATGGACGGCACGGGCGGCACCGGTCCGTGAGAAGTGACCGGAGCCTGAGTAGGGGCGGCTGGCACGGAAGCAGTTGTTGTGGGGCTGAGGGTGCTATTCATGGCTAACTCCAACTAGTTAGTTGCTTTTGATAAAAGCGAGACTAGTACGGGGTCCACAAAAGTGCAACTACCTAGTTGGAAACGGGTAGAATGGCGACATGGCCTGGAATACTGAGCGCACGAAAGCACTGCTGCTGACTGCCGCCACCGAGGAGTTCAGTGAGAAGGGCCTTGCGGGGGCCCGGGTGGACCGCATTGCGGCCGCAGCGGGTGTGAACAAGGAACGCATCTACCAGTACTTCGGCAAGAAGGATGATCTGTTCGACGCCGTCCTGGCCGCTGAACTGGTGCGTGTGATGTCCGAGGTCCCCATCGAGGGGCATGGCGCGGCGTCCATCGGAGAGTACGCCGGCAGGCTTTTTGACCGTCACACAAAAGGCGGTGCCCTGGCCCGGCTGCTGTTCTGGGAAGGCCTGGAGCGCGGGAGAAACACCGTGGACCGGGCAACACGTGCTGACCACTGCGCTGCAAAAGTGGACCAGATCCAGAAGGTTCTGCCCGGAATCGACCGCACGGATGCCGCCGACCTGGTCCTCACCATCGTGACCCTGTGCGACGGCTGGACGGTGCTGCCCCAGATCGACGCACTTTTGGCGGGCTCCGCTCCGGACCGCGCCGACCGCCGTCGGGCCTTCATTGTGCGGACGGCGACTCTGGTAGCCGACGACTTGCTTGCAGAGGCCCGGCTGGAAAAGGCGCCGCTGGAAGACTCAAGAAGCTAGCGCGGGCCACCCTGCCAGAGGGCGTCGAACGGCGCGCCGGAGGCCACGCGGTTGCGGATGCCCGCGGTGACAAAGTCCTTGGCGGCCCGGGCAGCCTCCAGTGGCGTGGCGCCCTTGGCCAGCTCGGCCGTCACCGCCGCGGCGAGGGAGCAGCCGGCACCGGACACGGCCACCTCGCCCACCTTGGGAGAGCTGAGGACTTCGAGGGTCTCGCCGTCGTAGTAAACGTCGATGGCGTCCGGGCCTGCCAGCCGCACGCCGCCCTTGGCCAGCACCGCGGCGCCGCTGAGCTCGTGGATGCGGACTGCTGCGGCTTTCAGGGATTCGACGTCGGTGATCGCCAGGCCGGACAGCGACTCCGCCTCGAAGTGGTTGGGCGTGACGAATGTGGCCAGCGGCAGGATCTGCGCCTTCAGGGCCTGGTCCGTGTCCAGTGCGTGGCCCGGCTCCTGGCCCTTGCAGATCAGCACCGGATCCAGCACGACGTTGCGGAACCGGCCCGTTTCCAGCGCCGCGGCGACCGTGCTGATGGTGGCCGGGCTGCCCAGCATGCCGATTTTCACGGTGTCCAGGACCGGCCGGCCTGGAGCCGAAGGCTCGCCCGAAGCACTCTCGGAGGCGGTGACCCCTGACGCCGGACCGTAGGCCGCCGTCGTGGCTTCCAACTGGTCCGCAATGACCTGCTGGTCCACGGGCACAAAGCGGTGCTTCCAGTTGTCGCTCGGATCGAAGGACACGATGCAGGTCAGGTTGGCAATGCCAAACACGCCCAGTTCCTGGAAGGTCTTCAGGTCGGCCTGGGCCCCGGCGCCACCTGTGGCTTCGGATCCCGCGATGGTCAGGACGACGGCGGGAGCGGACACGGGGGACTGGAGGGCAGCTGAAGCTAAAGTCATGGCACTATCCTGCCATCCGGCGTCGGGCCCTATTGTTCAGTGGGAGAATGTCGTGACAGTGCTAATACAGCCGGCGTCCAGCGCAACTTTGATTGCGGGATCGGTACGCCGAGCGAACCACTACGAATGGAATCTCCCATGCCTTCCCCCTCAGGCCCTGACGCCCTGCCCGTCGCCAATTCCGCCCGGACGGCGCCGAAATTCGCATCAATCGGCTCGCCGTACTTCGGCATCATGCTGGCGTTTATGGCCGTGGTGCTGATCCTGTCCAACATCGGGGCGTCCAAGGGCGTCGCGATCGGACCGATCATCACCGACGGCGGCTTTTTCCTCTTCCCGCTCGCCTACATCCTGGGCGATGTGATCAGCGAGGTCTACGGTTTCAAGGTGGCGCGCAAAGCCATTGTCACCACCTTCGCCTTGTCCGTCTTCGCCTCTGTTTGCTACTGGGTGATCATCGCCCTGCCCGGCTTTGATGACGAGTTCGGCACGTCAAAGCAGGCCGCCCTTGAGGGGGCCCTTGGTCCGGTGCCGCAGATTGTGCTGGCCTCGCTGTTGGCATTCCTGGCCGGCCAGACCATCAACTCGTGGATCCTGGTGAAGATGAAGGCCCGCTCCGGGGAGAAGTCACTCTGGGCGCGGCTGATGGGTTCCTCAGGCGCGGGCGAGTTCGTGGACACCCTGATTTTCTGCAGCATCGCCGCCTCTGTCATCGGCATCACGGACTTCGGCATGTTCCTGAACTACGTGGTGGTGGGCTTTGTTTACAAGACACTCGTGGAGTTCCTGTTTGTGCCGGTGACGTCCCTGGTGATCGGCTGGATCAAGAAGCGCGAAACAAGCTACGGGGTCTAGGCGGCCTCCCCCGGGCCGGCGCTTAGCGGTAGTACTGCGCCAGAGTCTCGGCCTTGAACTCGAAAAAGGTCCCGGCTTCGATGGCCAGCCGGGCATCGTCCACCATCTTCACTACGAAGCGCTCGTTGTGGATGGAGATCAGGGTGGCGGAGAGCATTTCCTTGGCCTTGAACAGGTGGTGGATGTAGGCCCGCGAGTAGTTGGCGCAGGCGTAGCAGTCGCAGCCGTCCTGGAGCGGGCCGAAGTCGCGCTTGTACTTGGCGCCGGAGAGGTTGAAGCGGCCGGCTGGCGTGTAGAACGCGGAGTTGCGGGCCACACGGGTGGGGGACACACAGTCGAAGGTGTCCGCGCCGTTCTCGATGGCTGTGAAGATATCGTCCGGCTCGGAGATGCCCAGCAGGTGCCGCGGCTTGTCCTCGGGCAGCTCCTCGTTGCACCAGCGCACAATCGTGCCCAGGTTCTCCTTCTCCAGCGCCCCGCCGATGCCGTAGCCGTCGAAGTCCATGGCGCCAAGGTCCCGGCAGGCCTTCCGGCGCAGGTCCTCATACTGGGCACCCTGGATCACGCCAAAGAGGGCCTGGTACGGCTTCCCCACCCGCTCGGCGGTCAGCCGGAAATGCTCCTCGAGGCAGCGCAGGGCCCACAGCCGCGTGCGCTCCAGTGATTCCTCCTGGTAGCCGCGGGAGTTCTGCAGCGTGGTCAGCTCGTCGAAGGCGAATATGATGTCCGCGCCGATCTGGTGCTGGACCTGCATGGAAATTTCGGGGGAGAAACGGTGGCGGTCGCCGTTGAGATGCGATTTAAACCAGACACCGTCGTCGTCAATATGTGCCAGGCGTTCCTTGCCCGGAGCCACGGCGTCGTCCGGCCCGGAAGTGTCCACCGACTTCATGTCGATGACCTTCTTGAACCCGGACCCCAGGCTCATCACCTGGAACCCGCCGGAGTCCGTGAACGTGGGCCCGGACCAGTTCATAAACGCGCCCAGCCCGCCAGCCTCGTCCAGGATGTCCGCCCCGGGCTGGAGGTACAGGTGGTAGGCGTTGGCCAGGAGCGCCTGCGCACCGAGGTCCGCCATGGATTCCGGCAGGACGGACTTCACCGTGGCCTTGGTCCCGACGGCGATGAACGCCGGGGTGCGGATCTTGCCATGCGGAGTGGTGATGGTCCCCGTGCGGCCCAGGAATTCGCCGCCGCTGGCAGATACCTGAGCAGAAGACGGCGCACAGCTGTCAGCAAGGCGGGTGCCAACGGCGAAGGAGAACTGCGACTGGTCGGCTGCAGCGGCGGAGCCGGCCGCCGCTGCTACGGGATCAGCTGAGGCGGCCGAAACGGAGACAAATGGAGCGGAGGCGGGGTTGGCTGGCACGGTTCCAGTGTGCCAGCAAACGCCGCTGATCCTTCAGTGGGCCGCTTCCGATGTGGGGTAGTTCTCAGCCCGCCAGCTGTCCCAGAGCGAATGGATGGACTCCATTTTGTGGGCACCCAGATCGAACGTCGAGGCGATCACCATGGCGCCGCCGTGGGGCCTCACACCTTCAATGACGGGCTGGTCCGCCACGATCAGCAGGCCGTCGCCGTGCTCTGCATAGCTGTGGACGGTAAGCCCCACCTGGTGGTTGCTGCGGAACCAGACCTTCCCGGTGATCTCCTCCCCTGTGGACAGCTTCAGCCCGTATGTCTCGCCCGGCACAGGCACGTCCGACAAGCCCAGCTTTTCGATGGCGGAAGCCGGCTCGCCGGGAAATTCGAAGAACATCGTATGCCGCTTGCCGTGCGGGTGGTGTTCCAGCGCGAAGCGGAGTTGCTGCAGGAACGTCAGCCAGCCTTGCGTGATGTCCTCATCCCAGGCCGCCCACTCAGAGTTGTGGTCCAGGGCTGCCCGCGTGACACTGACCAGCGTCCCGGCGGACACCGGTTTCAGGTCGAAAACGTCGCCGCCATTGGTGGTTAGGCTGGTGTGGTCCGGGGCTTCAACCACGCTGCTGCTGAAGTAGATCCCGTCAATCTCACCTGCCAGTTCATCGGCCTCCCAGCCGTGCCACTGTGCAACTTTGGCCGGTTCACGCAGCATGGTCCAGACCTGCGGCGCATCAGCATTTATCACCACGCTCAGATTGTTCGTCATAGCCCGAATCTACAACGCGGGCGCAGCCCCGGGTAGGGGGCAATTCCCCCACCCCGACGGCTTAGGCCCGGACGGCCTCGAGTTCGTTGCTGATCCGGCGCTGGAGTTCGCCGACGCCGATCGTCTCGGACCCGCCGTGTGCGCGCAGGAACAGCAGGGATTCGAGGCGAAGCAGCCGCCACTCCCGCTCGGCCTCGTGGTTGGAGTTGTCGATCGAGCGGAAGATCTCTTTGTCGTACAGGTTGGGTTCGTTCAGCGAACGCTGGCGCACTTTGGCGTTCATCCGCGCCTTAAAGGGGTCCGTTTCCTGGTTTTCCGGCAAACGCAGCAGCTTTTCATAGACTTCGGCGCGCTCCTCCTGCCGGTCCTGGCGGCAGATGAAGCTGGACACCGCCAGCGACGCCTCCACGGACGCCCAGCGGCCCGGGTTGCCGTCGAACGGGAGGACGTTGAGCAGGTCCGCCACGGTGAGCGCCCCGTCCGGATCCTTGAGCGTGATGAACAGTTCGTGGGCCAGGTCGCTGAGGTCCTTGAGGCAGCTGCCGGACTTGAAGTTGATGCCCTTGGCCAGCTTGTCCGCCAGCAGCAGCACCCCAACGGCGTCCGGGTGGGCTTCCGCGGCAGCCTCCACCACCGCTTCGGGCGTGCCCTGCGGCGCCGGAATCCGTGCCAGTTCTTCCGCGGACGGGCCGCTCATCGCGGGCGGGATGGCCGGCAGGGGAGGTACGACGACGGCGGGAGCCGCCGGGGCTATCTCCGCTTCGCCGGTGTGCTGGGGTTGTTCGGCAGGGAGTTGCGCCGCGACCGTAAGCTGCGTGACGGCGTCGGGCGTTGTGTCCTGAACGGGGATGTCCTGAACTGTGGTGTCCGGAACCGTGATGACCCGGGCTGTTGTGTCCAGGATCTTTACGGTGGAGCCGGCTGCGATGCGGAGGGTGCCGCCGCCGGTGAGGTTTGCCAGGACTACCGCAGGGGTCCCGAAATCATCCGGTTCAAACTCCACGTGCTGGATTTCGGCGGTGCGTTCACCGTCGGGGAGGAGGAGCTGATCGCCGGTGGTCAGAGATCCAGCCTGCTGTTCGCTGTAGTGCCTGGCGGCTGGGTTTTCGGTCATGGGAGTCCTTAAGTTCTCTTGCGGTCCGCCCTACAGTCTACAAAGCGGGGCGCCGGAAGTCGGGGACGCCGGGGAACCCGCGGGCGTCAGTGACCCACGCCCGCGAAGGCCAGCGCCTGGCGGACCAGGGCGCCGCGGCCGCCGCTGAATTCGAGCTGGACGTCGGCGCTGAGCACTTCCGCCGGGGTCATCCAGGTCAGTTCCAGGGCGTCCTGGCGGGGTTCGCATTCGCCGGTCACGGGGATGACATACGCCAAGGAGACGGCGTGTTGGCGGTCGTCGGTGAAGCCGGTCTGGGACGGGGCCGGGAAGTATTCGGCCACCGTGAAGGGGACCGGGCTGATGGGGAGCTGCGGAAACGCGAGCGGCCCCAGGTCCTTTTCCATATGGCGCAGGAGTGCGGCGCGGATGGTCTCGCGGTAGATCACGCGGCCCGATACCAGCGACCGGATCATGTTCCCGTCCTCGTCGGCCTGGAGCAGCGTGCCAACCTCGTTCACAAAACCCAGCGGATCCAGCCTTACCGGCACGGCCTCCACATAGATCATGGGGAGCCTCCCGCGGGCCTCAAAGAGGTCTTCTTCGGAGAGCCAGCCGGGATTGGGGTCAGGAGTGCGAACGTTCATGGTTAAGTTCTACCCCATCGGACGGCCGCGGACCGCTGAGGGGTGAGCTATCAGCGTAAAGCGTCGCCCAAAGCGCCGGAATCTCACCCGCCGGCCGGCCGAACCCCGGTTCAGTCCATGGCCGAACAGGGCTCACCCCAGGAGCGGATCACTCTGCGGCGAGGCGCTGCGAGATCCAGAGAGTGGGCGGGACATGCGGGGCCGTTGTGGCTGCGGCTGTGTCGGCGATGCCTGCGCTGTCTGCGGCGTCGGGGTTGGCCACGTGCAGGGTCCGGCCGAAGGCTTCCTCGGTTTCGCTGACGTCCAGCCCGGCGGCGGTGAGCCGGTCCCGCAAGGCGCCCAGATCGCCGGCGTACTCAAATCCCAGGCCGGACCGCGGCGGCCCGGATGCCGGCCGCACCATCAGGACCCCGCCGTTCTTGGCGGTAAAGTCGGCGGTTTCGTCGGCGTCCGGGACGGGGCGGAACCTGGCGCCGATGTCCTGCAGGGTCACGGCGGCGGCGCCGGGATCCTCCGTAAACCAGACCCCGACGACGGCCAGGGCCGGATCAGCGTCAGCCGCGTTCGCCTCCCGTGCGCCTTTGTCCGCCAGGAAGCTGAAGCCGTCCCGGCCGGTGATGCGGCAGGACTCGCCGTGGTCGGCGGCGATGAGCTCGGCGACGGTGTTCCCCGATTCCTCCGCGGCCAGGGCGGTGCGCCGGGCGAATTCCGCCAGATCGCCCACCTCCACGCCCAAGGCAGTGGTGCCGTCGTCCGTGGCGCCGGCGTCGGCCACATGCAGGGCCAGCCGGCCGGAACCGGCGTCGAACTCCCGCCACGGGCCGTCATCAACGGTCTTGGCCAGGCCCAGGGCAGCCAGGAGCTGTTCCCAACTGTCTGGCTGGGAGGTGAAATGGACGGGTCTGACACGCAGCATGGGTTCCTCCTCGAAACCAGGACAGGTCGGCTACCGCCATCATGCCACTTCCTGCAGAAGGCGGGCAGAATAGGGCCATGGCCATTGAACTCGAGGAACTGCTGGTAGCGGACGCGGCGGAGTGGCGGCTGTGGCTGGAACAGCACCATGCCACCAGCCCTGGCGTGTGGCTGGTGCTGCACAAGAAGGGCGGCAACACCACTGAACTGGACTACGAAGCGGCGTTGCAGGAGGCGCTGTGCTTTGGGTGGATCGACGGTCAGGGCAAAAGGCGCGACGACGACAGCTCCTTCCAGCGGATGACCCGCCGCGGCCCGAAGAGCGTCTGGTCCGCGCGGAATGTCGACCGCATCGGGAAGCTCGAGGCTGCCGGCCGGATGACTGCGGCCGGCCGCGCGGCGGTCGACGCCGCCAAAGCTGACGGGCGCTGGGAAGCAGCCTATGTGGGGCAGGCGACGGCGGAAGTTCCGCCGGATCTGGCCGCCGCCATCGCTGCCGTCCCCGCGGCCCAGGCCATGTTCGACGTCCTCACCTCCGTGAACCGGTATGCCCTGATTTACCGGACGAATTCCGTGAAACAGGCGTCCACGCGGGAACGGAAAATCGCCGGCTTTGTGGAGATGCTCGCCCGGGGCGAGGCCCCGTATCCGCAGAAGAAGAAGCCCGCCGGAGATTAGTAGCGGCGGATTTCGACGGGCTCAATCACCGGTGACACCGGATTTCGACAGGCTCAATCACAGGCGGAGTCCAGGGGGAAGGCGACGGCTTCGCCCACTACGCGCAGGCAGAGTTCCATTCCCGGCCGGGCAATGGAGGCGTTCCAGTGCCGGATGGTGATGACTTCGCCGCCGCCGGGGTAGCGGTGGTCGGTGCGGTCGGCCAGTTCGGGTGGCACAGAGAGTTTGAGGCGCACGGTGGTTTCCGGGCCGAAGTAGTCGGTGTCCACCACCACGCCGCGGATGGGTCCATCCTCGGCAATGCGGATCTGCTCAGGACGCAGCATCAGCTGCACCCGGCCCTGGGCTGGCGGGCGGCGAACAGGAATTCCGCCCAGCGAGCACGTGGCCAGCGAGCCTTCCATCCAGGCGTCCAGGATGACGGCGTCGCCCAGGAATTCCGCGGTGGCGCGGTCGGCGGGGCGGGTGTAAACCACAAACGGGTTGCCGATCTGGGCCAGCTTGCCGCCCCGCATCACGGCCACCTGGTCCGCGAAGGACAGCGCCTCGGCCTGGTCGTGGGTGACCAGGATGGTGGTGACGCCGGCCTTGTTGAGGACCTTGGCCACGGCCCGCCGGGTTGCCACGCGCAGGCCGGCGTCGAGGGCCGAAAAGGGCTCGTCCAGCAACATCAGTTCGGGTTCGCGGGCCAGGGCGCGGGCCAGGGCCACACGCTGCTGCTGCCCACCGGAGAGCTGGTGCGGCCGCCGCTTGGCCATGGAGGCATCCAGGGAGACCATGTCCAGCAGCTCGCTGATCCGGCCCGCTACCGCCCGGCGGCCGCCCGTGAGCATGGCCGTGTCGAGGCCGAACGCGATGTTCTGGCCCACCGTCAGGTGCGGGAAAAGCGCCCCGTCCTGGGCCACGTACCCCACGTGGCGTTTGTGCGCGGGCAGCCACACGCCGTCGCCCGCCACCTTGGTGCCGTTGAGCGAGATGCTGCCGGTGGCGGGGTGTTCAAAGCCGGCGATCAGCCGCAGGAGAGTGGTCTTGCCTGAGCCGGAGGGCCCCACGATGGCGGTGGTGCCGCCCTTGGCCACGGACAGGTTGACGCCTTTGAGGACAGCCTGGGACGCAAAATTCTTCGTGATGTCGGTGATCTGCAGGTGGCTGTTGGTGGAGGGCGCCACGGACGGCGCGATCCGCGGTTCCGGAAGCCTGGAGGGGGATTGTTCGGTCACTGTCCGGCCACTTTCTTGGACTGCTGGAAGAGAAGGTAGGTCATGGGCGCCGAGAGCAGGATCATCAGCAGGGCATACGGGGCGGCGCCGGCGTAATCGATCTCGCTGCTCTTGCTCCAGAACGCGCTGGCCAGGGTTCTTGTCCCGTTGGGGGAGAGCAGCAGCGTAGCGGTCAGTTCGGTTACGACTGCGAGGAACACCAGCGCTGCGCCGCCGGCGGCGGCGGGAGCCGTGAGGCGCAACGTGATCTTCAGGAAGGCATTGAACGGAGACCGGCCCAGGGCGCGGGCCGCTTCGTCCAGCTCCTTGGGGGCCTGTGCCAGCCCGGCGCGGATGTTCACCAACGCGCGCGGAATGAACAGCAGCACGTACGCGGCCACCAGCAGCCCGGTGGTCTGGTAGATGTCCGGGGCAACGTTGATGGCCACGGTGACGAAAGCCAGACCCACCACAATGCCGGGCATGGAACTGGTGATGTAGTTGGAGAGCTCCAGGGACTTGCTGAACCACCCCGGATGCCGGACGGCCAGGTAAGCCATGGGGAAGGCGACGACGGTCGCGGCCACTGCGCCGGCAAGGCCCAGTCCCAGCGTCTGCAGCAGCGCGGGGACAAACTCCTCCACGTCCCAGATCTCGGCGCCGCCGGCCACGATCCAGCGGATCACAAACCACAGGGGCAAGCCGAACGCCAGACCAGTGAGCGCCAGCAGTCCCAGCTGGGCAGGAATCTGGTAGCGGTGCAGGGGTAGCCGCAGGGGCTTGGACTGGGCGCCGGAGCCGATCCGTGCATAGCGGGCCGTGCCGCGGCTCCGGACCTCCAGTACCAGGAGGATCAGGCAGAAGAGCACGAGGACGCTCGCCAGCATGTTTCCGGCCGTGCCGTTGAACGTGGAAGCGTACTGCTGCATGATCGCCGTCGTAAACGTCTCAAACCGGATCATCGCGAAGGCGCCGTACTCGGCCAACAGGTGCAGGCCCACCAGCAGGCCGCCGCCGGTGACGGCGATGCGCAACTGGGGCAGCACCACGCGGAAGAAGACGTGCCACGGGCCCAGACCCAGGGACGCAGCCGACTGCTCGATCGCCGGATCCAGCCGGCTAAGCGTGGCCGCGGTCGGAATGTAGACCAGCGGGAAGTAGGACAGCGTGGCGATCAGCGCGCCGGACCAGACGCCTTCCAGGGAGGGAATGGCGGACACCCAGGCGTAGCTGTTCACAAACGCGGGAATGGCCAGCGGCGCCGCCAGGAGCACGGCCCACCACTTGTGGCCCCGCAGCTTGGTGCGTTCCACCAGCCACGCGCCGCCCACGCCCACCACCAGGGTTGCGGGCACGACGATGAGCATCAGCAGGAGGGTGTTGACCAGCAACTCGCCCACCCGGGGGCGGAAGATCAGCTCAATGCTGGCATCCCAGCCAGTGACCGCCGTCATGTAGATGACATAGCCCAGTGGGATGAGGGCGAACAGAGCCAGCAGCGTGGCCAGGAGCGCAACCACCAATGGCGGGCGAGGGCTATTGCCCTTGCCCGCCATCGTTGTAGCCACCTTGGCGGTTAATTCTGGGTTTGAAACCAAAGGTTAGAGCAGACCGGCCTTGGTCATCAGCTCCGTGACCTTCTTGGAGTTCAGCTTGGAGGAGTCAACTGTCGGTGCCTGCAGTTCGGCCAGCGGAACCAACTTGTCGTTGGATGCTACGCCGGCGCCGACGGTGTACTCGAAGTCCTTGCCCGTCTGCAGCTGCTCCTGGCCCTTCTTGCCCGTGATGAAGGCGAGGAACGCGTCGGCAGCGGCCTTGTTCTTGGAGGACTTCAGCACGCCACCGCCGGATACGGAGACAAACGCGCCCGGATCCTGGTTCTTGAAGTAGTGGCTGGCCACGTTGTTGGAGTTCTCGCCGGTCTTGGCCTGGTCACCGAAGTAGTAGTAGTGGTAAATTACGCCACCTTCGATTTCACCGGCGTTGACGGCCTTCAGGACCGCACCGTTGCCCTGGTAGCCCTTAGCGTTTTCCTTCATGGCCGTGAGCCACTTCTCGGTTTCGGCCTCGCCCTTGAGTTCAAGGTAGGCGGAAACGATCGCCTGGAAGTCGGCGCCGGACGGCGATGCGCCCCAGCGGCTCTTCCACTCGGGACCGGCCAGGTCAGAGAGGGACTTGGGCAGTTTGTCTTCGGTGAGCTTTTCCTTGTTGTACACAAACACGGTGGAGCGGGCTGCGACGCCGGTCCACTTGTTGGTGGACGGGCGGTACTCGGCCGGGACGTTGTTCTTGACCTCGTCAGTGAGATCAGCGAACAGGCCAGCGTTTTCCACCTGGGTCATAGCGGGGGAGTTTTCGGTGATGAAGACGTCAGCCGGGGACTTGTCGCCCTCCTGGATGATCTGGTTGGACATCTCGGTGTCCTTCCCCTGGCGCAGGGTCACCTTGACGCCGGTCTCCTTGCTGAACTCTTCAACCCAGGCTTTGGTCATGGATTCGTGCTGGGCGTTGTAGACCGTGATCTCGCCGGAAACCTTAGCGTCCGCGGACGGGGAGACGGTGGCTGCCGGGGTGGTGCTGCCGCCGCAGGCGGTCAGTCCGAGGGCTGCGGTGGCGGCGAGTGCGATGCCGGCCAGAGCGCTGTTGCGGATCTTCATTGAGTGCTACTTTCTGGGGAAAAAGTCTGGCGGACCGTCGGTCCTGGCGAGCCTGGAGTTAGGGTTGGCTCACTCGTGAAACTGTAGGTTAGCCATACCTAAGACACCAAGCGGCACGGCCCAGAAGTGATTAGGATCACATGCATTACGTAACTGTTGCGTGCCCTAATTGGTCTGCGGTTTTTGCTGGATGGCCGCGGCGGCTTCCAGCACCATCCAGGCCTGCAGCTGGGTGGAAAGTTCGACGGCGGCACCTGGCGGGTAGGTGGTGTCCGCCGGTTGCGCCGCGTGGATGGAGAACAAGACGTACCCTGCGGCCGCTGATGTCGCCCCGCGGCCGGTCGGCCGGCGGCCCGCCCAGAAGGCTTCGGCGGTAGCTGTCACGAGCTCCTTCGCGGCGTTCCGGGCGGACTCCGGGAGCCGGGCATCGACGGCCGCGAGTGCCAGGTACCGGCAGAGAATCCCGGTGAAGAGTCCGCCGTCGCCCGTTCCATCGCAGCGGAGGATGCGCTGCCCCGGTACGGTGAGCTGGTTGGCGACCGCGTCCACCAGTGCCGCGGCCCTGGCGAGGTTGGCGTCGCCGCCGAGCTCCAGCAAGGCTCCCAGTACGGGGCCTTGGTTGTAGGTGTAGATGGCGTTCTCCACCACCACTTCGCCGGCCGCGTTGAGCCGTGCCCCGTCAATGTAGAGCCCCCGGGCCTCGTCAAACAGCACGGCATTGAGCCAGTCCACCAGCCGCTGCGCCTTGGCCTGCTGGCCTGTCCGGGCATAGTAGAGCGCCACAGGGGCCGTGGCCGGGGTGTTCTTGAAATCGCGCTTTTTGCTCCAGAAGGTCCCGCCGCCCAGGTCGTCGGTGGAGGCGGAATCGAACTGCAGAGTCAGGGTCTTGTGGACCCTGGCGTTGCGGCGGCGTCCGGGTTTACGCGTCTCCTCAGCAAGGCGCTGCAGGCGGTGCGTTGCCAGTGCCAGCCAGGCCATGTCGTCGTAGTAGTTGTTGACGAGGGTGTTGGCGTTGCGCAGCCGGATGCCCGTGACCAGCCTGGACGCGAGCTTGCCGGCGCTTGGGTGGCGTGGGCCGTTGAACCTGGCCGCAGGGGTGGCTCCGTTGCCCAGTTCGCGGCGCCCTGCATCCACCAGACAGTCCACATAGTGCGCCTGCCACCAGTAGTGCCACGGGCGGAACAGATTCTTGAGGTGTTTCGACGGCCATTGCACGGCGGCGAGGTGGGTTCCGGGCAGGAACAGCAGGCGCTGGCCGAAGAGTTCGGTGACGGAGCGGGCCGCTGCGTTGGCCCTGGCCTGCCAGTCGACGGGTTCGGCATCCGGCATGGTCATGTATTTAGCCTAGTGGGTGCGGTCCGTAGGAATTTCAGTTAACATTCACTAACTAATGTTCCGCGCCGGTCTCATGGTGTTGGGGCCGCATCAAGGAGGATGTATGGACGTCTTGGGTACTGTCGCGCTGATTACCGGTGGGGCCTCCGGGCTGGGGGCTGCCACAGCGAAGCGCCTGTTCGACGCCGGCGCCTCGGTGGTGCTGATCGACCTGCCGTCCTCTGCCGGGCCGGCCTACGCCGCCGAGCTCAACGCCTCAGCGCTGAACGCCGCCGGCGGTTCGGGGGCACGAGCTGTCTTTGCCCCCGCGGACGTCACCAACGAGGCTGAGGTGCAGGCTGCCGTCGACACTGCTGTAGCCCTGGGGCCGCTCCGGATTGTTGTGAACTGCGCCGGCGTCGCCACCCCGGGCAAGATGCTGGGCCGGGATGGCGTCCTCCCGCTGGACACGTTCAACCGCGTCGTCCAGGTCAACCTCGTCGGGACTTTCAACGTGCTGCGCCTTGCGGCCGCATCCATGGTTTCAACGGAACCGGTCAGTACTGACCTGGGCGGGGCCGAGCGAGGCGTCATGATCAACACCGCATCCGTGGCTGCCTTCGACGGGCAAATCGGCCAGCCGGCCTACGCCGCTTCCAAGGGTGCCGTCGCCGCCATGACACTGCCGCTGGCCCGGGAGCTGGCCCGCTCCCTGGTGCGGGTGGTGACCATCGCCCCGGGCATCTTCGAAACACCCATGATGGCAACGCTGTCCGACGAAGCCCAGGCTTCCCTGGGCCAGCAGGTCCCGCACCCGTCCCGCCTGGGCAGGCCCGCCGAATACGCCAATCTGGTGGCCCATATTGTGGAGAATGCGATGATCAACGGCGAAACCATCCGGCTCGACGGCGCCATCCGAATGGGGCCGAAATGAGCCTGCCGGGCACGTCCGGACCGCCCAGCTCTGAACCGGCGATCGACGAGTTGCCCACCGCCGATTTTTTCGCGTTCGAGTCCCTCCTCAGCTCGAAGGAGCGGGCCAAACTGGCCGAGCTGCGGGAGTTTCTGGCCACGGAGATCGCCCCCTACGCGTCGGACTGGTGGAACAAGGCGGAGTTCCCGGCGCACATCCTGCCCAAGCTCGCCGCGCTGGAGCTGAGCACGCCGGCGCAGCGCGGCTACAGCAACCTTTTCGCCGGACTGGTCATCGCAGAGATGACGCGTGTGGATACTTCGATCGCAACATTTTTCCTGGTCCACCACGACCTTTTTGTGGAGTCGCTCTACGGTTTCGGTTCGGCCGGCCAGAAAGAGCGGCTGCTTGCGGACGCCTCAAGCCTGCGCATCACGGGCGCATTCGCGCTCACCGAACCCGGCCACGGTTCCGACGTTGCCGGCGGGATGGAAACGAGTGCCCGGCGCATCTCCAGCGCAACGGGAGAGCCCGACGACGACGGCGACGCGTGGGTGCTCAACGGCGCCAAGCGCTGGATCGGGAACGGGACGTTCTGCGACTACATGCTCGTGTGGGCCAAGGACGAGGCCGTGGCTGCCAACGGGCAGGGCGCGGTCCGAGGGTTCATCGTTGATGCTTCCTTGCCGGGCGTGAGCCGGAGCAGGATCGAGAACAAGATTGCGCTCCGGACCGTGCAGAACGCGGACATTGTGCTTAAGGATGTCCAGGTCGCCGAGGCCGACCGATTCGCCGGCATCAGCAGTTTCGAGGACACCAACCAGCTCCTGCGCGGCTCGCGGATCATGGTGGGGTGGCAGGCGGTGGGGCAGCAGCTGGCGGCGTTCGACGTCGCCCGGCAGTACGCCGTCGAACGCCACCAGTTCGGCCGGCCGCTGGCGAAATTCCAGCTCATCCAGCAGCAGCTCGTCACCATGCTGGGCAACGCCGTAGCCAGCATGGCCATGATGGCGCGTATTGCCCAGCTGCAGGACGACGGCGTGGCGGACATGCCGCAGGTGGCCCTCGCCAAGTCCTACACCAGCGCCCGGATGCGCGAGACAGTGGCGCTGGGCCGGTCCCTCCTGGGCGGCAACGGCATCGTGACCGACTACCGGATGGCCAAAATCTTCGCCGACGCCGAGGCCATCTACACCTACGAGGGCTCGTTCGAAATCAACACGCTCATTGTGGGCCGGGCGGTCACCGGCGTCTCAGCGATCGTCTGACCCCCACGACTTAGCGCGAAAGGACATTTGAGGCCCCGGTCCGCTGGGCTTAAGTGTCCTTTCGCGCTCAATCAGCGAGGAGAGGTTGCTTTTCGCCGGCTTCGATTTTCGCGTCGAGGCTGTTGCCTTTCACGGGCATGGGGCAGGTGCCGTACGGGGTGAAGGCGCTGGGATAGTTGATGGCCCGGTTGAAGTCCAGGACCACCGAAGCCTTCCCGGCCGCATCAACCCGCGGCCTGGGGGTGGAGACCTTCCGCCACTCATCTGTTGATTCGCCGTTGGTTTCGTCATGGAACGTGATGGTCAGCGCGCCCAGTTTTTCCTCCTCGGCGTGCAGCCGGTACTCATGGTCGATCCCCGGCAGCCGGAAAACGACTTCGCCCACTGAATAATGCACGCCGTCCACCAGCGGATTGGCCGTTCCGATCGGGATGGCCACCGGTTCGGGGTACGCCTCGTAGGCCGCCTCAATCACGAGGTCCGCGTTGTAGTCGAACGTGGGAACGCCGTCGAACTCCGTCAGCACCGGCGAGCCGGAATCGCGGGTCCGGATGGCGTACCGGTCCGCGCGCATGGCGAGTTCCACCACTACCTGCTGCCCGTCCGCGCCGCCGAACTGCACCCACATCAGGGATTCCTCGTTGGCGAGGGAGGCAGTAATGGTCCCGTCCACGGGCTCGCCGGTTTCCACGAGCGTCAGGCCGTCCTGCGCCGCAGCGGTGAGTGTCGCCGTCGTGCCGTCCGTTGACCAGAGGCCGGGGGCGAGTTCGACGCCGGCGGGCCGGGATTCCAGCCACTGGAAGGAGGTGAGCGTCAGCCAGCCGTGGCGGGTGGCGAGGGCCTTGCTCCGGTTCGTGCGGAAACGCTGCCAGCGTTCCACCTGCGCGGTTGCGGTGGTGTCCATGGTTCCATTCCACCACGGACCTCGCGCCGTGTTGCTGCCGCAGCCCTTGTCTTGCCGGCGGCGGAGAGTAACGTCGAAAGCGGCGGAGCATCGTTCCGGACTCCCACGGCTGACCTTGGAGGAACCATGAAAATCGCGGTCCTGGGCACGGGTTTCGCAGGCCGGACCCTCGCGGGCGCGCTGTCCGCGCTGGGACACGACGTGGTGGTGGGCACCCGCGACCCGGGAGAGACTCTCGCCCGCAGCGCCCCGGACGCCATGGGCACGCCGCCCTTCAGCGAATGGCACGCAGCGAACCAGCACATAGCCGTGGAAACGTTCGCGGAGGCCGCAGCCGCGGCGGAACTGATAGTCAATGCAACGAACGGAGCGGGCGCACTGAGTGCCCTCAGTGCCGCGCGTTCGGCCAACCTGTCGGGGAAGGTGGTGGTGGACGTTTCCAACCCGCTCGACTTCTCCCAGGGCATGCCGCCGGTGCTGAACCCGGTCAACACCGACAGTAACGCCGAACGGATCCAGCACGCGTTTCCGGAGGCGCGGGTGGTCAAAACCCTGAACACCATGAACGCAGGGCTGATGGTTGACCCCGGACGGCTGGGCGGCGGGGACCACTCGGTGTTTGTCTCCGGCGATGACGCCGGTGCCAAGAACACCGTGACGGCGCTTCTCCGGGAGCTGGGCCACCGCGATATTATTGACCTCGGAGACATCACCACCGCCCGGGGAGCGGAGATGATGCTCCCGCTGTGGCTGCGCCTGTGGTCGGCGTTGGGGACTGCGGATTTCAATTTCAAGATCGTCCGCTGACGTCCGGCGCGGCAGGGGCGGGGACCGGCGCAATATCTGAGACGGATTCCGCCTTCGCCATCCCGTGCAGGTAGCATCGATAGCTAGTAACGTGGCTCACAGTATCCAGCGCAGTGTACGAGCCAAGTCCGAACCCTCGAAAGACAGTTTCCATGGCTAACACTGCAATGAATTCCTCAACCGACCTTGCCTCTGAACTGAGGGCCGACGTCCGGCGCGTCTCCACGCTGCTGGGTGAGTCCCTGGTCCGGCAGCACGGCCCCGAACTCCTTGCTCTGGTGGAGCAGGTCCGCCTCCTTACCAAGGAGTCCAAGGAAGCCGCCCGCGGCGGTGCCGATGCCACCGGCCCATGGAGCGCGCACGACGTCGTCGAGCAGGTCCGCGAACTGCTCGGCTCCCTGCCGATCGAGCAGGCCACCGACTTGGTGCGTGCGTTCGCGTTCTACTTCCACCTTGCCAACGCGGCCGAGCAGGTCCATCGGGTCCGCGGCCTGCGGACCCGGCAGGAGAAGGACGGGTGGCTGGCCAAGGCCGTCACCGAAATCGTCGCTCAGGCTGGTCCGGGCGTGCTCCAGGAAGTGGTCAACGGGCTGGACGTCCGCCCCATCTTCACCGCCCACCCCACCGAAGCCTCGCGCCGTTCCGTGCTTGACAAGATCCGCAAGCTCTCTGATGTCCTGGCCGAGCCCACGAAAGAAGGCACCACCGCGCGCCGCCGCCAGGACCGCCAGCTTTCGGAGGTCATCGACCAGATGTGGCAGACCGACGAACTGCGCCAGGTCCGCCCCACCCCGGTGGACGAGGCCCGCAACGCGATCTACTACCTCGGCGGCATCCTGACGGACGCCATGCCTGAGATGCTCTCGGATTTCTCGGAACTGCTCGGTGAACACGGCGTCAGCCTCTCCTCCCAGGACGCACCCATCCGGTTTGGTTCCTGGATCGGCGGCGACCGGGACGGCAATCCCAACGTCACGGCTGCGGTCACCCGGGAAATCCTGCAGATCCAGAACCAGCACGCCGTCCGCATCAGCATCGCGATGATGGATGAGCTGATCTCCATCCTGTCCAACTCCACCGCCTTGTCCGGCGCGGACCAGACCCTGCTGGACTCCATCGACGCGGACCTGAAGAAGCTGCCGGGCCTGGACCGGCGTGTCCTGGAGCTCAACGCCCAGGAGCCGTACCGCCTGAAGCTCACGTGCATCAAGGCCAAGCTCATCAACACGGGCAAGCGGGTTGCCGCGGACTCCACCCATGAGCACGGCCGTGACTACCGCTCCACCGAGGAACTCCTCAACGACATCGAACTGCTGGAGCTGTCCCTCCGCAACCACTCGGCGTCGCTCGCTGCCGATGGCGCGCTGGCCCGCGTCCGCCGCGCCGTAGCATCCTTCGGCCTGCACCTGGCCACGCTGGACATCCGCGAGCACGCCGACCACCATCATGACGCCGTTGGCCAGCTGATGGACCGGCTGGGCGGCCCCGGCATCCGCTACGCGGAACTGAGCCGTGAGGAACGCTTCGAGGTGCTGGGCTTGGAGCTCGCCTCACGCCGGCCGTTGTCCGGCCACCCGATTAAGCTCGACGGCGTCGCTGACGGCACGTACGACGTCTTCCGTGAGATCCGCCGCGCCCTGCGCACGTACGGTCCGGACGTCATCGAGACCTACATCATTTCGATGACCCGGGGAGCGGACGACGTCCTGGCCGCGGCCGTCCTGGCCCGCGAGGCAGGCCTGATCAACCTGTTCGGCGAAGCCCCCTACGCCAAGATCGGGTTCGCGCCGCTGCTGGAGACCGTGGAGGAACTGCGTGCCTCGGCGGAGATCGTGGACCAGCTGCTGTCCGTTCCGTCCTACCGCGACCTGGTCCGGTTGCGCGGCGACGTCCAGGAAATCATGCTGGGCTACTCGGACTCCAACAAGGAATCCGGTGTCATGACCAGCCAGTGGGAGATCCACAAAACACAGCGCAACCTGCGCGACGTTGCGGCCAAGCATGGCGTCCGTGTCCGGTTGTTCCACGGCCGCGGCGGTTCCGTGGGCCGCGGCGGCGGACCCACCTACGACGCCATCATGGCCCAGCCCAACGGCGTGCTGGAAGGCGAGATCAAGTTCACTGAACAGGGCGAGGTCATCTCGGACAAGTACTCGCTGCCGGAGCTGGCCCGGGAAAACCTGGAACTGTCCCTCGCTGCGGTGCTCCAGGGCTCGGCCCTGCACCGGGATCCGCGCACGTCGGACGACCAGCGCGAACGGTACGGGCACGTTATGGAAATCATCTCCGACGGCGCCTTCGACCGGTACCGGAACCTGATCGACCATCCTGACCTGCCCGCGTACTTCCTGGCCTCCACTCCGGTGGAGCAGCTGGGCTCGCTGAACATCGGCTCCCGCCCGTCCAAACGCCCGGATTCCGGGGCGGGGCTTGGCGGCCTGCGTGCCATCCCCTGGGTGTTCGGCTGGACCCAGTCCCGGCAGATCGTCCCGGGCTGGTTCGGTGTGGGCTCGGGCCTGAAGGCTGCCCGCGAGGCCGGAAACTCCGCGCAGCTGGTGGAGATGATGGAGAACTGGCACTTCTTCCGGTCGGTTGTCTCCAACGTGGAGATGACGCTGGCCAAGACGGACATGGACATCGCCGGGTACTACGTGGCCACCCTGGTTCCCGAGGATTTGCACCACATTTTCCGGGCCATCCGTGAAGAGTACGAACTCACGGTCACCGAGATCCAGAACCTGACGGGCGAGAACGTGCTCCTGGACGCCCAGCCGACGCTCAAGCGGTCGCTGGAGATCCGGGACCAGTACCTGGACCCCATTAGCTACCTGCAGGTGGAGTTGCTTCGCCGCGTGCGGGCTGCCCAGAACGCCGAAGGCGGGAGCATCAGCGGCGCCGAGATCGACGAACGGCTCCAGCGGGCCATGCTGATAACGGTCAACGGCGTAGCGGCCGGCCTGCGCAACACCGGGTAGAGCCGCGGTCCGGCTCGTGCGGTGGGCACTTGCTCGCCGGTAGGGTTGAAAGCATGCCTTCGTTCCAGACCCGCCTGAAAATCACCGGACTGAAGCCTGGCAACCCGCCGGAAGCCGTGATGGCCGCCGCGGTCGAGGCGTTGGAGACCCGTCACCATGTGGAATCAAACCAGATCGAACTTGCCGCGGGCGTCCCCCAACTGAACCTCCGCTTCCTCGTGGAGGCGACCGAATACAGCGGTGAGAACCAGCAGGCGCGCGAATCGGCAGCGATGATGCGCGACGCCGTCGAACGCGTTGCGCTCACCGGCTCACTGACGGTGCTCCGCCGCAACCGCGGCCGCTGGGCGCCCGTTTAGCTCAGTCGTCCTAGCTCACTCGCCGGGGGCGGGCTCGTCCACGGGTGAGCGCGTGCCGCGCCGGCGGGTGACAATGACGCCGACGGCGGCCCCGATCACCAGGCCCAGCACCACGCCGATCAGCGAACTCGCCCAGAACGGCAGGTTGGTTGCCGATCCCGTGAAGTAGCCCAGGCCCACCAGCCAGCTGGCCCAGAGGACTGCGCCGAGGCCGGCGCACAGGCTGAAACCCCGTGCCGAAACGTCGGCGATGCCCGAAGCCGCCGACGTCGCCAGCCGCCCGCCGGGGATGAAGCGGGCGCCGATGATGGTTCCGTAGGTGGAGGAGCGGCCGGCCTTGGCGATGGCCGCATGGATGCCCGTATGGACCTTGCGGCCCCAGCGCCAGCGGTCCAGGACATGGCTCAGCCGGCGTTTGAAGAGCTGGAACACCACCATGTCGCCGACCCAGGACGCCACTGCGGACAGTGCCCCCACAAGGAAGACGTTGGCCCGGCCGTCGGCCGAGAGGGCGCCGCCCGTAATCACCACCATCTCTGAAGGGATGGGCGGGAAGATGGCATCGCCGAGGACCACGGGGATGATCCAGAAGTAGATCGCCGCCCCCCAGCTGTCGGCGTTGCCAAAGTCCATGGCCACAAAGTACCGCACTTTTGCGCAGCAGCACGGCCTGAGCCGGCCGGCGGCACGGACTTGCCGGGCGTTGGGTTCAGCAAGTGCTTCAGTACCCGGTGCCGATGTTTCGACGGCGTGGACCTGGGGCTCCGCCGGGAACTTCCCTGGGGACGTGGCTGAGGTGCCGGGCCGCGAGGAAATACCAGTACGGCCAGGCAACCCACGCTGTGGCGCCAAAGGCTATTCCCGCCCCGCCGATGCCCCAGCGGATCCAGGCCGGCGCCTGTTCCACCGCAGTCAGCGCCGCCAGGGGCAACGCCACCACCAAGGCGCCGCCAATGAACTGTCCCAGCCTCGCGAGATCCCGGGGATAGCTGCCCCTCTTGAGCAGTGCCCGGTGGGCCAGCAGGAACCAGCCGGCCTGGACCACCATTGCCCCCACCGAGATGCCAGTGGACACCGTGAAATCGAGCTTCTTCGCGACCAGGAGGAACGAGCTTGCTGATCCTGCGCCGCTGGCCGCGATCACCAGCCATTTGGCGGCCTCGGAGCCGGGTGTGCGGCGCAGGCGCCGGTGAACCTGGACGATCACCGGGATGATCACCAACTGGAAGACGCCGCCGGTGGCATCGTTGATGGTGCCGAAGACGTAGGGTCCGTTCTTTGGCACCTCAATGGCGTACATGGCTCCCAGGGTTGCCACGCCTACTACGCCCAGGCCGGCGGCCGCGTAGGCGAACTTGGCCGCCGTGCGGTCTCCGGGGATTTCGATGAGGGTATCCATGATGATTCCTCGCTCAGTGCGGATGCTCGATCAGTGCGGATGGAACGCAGACACAAGCTCGCTCAACTGGGTTGAGGGCAGGACGCCGAGTTCGCCCTCCAGCCGGCTGGCAAACATCGTGTAGGCGCGGACCGCGGCGGCCCGGTTCCCGGCGGCCAGATGGGCCTGGACCAGCAGCAGATGGGCCGATTCCCTCAGCGGTTCGATGCTTGCCGCGGACAACGCCGCAATGACAGCTCCGCCGGGTTCGCCGGCCGCCAGATGCTGCCGGGCCATGAGTTCCAGCGCGCTGAGGCGCAACTGCCGCAGCCGCTCCTGTTCGAAGACCACCCAGTCGTCGTACCAGCCGGGAAGCAGGTCAGCGCGGCTCAAGTCGTCCAGATAGCTGTCAGGAATCCGGGCTTCAGGCTGCGACTGCAGCGTGGCGACGTGGTGCTGCAATGCCGCGACATCGACCCTGACCCCCTCGTGAAGCTCCAGCGTGTCCGCGCCGGTCAGGAGAAGGTGCGGGAAGGCGTGGGAGATGCACCAGACGGTGGTGCGCAGGTTCCCGGCAGCCTGCGTTTCGCTGCTTTTGGGCCACAGCAGGCCGGCCAGGAAACTCCGGTGCCTGCAGCCCAGGAGTCCTACACACGCGATGAGCCGCTGTTCCCGGCTGGCCACCGTCACGGTATTGCTGCCGCGGCGCAGCCGCCAGGCCCCCAGCAGGCTTAAATGCCAATCCTGTGCGAGAGCCACCGTCATGCCTATCCCCTTCAAATGACCGGACAACACGCGATACCCCAGATAACCATCGTGGCACTGGGGCGCATCATGTCAAGGCAATTTAGAAAGAGGGGGTTTTTGGGGTTATATACCGGGAATTGGTCCACATGCCCGTCAATCCACATGGCGCCGGTTGTCATTCAGGAAGGGTTTGCTGGAATCAGCCCAGCCGATAAGGGAACTTCGGGTTATGCGCTGGCAGTGCTTTCTGAGGCTTTCAGCACATCGAGCCAACGTTGCACAGCCAGAATAATTTCTTCTGCATCGCCGGCTGTCTCCACAATTTCCTGGTCCTGGCCAGGATGACTGGAGATCAGGCGCGCCCGTACGCGGTGGTTCTGGGCAGGCTCCGCCCACGCGCGGATGACCATGGTGCCTTCAATGTCCGCCATGAATCGGCGCCTGCTTTCCTTGTCTGCAATTTCCGTCGTCCAGGAACATTACTGTCCAGTATGACCATCCTAGGCAAAGATTATTCGGCGCCCAAGTCAAAACTGTCACCACATTAGTTTTATGTGACAACGGAAAAATAACAGCCCAGTAACGAAGCCGCAACGGGGCGACGCGTTGACTGAACGCGGGACGTCGAAAGGGGGTGATTGACATGATGAAGGAACTTACCGTTCACGAACTGGAAAGCCAGAAGGTGGAGCTGTTGCCTTCGCGGGAGACCCTGTTTCTGGACACGAATTGGGCAGGTGTTTACGCAAGCAACTCGTCTGTGGCTCTGAACGCTGCCTCGTTCTTTGCGGTAGCACACAGCACTGCGCTTCAGAACATCGCCGTAGTCCAGGGTTAAGTCCGTCTATCATCCGATATCTGGACCCTGGGATTGCCCGGGGGAGAGAGGTGAGGTGCTATGACGGCATCAACCGCGCTATTACCGGTGGATCTCGACGCCGAGGTTGCAGAACTGCTTCCAATGAGGGAAACGCTGTTCTTCAACATCAACGTTGCTCCCGTGATCGCCGTGAACCTTTCGATCGCCATCAATGCGGCCTCGATCGGTTCAATCGCGAACTCGGCCGCCTGGCAGGAAGTGATTGTCCTGCAGCAGTAGGTCCGCAGGATCAACAGGAAACCCGGAGGGCATGCTTCAGCGTCGGAGCATGCCCGCCGTTCTTAGTGGCTCAACCTAGGTGGGGACCGTGACCACAGCACCCGAAGCTGACTTTGTCCGGCATTGGTCGCCGTCACCGGGGCTTGTTTTCCTGGGACCGGTTGAGGGGTCTGGTCTCAAGGACAGCAGCTACCTGCTGCAGCGCGGAGACGGGCAGATTGTCCAGCTGTCGGAGCTTCTCCAGCTGGTCATGGCCACCGTCTCGCCGGAGAAATCCGCTGATGAGCTGGCGCGCGATGTCAGCGACGCCTACGGCCGCGAACTCAGTGTGGGCGGACTCCTTCACCTCATCGACACCAGGCTGGCGCCGATGGGCCTCGTTCACGACGCCGATACGGACGCCGCTGATGCAGTGACCCCGCCAAGGGCGAACCCGTTACTGGCCCTGCGGCTGCGGGGAACGCTGCTGCCGGAAAAGGCCGTCAACACGTTGGCCCTGATCCTGGCCCCGCTGTATTGGAGTCCGGTGGTGGCCGCCGTCCTGGTCGGGCTGGCCGCCGTCGACATCCTGGTGCTGGCCAGGGGCGACTTCCTGGCTTCCCTGGAGCAGGTCCTTCTCACGCCGGCGCTGCTCCTTGGCATCTTCGCGATGCTGACGGCGGGAGCCGTGATCCACGAACTGGGGCATGCCACTGCGTGCCGGTACGGCGGCGCCAGGCCGGGAGTGATCGGCGTCGGCGTTTATCTTGTCTTCCCGGCATTTTTCACAAACGTCACCGACTCCTACCGATTGGGCCGGACGGGCAGGATCCGTACGGACCTTGGCGGGCTGTACTTCAACTGCCTGTGCCTGATCGGCCTGGGCGGCGCCTACCTGCTGACAGGGCAGGGCTTTTTCCTGCTGGCGGCGGCATTGATGCATTTCGAGATGATCCAGCAGCTGGTGCCGACGCTGCGCTTCGACGGCTACTTCGTCCTGGCCGACATCGCCGGTGTCCCCGACTTGTTCAACCGCATCCGCCCGGTTCTGCTCAGCCTCATTCCCGGGCGCGCGGTGGATCCGCGGGTTGCCGAGCTCCGGACGTTCGCGCGCCGCATCGTCACCATCTGGGTGGTCACGGTGGTGCCGCTCCTGTGCCTGGCGCTTGGCTGGATGTTGCTGAACCTCCCCATGATCATCGAGCAGACCGCTAACGCCATCCGGCAGCACGCGGGGCTCGCCAGCGAGGCCATCGCCGCCGGCGACCCGGCGGCCGCTGCGCTCTCCATCCTGTCCATCCTGATGCTGTCCCTGCCGGTGATCGGCCTGGCCATTCTGCTGTACCGGTTGCTGTCGGTCCTCCTCGACCTGCTTGGCCGCCTCGGCAGGCGCCTGTGGCGAATGACGGCGGTGCCGGAGGCCGTGGTGCCACGGCACCTCCGGGCAGCGAGGCCACAGGCGGGGCGGCCACTACAGATGGGGCAGCCGTTACAGATGGGGAAGCCACTACAGAAAGGAAGGCCCGCCATGGCTATCGCAATCCCTCCCGCGGCCATGCCCGACGAGGTCCCAGCCGCGCCATTGCGTGCTCCGTCGCATTTTCAAGCCCGCGCGGCCCTCCCGGCTGGAGCCATTCCCGACGACGTTCCCACCCTCCAGGACTTCCTCGCCGACAGGCCCACCCAGCCCGCCCCGCTCGCCGAATTGGGCTGGCAGGGCGCTGTCCGGCGGCTCAGCCGCAATGCCCTGAGCCTCGGTCCCGGCAGGCGGGAACTCGCCCACCTGGACGCCGTCGAAGAGGTTCAGCGGCGTCTGGACGGTCCCCGGACCGTCGTCGTGGTTAACCCCAAGGGCGGCGCGCACAAGACCACGGCGACGCTGCTCCTGGCCGCGACGCTGGGCATCCAGCGCGGCGGGTACACACTCGCCTGGGACAACAATGAAACACGCGGAACCATGGGGTGGCGGGCGCCGCTGGCCGGGCACGCCGGCACTGCCGTAGACCTGATGCAGGAAGTGGACCGTTTCGAAGACCCTGTCCTTGGCCGGATCGGGGACCTGGACCGCTATGTGCGCTACCAGGGGTCGGCGCAGTTTGACGTGCTGGCCTCGGACGAGGACGCGGCCGGTGCCGCCACCATCGGCAGCCGCGAATTCGACCGGCTGCACACGGCGCTGCGCCGCTTCTACCGGATCATCATGGTGGACACCGGCAACAATATGCGGTCCTCGAACTGGGAAGCCGCTGTGACGGCGGCGGACGAGCTGGTCATCGTTTCCACGGTCCGCGAAGACACGGTGGCCAGTGCGGTCTGGCTCGTGGACGGGCTGCGTGAACGCGGCTACCAGGACAAAGTCAGCAACGCCGTAACCCTGCTGGCCGCGCCGTCACTGCACACCGATCTGCAGCTTCATGACCGGACCCGGACCCACTTCGAGACGCTGACAAGGGAAGTCCTCGACGTTCCCTATGATAAGTCCCTCGTCTCCGGCGGGCCGCTCAACTACCAGGCGCTGATGCCGGCCACCCGCGAGGCCTGGTTGCGTGCCTCGGCTGCGGTGATGCGGGGCCTATGAGCCGCACCCCGTAAGTGGGAAACTGGCGGCATGCGGATCACCATCCTCCAAGGCGACATCACCACCCGCACGGTTGACGCGATCGTGAACGCGGCCAACTCCTCGCTTCTGGGCGGCGGGGGCGTTGACGGGGCCATCCACAGGGCCGCCGGGCCGGAACTGCTGGCCGCCTGCCGCGAACTGCGCGAAACGGACCTGCCGCACGGGCTGGCGCCCGGAGCCGCCGTCGCCACTCCTGGATTCCGGCTGCCGGCACGCTGGGTCATCCATACCGTTGGGCCCAACCGGCACGTGGGGCAGACCAACCCGGCGCTGCTGGTCTCCTGCTTCAACGAAAGCCTGCGGCTGGCGGACTCGCTGGGCGCGGCTTCCATCGCGTTCCCGGCGGTGGGCGGGGGAGTCTACGGCTGGCACGGGAGCCAGGTGGCGGAGGCCGCGTACGACGCCGTCACAGGGTTTGGTGCCTCACATCCGGCCAGCGCGCTCGAGTTGGCGGAGTTTGTGCTGTTCAGCCCCGAGATGGAGCAGGCCTTCAAGACGGTGTTCGATCAGCGCAAAGTTTGAGCAGCCTCGCTGAGGTGGAGCCCGCTGCGGTATTCCACGGGCTTCTTGCTGATGGGGTCCACAAAACGGATGCCGCGGGCCAGGAGCTGGAGCGGTTTGGAGTAGTCGTCCGGGGCCTTGTCCAGGAGGTCGGGGTAAAACGCGTCATTCACGATGCCCAGGCCCAGCGAGGCCATGTGGACCCGGAGCTGGTGCGTTTTTCCGGAGTGCGGCTCCAGCCGGTACCGCGCCAGGCGGGCTGGGTGGGTTTCGGCTGCGGTGCCAGCGGCGGGGGTGCCAGGCGCGCGGGTGCCGGCGGCACCTGCTGAAGTGCCGCCGTCGAACGTTTCCAGCCGTTCGATCCGGGTCTCCGCGTTCGGCTCGCCCTCGATCACTTCGGCCAGCAGGTAGCTGCGCGACTTGGTCATCCGGTTCCGGACCACCACGGGGAAGTCGACGGCGGGGTGTCCGGCGGCGGGCTCCGCAGCGGAGACGCACTCGTATTCCTTCTGCACCTGCCGCTTCTCGAAGAGCACCTGGTAATTTCCGCGGGTTTCCGGGTTGGTGGACAGCAGCAGCACACCGGCGGTCATCCGGTCCAGGCGGTGCATGGGGATCAGGTCCGGCAGGCTGAGCTGGTTCCGGAGCCGGACCAGGGCCGATTCCTGGATGTAGGTGCCGCCGGGGGTAGTGGGCAGGAAGTGCGGCTTGTCCACCACGAGGAGGTGGTCGTCCTGGTGCAGGATGCTGATTTCCACCGGGATACGGGTCTCGGGCGGCAATGAGCGGTAGTACCAGATGAAGGTGTGGTCATCGAGCCTCGTGGCCCGGTCCAGGGGGATGCCGCCTTCGCCCACGATCTCGCCGGCGTCGAACCTGTCTTCGATGCCCTGCGGATCGATGTGGCCCCAGCGGTGCATCATGTAGTCCATCGCGGTGGTCCACGGCCCCTCGTCCGGGAGGCGCAGGCGGGTGGCGTTGACGCCGTCGCGCACGGGGAGGGGGGATTGCATCACCGGTCCATTCTACTTTGCCGGCTCCCTTGGCCCCGCCCCGAGCCCGTCCCCACCCGCCCCCGCCCGCGCCCGCCCCCCAGCCCGCACCCGGTTAGACGGTTCCCCGCGCAGACGATGGTTCGAATCATCGATCGGGCAGGGAACCATCGAATCGGAGCACAGATCCGGCATTCTCGGCACCGACGGAAAAAAAGTTCTTGACAATAAAAGTTGTCGGTTGGCATGATGGAAGCATGTTGGACATCGAAGTGATCGAGGATCCGGCCGCGGCGGAAGCGTCGTTGGACCCGATCCGGACGCGCATCCTCCGGGAGCTCGCGGAGCCGGGGTCGGCCACGCAGCTTGCCGCCAAGGTGGGCCTGCCGCGGCAGAAGGTCAACTACCACCTCAAAGCCCTCGAGCGGCACGGGCTGGTGGAGCTGGTGGAGGAGCGGCGCAAGGGGAACGTCACCGAGCGCGTCCTCCAGGCGACGGCGGCTTCGTATCTGATTTCGCCCGTGGCCCTCGCATCGGTGGCACCGGATCCGCACCGGTTCACCGACCGGTTCTCGGCCTTCTGGCTGCTGGCGCTCGCGGGCCGGATGGTCCAGGAAGTGGGCAAGCTGATTGCCGGTGCGGCCGCGGCCAGGCAGAAACTGGCAACGTTCGCGATCGACGGCGAGATCACCTTCCGGACGGCCGCGGACCGGGCCGCGTTTGCCGAGGAACTCGGCGTCGCCGTGACCCGCCTGGTGGACAAATATCACGACGGCGGCGCGGTCGCCGGCCCGGGCATCACGCCTCCGGCAGACACCCCGGCAGGCGGCTCGCCCCCAAGTGGCACTTCGGCGGGGGGCGGACGGAAGCACCGGCTCGTCGTCGCTCTTCACCCCGTTCTCAAAACCCCCATCAAACCCCTTTCAGCGAAGGAGCAGGACAATGACTGACAACCGCGAATTTGAGATCGTGTACGACACCGAACTGCCCGGCACGCCCGAGCGTGTCTGGGAAGCCGTGACAAGTGGAACGCCGGCGTGGATGTTCCCCACGGACCAGTGGCCGGACGTCAAGACCGTGCGCGAGCATCCCACGCATCTCGTCTCCCGGATGGACGGCCCGGATGGCTGGTTCAACCAGCTGGAGCACATCCTGGAACCGCTCGACGGCGGCCGCGCCCGGCTGCACTATGTCCACAGCGGGATTTTCGCCGACAACTGGGACGAACAGTACGACGGCGCCAGCAAGCACACGGCGTTCTACCTGCACACGCTGGGCCAGTACCTGCAGCACTTTGACGGCAAGCCGGTGCTGTTTACGGACATCCAGTCTCCGGCGGCGTCGCAGACCCCGGACGGTTTCGACCGCCTGAAGAAAGCTATGGGCGTGGATTCTGCGGCGCAGGGTTCCGCTGTTGAGCTGGAGCTCGACGGCGTGGGGCGGCTGTCCGGGGAAGTGGACTTCTCCAACGAGCACTTCGTGGGCCTGCGGACCTCGGATGCGATGTACCGGTTCTTCGGCCGCAACGCATTCGGCGCGCCGGTGGGTATGACTGTGCACGACTTCAGCGGCAGCGGTGACTCTTCAACGACCGCCGAGGCCTGGGGCGGCTTCCTCGAAAAGGTCTACGCGTAAGGGCTCCTGAGCCCGGCACCCGAATATCGACTCGCACATTATCTGGCGCACCGGGAAATCCACCTGCGTCAGATAATTTGCGCGTCGCGGGCGGATCGGCGCGTCGGGAAAGTCCGCACGGGCGCGAGCATGCAGCGGCGTCAGGTCGCGTCAGGCGGCCCAGCCGCGGGCGACGGCGTCGAGGGCTGCGTTGTATGCGGCAGCCCAGTCTGCGTCCGGCGGCCCCACCTGGGCCAGTTCCAGGCTCACGAGGCCGTGGACCTGGCCCCAGATTGCGACGGCGACCATTTCCACGGGTGCCTGCAGCACGGTGCCGGCAGACTGGGCGGAGGCCACTGCTTCCATTAGGGGCTCCATGGCATCGGTGGCAGCATCGGGGCTTGGCTGGCAATCGACGTAGGCTGCCAGCGCGCCACCGAACATCAGCCGGTAGAGCGCCCGATGCTCCAGCGCCCAGGTCCGGTAGGCCGCGCCGAGTCCCCGAAGCCCGCCCGGGGCCGCAGCCACCTGTGAGTCGCGGAACGACCGAAACCCATCGTCCACGACGGCCGTCAGGAGCTGGGATTTTCCGCCGAACAGCGAGTAGACGGCCGTGGTGGACGTGCCGGCGGCCGCTGCCACATCCCGCAGATTCACGCGTGCGGGGCCGTCGCGGTCCACCAGGTCAGCGGTGACGGCCAGCAGGTCTTGCCTGAGGGAATCGTTATGCACTACGGGTCTTGCCATGGAGTCCATTGTTTCATAACCTTGTTTCGTAACCGTGTTATGAAACAAGGTTATGAAACCGCGAACCGAAGGAGTTCCCATGGCGCAGAAGGTATTTCCGGGCCGGTACACCGCTGACCCGGGCCGCGAATCGGTGACGGTCTTCCTGATCGGCATGCGGGCGAACCGATGGTGGAAGGTCGGGACCGTCGGCAAGGTGGCTGCCGCAATGCCGCGGATGCTCCAGCACCTGGCCGCCGACCCCGCGGCAGGAATGCTCGGCTGTGAGCAGTGGTTCGGCCGCACCACCATCCTGCTCAGCTACTGGGAGAGCCCGGAGCACCTGCGGAAGTTCGCCGCGGACCGGGAGTCCCCGCACCTGGAACCGTGGCGACGATTCATGAAGGAACTCTCCGGGACCGGCGACGTCGGCGTCTGGCATGAGACGTACCAGGTGCCGGCCGGCGGGATCGACGTTGTTTACAACGGGATGCCGGAGTTTGGGCTGGCCAAGGCGACGGCTCATGTCCCGGTCGGGGCCGGGACCAATACGGCCAAGCAGCGGATGGGCCGGCCCGCAGGCCGCGGTGCCAGCGGCACCTGATCCCGAAAGCCCACGCGCGTCACGCGATAGCCAGGGCCGGCGCGTTCTTCAGGGTCCGGCGGAGCTGCGGGGCGGCGTCGAGCCGGTCCTGGGCTGAGCGCAGGGCCAGGACGGCGGTCTCCAGCTGGTCCGGCGGCAGGGAGAAAGGCACCCGGAGGTAGCGTTCGAACGCGCCGCCGATGCCAAACCGCGGCCCGGCGGCCAGCCGGATGCCAAAATCCGGAGCGATGACCGTCAGTGCAGTGCTGACCGGTGCGGGCAGCCTGCACCAGACGGACAGTCCGCCGGCCGGGCGTGCCGTTTCCCAGTCCGGCAGGTGTCCGGCAAGGAGCTCCAGAAGTGCGGTGCGGTTGTCCCGGAGAGCGCTAAGCCGTGCGGGAAGCGGCTCGTCGAGTGCGCGGACCAGGTGGGCGGCCGCCAACTGTTCCATAAGCGGTCCGCCCAGATCCAGGGACGTCCGTGCCGCCGCAAAGCGCTGGATCATGGCTTCGGAGGCGCGGATCCAGCCTGTCCGAAGTCCGGCCCAGTGGGATTTGCTGAGCGAGCCGATGGTGACCACTGCGGGACTGAAGGCTGCCACGGGACTGGTTTCGACGCCGTCGAGGTTCAGCGCGCGGAGGGTCTCGTCCACCACCAGGACCGTCCCCGCAACCGCGGCCGCCCGGACCAGTTGGCGGCGCTGGACATCGGGCATCAGCTGCCCGGTTGGGTTGTGGAAGTCCGGCACGACGTACGCCATCCTGGGACGCTGCTGTGTCATGGCGGCCTGCAGGGCGTGCATGTCCCACGCCAGGGCGGGACCGCCGTCGGCCCTGTCAGTGCCGGCGCCGTGGGCTGCGGTGAACGCCACCGGAATGGCCCGGCACCCGGCCGCGCGGATCGCATCCAGGGCATTTGGGTAGCTGGGGTGTTCCACCAGCACCCTGTCCTGCCGGCCCGCCAAGGCGCGGATGATGATGTTCAGGGCGTGCTGCGCGCCCGATGTCACCAGGATCTGTTCGGCGGTGGTCGGCACGCCGGCCGCCGTATAACGCGCCGCCACCGTCTCGCGCAGGGGGAGCAGACCCATGGCGTCGTAGCCGAATCCCGGCAGCAGGGCGGGAAGTTCGGTGAGGGCTGCGGCGAACGCGCGATGCACCACCTCGCCGCAGGCGGGCAGCGACGCGTAGGCGAGGTCGATCAGACCCTCCGGTGCCGCGAGTCCGGGAGACGTTGTGCCGGGCGTCCGCCCCGCGGTTGTAAGGCCCGGGTCCGTGAGCACCGTGGTACCCAACGCCGTCAGGCGCGGAATCCGGGTCCGGCCCCTGCTGCCCTGCCCGCTGCTGAGGAAACCCTGCTCGCGGAGGTGGCCGTAGGCGGCTGTCACGGTGGTGCGGCTGACGCCCAGGGCCTCAGACAGTGCCCGCTCGCTGGGCATGGCCGTGTCCAGGGCCACCCGGCCGTCCAGGACCAGGAGGCGGACGACGTCGGCCAGCTCGCGGTACGCGGGCGCGACGCCGAGGTTCCACTCGCCCAGGAGACGGGCCAGCGCAGGCGGGTTCAGCGAAGGGGACATGATGCCAGTATCTCAGACTGGCTATGTAATTCAATGCCAGTTATCTGTCAGAGTGGTCGTTATGTTGACTCGCAGACTACTCCAGCTTTTTACCGGCCTCGCCATGTACGGCATCTCCCTGGCCATGTTCATCCGTGCCGGACTTGGACTGGACCCGTGGGATGTCTTCCATCAGGGAGTTTCCGGCAGGACGGGACTGAGCATCGGGGTGGTGGTCATCATTGTGAGTTTCCTGGTGCTGCTCCTCTGGATCCCGCTTCGGCAGTGGCCAGGGTTCGGCACGCTCTGCAACGCCGTGCTGGTGGGCGTCTTCGCGGACATCGGCCTGGCCTTGATCCCCGCGTTCTCGCATCTGGGCGGCCAGATCGGCATGCTTGTCGGTGCCGTGCTGCTGAACGGCATCGCGTCCGCGTGCTACATCGGCGCACGGTTCGGTCCGGGTGCCAGGGACGGGCTGATGACCGGGCTGGCTCGGCGCACAGGCTGGTCCGTGCGGGTCTCGCGCACGCTGATCGAAGTGGTCGTGTTGGGAGTGGGCTGGCTGCTGGGCGGTTCCGTGGGCGTGGGCACGGTGGTCTACGCCCTCGCCATCGGGCCGCTGGTGCAGCTGTTGATGCCGTGGTTCATGGTGCCCACAGCGCTTCCATCCGAAGCCGCGGTCCCCGGAGCGGACGCGGGCGAATTGGACACTGGCCAAGTGGACACTGCCGGGCCGGTCACGGGCGAGCCGGTCGCCGTCGAACGCGTGGCCAGGACTTCCTAGGAACGCCTATGACACGACGCTCACGGCACCATTGGCTGGCACTGCGGGCAGAAGTAGATGTCCCGTTCTTCCTCGCCGTTGGGTTTGCCCAGCACGCCGCGGAGGATGGGGGTCCGGCATTTCAGGCATGGCTGGTGTTCGCGCCGGTAAACCCAGTAGCCCGGACGGCCGGCCATGCGCCCGACGGGCATGCCTCGCGGGTTGAGGACGGTCACCCGGCGTCCCGGGCCCAGGTTGGCTTCGAGCAACTGCTTGGCATCGGTCATCAGGGTCCTGAGGTCGTGGACAGTCGAAACCGGAGTCGCCGGATGCACACCGGACAGGAAGCACGCCTCGCAGCGATAGATGTTGCCGATGCCCGCCAGATTGCGCTGGTCCAGCAGGGCGACGCCGATGGGCACGTCGGGTGCCGCTCGGATCCGCGCCTCCGCTTCGGCCACGTCCCAGTCCGGACCGAGGAGGTCCGGCCCCAGATGGCCCACGATGGTGTCCTCGTCCGCGGTGCGGACCACTTCCACGATGCCCAAGGAAAATCCGACGGCGTCGGCCACCGCTGTGCGCAGGACGCACCGGGCGGTGAATCCCGGCTTCCGCCAGCGCCCTCCGGGCGGATAGACCTGCCAGGTGCCTTCCATCTTCAGGTGCGAGTGGATGGTGAGTTTCCGCTCGTCCGGTCTATTCCCGTCCGGTCCCACCACGCGCATCAGGAGGTGCTTGCCGCGTGGGATCACCTCCGCCACGGTCCAGCCGGCCAGGTTGAGCGTGGCGAACCTTGGCACGCGGAAGTCCGACGCAACGAGCGTCTGCCCCGCCAAGGCCTTGTGCAGTTCGGCGGCGGCCCGCCAGACGGAATCACCTTCAGGCACGGATTCTCAGACCTTTGGGCGTGGAGTATGCCCCGGCGGCGGCGAGTGCGGCTGCCACCGGGGTGTCCAGGATGCCGTGACCGTTGACCTTTTCCATGATGAGCTTGTCCACGGCTCCCCGGGTGACCACACCTACTAAAGCCGCGCCGGCGGCGGACAGCACGGCTGCGTCCTCGCTGAAGGCCAGCAGCGTTTTGCCGCCGCGCTCCACATAGAGGACCAGGGCGCCGTCCACCATGACCACCAGCGCACCGGCTTTCCGCCCAGGCCGGTGACCTGTCCCGGCTTCCACGTTGAGGGCCGGCCACGGTAGTGCCGCACCATACGGGTTGGCGGGATCCGTTGCAGCAAGGGCCAGTGCCATGGGCTCGGGCTTGGCCAGCTGAGTGTCCTCGGAATAGGAGCGAAGCCGGTCCACGGTTGCGGGGACAGCGAACTGCGCGGCCCCAAGGTGCTCGATGAAGTACCCGCGGCGGCAGCGTCCGGCCTCCTCCAGCCGGGCCAGCACCTTGTACATCAGGCCGAACCCGCCCAGGATCTGCTCCGCCATGACCGATCCCCGGGTCACCACGCCATACCGGTCCAGCAACAGTTCAGCCGTGGCGCGGGCGTGGATGGTGGCGTCCAGCTCGGGCGAGGGCAGGGCAGACCAACGCCCCGCGGCCAGCGGGGGTGTTGCCGCAGTGCCCGACAATGAGCCGTACCGTCCGCCGCCCAGCGCAGGGGAGCCCAGTCCAGAGGAGCCCAGCCCGGGCGATCCCAGGAGGCCGGTGCCGTGCGAGCGGCCGAGCCTGCTCAGCCTGGGGGCACGGGCGCGGGGCGAGCGGGCCACTTGGCGGTGCGCCGTGTGGCCGCCGGCGATGAGGGCGCGGACCGGGGCGAAGGTGTCGCCGGTGATGCGGCCCGCCCACGCCAGATCCCACAGTGCGGACACCACTTCCTGGTCGCTGAGCACCGAGTCCATGCCACCGGCCACGTCCTTCAGTTGGCGGAAGAAGTAACCGCCGCCGTTGTTCCTCAGGTGGTCAAGCAGGCGTTGCTGCGCGTCACCGGGTTCGAATTCGACGGCGGGATTCAGCGTCAGTTCGGCGGAATCGGCCAGGTGGAGGCTGACCCAGCCGTCGTTTCCAGGCAGCGCTCCCGCCCCGGACCAGAGGACCTCGCCGGCGGCCATGAGCTCGTCGAGCATGGCGGGCTGGTAGTTCGAAACCCTGCTGGCCAGGACCAGCGGCTCCCACGCCGAAGCCGGTACCGGCACGCCGGAGAGCTGGTCGATCGCGGTGACAATACCGTCCAGCCCCCGCAGGGACGGCTGCCCGCGCCCGGCGCCCGGCGTGCGGACATGCTGCCAGGCTGGGAGGAAGCGCCCATAGGCGGCGGCGTCCACCGGTTCCACTTCGGCGCGCAGTGCTGCGAGCGAACGACGCCGGAGCTTGCGGAGCACTTCGGCGTCGCACCATTCGCTGGTGGTGGGGGCGGGAAGATGCGTCTGCGGGGGCTCTGTCGGGAGCGGCTGACCCGTTTGGACATCCTCAACCGGTGTTTCGTCCGATGGCCCATAGCTGGCCGCCTGTTCCGCTGGAGCGGCGTGCGGCCGGAACTCGCCTTCCACCACGCGGCCGTCCGCGGCGAGTCGTTTCAGTGCGGTGCCGACCACGGCGACGCCGAGCCCCAACCGGGCCGCCGCTTCCGCCGACGTGAAGGGTCCGTGCGTGCGCGCGTACCGGGAAACCAAGTCGCCCAAGGGGTCTGCCACCGGTTCGATGAAGGCAAGGGGAACGCCCATGGGCAGCGGAACGCCGATGGCATCACGAAGCCGGGCGGCATCCTCGACGGCGGCGTAGCGCTCGGCCCCGCCGATGTTGACTTTGATGGCCCGGTTGGCCCGCAGCAGCGCGGTCAGGTGTGAGGTGGCCAAAGGAGTGTCGGCATGCGGGGTTTCGACAGGCTCAACCGCGGCAGGCTCAACCACCGGCGATGGCTCAACCACGGCCGGCTCAACCATCGGGGCAGCCTCCAGACGGGCGGCGACTTCTTCCGGGGTCAGCGGACCCAGCAACCTGAGAAGATCGGCAACGCCTTCCATGCCCCGGGCACGGCGGTCCGGGGCAAGGCGTTGGAGTTCAAGCTCGGTGGCCTCGATGACCTTCGCGTCGAGCAGTTCGCGGAGCTCAACGCGGCCGAGCAGCTCGTTCAAGAGCGTCGAGTCCAGGGCCAGGGCCGCGGCCCGGCGCTCGGCCAGGGGCGAGTCGCCTTCATACAGGAACTGGGCCACGTACCCGAACAGCAGGGACTTGGCGAACGGTGAGGGCTGCTGTGTGGTGGTCTGCACGATCCTGAGTTCGCGTCGTTCCACCGAGGCCGCAATGTCCTTCAGGGCCGGAAGGTCGTACACGTCCTGCAGGCATTCGCGAACGGTCTCCAGCACGATGGGGAATGTGGGGTATTTCCGCGCGACATCAAGCAGTTGGGCGGACCGCTGGCGCTGCTGCCAGAGCGGCTGCCGCTTGCCGGGGGTTTGCCGGGGGAGCAGCAGGGCGCGCGCGGCACATTCCCGGAAACGAGAGGCGAAGAGCGCACTGCCGCCTACCTCGGCGGTGACAATCTGCTCCAGCTCGTCGGGATCAAACAGGAACAGCTCGGCGCCGGGCGGTTCGTCCTCCATCATGGGGACCCGCAACACGATGCCGTCGTCCGCCGCCATGGCAGACCCGTCCAGGCCGTACCGTTGGTGCAGACGCTGTCCGACGGCGAGTGCCCAGGGAGCGTGCACCGGCATCCCGAACGGGCTGTGCAGGATCACCCGCCAGTCGCCCAGTTCGTCGTGGAAGCACTCCACCACCAGCGTTGTGTCGCAGGGGACCACCTCGGTGGCGAGCTTCTGTTCACTGAGGTACTGGATCAGGTTGTTCGCGGCGAATTCATCCAGCCCGCTGGCCTTGCAGCGTTCGGTGGCAGGGCCGACGTCGGACGCGGACAGTTCACGCACGAAGGCGCCCAGCGCACGGCCCAGGTCAACGGGCCGCCCCAGTGAGTCCCCCTTCCAGAAGGGGAGTTTGCCCGGCTGGCCGAAGGCGGGGGAGACCAGGACGCGGTCGTGGGTGATGTCTTCGATTTTCCAGCTAGTGGCGCCCAGCGCAAAAATGTCACCCACCCGGGACTCGTAGACCATTTCCTCGTCCAGCTCGCCCACGCGGCGGCCGCCTTTTGCCGGTGACGCGGCGGGTTTGCCGTCCGCTCCCGGCGCACCGGAGCCTTCCACCTCCGTGCCGATGATGTAGACACCGAAAAGGCCGCGGTCCGGGATGGTGCCGCCGGACGTCACGGCAAGCCGTTGGGCCCCGGGCCTGCCTTCGATGGTGCCGGCGTTCCGGTCCCAGATGATCCGGGGCCGCAGTTCCGCGAATTCATCGGACGGATACCGGCCGGCCAGCAGGTCAAGGGTTGCCTCGTAGGCGGACCGGGGGAGTGACGCGAACGGGGCGGACCGCCGGACGGTGGCGAACCACTCCTCCACATCGATGCTGCCCAGGGCGGTGGCCGCGACGGTCTGCTGGGCCAGGATGTCCAAGGGGTTGGCCGGGACAAAGAGCCGCTCGATCTTCCCCTCGAGCATCCGCTCCACGGTGATGGCCGTGTGCACGAGATCTGCGCGGTGCTTGGGAAATAGCACTCCCTGCGAAATTTCCCCCACCTGGTGCCCGGCACGGCCCACACGTTGGAGTCCACTGGCCACCGACGGCGGTGATTCCACCTGCACCACGAGGTCCACAGCGCCCATGTCGATGCCGAGTTCCAGGGACGAAGTGGCCACGACGCAGCGCAGCCGGCCGGACTTCAGGTCGTCCTCTATGAGCGCCCGTTGGTCCTTGGAAACGGAGCCGTGGTGGGCACGGGCCAGCAGCGGATCGGCTCCCGCCGTGCTGCCGGCCTGCGCCATCATGTGGGCCGGCGTCGCCGTGGAGGCAGGACTGAATGCAGGACTGAACGCAGCGGCTCCGGACGGAAACCCTGGGTCCGCGGCACCAGCGTCAGGCGCGTCCCAGCCACCGCCGACCGTGATCAGTTGCCGTTCGGCGTAGATCTCGTTGAGCCGCGCCGTGAGCCGTTCAGCCAGGCGACGGGAGTTCGCGAAGACGATGGTGGACTGGTTGGCCAGCACCAGGTCAACGATCTTTTCCTCCACATGGGGCCAGATCGAGGCCTGAGGCTGCAGGCCTGATGCCGGACCGGAGTCAAAGGCGCCCGCGGCGCCCGGGAGGTCGGACATGTCCTCCACGGGGACGGAAACGGTAAGGTCCCAGTTCTTCCGCGACGGCGGGGCCACGATTTCCACCGGCGCAGCACCCGCCAGGAACTGGGCCACCAACTCGCGCGGCTCCACCGTGGCGGAGAGTCCGATCCGCTGGGCGGGCTTGGGCAGCAGAGCATCCAGCCGTTCCAGGGAGACCGCAAGGTGCGCGCCACGCTTGGTTCCAGCGACGGCATGGACCTCGTCAACGATGATGGTGTCCACCTCGGTGAGGGTCTCGCGCGCCCTGGACGTGAGCATCAGGAACAGCGATTCCGGCGTGGTGATGAGGATGTCCGGCGGGTTGCTGAGCAGCGCGCGACGGTCCGCCGTCGTAGTGTCACCGGACCGGACCCCCACGGTGATCAGGGGCGCCGGCAGCCCCAGCCGCTTGGCAGTCTGGGTGATTCCGATTAGCGGCGAGCGGAGGTTGCGTTCCACATCCACACCAAGGGCCTTCAGCGGCGAGATGTACAGGACGCGGGTCTTGCGTTTGGGCGGGCGGGGGCGTCGTCCTTTGGCCTGCCCTTTCACCGGCACAGCATCCACGCCCGGCAATACAGGGTCACCCAGTTCCGGACCAGGGAAGGGAGCCTCAACAAGCAAACGATCCAAAGCCCAGAGGAACGCCGCGAGCGTCTTGCCGGACCCGGTGGGTGCCACCACCAGCGCGTGCGAGCCGGACGAGATGGCGTTCCAGGCGCCGGTCTGGGCAGGGGTGGGCTCCGCAAAGGCGCCCAGGAACCAGTCACGCGTGGGCCGGCTGAAACGGCCCATGGGAGTGCCGGGAAGGGCGTCCGGCTCCGCTCCCGGCGGTTGCTGCTCCTGCATTCCTCCATCATGCCCTACCCCACCGACAGTATTGCTGGCCCGGCTGGAGGCGTGGATCAACCTTGCTCGAACCTCGGAAGATCCCTGGTGGCGGGTCCTTCAAGGAGCTTGCCGTCGGGGCTGAAGCGCGAGCCGTGGAGCGGGCAGTCCCAGGTCAGTTCGCTGTCGTTCCAGTGGACAATCCCGCCCAGATGCGTGCAGACGGCGGAGAGCCGGCACATGGTGCCGTCGACTGTGGAGACCGCCGCCGGCCGGGCGCCGTCGCGGTAAACCGTCGCCTCGTCGTCGGGCGGTACGGGACCTCCGGTGGTTGAGCCCGCCGAAGCCCCGGTTTCGGCAGGCTCAGCCACCGGCCTGCCACTCACCGACTTGCCAGCCGCCACCTTTCCCCAGTCGGTGGCCAGCCTCGCAGCCACGCCCGCGTTGACGGCGACGGCGGTCAGCGCCCCGCCAGCAGACGTCACGCGGTGATGGATCGTGTTGGCCCAACGGAGGCTGCCGCCGAGGATGTCCGCGGAAATGCCCAGGGCAGCGGCCACCGCGTTGGTCATGCCCCACTTGTTGTAGCCGGTGCCGAAGAAGATGTGGCCCCGGCCCCGGGGCAGTTTGCCAAAGAAGGGCATGAGGTTGGTGGCCTGGTAGTCCTGGGCCGACCACGTGTGAGTGGTTACCGCACCCGGAAATGCCCCGTAGCCCAGTCCAAGAGGCCCGACAGATGGGATTTCTCCGATCCGGTCCGCCCCACCTGATGCCCATGCCCGCCCACCAACAGGAACTGACGGCCGTCAGTCTCATAGTCCCGCAAGGAGTGGGTGGGTTCCTCCGCCGATAGGTACATTCCGGGCGGCGCAGTGACTCCGGCGGGCAGTTCCAGGGCCGCGGCATAGGAGCGTAAGGGCTTGAGTTTGGTGAAGTAGAGCCCGCGGTCCAGGACAGGGATCCCAGTGGCCAGCACAACGTTGTTGGCGGTGACCGTGCCCTGGTCCGTGTGGACGGTCAGCGGTCCGCTCCCGGAGACATTCCGCAGCCGGGTCCCGCCCACCACGCTTCCGCCGCGGGCCCGGACGTCCTCCAGCAGTGTGTCGAGGACGTCCACCGGATTGATCTGGGCCTGACCGGTCAGAAGGAGGGCACCTTGGATGGCGAAGGGGAGGCGCGCATCGCGCACGTACTCCACGTCCAGGCCAGCGGTGGTCGCTGCGCCAAGTTCCTCAAGCAGCCGCTCGGTCCCTTGGGCAGTGGTGGCGTACGTGTAAGCATCCCGGCGCTGATACGGCACGCGTTGTTCGTCGAGGTAGCGAAGCAGCCACGACTGCCCCTCCCGGTTGGCCTCAACGTAGGCCCCAACCTGCTTCTGCGCATACTGCCTGGCCAGGCCGGACAGGACGGTCCCCTGCAGCAGACTGACTTTCGCCGTTGTGTTTCCTGTGGTCACGGCCCCGGGAAACCTGGCCTCCAGGACCAGGACTCGCTGCCCCGAGCGTGCCAGCAACAGCGCGGTGACCAGCCCCGTCAGCCCAGCCCCCGCCACCACGGTGTCATAACTGCGGCCTGCCTCGAACGTGTCAGTGCTGAAGGATTGCCGGCGGTCCAACCAGAGCGACATCATGGAAGCTAAGTGTACTTATTATGGCCCGCCAGGCCCAGAGCCTTGGGGATGCGGGCGCCCTGTTGACGTCGGATGTGATGCGCGATACAGTTTTACGAAGTTATACGAATAACCAACGAAAGCAACTGGCCCGAGGAGGTGCCCATTATGGCTGGATCACGGCCAAAGTCAGGACCGACAATGCACGACGTCGCTGCTGCTGCCGGTGTTTCACAGGCCACCGTGTCATTGGTGCTGAATTCGGCCTCCGGGTCGCGCTTCTCCGAGGATACCCGTAAGCGCGTTCGGGACGCCGTGAACCGGCTCGGCTACCGCACTAACGCCCACGCCAAAGTCCTTCGCGAGGGCGTGGCCGGCATGATCGGTTTCATCGGCGATTCCGTGGCCACCACTCCTTTTGCGGGCGCCATCATCGAAGGCGCGCAGCAGCGGGCGTGGGAGGACGGGCTCCTCCTGCTCTCGGTGAACACCGGTGGAGATAGGCAGCTCGAGGCCGCTTCGTTGGACACCATGCTCTCCTATAAGGTTGCCGGCGTGGTCTACGCCGCCATGTATCACCGGCGGCTGGAAGTTCCGGAGGCCCTGGCGGGCGTCAGGTCCGTGGTGCTGAATTCGCAGGACCGGGCCGGTCGGGTCCCGAGTGTCGCCCCGGACGAGGTCAAGGGCGGGTACGCGGCCACCATCCGACTGCTCGAGGCAGGCCACGCCAGGGTGGGGATGATCAATATCGAAACTCTTGAAAGCGGGCTTCCTGCCGCCGTCGGCCGCTACGAGGGCTACTGCGCGGCACTTGAGGAAGCGGGGCTGGACGTTGATCCGTCGCTGGTCCGTTTCGGTCAAGGCGGTGAGGAACATGGCTACAAGTACGCGATGGAGCTGCTGACCTCCAGCAACCCGCCGACCGCGATTTTCTGCGCGAACGATCGCGGCGCCTGGGGTGCCTATCAGGCCGTCTCGGACCTGCACCTCTCAATCCCTGGGGACATCTCGATCGTGGGGTTCGATAATCAGGCGACTCTGGCGCCGTTTCTTCGTCCGGGATTGACCACTTTTGAATTGCCGTTCGTCGCCATGGGCCGGCGCGCGGTTGAGCTGATCCTCCAGGATGCGGAACCCGATGGCCGGGTCGAGCTGATGGACTGCCCTCTGATTGAACGGAATTCAGTGACTCATCCTAAGGAGATGCCATGAGCCGCACCATCCCGGCCCGACGCGGGCGTCCTGCTGCGGCGCCGTTGCCGCAGCGGAAAACTTCTCTTTCGCTCCGCTTGAAGAGGATTTCCCGCGCCTGGCAGTTATACGTATTACTAGCCCCGGCGATCATCTACGTTCTGGTCTTCAAGTACTGGCCGATGTACGGCGTTCAGATCGCTTTCAAGAACTACAACCCGGTGGACGGGTTTACGGACAGCCCCTGGGTGGGCCTGACCCACTTCATCAGGTTTGTGAACTCTTACCAGTTCGGCCAGGTGGTCGGTAACACCTTGTGGATCGCCGTCCTAGGCCTGCTGCTGGCCTTCCCCATTCCGATCATCCTGGCGTTGCTGGTCAACCAGCTCCAGAGCGAGAGGTTCAAGAAGTTCACGCAGACGGTGCTGTATTCGCCCGCATTCATCTCCACCGTGGTGGTGGTGGGCATCATGTTCGTAGTTCTGTCCCCGAGGTCGGGGCTGGTGAACAACGCCATCCAGCTGGGCGGCGGTGAGCCGATCTTCTTCATGGGTTCGGCGGATTGGTTCCGTCCTATCTATGTGATCTCGGATGTCTGGCAGAACGCCGGCTTCTCGATGATCGTGTACCTGGCGGCCCTGGCGGCCATCGACCCGGCGCTCCACGATGCGGCCAAGGTCGACGGTGCCTCGAAGCTGCAGCGCATCCGGCACATTGACCTGCCGGGCATCATGCCGGTGGTGACCATCCTGTTCATCCTGGCTATCGGCAACCTGCTCAACGTCGGTTTCGAGAAGGCGCTGCTGATGCAGACGCCGCTGAACCTCTCAAGCTCGGAGATCATCCAGACCTACGTCTACCACGCGGGCCTGCAGCAGGCGCAGTTCAGCTACTCGGCCGCCATCGGCCTGTTCAACTCCCTCCTCAACCTGGCACTGCTGCTCGTCTTCAACACGATTGCGCGCCGGGCCAACCAAGCGACCCTGTGGTGATGCCGAAATGTCCCTGACAACCAACCCCCGCACAACCGTGAACCCGAACCGGCCCCTCAGCCAGGTCCGCCCCAAGCCGTCGCTGCGCGACAAATACGGCGACCGTGCCTTCAACATCGCCGCCACCACTGTCCTGTTGCTGTCCATCCTGGCCGTTGTCTATCCGCTGTACTTCATCGTCATCGCTTCCATCAGCGACCCGAATGCCGTGTACGAAGGTAAGGTCTGGCTGTTTCCTTCCGGGGTGACTACAGAGGGTTACGAACGGATCTTCGCCGACAGCCGCATCTGGAATGGCCTGGGCAACACCGTCATCTACACCGTGCTCGGCACCGCCGTGAGCGTCAGCACCATCCTGTGCGGCGCCTACGCACTGTCCCGCAAGGACATGCCCGGCCGGAAGATCCTGATGCTCCTGTTCGTGATCACCATGTTCTTCGACGGCGGACTCATCACCAAGTACCTGGTGGTCCGCGACCTGGGCATGCTGGACACCGTCTGGGCAGTGGTCCTTCCCGGCGCGGTGGGCGTGTGGAACCTGATCATCGCCAGGTCCTTCTTTGAACACACCATCCCCAACGAGCTGCGCGAAGCCGCGCAGATGGACGGGGCAACCGACTTCAAATTCTTCTTCAAAATGGTGCTCCCACTGTCCAAACCGCTGATCATGCTCATGATCATGGTCCACGTCGTGGCTCAGTGGAACTCGTTCTTTGACGCACTGATCTTCCTCAACGACGACTCCAAATACCCGCTGCAGCTCGTCCTGCGCAACATCCTCATCCAGTCAGACGTCTCCTCCACCGGAACCACCGGCGGAGACATCGAATCCTATGCCGCCGCGCAAAGGATCGCAGAGCTCACCAAGTACGCCATGATCGTCGTCTCGAGCCTGCCCCTCATGATTGCCCTGCCATTCATGCAGAAGCACTTCACCAAGGGCGCCATGATCGGCGCCGTCAAATAGCTCCTTCCCTTTGGAGACCGCCCGGGCAATCGCCGTCGGACGGCACCATCCCACCTCAGAAACCCCCCTCAGAATAGGAATGACCATGGCATTCAGCCGCAAATTCACCGCCCTCGGCGCCGTCCTGGCCGGAACATTGATGTTCACCGCCTGCTCCGGCGGCGGCTCAGGCACCACGGAGATCAAAGACGCCTCCGCGGACTTCGGCTTCCAGGAAACAGGCTTCCCGATCGTCAGCAAGCAGCTCGACCTGACCTTCTCTGGCACCAAGGCGGCTCTCGCACCGGACTTCAACACCATGACCGTGGTCAAGGAATGGGAAAAAGCCACCAACGTCCACATCAACTGGGAGAACCTGCCCGAAACGGTCTTCCAGGAAAAGAAGAACCTCATCCTGGCCAGCGGTGACCTGCCCGACGCGTTCTTCAACACCGGCCTGACCGACGCCGAGATCGCCACCTACTCCGCCAGTGGCACGCTCATCCCGCTCGAGGGTCTGATCGAGAAGAACGCCCCGAACCTCTCCAAGATGCTCTCGGAACGACCTGACATCAAGGCAGCCATCACCTCGTCGGACGGGCACATCTACTCCCTGCCGTCGGTGGAGGAGCTCGGCCTGGTCCAGTTCCCCAACGAACTGGCCATCAACACTTCCTGGCTGAAGAAGCTCAACATCCCGATGCCGAAAACCATCGATGAGTTCCACGATGCACTGCTGGCCTTCAAGACCCAGGACGCCTCCGGGACCGGCAAAACTATCCCGCTGAGCTTCATGCCCGGCTCTTGGTGCGGGGACATCGTTGACCTGATTGCCGCCCTCGGCGGAGTGCCGGACAACATGGACCACCGCATCGTCCAGGACGACAAAGTCATCTTCACCCCCACCCAGGACGGCTACAAAAAAGCCATCCAGACCCTGCACGAGTGGTACCAGGAAGGCCTGATCGACCCCGAATCCTTCTCCCAGGATGACAAGGCGTACCTGGCCAAGGGCAAAGCCGCCACGGAAAACCTCGGCTCATTCGTCTGGTGGGAAGTCCCCGAAATGGTCGGCGCTGACCGCGCCAACAACTACTCCCTCGTCCCCGTCCTCGAAGGCGTGAACGGCAAACGGATCGCCAGCCAGTCCAACAACCAGGAAATCTCCCGCGGCGCCTTCGCCATCACCCGGGCCAACAAATACCCGGCCGCGACCATGCGCTGGGCCGACAACCTCTATGACCCCATCCAGTCCGCCCAGGCCAACTGGGGACCCATCGGTGAAACCCTGCAAAAGGACGCCAGCGGCCTGCTGACGCAGATCCCCGCCCCGGCCGGGACCAGCGAAGGCGAACGCCGCCAAAAGGTCGCCCCGGGCGGCCCGAAGGCCAACACCGCCGAGAACTTCACCACCGTCGTCGCGCCAGAACCACGCGCCGCCGAACGCCAGAAGACCGTCAACGAACTCTACAAGCCCTTCGCCGGCAACGACGGCTACCCGCCGGTCGCCCTCTCCAACGAAGAACTGCAGCAGATCAGCACCATCCAGACGGACATCACCTCCCTGGTGAAGCAGAACATGGCCAAGTGGATCGTCTCCGGCGGCATCGAGCAGGAATGGGACGGCTACGTCTCCCAGCTCAAAAATGTCGGCGTCGACAAAATGATTGAGGTCTACCAGCAGGCCTACGACCGCTACAAGAGCAACTCCTAGCTCCGACAAACCGGGTGGGCCGGCGCAAACCGGCCCACCCGCCCACGAAACCCTTTACAGGGGCTCCCCAGACTTGCAAAGAAACGAGACCTGACCTTCATGACTGCCGCGACCGCCACGACAGCCGACACCTTCCGGCCGGCCCTGCATTACACGGCCCGGAACACCTGGCTCAATGACCCCAACGGCCTGATTTTTCATGAAGGCGTCTACCACCTCTATTACCAGAACAACCCGCTGGACAACGTGTGGGGAAACATGTCCTGGGGACACGCCACCTCCCCGGACCTGGTCACCTGGACCGAACACCCCGTCGCCATCTCCTGTGATGAGGAAGAAGACATCTTCTCCGGCAGTATCGTCTTCGACAGGGACAACACCAGCGGATTCGGCACCGACTCGGCTCCACCGTTGGTCGCGGTCTACACCAGCGCCTTCAAACCCGGCTCCGCACATGAGGGCGTCCAGGCCCAGTCCCTCGCCTACAGCCGCGACGGCGGCTACACCTGGACCAAACACGCCGCTAACCCCGTCCTGAACCGCGGCTCGGCGGAGTTCCGCGACCCCAAGGTCATAAAGTACGACGGCGGTGCCGGCAGCTACTGGGTCATGGTCGCCGTTGAAGCCACGGACTTCCAGGTGGTGCTCTACAAGTCTGAGGACCTGAAGAGCTGGGAGCTGCTGAGCAGCTTCGGCCCGGCCAACGCCACCGGCGGCGTCTGGGAATGCCCCGACCTATTCCAACTGCCTGTCGACGGCGACCCGGAGAACCTTCAGTGGGTCCTCACCGTCAACCTCAACCCCGGCGGACCCAACAACGGGTCCGCCGGACAATACTTCGTCGGAGACTTCGACGGGACCACCTTCACCTCTGCCACCACCGTCACCGAAGGGCTTCAGGATCCAGCCCGGCTGGGCGAATACCAATGGCTCGACTGGGGCCGTGACTACTACGCAGCAGTCTCCTTCGCCGACGCCCCGGACAACCGCCGCCTCATGATCGGCTGGATGAACAACTGGGAATACGCCAACCAAATCCCCACCTCGCCCTGGCGCAGCCCCATGACCCTCGCCCGCGAAATTTCCCTCCACACCCGCGAGGGAAACCTACGCCTGATGCAGCGGCCTGTGGGTGACTGGGCAGCACTGGCTGACCCCTCCAAGTCCTTCCGCCTTTCCGAAACCACCATTGAGGACAGCACACACATCCTCGATGGTGCTGCCGGCACCGTCCAGCGCATCGACGCCACCTTCACCGCCGGAACCGCCGACGAATTCGGACTCATCCTCCGCGCAAACGGCACCCACGGAACCCGTATTGGCATCCGGCCGGCACAAGGCACGCTCCATGTCGACCGTCGGACATCAGGTCACACGGACTTCCACGAATCCTTCCCGTCCATCGACACCGCCCCCATCCATCCGACCGGCGGCGCCTACACCCTCACCATCTTCGTGGACCGTTGCTCCCTTGAAATCTTCGCCCAGGACGGCCAAGTCGCCATGACCGAACTGATCTTCCCTGCACCCACCAGCACCGACGTCGCCATTTACTCGCTCGGCGGCACAGCCGCCATCAACAGCCTGGACATCACCCAGTTCGTCGCCTGACTGAAGAATTCGCCGTCACGGCACACCAGGCGAAGAAAGACAGCAGATGCACTACCCCGACGCGCCCGGCCCGGCCGAACTTGCCTGGACGTCATCGTCGTCGGCGAGGCGCTCACCGACGTCGTCACCTCGCCCCAGGGCACAAGTGACCGAACCCTTCCCACATTTTCAGGCGGGTTGGAAAGCTCCGACGCTCAGGAGCGTGATGTTCGCGTTGCTGCACGCGCTGGTGGGCTGCGGCAGGAACAACGACGCCGTGTCTTCGGGCGGGTAGATGCGGTAACCGGCCGCATCCGTCAGCGTGCAGTCGCTGTAATTCGCGGCCTGGGTGTAGCGGAGCGCGGCGGTTCCGGTCTGGCCCGGCGCGAGCAGGACGTCCGCTACGGGGGTGGATTCGTCGCGGGTCGCGGCCGCGCCGATCGGTGCCCCGTCGGCGTTGGCGGTCAGCGATACCCCCGGGTAGCCCTTGAGCAGGCAGGGCGCCGTGCCCGTATTCGTGAGGTTCAGCTTCATGTAGACGCTGCCCGCCGCGCCCCCGCCGGACGCATCGGTAGCCGCCGACAGTGTGGCCGCTTTGCAGAGCGCGGGACCGGCCTGGGTGGTGCCGGGCGACGACGGCGACTGGGACGCGCCCGGAGACGCCGGCGTGGTGGACGGGCTGGCGGAGTTGGTCCCCGGCGTCGTCGTCCCCTGCGTCTGCGGCTGGCTCGGTCCGCAGGCGGTGAGCATCAGCACCGCCGCCGCGACCGCCGTCGTAATAACAAACCCTTGTGAAATGCGCTGAGACGTCATGGCATAACCTTTGTTGCTGCTGTGACGGGAGTCAACGATGCCACGGGCCCGCGGGAGGATTTGATGCCCGGATTGTGATCATCCGGGCATCAAATCCCGCGATGTTACGTGGCGGATTCCTGCCGGCGCTTCGAGCCGCTGCGCGCGAAGGCCACCCCGCCCAGGGCGAGTCCGCCGAGGCCGGTGGCAAGCCCCGCCCAGCTGCGGGCGTCCGCGCCGCTGTCAGTCACGGCGGCTGCCTGCTCGGTGGCCGGGGTTTCGGTGTGCGCCGCGGAAGCAGCAGCGCCGTGGCCGTCCGCGCTGGCCGGCCCGGTGATGGTGATGGACGGCGCCGGCGCCTTCAGGGAGTGCGGGTCCTGGCCGTCCTTGGCGATCTCCGACCAGTCAGTCTGCCCCGTTTCGCACGTCTGCAGCGTGGGGAAGTAGAGCGTGGAGCCGGCCGCGTCGGGCAGCTTCACGGACAGCACCAGGGCATCGCGCAGGTCGTGGGCCAGCGGAGATTTCGCCATGTACACAATCTGGCTGGTGCGTTTGGTGATGGAGGTGCCGTCGGCCAGTTTCTTGGGCTCGGCGAGCTGCTCGGTCACCCTTTCCACGCTCCAGTTGGGGTTCACTGTGGGCTGGGCGTCGTTGAGTTCGGCCGGCAGGGTGATGGCCACCTTGGTGGTGCCGGACTCCTCGCAGCCGTGCGGGATGCCGAAGGTCAGCAGGGCGTAGGAGTTGGCGTCAGTCTTGTCCGGCTTGACGCCGACGTGGGCCGACGCACCTGCTGCTGCGGTCAGGATCAGGACGGCTGCGCCGCCGGTGGCTGCCGCTGCGATGAGGGTGCGGCGAAGGAATGTGGTGGTCATGGGGTTGCCTTTCGGACGCACGCCGGATGGGGGCGTGCGGAAGTACGGGATGAGGCCCGCGGCCTGCGGAAGTGCGGTGCGGGCGGAGTCAGGAAAGCACGACGGCGGAAGGCGGGCCGCGTCGGCTGTGTTGCCTGAGGTTCCGCCAGGGGCAGAGGGGGAGAACCGCCGGTGGGCCGGGCACCGCCGGCGGTGTGCCGGCGTCGGGCGTTACTGCTTCGGGGAGCCGGACGAGGGGCCTCAGCCACGCGGCCAGAGCCCACAGCGCAGCTTCACCCTTGGTAAGCAGGAGGGCGCACGCGCCGGTGGCGAGTGCGTGGGTCAGGAACATCAGGATGCCCGCGGATCCGGAATCGTGGACGTGTCCGGTGGCAGCGATGACGGGCGCGGCGGCGCCGGCGAGGTGGGCGTTATGGAGCCCGGAGGCGGCAGCGCCTACAGCGGTACCCGACGAACTGAAGACCGTGAAGGCTTCGTGCAGGATGAACTGTCCCGCGCCGAGGACAGTGAGCATGGCTGGAAAATTGAGTCGCAGCCTCGTGGCCGTGGTGGCTGCCAGGACTGTCAGTGCGAGCACGGCCAGCAGGATGCCTGGGGCGGGAAGGTCGCCGCCGCCGGCCACGTGGGCGCCTGCGGCAAGTGTCAGGATTCCCGTGGACAGGGAGGCGGCGCGAAGGAAATGGAAGGGTGGCCGGGCGTGGTTGGTGCGCACGGATCCTCCTTATTTCGGTCACCGGTGACGGGCTTCAGTCGCGTTCTTCCAGTGTTCTGCAACGTTCAGATTCTACCGGCCTTTGGGCGGGCCACCGGTGTGTGACGGGCGGTGCAGCGCGATCACGTTGGACGGGGATTCTGTGGCGTCGGATGGCTCGTCTGCCAACTTCAAGAAACCCATTGCCAGCTCGAGGCACTGGATGGCCACCGGGGGAACTCGGTAATCGGTCGTCGCCTCCACTAATCCCAGTTCGGCGAGCAGGGACAGCTTCCGCTGTGCCTGGAGGGCCGCGAACGACGCGTAGATCTCTTCGAGGTCCGTTTCTTCGAGTTCCGTGTCTTCAAGGTCTACGTCCTGAAGCAAGGCGCCTTCAAGGTCCGGCGACGCCATCCGTTCGAGTTCCGCCACGGGCATTGGTTCATCGGTGGTGCCATATGTGAGGACGGCCAGCAGTGTCCCGGCTACCGCTTCCTGGTCCCACCCCTGGTCCTCGTCGGTGAGCACTCCGACCAAAAGGACCACCGACAGCATCCGGCGGATGTCCAGCCGTTCCTCGGTATTCGTGCTGTTCCAGGCGGCCACTTCCGGGCCGGGAACGGCTTTGGTGGATCCGAGCCTGATGAGGTTTGCCCCCACCAGGGCTGACCAGATCTCGCGGAGCACCGGTACGTCGTGCATGGTTCCGACTTCCAGCAACGTTTTGGGCCGGCTCTCGGCAGTTTCCAGATCGAAAAGTGGGAGGGTCCGACTCGCGGCCCGCTTTCCACGGGCATGTACTCCTACGGCTGCGGCTGCCGGCTCGATGTCCTTAAGCCGCAGGGCACCCGTGCTGGTGATTTCCTTGCCGGTTCCGATCCAGTCCAGCAGGGAGGTGGCATGCTGGATCAGCGGCATGGCATTGAACGCAGCCTCCTGGTGGTCGTCGCTGAGGTCAGGTACCTGGATAACCGGCAATTGCGGGACAGCCGCGGCGATACCGTTTCCCAGCGCAGCATGGAGTTCCTCGTAGGCGGCGTCCGAGCCGCTCCAGCGGCCGGTCGCTTTCAGGAAATGGATGTACGAGTGAAGGGCGAAGAAGATGTCGTCCAAGGCCTCGTCCATGTCGTCGGGGTCCAACGACGCCGCAATTGCACCGGCCGCCTGCACCACGCCGTCACTGTCGATAGCGGTGGCTGAACTCGAACCATTGATGGCGTGTTGCGCAGTGAGAAAGAGTTTGACCAGCTCGAGGCACTCGAAGGCATCGGCCGGGTCCGGGGCTTCAGCCGCGTTCCATTGAAGAAACTCGACAGCCATCGAGTCAATTGCCCGATGGTTCAGGACCAGCTGCAGCGGCATCTTGGGGGCCGAGGGAACAGCCTTGAGGTGCCGCCGGTCCTTGTCCTTGCTCTTGGATTTGCCGGTCTTTTTGGTCAAGGATTGCCTCCGGTGTCAACAGGCGATCGTCCCACATTCGATGGCTGGGGTAACCGCGGATGTATCGAGCTTACAAAGCCGGACTGCCGGCGAGCAGTTCCGCCAGGACATCAGCGGCGGAGTCATGCCGGATCAGCGGTGTGGCCTGCCCCGCCCAAAGCGACATAAGCTCCGTGTTTCCCTGGGCGGCTGCCTCCGGGCGGAAGCGGCCGGTGAGCCAGTTCTGGACGGGGAACGGGGCTATGGCGCGCTCTGACAGTTCGGCGATGATGCGGTTGGGGATGCCGCGGGCAAGCCGTCCGCTGAGGGCTCTTGTCAGCACTGTTTCCCGCGCGGCCGGACTGTGGAGGATGGCCCGGTATGCAGGGACGGCCGCGGATTCGCGGGTGGCCAGGAACGCCGAGCCCACCTGGACCGCTTCGGCGCCGAGGGCTCGTGCAGCAGTGTAGCCGCGGCGGTCTGCAATGCCGCCGGCGGCGATTACCGGAATCCCGACGGCGTCAACCACCTGCGGAACCAGTGCAAAAGTTCCGATCAGGGACTCCTCCGCGGGCTTCAGGAACGAGACGCGGTGGCCGCCGGATTCCATGCCGCTGGCAACCACGGCATCCACGCCGCCTGCTTCCAGGGCAACGGCTTCCGCGACCGTGGTGGCGGTTCCCACCACGACAATTCCACGCCGGTGCGCCGCTTCAACCAGTTCCGGCGCGGGCACACCGAACACAAAGCTGACGACGGCGGGACCCGCCTCCAGGGTTGCCTCCACCTGCTCGTCGTAGTCGGGCAGGTAGCGGTCCGGCATGAGCGGAAGCGGCAGGCCCAGTTCGTCAAAGTACGGCTTCAGGGTCCCGACGTAGTGGTCGAAATCCGGCTGGGGGAGCGAGGTGGCTTCGTCGCCGGTGGGAATCCAGAGGTTGAGGGCGAACGGCTTCGCCGTTGCCTTCTTGAGCTCGGCAGCTGTGTTCCGAATGGCGTCGGCACCGTAACCGTAGAGGCCGTAGGAACCCAGCCCGCCGCCGTCGCTCACGGCTGCTGTCAGCTCCACCGAAGAGACGCCACCGAAGGGGCCCAGCACCACCGGAACGTCCGTGCCGAACAATTCGGTGATGCGGTTTGGGCTGGCTGAGGTGCTGTTCTCGAGAGTCATGCGGTGGCTCCTGGCAGATCGACGTCGGCTTCAGGACTCAGTCTCGCAGGGCTGGTGGGCGCTGCCCAACCGGTGGCTGGGTTCAGTCCGTTTCCGGGCCTGAGCAGTAATGGCAGTCGTCGGGGCAGGTATCGGTCACGGCTGGCTCCAGGTGAGTTCGAAGCCGTCGCTGACATGGAAGAGCCTGCGGCCGCCCACCGGCGTCCTGACCCAGACGGTCTCGCCGTCCGTTGTCCTGTTGTCCACGGCGCCGGCGTACTCGGTGTGGCCGTTCCGGGTCAGCAGAACGGTGTCGCCCACCTGGACGTCGTCCCATTGGCCGGGGGCATTAACGCGATTCGTCATCGAAGTCACGGTTCTTCCTTTAAGGATCGGGTGCCGGGCAGGTGTGCCGGGTCCACTTCATACAACCCGAAGGGCTCTGGTCTGCTCAATGGAGGATATGACCACTCTTGCTACGGTCGTTTGTGCAGGCATCCAGTAGGGCCATGTACCGCGGCATGGGGCGGGGCTAGACTGCTGGCGTAAGTGGCCAACTACCTCAGGGAGCACGTGATGAACTACTCAGGGACTGGCAACGAGAAAGCGATTCCGGCCAGTGAACTTAACAGGACCCACGTGGGTCAGACCGTCAGTTTTGAGCCAGACGAATTCACGCTGGTGTTCGGAAAAATCGCGGCCATTGCGCGCAAGGAAGGCGGCGTGACCATCGCCCTGCAGGGCGTCGAAGGAAGCGGCGGCCTGCAGTCCAGTTACAGCCTCCCGGGCAGTCAACACGTCTACCTTCAGCCGGACATGCTGACGAATACCGAATCCACCATCAAGGATCTCTTCGGCAAGGTCCAGGAAAACCTGCGCGGCGGGCACAAGGGAGATGACAGGACGGACAAGCTCTGACGGAGGAGCTGTCCGCCGGGTACAGCCAAGGCCCTTGCCTTCGAAGACGGGGAGGGCCCGAATTGGGCTGGGCGTAGGGTGGAATTTAGACGGAAGGAGCACTTCATGAAGAAAATCCTCATGGTACTGACCAGCGTTTCCGAGATCGGTGATACCGGAGAGAAGACCGGGTACAACGTCGCCGAGGCCGCACATCCCTGGAAGGTCTTCAAGGATTCCGGGCATTTCGTCGACTTCGCGTCCATCCAGGGCGGCCAGCCCCCGCGCGACGAGGTGGACTCAAAAGATCCCATCCAGGTCGCCTTCACGGAGGACGAGACCACACGCGCCGGTCTCTACAACACTGCCCGCGTTGACGTCGTTGATCCCGAGCAGTACGACGCCGTCTTCCTCGTGGGAGGCCACGGCACCATGTGGGACTTCCCGGACAGCGAAGGCCTGCAGAACCTCGTAGCCAGCGTCTACAACGCCGGCGGCGTGGTGGGCGCTGTCTGTCACGGGCCGGCCGGACTGCTTAAGGTCGAGTTGGCCAACGGCTTTCGGCTGGTCGAGGGCAGGAAGGTCGCTGCCTTCACCAACGACGAGGAGGTTGCCGCAGGGAAGGACAAGGTCATCCCGTTCTTTTTGGCAGACCGGCTTGAGGAACAGGGCGCTACCCATGTCTCCGCTGGTATCTTTGAGGAAATGGTCGTGGTCGACGACCGGCTGGTGACCGGCCAGAACCCGGCCTCGGCCGCCGGCGTGGCCAAGGAGATGGAGAAGCTCCTGGCAGAGGTCATCCACCAGGAAAAAGCCGAGGAGCAGCACGTGGCGGAGGCGCTGCGCGCCGAAAAGGACGCCGAGAAGAGCGCCAGGAAGGCTGCTGCGGCAGGTACCGAGCACTAACGCCCGCAGCGCACTGACACTGGCGGCCGCCTCGACGACGGGGCGGCCGCCAGTCGGCGTATTGGCGCCGGCAACAACACTGTCCAACGCATCGCCGACCTGCTTCAGGTTTTCGCGCTCCACGATCTACGGCAACGTCAGCAAATCAAGGGGCTAAGTTTGGGGCAAAACAAAACCCCCACTTCCCTTTGTTATAAGGGAAGCAGGGGCCTTGCCAATTGGCGGTGACGGTGGGATTTGAACCCACGTTGGCTTTGACACCAAACAACATTTCGAGTGTTGCACCTTCGGCCGCTCGGACACGTCACCAACCTGAATAGGTTACCGGAGCATACCGCCCATCCACAAAACGGCAGGCGTTCAGCCCCCGGATGGTGCGAAGGGATCCTTAAGCCCACTCCAGCGCCCGAGCGACACTTGAGGCTCTCAACTGCAGTGTCGCGGCTGGCGGTTCGGGTGGCAACCTTGAGGTCGGGTGATCAGGGTTATGCACATAGCCCTTCAGCCTCGCCGTTATTGTCACACCCTCCGGGGATGATTTGGGTATGGATAGCAGAGCAGCTGTAGAGACGGCGGAGGCGCTTTCTGTGTCCTTCGCTGAGCTTGCGTTTGTGATCCGTGAGGGTGTCGAGGCCTCGGGATCCGGTGGTGCTGATCCGCTGCATCGGAGGTCCGAGCTCGCCCTGCAGACGCTGGCTGCCGTGGCCCGCGGGGAGGCGAAGATGGCGGCCCTGAAAGTCCAGGCGGTCGCCGACTATGACGACGCTGCCCAAGCGCTGACGGGTCCGGCCACGTCACCTGAGGACAACACCGGACAGGAGATGGCCGTGGTCGCGGAGGTCGCGTGCGTGCTCACGGTGAGCGAACGGTCCGCTGGGGCGCTGTTGGCCGAGGCCCACCAACTCACCACCAGGCTGCCCCTGACCTTGTCCGCGCTGCAGGCAGGGCAGATTTCCTGGCAGCATGCCCGGATCATGGTCGACGAAACCACCAACCTTGACCGGCCGGCCGCTGCGGCGTTGGAGGCGCATTTCCTGGACGCCGCCGCCGTGAATCCTGCCCGGGGTTGCCTGGCCGGTGGGCTCGTCCCCGGGCGGTTCCGGCACAAGGCCCGGACCTGGCGGGAACGCCACCATCCGGTCAGCATCGAAAAGCGCCACACCCGGAGTGCAGCCGACCGGCGCCTGGAGTATGCCCCGGACCGTGATGGCATGGCCTGGCTCAGCGCGTATCTGCCCGCCGATCAGGCCGCGGGGATCTGGGACCGCACCACTACAGCCGCCAGGGCCCTGCAAGGCCCGGACGAAGGGCGGACCCTCAGCCAGATCCGCGCCGACACCGCCGCCACCTGGCTCCTCGGCGGCACCGGTGACCAGGCAGATATCGACGGCGGCGGAGTGGTTGCTGGTGTCCCGTCGCCGCGGGCTCAGGTACTTGTTACGGTCCCTGTGTTGTCACTGTTAGGTGTCACTGATGAGCCGGCCATGCTGGACGGGTACGGCCCGATCCCGCCGTCCATGGCCCGCCGTCTCGTAGCGAACGGTGCGGAGTCCTTCCACCGGGTCCTGATCGACCCGCGGGACGGTGCCCCGCTGGAGATCGGGCGGACCAGCTACCGGGTCACGAAAGCCCAGCGCCAATGGCTCAGACTTCGCGACGGGAAGTGCCCGTTCCCCGGCTGCAGCAACCAGTCCCTCGACAACGAAGCGGACCATCTCCTCGCCTGGGCCAAAGGAGGCAGCACCGGGATCAGCAATCTCGGCCAGCCATGCCACAAACACCACCGGCTCAGACACACCACGGCCTGGAAACCTACCACCGCAACCAAGAACGAACCACCCGGCTGGAAATCACCGACCGGACGTCACTACGCCAGCGAACACCCCGACTGGGAACCACCCCAGTGGCCAAAACTCCGGCCACAACAACAGCCGGGCCAAAAGTCAGAGCTGGTTCTCCATGCTGATCCGCGTGGACTCAGATATCCAGGTGCACCCGTAGTCGAAACTCCCGGCGGCACCTTGGAGGACGACCCATCTCCAGAGCGGCACGGCGTCAATATTCACGGCATCGACTTTGACCGGGCTGGCCCAAATGAGCCCGGCGATGAACTGTCCGACTATGCGCTGTTCCCGGACGACACGCCGCCCGACGGACCCATGCCCGAAGACCCCTACCCGAACTGGGACTTCACTGCCCACAGCACTGTCTGACCGCCAGCCCCAAGCGGCGGCAGGGCCGCATTTGGTCTGAGGCAGAGTCGGGGCGGGCAGAACAGGGCTGCCTCCCATCAACCGTGCGAACCATCAACAGCGCGAACGGACAGTTATGGCCCCGATTCCAAGGGCTCCAAGTGTCCGTTCGCGCCGGGTGGGTGTCGCGGAGAGCGCTCGCGGACTAGATTCATAAGCAAGATGACCAAGTCACGAAAAGAAGCGCAGGCGACCGCATACTGGACCACGGGCCCGGAACACGGCGAGCTCCGCAACGAGGCCCTGCCCGCTCCCGGGCCCGGCGAAGCTTTGGTCCGTACGCTGTATTCAGGCATCAGCAAGGGCACGGAAATTGTTGTGCACAAAGGCTCCGTCCCGCCCCGCGTGGCTGCGGAAATGCGCGCCCCGCACCAGGAGGGTACCTTCCCGTCGCCCGTGAAGTTCGGATATCTCTCGGTGGGCGTCGTGGAGGAGGGGCCCGAAGGATGGGCAGGCCAGAAAGTCTTCTGCCTCAATCCGCATCAGGACCGCTACGTCATTTCCACCGACGCCCTCACCAGGATTCCCGACGGCGTCCCCGCCCGCCGCGCCGTCCTCACCGGCACCGTGGAAACCGCCGTCAACGCCCTCTGGGAAGCCGGACCGAGGCTGGGGGACCGGATCGCCGTCGTCGGCGCGGGTCTGGTGGGTGGAATGGTGGCGACCCTGCTGCGGACTTTCCCGCTGGCCCGCCTGCAACTCGTGGACGTGGACTCGGAACGCAAGCAGTTGGCGGACAGGCTCGGCGTGGAGTTCACCCGCCCGGATGATGCCAAACCCGACTGCGACATCGTGTTCCACTGCTCCGCTTCCCAGGAAGGCCTCGAACGCAGCCTGCAGCTGGCCGGCGATGAGGGGGAGATCATCGAGATGTCCTGGTATGCCAACCGCAAGATCACGCTGCCGCTGGGTGAAGACTTTCACGCACGCAGGCTATCCATCCGGGCCAGCCAGGTGGGCGTGGTTGCCCGGGCACGGCGGCACCGCCGGACCACGGCCGAGCGCCTGGAATTGGCTGTTGAGCTCCTCAAGGACCCGGTCTTCGATGTATTCCTCACCGGTGCCTCTCCGTTCACGGACCTGCCGGCAGTAGTGCAGAACCTAGCCGACGGCACGCTCGAAGCCCTGTGCCATGTGATCGAATACCCCAACGCAGACAGTCCCGCAGAATCCGACGCCAAAGACAGGAAATAGCCCGTGTTCAGCCTGACCGTCCGACGCCACTTTATGATCGCCCACAGCCTCCCGCGGGAGGTATTTGGCCCGGCCCAGGCCCTCCACGGGGCGACGTTCGTGGCGGAGGTGACGTTCCGCCGTCGTGCGCTGAACCAGGACTCGATCGTCCTGGACATCGGAGCCGCCGGCGGCATCATCGAGAACGTGCTGTCCGGCCTCAACTACAAAAACCTGGACGAACACCCGGACTTCGAAGGGAAGCTCAGCACCACCGAGGCGCTCGCGGAATACATCGCCCACGCCGTCGCAGCGAAGCTCACGGATGACGGCGACGGCGACGGCCGCGAGCTCGCGGGGATCGACGTCACCCTGCGCGAAAATCCGGACGCGTGGGCCACCTACACCCTCGACCTGTCCGCCTGATCCCATGTTGGTCAGGTTCCTGGTCCCCGCCAATATCCGCCACAACTCCGGCGGCAATGTCTACAACGCGCGGCTCACCCTAGGCCTGAGATCGTTGGGGGTTGCCGTGGAGATGCTGGCGGTGGAAGGTTCGTGGCCTGACGCCAGCGCTGGAGACCGACGGCGGCTGGGCGGCCTGCTGGGCGCCTGGGACCCAAGGTCGGACCCCCCGCAGGCGGACATCACCCCGGAAACGGTCACCCTCGTGGACGGGCTGATTGCGTGCGGTGCGCCTGGCGAACTGGAGTACGCCGCGGCCGCCGGACAACACACCTGGGTCCTGCAGCATATGCCGTCGCCCAGCCACCCCGACGGCGAGGGGCGGGCACTGCGGGCGGCCGCCGGAGTGATCTGCACCAGTTCGTCCGCAGCGGCCTCGGCGGCAGAAAAGCACGGGCTCCGCGCCAGCCGGGTTGTCTTGCCCGGGACGGACGCGGCACCGGTGGCGTCAGGTTCGGCCCCGCCCCACATCATTGCGGTGGCCGCGCTGCTGCCCAACAAGGACCAGTTGCTGACCGTGGCCGCGCTGGGCCGGCTCCAGGACCTCGCCTGGACAGCCTCCCTGGTAGGAACGTACGACGCCGATCCCGCCTATGCGGCACAGGTCCGGGCAGCCATTGCCTCCTCTGGAATGGAGGACAGGGTGCGCGTGACCGGCCAGCTCACCGGGACCGAACTGGCGAACGAATGGAACCGGACAGACCTGAGCCTTCTTGTGTCGCGGGCCGAAGCCTTTGGGCTTGTGGTGACGGAATCGCTGGCCCACGGCATTCCCGTCATCGTGAGGGAGGGAACCGGCGCCGTGGACGCGCTGGGCCTCGCCGGGAGACTCGCCGGGAGACTTGCCGGCAGGCTCGCGGGAAGACCGGACGGCGAGCGTGGTGGTGAACGTGATGGCGGGACATCTGCGGTGCCAGGTGCCGCCGTCGGACTCGCCGGACCCGAAGGCGACGCACCTCGTGGCAACGGACCTGAAGACCACCACGCGGACGTGCTCGCTGCCGTGATCCGGCAGTGGCTGGTGGACGAATCCCTCCGCGCCGGCTGGCGTTCCGTTGCCCTGGCGGCACGGGAACGGCTGCCCGGCTGGGACTCCACCGCCCGGAACATCCTGGAAATCCTCGGCACGCCTGCTAAAACGCCTCATGCCAAATCGCCCACTGAAGAAATCTCCGCCGAGGGGATGCCTACCGCTGCGCGTACGGCCGGTGGACAATAAGCCATGACCACGCTGCCGACCTCCGCCGCCGTATTGACCCCCCAAGCTGTGATCCCCCAAGCCGTGACCCCACAATCCTTCAGCCAAGATGCCCCGAGCCAAGATGCCCCGGATCCTCAGGTGCTCACTCCGGAGCTCCTCAGGGCATGGGCCTGGCACAAGCAGGGCCTCGACGGCACATTCCAGGGCGCGGATGCCGCCGACGTGTTTAGCAGAGCGGGCTGGGCCCGTTCCGTCGGCGGCGCCAACCCGTACCTCACGCTCTTTGCCCGCGCCGGCACTAGCCGTGAGCGGGCGGATGCCGACGTCCTGTCGCTGAACATCCATGAGCTGCCCACCGCCCGCGGCTGCACCTATGTGCTGGGACAGGAGGACTTCGCGTGGGGCCTCCAGATTGGCCGGGACGCTGCCGTGGCGCCGTTCCGTGTGCTGGCAAGAATGGGCGTCGAGCGCGGCGAGATCACGCTGCTGGAGGAGGAGATCCTCCACGCCCTCGCCGAGGCCGGCCACCCGCTGGACCCCAAACAGCTCAAGGATCTCCTGGGCGATTCGGTCCGGAACCTCGGCGAGGAGGGCAAAAAGAAGGGCGCGGCCACCACGTTGCCCACGGCCTTGGGCCTCCTCCAGGCGGACGGCCGGATCCGGCGCGTGCCCGCCAACGGCCGGCTGGATCAGCAGCGCTACGCCTACACACTGTGGGGTTTGCCGCCCACCGCCATGGACGACGAAGCCGCCCGCAGCCTCCTGCTGCAGCGCTATCTCGGCTGGACTGGCGGCGCCACGGTCAAGCAGTCGCAATGGTTCACCGGGTTCACCCTGGCCCACACGAAGGCAGCGTTGGCCGCCACTGGGGCGGTGGAGGTTCCCACCGCCAACGGTGAGGTGCTGTGGATGATGCCCGACGACGTCGGGCGGCTTGCGTCGTTCGAGGCGCCGGCGGAGGAACAGATTCAGCTGCTGGCCGGCACGGATTCGTTGGTCCTGCTCCGCAGGAACTCGGGGGATCTGTTTGCCGAGCAGGACAAGGGTAAGCAGGTCCTGGGGTCCACGTTGGCGTTGCAGGCTGACCTGCCGGATCATCCCATCTTCGACCGCGGCCGGATCATCGGGCTGTGGCAATACGATCCCGGGAAATCACGGATTGCCTATTGGCTCTTTGACGGGGCCACACCCGCAGTATCCCGGCGCATCGCCGAGGTAGAGGCCTGGATCCGGGACGAGCTGGGGGACTTCCGCTCGTTCAGCCTGGACTCGCCGGCCTCGCGCCAGGACAGGATCGACGCCCTGGATGCCGCAGGCTGAGAGTCGTGCAGGCAGGTGAGAGCGCTACAGCAGGCCCGAGACGAATTGCAGCCCCCTACGACCCGTCACAGCACGACCCGTCACAGCTGGCTGCGGTGCACTGCGAAGAAGTCCCTGAGGATCGCTCCGCACTCCTCTTCCCTGACCCCGCCGTACACCTCAACCCAGTGGTTGAGCCGGCGCTCGCGGAGGATATCGAATACCGAGCCCGCCGCTCCGGCTTTCTCATCCCAGGCACCGAAGACCACGCGGGGAATCCTGGCCAGGACCACCGCGCCGGCGCACATGGCGCACGGCTCCAGAGTCACCACGAGCGTGCAGTCGGCCAGCCGCCAGCCGTCCCCGGTGCCGCCGTCGAGCTTGGACAAGGCACGCAACCGGTCAGCCGCCTGCCGGATGGCCACCACCTCCGCGTGGGCAGTCGGGTCTCCCAGCTCTTCCCGCTGGTTCCGTCCGGAACCCAGCACGGCGCCGTCGGGCCCAATTACTACCGCGCCGATGGGCACGTCCTCGGTGGCCAGCGCGCGCCGGGCTTCGTCCAGGGCAAGACCCATCCATTCGAGGTGGTTCTTTTCTGCGGCGACCATGGCTCAATGATAGTTTCGAAGGATATCCAGCCTACAAAGCATTGACGCCGGGGAGGCATCGTGGACAGATTCATGGACCGTCTGGGCCAATGGTTCAAACCATATGCCGCGCTGTGGATCACGATGCTGGTGGGGGGAGCACTGGTGATGACCATGGCACTGCTGGGCGCCGAGGTTTATAACAACGTGGTGGACGAAGAGGGACTGGCCGCCCTGGACCTGCCCGCGCTGGAACTGTCCCAGGAATTGCGTAGCCCCGCGCTGTCCGCCGGAGTAACGGCATTTACCAACATCGGCGGGGGCATCGGCATGCCCATTCTGGCGAGCATCCTGACGGCCTGGCTCACGTTCCTGAGCCGGACTTGGCGGCCCATCATCCTGGTGGGCGGCGCAGCGGCCGTCTCCACACTGGCAACGACGGTGGGCAAGCGGCTGGTGGGCCGCACCCGCCCGGACCATTCCGAAGCGGTCCCGCCGTACGAGACTTCGCCGTCCTTCCCCAGCGGCCACACCCTGAACACGACGGTGGTGATCGGTGTCCTGGTGTACGTGATGTGCCTTCAGTTCGAGATGCTGTGGGCGCGCATCACGGCCATCACCGCCGGGGTGATCTTCTTCATCGCGATGGGCCTGAGCAGGGTGTTCCTGGGCCACCACTGGCTGACGGATGTGATGGCCGGCTGGTTCCTTGGCCTTGCCTGGGTGGGAATGGTGATCCTGGCGCACCGGCTGTTCCACGTGCTGCGGAAACGGGAGCACGCGGGCCCGGCCCCCACGTTCGAACACCCCGCCCTGCGGGACGATCCGTCGAGCTGATTCCCGGCCGGACGCTGCCCGCGCGGGTGATAGTTTTGACGCATGCGCACTCTCGTTGTGGACCACCCGCTGGTCGCCCATAAGCTCACCGTCCTGCGGGACAAGAACACTCCGTCACCGGTCTTCCGGCAGCTGACGGAAGAGCTGGTGACCCTACTGGCCTACGAAGCCACCCGTGAGGTCCGCACCCAGCCGGTCACCATCGAGACGCCGGTCAGCACCACAGTGGGCACCGCTTTCACCAAGCCCACGCCTCTGGTGGTTCCCATCCTGCGCGCCGGGCTCGGCATGCTCGAGGGCATGACCAAGCTGGTCCCCACCGCTGAGGTGGGCTTCCTGGGCATGGCCCGCGATGAGGAAACCCTGGACATCATCACCTACGCGGAGCGGCTCCCGGAGAACCTGACGGACCGGCAGATCTTTGTGCTGGATCCGATGCTTGCCACCGGCGGAACCCTGCGCGAAGCCATCAAGTTCCTGTTCAAGCGCGGAGCCTCCGACGTCACGTGCATTTGCCTCCTGGCCGCGCCGGAAGGCCTGGCCAAGCTCGAAGAGGAACTGGCCGAGGCCAACGTCACCATCGTGCTGGCCTCCATTGACGAACGGCTCGACGAGAAGTCCTACATCGTTCCCGGGCTGGGCGACGCCGGAGACCGCCTGTACGGCATCGCCGGCTAGGACGGGGCTGCTCAAGGATTCAAGTCTTCCGCTTTCCTGCCGCCGCCGTTAGCCTGTGGCGCATGGACTGGAAACTTGAACTCGTTTTTGTGCCCGTATCCGACGTTGACCGCGCCAAGGATTTCTACGTCAACAAAGTTGGATTCAACCCGGATTTCGACGAGCGGCCCATGGATGGCATCCGCTTCGTCCAGCTGACCCCGCCGGGATCCGCCTGCTCCATCTGTATTGGCGAGGGCCTCAATGACGCCCCTCCGGGTACGGCCCCAAGCCTGCAGATGGTGGTCAGCGACATCCAGGCTGCCCACGACCACCTCAAGGGCAACGGTGTGGAGGTCAGCGACATAGACATCCAGGCCTGGGGGCACTTCGTCTATTTCGCGGATCCCGACGGAAACAAGTGGGCGGTGCAGTACATCCCGGGCCGTGACGCCTAAGGGCGCGGCGCCTGGGGTCGCGACGGCTAAGGCAAAATAGGCAGCATGAACATCCCCACACCTGCCGCCACACGAGCACCTGCCGCCACACGAACACTGACCTGCCGGGCCGTTCTTTTCGATATGGACGGCACACTGGTGGACTCCACGGCAGTAGTGGAGGAGGTCTGGGGAGAATTCGCGGCCCGGTACGGCCTGGACATCGCCGAAATCCTGCGCACTTCGCACGGCGTCCAGGCTGCCGATACCGTACGCCGGTTCGCGCCGGAGGGAGCCGACGTCGTAGCGCTCACTGCGGAACTGGGCGCCATGGAACGGGTGCGGACAGCCGGTATCATCGCGTTGCCGGGGGCTGCCGACCTGCTTCGCAGCCTCCCGGCCCAGGCAGTGGCGCTGGTGACTTCAGCGGACAGGACCCTGGCGGACATCCGCATGGACGCTGCCGGGCTGGACATGCCGGCCACGGCCGTGACGGCGGACCTGGTCACACGGGGCAAGCCGCACCCGGAAGGCTATCTGATGGCCGCCGGTCTGCTGGGCGTCAATCCGGAGGACGCCGTGGTGTTCGAGGATGCGCCCGCCGGAATCGCGGCAGGCGTTGCCGCCGGTATCCGGACGGTGGCCGTGGGTCCCAATGCGGGCGAGCTGCCGGCAGGCGTGCTGCATATCGCGGATTACCGTGCCGTGACCGCCTCCGTGGAAACGGACGCCGCGGGACGGCAGCTCATTTCTTTCCGGCTTTGACGCCGGCGGATCGCTTTCGTGATCCGCCGGCGCAGCTCAGCGACGCCAGCCGCCGGCGCCGCTCAGTCGGCCTAGTACCAGTTGTGCGACAAGTGGAAGTTCAGCGCGCCGCACGGTGACTGGTAGCGCTCCTGGATGTAGTTCAGGCCCCAGTTGATCTGCGTGCGGTAGTTGGTGACGTAGTCCGCGCCGGCGCTCGCCATCTTCTCAGCGGGCAATGACTGGACGATGCCGTACGCGCCGCTGCTGGCGTTGGTGGCCGTGGTGGTCCAGTCGGATTCCTTGGTCCACAGCGTCTGCAGGCACTGCATCTGGTCAGCGGACCAGCCGTAGGTTGCCAGCTGCCCCGCCGCGTACGCCTGGGCTCCTGCGGGATCGTTGACGGCCACAACAGGGGCAGGCTCGGGGGCCGGAGCAGGAGCGGCAGCGGGTTCCGGTGCCGGGGCAGGTGCCGGATCGGCGGCCTGGGGCGCGACGTTGATTTCAGCCGGAGCCGCTTCCGGAGTGGCCGGGGCCTGGATCTCAGCCGCTTCGAAGCTGAGCTTCGACTGGGCGTTCTCTTCTTCGGCGGCCTGGTTGGCGCTGGCCGCAAGCGAGGCCGACTCGGAAGCGTGTGCTGCGGCGCTTACACCGACCAACAGGGCGCACGCGGTGGCGAACACCGCGACGCGCTTGCCCACGGAGGGAATCCGGGCGGCCTTGGAAAGTGGGGACATAGCTGCGCCGAAGCGGGTCTGCTTGCGGTGGCTATCGGACTTGTTGTCGCCCTGCGGGCGCGGTTCTACCTTGAATTCAGACATGATGGATCGCCTCTCACACCTGCGGAGTTAGCTGTCGGGTTCGGATGAGGGCATCCGGCCACACGGCACAATCACGTGTTGGCTTAACCCCAAAGGGCACTTGGTGCCCGGGACGGTGGGTCCCCCGCCTCTGCCTCTGAAAACGGAATCCGGGAAGCGGCAGAGCTTGGCGTCATCCGGATATGCGGCCCAAACGGGAACCACACCTCATCGACGCTACAGGAGCTGGAAGCTTAAGTCACATTTTGGTAACAGGAATCACGACGACGGTGTGTCGCCTTGCTGGGCTCGGGTGTCAGTGGGTCGCGCCAGCGCGCCGGCAGGGAAGAGTAACGCGAACTCCGTCCGTCCGGCCCGCGATGTCACTTCCACGCTCCCGCCGTGGGCCTCCATGATCGACTGGACAATGGACAGGCCCAAGCCGCTAGTGCCTTCGGACGCCCCGGCGCCCGAGGCCGGCGCCGTACCCTTGCGCGCCGCGTCTGCGCGGGCAAACCGGGAGAAAACGTGGTCAACGAATTCCGCAGGGATGCCCCCGCCGTCGTCCGTTACCGTCACCGCTGCGCCGCCATTGGCAGACTTCGTGACAGCGGTGACCACCGTGGTCCCCGGTGGCGTGTGCTTGCGCGCATTGGAGAGCAGGTTGACAAGCACCTGACGCAGTTGGGACCCATCACCCGTGACGGCGAGCGGCTCGTCAGGCAGTTCAAGGCGCCAGTGGTGGTCCGGGGCGATGACCTTCTCGTCACTGACGGTTTCGATCACGAGTTGTGTGAGGTCTACTTCGCTGAGCTTCAGGGGCTGGCCCTCATCGAGCCGGGCAAGCAGGAGCAGATCCTCCACCAGGGTGGTCATGCGTTCGGACTGGCTTTGGACCCGGGCCAGGGATTTCCGGCCGTCCGGCGTGAAGTCCTCGGTCATCCGCATCAGCTCCGTGTACCCGCGGATGGCGGTCAGCGGGGTGCGCAGCTCATGGGAAGCGTCGGCAACAAACTGCCGCACCTTGGTCTCGCTCCGCTGCCGCGCCTCGAGTGCGTTGGCGACGTTGTCCAGCATCAGATTGAGGGCGTGCCCTACGCTGCCCACTTCGGTTCCGGGATTGGAGTTCGACGGCGGGACGCGCACCGCGAGTGCCACCTCGCCCGCGTCCAGAGGGAGCCGGGCCACCCGGGTTGCAACCTCGGAAAGCTGCTCCAGAGGCTTCATGGTGCGCCGGATCAGCACGGTTCCCGCCAGTCCGATCAGCGCCAGGCCGCCCAAGGAGACAAACACAAAGGTCCACACAAGCGATGCCAGCGTGCTCTCCTTCGCGGCGAGCGGAAGGCCCGTGACAAGGACATCGCCGTAGCCGGTTTGCACGGCCACAATCCGGTAATCCCCGTTGGACAGCGAGCGGTTCACGGGAAGGCCGTACTGCGTCAGCGCCAGCAGGGTCTGCTTGTCCTCGGCGTCGAGGGCCAGGCGCGTGGTGTCCGAGTCCAGGAAACCGCCACTGGGGATCTGGCCGTCCAGGATCCGCGCATTCAGCGTTCCGACACTCTGCCCGCGGGAGTCAAGCGGGTCCGGCCTGCCGTTGAATCCGCCCAGGGGCGGGCGGCCCGGATCGTTCGAGCGTTTGGCGGCCTGGCTCAGCTGTTGATCCAGTTGCCCGGTGAGAAAGGAATCCATGGACGCGTAACTGAACAGCCCCACGGCGCCGCAGATGGCCACCAGCAGGGCCATGGCCAACAGGATCAGGCGCGTGCGCAGATGCCAGGTGTCCGGTTTCAGCCAGCTCCGGGCTGGTGCTGGGGTTGCTCGCGGCGAGGACATGGAGCTGCTACTCAGCCGGCTTGATGACGTAGCCGGCGCCCCGCACGGTATGGATCATGGGCGGGTGCACTGCATCCACTTTCTTGCGCAGGTAGGAGATGTAGAGCTCCACAATGTTGGCCTGGCCGCCGAAGTCATAGTTCCAGACGCGGTCCAGGATCTGGGCTTTGCTGATGACGCGTTTGGGGTTCTCCATGAGGTACCGGAGCAGCTCGAACTGGGTGGCGGTGAGCTGGAGGGCGTCGCCCGCACGGGTCACTTCGCGGGTGTCGATGTTGAGGATAAGATCGCCCACCACAAGTTCGGCAGTGTCCATCGCGGCAACGCCGGAGCGCTGGACCAGGCGGTGCAGCCGCAGCAGGACCTCTTCCATGCTGAACGGCTTGGTCACGTAGTCGTCCCCGCCGGCCGCCAGGCCCACGATCCTGTCCTGGACAGCGTCCTTGGCAGTCAGGAAAAGCGCAGGTACCTCGGGCGCGAAGGCGCGGATCCTGCCCAGCAGCTCAACGCCGTCGAACCCTGGCAGCATCACGTCCAGTACCAGGACGTCCGGGCGGAACTCCTTGGCAAGCTTGACGGCCTCCGGGCCGTCCGAAGCCACGGCAACAGACCAGCCGGCCATGCGCAGCCCCATGCTCATGAGCTCGGAAAGGCTGGGTTCGTCGTCAACCACCAGGGCGCGGATGGGGGAGCCGTCCGGGTGGGTCAGTTGGGGAAGGTTGTTGGTCATGGAGTGCGAAGTGGCCATGGGACAACTCTCCGATCATTCGGTTAGCCCGCGCTATGGGGTTCCTGTGCGCACGCTGTGAATCCCAGCCTAGCGAGCTGGATGGGCGATCTGGGCGGCCGGGCGGGACGCCGATAATCCTCAGGCGGCCGCCTTCTCCGCTGGACAGGCGGCAAAACCCAGCAGGGAATCTTGGCAAGTAATTGGCCGGTGAATTTGAAGGTCTTGGTATGGCGAAAGGGCGAACATTGTTCGCCGGAGAGGGCCATTTACGCACCCTTGGCGGACAACAACTCCTATTTTGCCGCCAAATCAGAATGGTGATCTGTAACACAAATCCGCATTTTGTCTCAGTATGCGGAACGTTGCACCCATTGTTACTTGCAAGTTTTCATTGTTACGTTGCACACTTTCAATTGTGAACAAGAACTCAACAGCACCTGCAGCCGCAGAATATTGGCCCAGCACATCCGCTGCTGCCGACATGCGCTGTTGTCGAATGCACGCCTGATCTTCAGACCCCACGAAGTTCTTAGGCATTCGCCCCCAGCCCAGCGTAGGGCGCCATCCCCAGATTTCATTGCGGGGACAACCAGCATTCGAGCCGCGATGACGGCCATTCACATTGAGGTAAGCATTCATGTCAGTTGCATCCGGATACGTCCACATCTCCGTCCGTAACGCAGGCAAGGCCGGCCAGGCTTCCGGCCTCCGCCAGGGGTTCGGTGCCCGACCGGCGTTCGCCCCGGCTGCCCCCGGAGCCAGCTTTCCTGCCCCCGGCTACGCACCCCAGGGCTACAACCCCAGTTCCTACGGCCAGCTCCGCGCCGTCCAGCCTGCCGAAGCCGCGCCGCTGACCGCGCCCACTCCGGTGATCGCGGGACCCAGCAGTGTTCGCCCGGTCGCCAATGACACCGTGGCCCGCGGATTTGTCCTCTACATGGGCATCGACGAGGAGACCGCGGCGGCTGCCGGAACCTCCATTGCCAAACTTGCCCAGGAAATCCGCGCATACGCGCAGTCACTCGTGACCGGTGCTGAAAGCTACGCGGCCGTGGCCGTGGCCCCGGCCGGCACCCCCGGTTCCGCGCTCGACGTCGTCCGCTCCACCTTTGGTGACCCCACCGTGAACGCGCAGAAGCGCGCCGAGACTGCCCGGCTGCAGCAGCCCCAGGACCCGCGCCCGTCCGGCGTCCTGATCGACCTCGCCCGCCGCGAAGTCCACCTGGACGGCGAATCCCTGAACCTGACCTTCAAGGAATTCGAACTCCTGAACTACCTGGTGGAAAACGGCACCCGCACGGTTGGCCGCGATGAACTGCTTGAGGGCCTGTGGCGCAACGCCGAGGAAGTCCCCAACGAGCGCACCATCGACGTCCACATCCGCCGTCTCCGCTCCAAGCTGGGCCGCCTCGCCAACACCGTCCGTACCGTCCGCGGCCAGGGCTACCGCTTCTACGAGCACCCCGAAGTGATTGTCTGGGCCGCTCCGGAATACTCGATCTAGTCCTTCAGCGACGCACCAAAGCGGCATTTCGCCGTGCCTTAGACACCTCCTTCGTTCCTCAGTCGGCGATGCGGCACTACGCGAAATGCCGCTTTTGTGCGTTCGGGACCAGCGGGTGTTGGCCTCCGCAGCTGATTCGACGGCGGTGTGGCCCGGGTTTGTCACGGGGAGCATGCTTTTGGCTTACGTTGCCGAGGTCGGGCCCGGCATTCCGCGGGCCAGGACTCTCTGTCCCGCCAAAAGCGTGCTGGGCGTGACGGGCGGCGCCGTGGGTCTTGCGGGTCTAGGCTTGGGGGATGAGCGACCACCACATCAAACGCCTGGTGATCATGCGGCACGCCAAGTCCGACTGGCCCGGCGGTGTGGCGGATCATGAGCGGCCGCTGGAGGAACGGGGGCACCGCGAGGCGCCCCTGGCCGGCAAGTGGCTGGTCAAACACGGCATCCTCCCGGATTTCATCCTGTGTTCCAGTGCGCTGCGCACCCGGCAGACCTGCACCTGGGTGTGCTCTGAACTGGGGGATAAGGCCCCGACGCCGAAACTTGAGGACGGACTCTACGCCGCCTCTGCGCTGCGGATGCTCGCCGTGGTCAATCACGTGCCTGATACCGTCACCACGCTGATGCTCATCTCGCATATGCCTGGCGTCCAGGACCTCGCCATGCACCTGGCCTCCCGCGACTCAAACCACGACGCCTACATGGACGCCGCCACCCGCTACCCCACCAGCGCCCTCACGGTGCTGGAAACGGAAAAATCCTGGGCCGAGCTGGATGGGCAGGACGCCCGGCTGACCAAGTTCAAGGTCCCGCGGGCGCACTGACGCCATAGGGCTCAAGGTCCCGCGAGCCCACTAACGCCACGGGATCCACTGACCCCATGGGACCTACCGACCTCACGGGATCCACTGACCCCATGGGACCCGGCGACCCCACGGGACCCGGCGACCTCCCGGAGCAGTCCGGCGACGTGCTGGATGCCCGGGCTGGCCGCCATGGTGCGGCGGTACACGATGCCCACCTGCCTGACCTGCGTGGGGTTGACCAGGGGCAGGCCGACGACGTCCGCAGGCAGCACGGGCCGGCCGAGGCGGGGGACCAGCGCCACAACGGCTCCCTGCTCCACCAGTGCGATGTGGGTTGCGAAGTCTGGATCGTAGACCCTGATGTCCGGCACCCGGCCAAGGTCGGCGAAGATCCTCAGTAGGGCCTCGTTGCAGATGGCTCCGTGCGGCGTGCTGATCCAGCGCTCGTCCACCAGATCCGCCGGTTCCACCTGGCCGCGTCCTGCCAAGGGATGGTCGCGGTGCACCAGGACGTCCGCTACGTCCTCGCACAGCCACTCGAGTTTCATGTGCTCCGGTATCACCAGCGGGACGGAGTTCCAGTTGTGGACCACACCCAGGTCCGCCTCCCCGTTGGCCACCCGCGCCACGGCTTCCCGCGGGTCCTCGGCCAGCACGCTGAGGTCCAGGTCCGCTCCGGATGCAGCCAGCCTGCCCAGCAGCGGCCCCACGAGGCCCCTGCAGGCCGTGGAAAAGGCAACAACCTTGAGGTGCCCGGTCGGTTTGGCCGGATCCGCCAACAGGGTGGATTCCAGTTCCTCGAGCTCCGACAGGATGCGCCGGCCGTACGCTGCCAGCGTGAGCCCCCGCTCGGTCAGCAGCACGCCGCGGCCGCGGCGTTCCAGGACGGGGAATCCGGTCTGTTTCTCCAGCTTCTTGATCTGCTGGGAGACTGCCGACGGACTGAAGCCAATTACCTCCGACGCCGCTATGACCGAACCGTGCTGTTCAATCGCCGCCAAGGCCCGCAGTGAGCCGATCTCAATCATGAAGCAAACGTACATGATTCGACGCAGAATTCAACGCTGGTGCTTCATCTGACGGTCTGCAAGAGTGGGACCGTGAATCTCCGACACTCCCTCCTTGCCGCCCTGGTCGCCGTTCTCTGGGGCCTGAACTTCGTGGCCATCGACTTCGGCCTGCATGCGAACGGCCGTGAGGTTCCCCCGCTGCTGTTTGTGGCAATGCGGTTCCTCCTGGTGGTCTTCCCCTGGATCTTCTTTATCAGGAAGCCTGACGTCAGCTGGAAGGCGATCATCGGCGTCGGCGTCTTTATGAGCGCGGGCCAGTTCGGCCTCCTCTACCTGGCCATGGCGCTGGGCATGCCGGCAGGCCTCGCCTCCCTTGTCCTCCAGGCGCAGGTGCTGCTCACTGTCCTCCTGGCCGCCGGGTTCCTGCGCGAGCGCCCCAGCCGGAGCCAACTGGCCGGCGTCGTTCTTGGCGTTGCGGGGCTGGCCGTGGTGGCCGTCGGCCGCAGTGCCGTGGCACCGGTGCTCCCGCTCATCATCGTCCTGGGAGCCGCGCTGTCCTGGGCGGCCGGAAACGTCATTGCGCGGAAGGCCAAGGCCGCCTCCGGGCTGGGGCTGGTGGTCTGGTCCGGCGCAGTGGTGCCCGTGCCCCTCGCCGGACTGTCGCTGCTGGTGGACGGGCCGGACGCGGTGTTCGGCACGCTGGCAGACCTCCAGCCGGCCACGATCCTGAGTGCGCTGTACACAGCCATTTTCGCGTCGCTCGTGGGGTATGGGATCTGGAACCGGCTCCTGGCCAGCTATCCGTCGTCGGCCGTGGTGCCCTTTACGCTGCTGGTTCCCGTGGTGGGCATGAGCGCGGCCTGGCTGGCGTTGGGGGAGGTGCCGACGCCGGCGGAACTGGCTGGCGGGTTGCTCCTCCTGGGCGGGGTGGCGACTGCCGTGCTCACCGGACGCGGCCGGCAGGTGCTGCGGCTGGGTCAGCGGCGCGGCGCCGGTTTGGCGCCCGTCCTGGTGCCCGGTTTGGGTGCCGGTTTGCGGACCGGGGAGGCGGACGACGACGGCCGCTTGGCTGCTGAGGGTGGCATCCGGGCGGGCGCACGGGAGCCTGACGCGCGCTGACCGCTGGCGGCACCCCGGGGTGCCGCGCCCCGGGCCGCGGTGGCTCCGGTTGCCGGGCGCCGCGCAGCAGGGCGGCCAGTGCCGGAAGCGGGCCGCCGCTTGGCTGGCGAGGGCCTCCGTTTGGCAGTCCCCAACCGCCTGCCCGCCGGCCAGACTGCGCCAAGGAACAGGACCGCTAGCGTGGCCACCGCTGAGGCCCCACCCCAGTAGAAGTAGTTGTCCGGATCCCCGGTGGGGAGCGGTGTGCCGAAGATCGACGATTGCTCGGCGAAGGCCAGCTCCCAGGTGCTGACGAAGGCAAGGGAGAAGGCAATGGTGAGGCTGGATCCCACAGCGGTGGCCACCAATACAAAGTGGCGCCCCCGGGCCAGGACCTCCGCCACGGCCGCAACATAGGCCAGCGCAACCAGGCCCAGGAACGTGACCATCACGGCCTCTTCGAGGGTGATGGCGGTGAGCACCAGCATGCCCAAGGCGGCGACGGCCGCGATCACGGCGAACTTCCCGCTGTTACCCATGTGGCGCATGTGTCCAATCATCCCTGCTACTTCACGACATAGCCGCGCATGATTGCCATGATTGCTGCAACGCTTTGGTCACGGGTGCGTTCTGGGTTGTAGGTCTGCCGGTCAAGCCCCACCACAAAGCAGGCGCCAAAGATCGCCGTTTCGAGGCTGCCCCGCGAGACCGTTTCGTCCACCGGATAGACGGCAGCCACGTTCTCTATGGCAGCGCCGATGACCGCCAGGAGTTCAGACCGGAGCACCGCGAACGTGTCCCGCCATTCGCTGGGAGTCCGCCAGTTTTCGCTCACCCACAAACGGGCGAAGGACGGGTAATCGTCCATAAAATCCATGGCCTGGCCGATCATTGCCTCCATGGCCACCAGTGGATCGGCCCCGGGCTGCCCCGCCTCGGTAAGCAGGCGTGTCTTCAGGATGTCTACGCCGTGCCGCAGCAGCTGCGCGATCAGGTCCGACTTGCTGCCGAAGTTGTAGTAGACCGTGCCCTTGGAGACGCCCGCCGCCGCGGCAATCTCGTCCACAGTGACACCCGCTGCGCCACGCTGGCCGATCAGCTCCATGGACGCGTCGAAGAGCTTCTGCCGGGTGGCATTGGTCCGGGCCGGGCGGAGTTTCTTCTCGGCGGGACCGTGCATGGCGGGATCGTGCCCCACGGGATCATGCACCCCAGGATCATGCACGCCAGGCTCAGGCACCCCAGATCCCGGCGCGGGCGGGCTCATACCGCGATCTCCGGCTTGAGCGTTTTGAGGGTCCAGTACTTGTGCTTCCGGACCGCAAACGTGGACATCGCCGCGCCCAGCAACGTGTAGCCGAGCAGCCCCAGGACAGTGGGCACGATCCCGGACAGGTCCGCGCCGTAGATGAGGTGCCGCATGCCTGTGACCACGTAGCCCATGGGCAGGATTTCGTGGACAACATGAAGTGGCTGCGGGGTGGTCTGCCAGGGGAACGTGCCGCCCGAGGACACCAGCTGGAGCACCAGCAGGATCAGCACCACCAGCTTGCCGGGTGACCCCAGCAGCGCCACGATGCCTTGGATAATGGCGCTGAACGCCATGGCCGCGGCCAGCATAAACAGCCACATCAGCACCGGATGCGCGGGGTTGAGGCCCAACGCCAGGTTCACCACGAGGGTCAGCAGGCTCGCCTGCACCACCGAAACGGCCAGGAACGGAAGCCAGCCGCCGACGGCGATTTTCCAGGCCGGGGCGTTCGACGCCAGGGCCCGCTGGGTGATGGGCCGCATCGCCTGGACCAGCATGAAGATGCCGATCCACAAGGCGAGCGTCAGGAAGAACGGTGCCAGCCCCGCGCCGTAGGAATCGGCTTTCGCCTGGGAGACGTTGCTGACCGCAACAGGATCGGCAATCACTTCGGAGAGGCTGCTCTTCTGCGAATCGTCCGGGTTGGGCACCTGCCCGGCGCCCTTGGCAATTTCGTCGGCCAGCGTCCGTGAGCCGTCAGCGGCGGTGCCGGCCCCCGCTTCCAGCTGCCCCGCACCGGCGTCGAGCGTTTGCGCCCCTTCCGCGAGGCGTCCGGTGCCGTCGAGCGCAGTCTGCTCGCCGGTGGCCAGCGTGGCCGCCCCGGTGTGGAGCTGGTCAGCGCCACCGGAAGCCTGAACAATGGCCTCCTTCAGCGCGGGGGTGGCCGTGGCCAGCTGGGCTGCGCCGACGCTCACGGCTTCGGAGCCGTCCGCGAGCTGCTGGATCTGGGTGGCGTCGGTCTGGATCCGGGTTTTCGCCGCGGCCACGGGGCTGGAGGCTGCCACCGTATCGAAGTCGGCCAGGATTTTGTCTGCCTGCACCTGGGTGATCACTTCGGAGGCGACCAGGCGGGCATTCGATTCGATCACACGCGTCCGGAGCCCCTGGTCCGCGGCATCAAGCTGCGTGACAACGTCCTGGACCTTGGTGTTCAGCTGCGCGTTCCCCGCGGCCACCTGGGCCGCGCCGTTGGCCAGCGTCCGGGTGTCGGTGGGCAGCGTGGCGGTGCTGTCCTTAAGGACGGAGAGCCCGCTGCTGAGCTGCCCGGCGCCGTCGGTCAGCTGATTGGCCCCGTCCCGCAGTTTCAGCTGCCCGTTGTACAGCTCGCCGGCTCCTGCGCTGAGCTCGCTGGTGCCCGTATGCAGCGTGACAGTCCCGTCGCGGAGGGTGGCCACGCCGTCCGTCAGCTGCCCGGCGCCGTCGGCGGCCTTGAGCATCTGGGCGTGGATGGTGCCGAACCCGGTGAGCAGCTGGTTCGCCGTCTCTTCGCCCACTTCCTTGGCCACCGTTGTGTGCACCGCGGTGGTCAGCTTGTCCACGATGGTGCTCAGCAGGTAGTTGTTGGCATCGTTGGTGGTGACATTCAGCATCGCCTGGCTGGCCGAATCGAAGCTGCCGGGTGAGACCAGGTTCGTGGAGAACTCTGCCGGGATTTTCAGTGCAAACGCGTACTTGCCGCTGCTGACCCCTGCGTCGGCCTCGGCCGCCGACGGGACCGCCTGCCAGTTGAAGACGTTCCCCTCCACCAGGCCGTCCGCCACCTTCTTGCCCGCCTGGAGCTCGGTCCCGTCGCTGGACGTGGCGCCGGTGTCTTCAACCACCAGGGCGGCCTCGATCTGGTTCAGGTTCCCGTAGGGATTCCAGTTGGCGTACAGATACACGGCCCCGTACAGGAGCGGCACCATGATCAGGGCCAGGATGGTCAGCTTCGGCAGCAACCCACCGGTCATCCGCTTGAGTTCGGAACGGGCCAGCCGCAGCACGGTCACTTGGCATCCTCGGTTTCGAGTAAGAGGGATTCGGTTTCTTCGTCCGTGAGAGCCGGCGCATCGGGCGCTTCGTCCACGTCCGGGACGGCGTTGCCGATCACTGTGGCCGGTCCCGTCCACCCTGCCGGGAGGGCAGTAACGGTGACGACGACGGCGAGCGGCCGGCCGGCGTCGTACGCCAGCTCCTCAAGCCGCGGGAGCCAGTCCGCAGCGTGGGCACCGTGCCTGTCGGGGGAGTCCACCACCAAAAGGTCCGTGTGCGGGTTGGCGAGGGCAAGGGCCGTCAGCAGTTCAATGCGCCGGTCCGGCGCCAGCTGCTCCGTCCACAGGTCCGCGATGTCCTCGAAACTGTTGACTTTGAGCCAGGGCTTGCTCAGCAGCGCGCCCCGGTAGCGGCGGGGGATCAGGGCGAGGTCCTCGGTGACAAGGTCCCGGACACTGAGGTGCTGCTCGGGCTCATTCACGTTGGGGGAATCCACCAGGGCGCTCGCGAGGCGGAGGGATTTGGTGCGTTCGTTGGCGTCCCAGGACATCCGGCCGCCAGTGGGTTTCATACGCCCGCTGATGGTCAGGGCAAGGGCTGTCCGCTGGTCCTGGCGTTCGGCGGTGACGAGGAGGAGCTCACCCCGGCCGACCCGCAGAGAGGTGGGCGGAAGCAAATCGTCGCGCCGGCCCTTCACAAGGAGCTGCTGTACGGAGAGCAAAAATGGCCTTTCGACGGTGTATGTCCACCTCCAGCCTAACTGAACTGACTGGTCAGTTCAAATAGCGCACGGGAGTAGGGCGGCGGGAGTAGCCCAGCGCTAACGGACACTTGGGCCCCTCCTACAAGCCGTACTTCTCCAGGAGCCGCAGCCACACCTCGCTGACCGTGGGAAACGATGGCACCGCATGCCACAGCCGCTCCAGCGGGACCTCGCCCACCACTGCGATGGTGGCCGCGTGCAGCAGTTCGCCCACCTCCGGGCCCGCGAAGGTGGCGCCGAGCAGGACCCGCCGGTCCTCGTCCACCACCAGTTGCGCCCAGCCTTCGTAGTGTTCCGAATGCAGGGACGAACCCGACACTTGGATTGGCAGCTCCACGGACGACACGTTGTAGCCGTCCCGTTTTGCCTGCTCCACCGAGCGCCCCACGGCCGCCAGTTCGGGATCGGTGAACACCACGTTCGGGACAGCATGCTGGTTGGCGGTCTGGGCGTACCGGCTCCAGGCCTCGGGGGCGCCGCTGAGCTCGCCCTTGGCTCGGGCCGCGATCGCGTCGCCGGTGGCCCTGGCCTCGTACTTGCCCTGGTGGGTGAAGAAATTTCTGCCTGCGGCGTCGCCAACAGCGTAGAGCCAGGGGTTCTCACCATCCTCGCCCGGGGTGCCCGGGGTGCCCGGGACGTCCGGGAGGCCCTGGACTAGTCCAGTGGAGTCGGTGGTGAGTTTCAGCGGCTGCCCGTCCTGCGCCTCGAAACCCAGGCTTTCCAGGCCGAGGCCTTCGAGGGCGGGATGCCGGCCTGTTGAAACGAGGACCTTGTCCGCAATGACGGTGGTGCGGCCGTCCGGCGTCTGGTCCTGAAGTGTGAGGGTGAACGTGCCGTCGTCGTTTTCCCGGACACTTTCGGTGGACGTGTAGAGGCGGACCGCCACGCCGTCCGCGCGCAGCCCCGCGACCACAAGTTTGCTGGCCTCTGCGGGGAACGTGCCCAGCAGGCCGCTCCTGGCCACCAGCGTCACGTCCGAGCCCAGGCGTGCGAATGCCTGCGCCAGTTCGCTGCCCGCTACGCCTCCGCCGATCACGGCCAGGCGCTCCGGCACCTCCTTGGCCGAGGTGGCTTCGCGTGTGCCCCAGACCTGCAGATCCGCCAACCCGTCGATGGGAGGGGTAGTGGGTGTGGAGCCGGTGGCGAGTACGACGGCGTGACGCGCCTTGAGTTCGTAAGTGTTGCCGTCCAGCCCGACTACTTCAACGGTGCGCGGCTCGGTGATCCAGCCGTGGCCACGGATCAGTTCAATCCCGGTATCTTCCAACCACTTCACCTGGCTGTCGTCCTGCCAGTTTGCGGTGAAATAGTCCCGGCGCTTCAGGACTGCCACTGCATCCAGTGTCAGGGTGACGGCTTCCGCTGCGCCGGGTACCGTCTGTGCGCCGTGCAGGGCGGTGCCGGGGCGGAGCAGGGCTTTGGACGGCATGCAGGCCCAATACGAGCATTCGCCGCCCACTAGTTCGGCTTCAACAAGGACAGCCGTCAGGCCGCCCTGGACCACCCGGTCGGCGACGTTTTCCCCCACGGCACCAGCGCCGATCACAATGACATCGAATTCACGTTGCAGCGTTTCAGGCGTCATTCGTCCAGCCTACGCCCGCCTCGCGGGAGGCGGGGAGCGCCGTCGTCGTCAATCAGCTGACTGCACACCTGCGTAACTTTTGACCGCAGCGGGCCGGGTCACCCGCGGGAATCCAGGGGCGGTGCCGGGGTTTGCTACCAAAAGTGACGCATTTCCGCTGGGAAGGCGCGCGTGGCCGTGCCGTTCCTGGGGCGGAGGCCGGTGGCAGGAAAGGGGCGCTACGCTTAACGACAAAAGGCCCGTATCGGCGAACCGATACGGGCCTTTCTCTGTGCGCCCAGAGGGATTCGAACCCCCGGCCTTCTGTTCCGTAGACAGACGCTCTATCCAGCTGAGCTATGGGCGCATTTTGTGTTTCGCGGCGTTTCTTGCTCCCCGAACCTCGAATTACTTTACGCGAGGGTGGCCCGGAGTTCCAAATCGAGAGGCATGTAATCTAGCCGACTAGACCGGTCTAGGTGACCTTCGTCACTTAAATTCAGCCGTTTGTGCGCGGTTTTCCTTGAATTTGCGCGGTTTTCGGCTCCAACGATCACGAACGTGCACCGCTGGCCTCGCATGACGCCCTTGGGTGGCCAATAGCATTTAGGACACACCGATGAACCCGAGGAAGGGAACCGCAATGGGCGATCTGGCGCAGAAGCCGCTGCTTGAGAAAGCACCCACCACGCATGCAGCACTGCTGGCATGGGTCGAAGAGGTTGCTGAGCTTACGCAGCCCGACCGGATCCACTGGGTTGACGGGTCCGAACAGGAAAACACGCGTCTCACGGACGAGCTCGTCGCAGCAGGAACGCTGACGCGCCTGAACCAGGAGCTCTTCCCCAACTCGTTCGCTGCATTCTCTGATCCCGCGGACGTAGCCCGTGTGGAAGAGCAGACCTTCATCTGCTCCGAGAAGGAGCACGACGCCGGCTTCACCAATAACTGGATGGCCCCGGTCGAGATGAAGGAAAAGCTGCGTGGGCTGTTTGCCGGCTCCATGCGCGGACGCACAATGTACGTCATCCCGTTCGTGATGGGGCACCTCGACGCCGAGGATCCCAAGTTCGGCGTGGAGATCACCGACAGTGCCTACGTTGTTGCCTCGATGCGCATCATGGCCCGCATCGGCACCGACGTGCTGAACCGCATCACCGAGACCAACGCATTCTTCGTGCCGGCCCTGCACTCCCTGGGTGCGCCGCTCGAAGCAGGTCAGGCGGACGTGCCGTGGCCGTGCAATACGGACAAGTGGATCGTGCACTTCCCCGAGGAGCGCTCCATCTGGTCCTTCGGCTCCGGCTACGGCGGAAACGCGCTGCTGGGCAAGAAGTGCTACGCGCTGCGTATCGCCTCCGTCATGGCCCGCGACGAAGGCTGGCTGGCCGAGCACATGCTCATCCTGAAGCTGACGTCCCCGGAGCAGAAGACGTACTACGTCTCGGCTGCCTTCCCCTCCGCCTGCGGCAAGACCAACCTTGCGCTGCTCGATCCCACCATCGAAGGCTGGAAGGTGGAGACGCTGGGTGACGACATCACCTGGATGCGCTTCGGCAAGGAAGGCGAGCTCCGCGCCGTCAACCCCGAGGCCGGTCTCTTCGGCGTGGCTCCGGGCACCGGCTGGGGCACCAACCCCAACGCGATGCGCGCTATCGCCAAGGGCAACAGCATCTTCACCAATGTCGCACTGACCGACGACGGCGGCGTGTGGTGGGAGGGCATGACTGAGGAAGTGCCCGCTCATCTGACCGACTGGCAGGGTAACTCCTGGACCTCGGATTCGGACAAGCCCGCAGCTCACCCGAACTCGCGCTTCTGCACGCCGATCGACCAGATCGACATGCTGGCCGAGGAGTACAACAAACCCGACGGCGTGGAGCTTTCCGCGATCCTGTTCGGCGGCCGCCGCAAGACCACCATCCCCCTGGTGACCGAGGCCCGCAGCTGGTCAAACGGCATCTTCATGGGTTCCACACTGTCCTCCGAGACCACTGCCGCGGCAGCCGGGGCGGTGGGCGTGGTCCGCCGCGACCCCATGGCCATGCTGCCGTTCATGGGCTACGACGCCGGCGACTACCTGAACCACTGGGTCAACCTGTCCGCAAAGGCCAACCCGGAGCGCCTGCCCAAGATCTTCCTGGTCAACTGGTTCCGCCGCACGGCCGAGGGCGGCTTCGCCTGGCCTGGCTTCGGCGACAACGCCCGTGTCCTCAAGTGGGCCATCGAGCGCCTGGAAGGCAAGGCAGACGCCGTCGAGACGCCGATCGGCTTTGTTCCCACCGGCGAATCCATCGACCTCAAGGGCCTGGACATGACGCCCGCCCAGGTCGAGGAAGCTGTCCGCGTTGACCCGGCCGAGTGGGCCACCGAGCTCGCCTCCATCGAGGAATGGTACGCCAACTTCGGCGATTCCCTCCCCGAGGCGCTGCAGTCCGAGCTTGCCGGCCTGAAGGCCCGCCTGGGCTGACGTTCCAGAAAGTACGACGGCGGCCCCGCACCTTTGCAAGAAAGGTGCGGGGCCGCCGTCGTGCTCGGCGCGAACGGACACTTCTGGCCCCTCGGGATGCGCGAAAGGACACTTAAGCACCGGGGCTTAAGTGTCCTTTCGCGCTTCTGTCGCTAGGAAGCATCCGCCGTCAGGAAGCGAGCCAGATGTCCGGTCCGAAGACCTCGTAGTGGATGCGAGTGGCCGGGATGCCGGCGCTGATGGCCTCGTTGCGGATGTGCTTCATGAACGGTAGCGGTCCACAGAGGTACAGCGACGCGTTGGCCGGCAGGTCCACTTCGCGCAGGGACATAAAGCCTTCGTTGGCCCCGGCGCGTGGCTCTTCGAGCCACAGCTGGAGGTCGGCATCCGCCAGGCGTTCGACGTCGTCCGTCATCTGACCGCGCAGCGCCCAGCTGTCCAGGGTGCTTTCCGCGTGCAGCACCAGCACCTGCCGGTCGGAGCCCGACTCGGCGAGGGAGCGCAGGATCGACGCCGTCGGTGTACAGCCGATGCCGGCCGATGCCAGGACCACCGGACCGTCGCCGTCCTTGAGGGTGATCTCGCCGTAGGGGTTGGAGATCTCCAGAATGTCGCCAACCTCGACGGTGTTGTGCAGTACGGGGGAGACCTCGCCGCCGTCGTCGAGCTTGGTGGTGAAGCTGCGGCTGGTGCCTGCATCGCCCGAAAGTGAGTACTGCCGGACCTGGCGCAGGCCGTCCGGCAGTTGGACCTTGACGCTGACGTACTGACCCGGCAGGGCAGCCGTGACTGGAGTGTCGTCAGCGGGTTCGAGAGTGAAGGTCATGGAGCCGATGCCGGCAGGGATCTTGGCGGCGACCTTCCACGGGGTCCACATCTTGCCGTTGGCCTGTGCTGCGTAGAGGCCCTTTTCGAGCTTGATCAGGGCGTCCGCCATCAGCCAATAAACCTCGGTCCAGGCCTCGGCGATCTCCGGGGTGATGACCTCGGCCAGGTCCTCCGCGATGGCCGCGAAGAGGTGCTCGTAGACCACCTGGTACTGGGGCTCAGTGATGCCGAGCGACGCGTGCCGGTGGGCGATGCGGGAAAGCACAGTTTCGGGGAGGGTGCCCGGGTTGTTGACCAGGTGCGTGGCGAAAGCGGCGATGCTTCCGGCCAGCGCCTGCTGCTGGTTGCCCGAGCGCTGGTTGGAGCGGCTGAACAGGCCATCCAACAGTTCCGGGTGGGCGGCGAACAGCCGTGCATAGAACTTGGGAGTGATGGCGCCGATCCGGGAACCGACGAGCGGCAGCGTGGCCTCAATGACGGGGCGGGATTTGTCCGAGAGCATGTGTACTCCTGCGATAGGGGACCGGGCTTTCGTCCGGTCAATGTGAATACTTACATTTGAAATGCGTATATTCGTACCTCAAGTTCTACACCCCGTAGAAGTTGAGATCAAATCGGTGGAGATGCGGGCGCGGCGCGGGGCTATAGGCCGGGGCGCAGGCCGATCAGCTGGAAGACGGGTGCCATCTGCCGCGAGCCGGGAAGTTCGGCCACAACCACTCCATCAAGTTCCCGGTAAAACGCCTCACGGGCGCGGGCCAGCGCGACGCGAAGCCTGCATTCATGGATCAGCGGGCATTCGCCGCCCGGCGCGACGCAATCGGCGGCGTCCGTCCGGGTGTCCAGGTCCCGCAGGACCTGGCCCACCGTTGCCCGGCGGCCAACGGAGCTGAGCCGGGATCCGCCCGACCTGCCGCGCTCTACCTCGATCAGGCCCAGGCTGCGCAGCCTGGCCATCGCCTTGCTGACGTGGTTGTACGGAGTTCCCACGGCATCGGCGATGTTCTGCGTGGTCAGGAGGGTGGCCCCGGGCGCGGCGGCCAGAACCATCAGCGCCCGGAGGCTGACGTCTGCAAAGGCGTTGATTTTCATGGCAACCGGGGTGCGGTCTAGTCCACCCAGACCGTGGGTTCGCTGGTGTCAGCGGCGAGCTGGCCAAACTCCCATTCGTGGGTCCCGGTGTTGGCGGCGTAGGGGAGGACCGCGGCGAAAACGGATCCGTCGCGGTGTTCAGCAGCTACATGGATGGCATCTTTTTCTTCCTCGACCAAGAGGATGTCGCAGACAATTGCGGCCGCCCGGAAATCAACACGGTTCTGCCGGAGCAGTTCGGTGAGGTCGCTGATCATCGTGTCGGCGTCGAAGTCACCGTCAGAGCCGTCCTGGGCGTCAGCCGGCGTAACAGCCACCAGCCGGACCTCGCCGTCGTTCTCCACCACCAGTGCGAACGGCAGGAAGCCGCCGTTTCGCTCGAGCTGTTCCTGGGCTGCGCCGACGCCTGTGCCCAGCAGGTTTTCCAGGTCCGTGGCAGAAGCCTCCGGCACGGAATCCCGCCACGAAACCACCGCAGCCGGGCCGTCCGTGGCTTCGTGGGCCACTTCCGGCTTAGCGCCGGACATTGGACAGTACGCGGTCGCGGACGCTTTCCATCAGGGCCCGGTCCGTTGCTTCCACGTTCAGGCGGAGGAAGGGCTCCGTGTTGGACGGGCGCAGGTTGAACCAGAAGCTGCCGTCATTTGCCGTGAAGGTGCTGCCGTCCATGGTGTCCACGGTGATGTCCTCGGCGGCAAAGTCGGTGCGGACGCGCTCAACGGCTCCCGCCTTGTCCTCGATTTCCGAGTTGATCTCACCGGAAGAGACATAGGGCTCGTACTCGCGGCCGAGCTCGGACAGCGGACCGTCCTGCTCGCCGAGGGCTGCCAGCACGTGCATCGCCGCGAGCATCCCGGTGTCTGCATTCCAGAAGTCGCGGAAGTAGAAGTGGGCAGAGTGCTCGCCGCCGAACACAGCACCTTCCTCAGCCATGACTGCCTTGATGAAGGAGTGGCCCACACGCGTGCGGACGGCGCGGCCGCCGTCGTGCTCTACCAGTTCCGGCACCGCACGGGAGGTGAGCAGATTGTGGATGACGGTGGGCGTCGCCTCGCCCTGCGCCTGGGCGCGGGCGATTTCGCGGCGTGCCACCATACCGGTGATGGCCGACGGCGACACGGGCTCGCCCTTTTCGTCGATGACGAAGCAGCGGTCGGCGTCGCCGTCGAAGGCCAGGCCGATATCGGCGCCGTGCTCAATGACTGCAGCCTGGAGGTCGCGGAGGTTTTCCGGCTCGAGGGGGTTGGCGGGGTGGTTCGGGAAGGAACCGTCCAGCTCGAAATAAAGGGGAATGATGTCGAAGGGCAGCTTGGGCAGCAGGGCGTCGCCCAGCACCGCCGGGGTGGTGAGGCCGGCCATGCCGTTGCCTGCGTCCACAACCACCTTGAGCGGCCGGGAACCGGAGAGGTCCACCAGCTGGCGGAGGTACTCGGAGTAGTCCTTCAGGACGTCGTGGACGCCGATCAGGCCGCGGACGGGGGCTGCCGGGATGGAGCCTTCGTTGAGGTACTTCTCGGCCAGGGCCTGGATCTCTTTGAGGCCAGACTCGGAGGAGATGGGCTGCGCGCCTGGTTTGGACATCTTGATGCCGTTGTATTCGGCCGGGTTGTGGCTGGCGGTGAACGTGGCGCCGGCAGCGTTGAGGGAGCCGCAGGCGAAGTAGAGCTCATCGGTGGAGATCAAATCAAGGAGCTTGACGTCCGCGCCGCGGGTGGCTGCGCCGTCGGCGAAAGCCTTGGCGAACTCGGGTGAGGAGGGGCGCATGTCGCCGCCGACGAGGACCGTCTGGCCTTCCAGTTCCAGGACATCAACGAACGCGGCACCCACGGCTTCGACGATTTCAGCGGTGATGGATTCACCCACGATTCCCCGGACGTCGTAGGCCTTGAAGGATGCCGAGAGGTCAAAAGTCTTTGTCTGTTCGCTAGTCACGGGTTTTATCTTACGTGGAGCCGCGGACGTTACGGTTGTCCACATACGGCGGTCCCGGCTTTATGGGTGTCGGTGGGGGCTGGGATACTGAATCAATGGTCGATACCCAGAACGCCGCCCTCCTTTCCGTTTCCCCTGACTTGCCGTCCGACACAAAAAGCCAGGCACTGGAGGTTCTCCGCGAACTCGTGGGGCATCCGGCGGCGGATTTCCATGACGGACAGTTTGAGGCGATTGAAGCACTGGTCGACGGCGGCCGGCGGGCTTTGGTGGTCCAGCGCACCGGTTGGGGAAAATCGGCCGTGTACTTTGTGGCGTCCCTGCTGCTCCGGCGGCGCGGCGCCGGACCCACCCTGATCGTTTCGCCGCTGCTCGCCCTGATGCGGGACCAGGTGGCTGCCGCCGCCCGCGCCGGAGTGCGCGCCGTGGCCATCAACTCGGCGAACCAGCTGGAGTGGGACACTGTCCGGGAACAGCTCGCTGCCGATGAAGTCGACGTGCTGCTCGTTTCGCCGGAACGGCTCACCAACCCGTCCTTCCGCGAGCACCAGCTGCCGGAGCTCATCCGGCGGACAGGCCTGCTGGTGATTGACGAGGCACACTGTATTTCAGACTGGGGCCACGACTTCCGGCCGGACTACCGCCGGATCGCTGACCTGATCACCCAGCTGCCGGAGTCCGTGCCTGTCCTGGCCACCACCGCCACAGCCAACTCGCGCGTGGTCCACGACATCGAGGAACAGCTGGGCGCCGGCGTCCTCACCATCCGCGGAACCCTTGGCCGGGATTCCCTGCGCCTGGGTGTTCTGACCCTCCCGAATTCCCGCGAACGGCTGGGCTGGCTCCTGACGCACCTTGCCGATCTGCCCGGCAGCGGCATCATCTACACGCTGACAGTCTCCGCCGCCGAGGATACTGCCCGGCTTCTCGCCGAAGCCGGGCACACAGTTAAGGCATACACCGGTAGGACCGATCCCGCGGACCGGGAGCGCGCAGAGCAGATGCTCAAGGACAACCAGGTCAAGGCTCTGGTGGCCACCTCGGCGCTCGGCATGGGCTTCGACAAACCGGACCTTGGCTTCGTCGTCCACCTCGGGGCACCGTCCTCCCCCGTGGCGTACTACCAGCAGGTGGGCCGCGCGGGCCGTGGCGCGGCGAACGCAGATGTGCTGTTGCTGCCGGGTTCTGAAGACCGGGATATCTGGCAGTACTTCGCCACCGCCTCCATGCCGTCCGAGGAGAAAGCCACAGCGGTGCTGACAGCGTTGGCTGAAGCCGGAACTGCCGTGTCAACGGTGGCGTTGGAGGCCCGTGTCGATCTCCGCCGCACCCCGCTGGAGCTCCTGCTGAAGGTGCTGGCCGTGGATGGCGCCGTGGAACGTGTCGGCGGGGGGTGGCGTTCGACCGGCCAGCCGTGGATCTACGACGCCGAGCGCTACCGCCGGATCGCCGAGGCCAGGGTGGACGAGCAGGACTCCATGGTGATCTACCAGGACACCGCGGGTTGCCGGATGGAATACATCACCTCGGTCCTCGATGACGAGACGGCGCACGCCTGCGGGAAGTGCGATAACTGCGCGGGCCGCTGGTTCCGGGCCGACATCGCCGAGGACGCGACGGCAGAGGCGGGTCAGACCCTCACCCGCGCCGGCGGTGTCTTGGAGGCACGGCTGCAGTGGCCCAGCGGCATGGACCGCCTGGGCGTTCCGGTCAAGGGCAAGATCAAGCCTGACGAAGGACTGGCGGACGGCCGCGTGCTGGCCAGGCTTACCGATCTCGGCTGGGGCGGGGCGCTGCGGGAACTCTTTGCGGCCGGCGCCGCAGATCGTCCGGTGGATCCTGCCATGCTCCAGGCCTGTGTCCAGGTCCTGCGGGAATGGGCAACCGGTGACGGCCGGAACCCGGGCTGGAGCGGTGCAGGACGGCCGGCCGCGATCGTCAGCATGCCTTCCCGGAGCAAGCCTGAACTGGTCCGCTCCCTTGCCCAGGGAATTTCGGAAATCGGCAGGATCCCTTACCTCGGCGAGCTGGACCTGGGCCACGGCGGACCCACTGGAAGCCGTGGCGGCAACAGCGCGTACCGGTTGGCCGGTGTTTGGGACCGCGTGATGGTGGGCCCGGAGTTGGAGGCCGCCATGGCAACACTTCGCGGGCAGGGCGTGATGCTGATCGACGACCTCGTGGACAGCCGGTGGACCGTTACCGTGGCTGGACGTGCCCTGCGCCAGGCGGGGGCGGGGGCTGTTCTTCCGCTCGTGCTTGCCCAGGCCGGCTGACCTCTGCGCCGGCCTGCCGGTGCAGAGACAGGCTGTCCGCCGTACTGAAGAGCATCAGGACGGCCATAGTGAGGAAGGCTCCGCGGAAGGGGCCAGCCTGATCCGTGGGGAAGGCCGCCACGCCGTCGAAAATCCGGATCAGCAGGGCGCCAACGGCGATGCCGGCGCCCGCGGCGAGCTGCACCAGGGTCGCCGACACGGAATTGGCCGACGTCAGCTGGGAGGGTGCAATGTCCGCGTACTGCACCGACGCGTAAGCGGAAAAGCCAATGGAGCGGAAGGCCCCGCTGCACACCAGCAGGGCGAAGATCAGTGCCTGCGGCGTGTCCGGCGTGAGCAGGGCGCACAGGGCGAAGGTCACCGCCGATGCCAGGGAGCCGAAGACCAGCATGGCCCGGAAACCGAAACGTCGGATCAGCGGCGTGGTGGCCGGTTTGATGCCGATGTTGCCGATGAACACGGCCGCCACCATGATTCCGGCGTGCAGTGGTGACCAGCCGAAACCGGTCTGGAACATCAGGGGCAGGAGGAAAGGCACCGAGCTGATGGTCAAGCGGTAGACGAACCCGCCCGTGGCCATGGCCCGGAAGGTGCGGGTCGAAAAAACACCGAGATCAAACAGAGGGTTGTTGGCCCGCTTCATCCACAGCACGGCGGCCGCGAGGGCGCATACCCCTGCAGCCGCGCTGATAGCTGCCCAGGGCCCGTCCGGGTGCGCCGTGGCCAGTTCCAGGCCCACCACCAAGGCGCCCACACCGGTGGTGGTAAGGAGCAGGCCCAGCCAGTCGAGCCGTCGAGTGCTGTCTCCGGCGCCGGCTGGTACCAGGCTGAGCGCGGCGATGAAGGCGGCCGCGCCCAACGGCAGGTTGATGAGGAAGATCCAGTGCCACGACAGGTAGGTGGTCAAGGCGCCGCCCACAAGCGGTGCCAGTACGGGCGCCAGCAGCGCCGGCCACACCAGGAAGGCCGTCGCCCGCAGAAGCTCCGATTTGGGTGTGCCGCGCAGGACCAGGAGGGTGCCGACCGGAACCATCATGGCCCCACCGGCGCCCTGCAGGATCCGGCTCAGCGTCAGCACAGTCAGGTCGGGGCTGACGGCGCAGGCCAATGAAGCCAGTGTGAAGAGGGCAATCGCGAAGCAGAATACCTTGCGTGCCCCCACACGTTCAGCAAGCCAGCCGCTGAGCGGGATACCCATGGCCACGGTCATGAGGTAGGCCGTCATGGTGATGTTTACGTCGGCGGCCGGAACACCAAAGTCGCTGGCGATGTTGGGGATGGCCGTGGTGAGGATGGTGCCGTCCAGGAACTCCATAAAGAATGTGGCAGCCACCAGTAGCGCCAGGCGTGGATTCCACGCCTGGCTTGTGCTGGTTTCCTCGCCCCGGGAATTGCTTACTGCCATTCCACCATCCTGCCACCGCAGCCCTTTGTGGAGCCTCCGGCGTCCGCACCCCGGACCGCCAGCCCAGCCCACCCCACACCGCCCGGCTCCCGCCCATGTAGGTAGCAGTATCTGTCGTTATGAGCGCTCATAACGACAGTTACTGCTACCTAGTTTGGGTTTGGTTACCACCTAGTTTGGGTTTGGTGGCATAAAAGCAATTCCCCAGGGAACGCAAAAGGCCCCGGTCCAGGACCGGGGCCAAACGCGGAGACGGGGGGATTTGAACCCCCGGTGGAGTTGTGCCCCACACTTCATTAGCAGTGAAGCCCATTCGGCCGCTCTGGCACGTCTCCAATGGCTATTACTAGCCCACCAAGGATACGCAGAACGGGGCACGCAGTGCAAAACGGCCCGTGAGCGCTTGTCTCAGGGCCCGCACACAAGCCCCGCGACGCCGTGCGCCCCGCGAAAACCCCGGCTCACCCACCGGCCCAAACACTTGCGCAAGAGAGCAGATCAACGGGAGCGGATCAACCTGATTTCGCGGAGGTCTTCCCAGTCGGGTACCCGGTCCTCGGCCCCGTCCGGAACGAAACCGAGCCGTTCGTAGAATCCGATGGCCCGGGCATTGCCTGCGGCCACCCAGAGACTGGCCGCGTTATTGCCCAAGGCGGCTTCGAGAAGCCGGCGCCCCAGGCCCAGCCCCTGATACGATGCCAACAAATACAATCCCCAGAGCTCCAGGTCACCGGACGACGGCGGCGGGTGGCCCGCCGGGGAACCGGGAGCGGGCAGTCGGCGGGCGCCGGCGAATCCCACCACAGTGCCATCGTCGCACGCTGCCCACACCTCGGCGGGGTTCGGCCGGTCCAGCAGCTGGTGCCACAATGCCAGCCGGCCTGCCGGATCCACGCCTGCCAGGAAAGCGTCGGACAGCATGCCACGGTACGTTTCCTGCCAGCAGCGGACATGGATTGCGGCAAGCCGTTCCACGTCAGCAGAGACTGCCCGCCGCACCGACAACACAGACATCAACCGCCTGCCAGCGACCGCCATAGGAAGTGCTGGCTGCGGGCCTGCAGCGCGGCGGCCTGCCGGTTGTCCGAAGCTCCGGCGTGGCCGCCTTCCAGCGCTTCGTGGAACCAGACATTCGGGATGCCCATCGCCTGCATCCGGGCGGCCATCTTGCGGGCCTGGACCGGTCCCACCCTGTCATCCGACGTGGCCGTCCAGATGAATGTTTCGGGGTACTCCACGCCGTCCTTGAGCAGGTGGTACGGGGAGAAGGTCTTGATGTACTCCCATTCCGCCGCCACGTCCGGGTCGCCGTATTCGGCGATCCAGGAGTGCCCGGCGGAGAGCTTGGTGTAGCGCCTCATGTCCAGCAGCGGAACGCCGCAGGAGATAGCCCCGAAAAGTTCCGGGTAGGTCGTGAGCATGTTGCCCACCAGCAGCCCGCCGTTGGACCCGCCCACGCAGCCAAGCCGCTCCCGGGAGGTGACGCCACGGTGGACGAGGTGCTGCGCCACGGCGGCAAAGTCCTCGAAGGCGCGGTGCCGGTTTTCCTTGAGTGCGGCCCGGTGCCAGGATGGCCCGTATTCGCCGCCGCCGCGGATGTTGGCCACAACGTAGACGCCGCCGCGGGAGTGCGCTGCCTCGCCGGGCCCGCCGGAGGTGGCGGTCCTGCGTTCCAGCCAAGCCCTGCCGACGGTTCCGCTGTACGCAGGGGTTCGGGAGACTTCGAAGCCGCCGTAGCCGGAGAGTTGCGTGGGGTTCTGCCCGTCCAGGACAAGGTCCCGCGAGGCCACCTGGAAGTAGGGGACGCGGGTGCCGTCCGCGGACACGGCGAAGTGCTGCTGCACCTCGTACTTGTCGTCATTAAAGAACGACGGCGACGCCTTGACAGCCGCATGGCTGCTCACCACGCCAGCCGTCCCGGCAACGCCCCCGCCGGAGCCAGCGGTCCCGGCAGGATTCCGCGTGAGGCTTCCGCGCATCAGTGTGCTGGGGGTGGTGAATCCGGTGGCGACCAGCCAGAAGTCGTCGCCCGCACCGCCGTCGGCCGGTCCTTCATCTTCGTCGTCCACGGCGTAGGCGTTGACGTCGTGCAGCGGCGGGCAGGCATCCAGCAGCGACGAAGCCCAGGCGCCGCCGTCGGCCGCACGCCCATCGGACGCAGCCCCGTCGGCCGCAACGCCGGGAACAGAGGGATCCAGCACCCGGATCTCGGACGAGACGTCCCGCAGCAGGTTCAGCAGCAGGAAATTCCGCGTCCAGCTCCACGACTGCAGCGAAGTGTGCGCATCCGGCGCAAACAGCACCAAGAGATCCCGTGCCCCCGCAAGGTAGTCCTCGAACTTCGCGGCCAACAAGGACCCGGCGGGGTAAGTGTTGCCCTCATGGGACCAGTCCTGCTGCGGCCGGAACAGGAGCCATTCGCGGTGCGCACTGAGGTTAACATCTGTCGGCGCATCGATCTCGAGCCAGGCGTCGTCCCAACGGATGAACGTGCTGCGGTTGTAGAAATCGATGTAGTCCACGGCGAACGTGCGCTCAAAACCGGGAGTGGAATCGTGCGCCACCACGGCCATCATGTGGTCCTCCGGCACCTCAAAAAGCCGGGCAGCCGCGGAAAGGGCGTCGCCGCGTCGCAGGGTAACAGCCGTCCGGGCATATGAGGATGCGGTCCGCGGCAGGTCCCCGGCCGTGGAGGCAACCAGCAGCGTGTCCGCGTCCAGCCACGAGACGTTCCCCTTCGCCGTCGGCAGGTCAAAACCGCCGTCTGCCGGGTCAACAAAGGTGCGGGTCGCGACGTCGAACTCGCGGTAGCGGTTGGCGTCGCCGCCGTCGGGGGAGAGCGCCAGCAGCGCGAGGCGGTACGGGTCGCCGGCGGCGGGGCGCAGGAACGTGGCACCGTGGAAGACCCACTCCTCACCTTCGGCGGCGGCGAGGGCATCCACATCCAGCAGCACGTCCCAGACGGGGGAGTCCGTCAGGTAGCTTTCCCAGCTGGTGCGGCGCCACAGCCCCTTCGGGTTCGCCTGATCCTTCCAGAAGTTGTAGTACCACTCGCCGCGCTTGCCCACCATGGCGATCCGGTCCGTGGAGTCCAGCACCTCCAGGATGCTTCCTTCCAGGCCTACGTAATCCGCGTCCTCCAAAAGGTCCTCGGTGCGGGCGTTCTGCTCCCGGACCCAGGCAAGCGGTGCCTCGCCGTAGATCTCCTCCAGCCAGACGTTCTCATCAGTGGGTTCGGGGGCGGATGAACCGGGCGCTTGATCAGCTGCAGTGGTGGTCATGCGCCCCATCCAAACAACATTTTCGCGCCGCAAGCAAGTCAAGTGCCTGCGGCGCATGCCGATACTCTGGATGCCGTGGGTAAATCGAAGAGCATCCGGACAGCCATCATCGGTGCCGGACCGCGGGGAACCAGTGTGCTGGAGCGCCTGCTCGCACACGCCGCCGCCCACGCTGCCGCCCACTCCGGCCCCGCATCCCTCCATATCGACGTCATCGACCCCTATCCGGCGGGTCCGGGGCACGTGTGGCAGCCCGGCCAGTCCCGGCTGTACCTCATGAACACCCAGTCCTTCTATCCCACGGTCATCCCGGAAGACGCCCGGCTGGCGCCGCCCGTCGCGGGCACCACGTTCGACCGCTGGCGTGCCCGGCAGCAGCGTGAGCCGATGCCGGCCCTGACGCTGGACGAGCGGTCCGAACTGGCTGCCTTGGGATCGCGGGACTTCCCCAGCCGGGCGCTGTACGGCCGCTACCTGCGCTGCACGCTGGACGAACTGACGGCAAAACTGCCCGACGGCGTCACCGTCAGTTTCCACGAAACGACGGCCGTATCGGTACGCCCGTCGCGCGACGGAACACCGGGGACGCCAGGGGACGGCGCCCCGTGGGACGGCTCTCAAGGGGACGGCACCCCAGGCGGGACAACCCCAAGTACCGGAACGTTCGACGTTGGACTCGCCGGCGGCGCTTCCCTCACGGTCGATTCCGTGGTCCTCGCCTTGGGGCACCTGGCGTCCCGGCTGAACCCGGAGCAGCGGGAACTCCAGGCATCGGCCGCTCAGCTGGGCCTGAGCTACTTCCCGCCGGCCGTCCCTGCGGACGTCGACTGGGCCGCGATTCCGGCCGGCGAACCGGTCCTCGTCCGGGGCATGGGGCTGAACTTCTTCGACGCGATGGGCCAGCTCACGGAGGGCCGCGGCGGAAAATTCATCGACGCCGGAACCCGGCTCGAGTATCAGCCTTCCGGCCAGGAGCCCCTGATCATTGCAGCATCCCGCCGCGGTACCCCGTACCGGGCCAAGGCAGCGCTGGCCGGCTACTACCCGGCGTCGGTCACCCTGCGGTACCTGACCGAGGCCGCGCTGGAACGGTTCGCGGCCACCGGAATCCGGCCGGGTTTCGACCACGATCTCTGGCCCTTGCTGCACCGCGACACCCTCTGGGCCTACTACTCCACCCTGGTGCGCTCGCAGCCGGCGGCCGTCCCCGATGCGTCCGACTTCCTGGCCGCGTTGGAGGAGGCGCTGCGGCCGCATGCCCACAGCGCCGCCAACTGGGAGGCCGCGGTGGAGAGCGTCCTGGCCGTGCACGTCGGGCCGCGGCACCGGCTCGATCTGCCGGGCCTCGCGTCTCCCCTGGCGGGCAGGTCCTTCGGATCGCGCGCTGAACTGGATGCCGCCGTCGTCGAGTACCTGCTCGATGACGCCCGCCGGTCCGCATTGGGCGAGGAGGATCCGGTGAAGATGGCCATCGGAGCCCTGCATCACGGGCGAGCGGTGCTGAAAACGGCAGTGGCCGACGGCGGCATCACCGATGAGTCCTGGGTGGCCGGCCTGCGTGGCTGGTTTGAGTCGTTTGTGGAGGGCCTGGCCAGCGGGCCGCCCGCGCTGCGCGCTGAACAGCTGGCCGCCCTGGCGCGTGCCGGCGTGGTTAGCTTTGCGGGGCCCGACCCCCGGTTCAGCGTGGACCGCCGGACAGGCCGCTTTACCGCCGTCTCACCCTGGGTGAACGGTCCGCCGGTGGCGGCGAAGACCATGGTGGAGGCCCTCGCGCCCGCCAACCGCGTGTCCGCGAACGACTCACCGCTCATGGAACAGCTCCTTGCGGACGGGATGGTGCGGCCCCGGCTGATGATGACGGCGGAAGGTGCGCCGGTGCAGGCCACCGGGCTGGACGTGGCGCCGCACCCGTACCGGCCGGTGGCGGCCAACGGCTCGGTCACCGATGGTCTCTATGTGTTGGGCCTGCAGCTTTCGGCAACCCAGTGGGGCACGGCCATCGCCGCGGAAGCGCTCCAGCCGGGCGGCGCCACGTATGCCAGCGGGCAGCGGACGCTCCGCGACGCCGACGAAATCGCACAGGCGATCCTCGGACACTGAGGATCCCCGCCGCAGCGAAAATATTCGTCCTCGCGTCCCCTGAGTTTTTGTCCAGATAACGTCCCCTGAGCGTTCGGCAACGCCGATTATGTGGACAAAAACTCGGAGAATGTTGAGCCGCCGTGTCCTGGCGTTGCGGTTGATGACTTCGCGCAGCCTCGGTCCCCGACGATCCCTGACGCATTGTTGCGCCCTGTTGTGGTGGATGACGCGGCGTGGCCTCCTGCGTCCGGATTGCCCCGTGCTACGCCCCATGGACCGCCGTGACGTGCGGTTTCGCGCTGTGAACCCCGCCCTTTTGCCGCACCTCCTTCTCTGTTCTAGTGGTTGCCACAAGCCAGCCGGCCCGGACCCGCATCACCGGTTCCACAACTCCAGCGCAGAAAGATTCACCCATGAAATTCCGAAAGCCATCCGCACGAACCGCCCCCGCTGCAGGCAGGGCTGCAGTGCCTGCTGTAAGGAAGGCAGCAGACACTGCGGCCGCGGTCGCCGCAGCCCTGGCGCTCTCGCTGGTGCTGACGGGTTGTGGCGGCGCAGCGACAGCCCAGTCCGGAGGCAGCGGCGCCGAAGTGAAAACCGTCCGCTACCAGGGTTCGCCCAACACCGTGGCTTTGGTGGAAGTGGCGGAGGATCTCGGTTACCTGGGCGACGTCAAGCTCGAGTGGGTCAGCAACACCACCAGCGGGCCGCAGAGCATCCAGTCCGTGGCCACCGACCAGACAGACATCGGGGGAGCGTTCACTGGTGCCGTCATCAAGCTCATCGAGGCGGGCGCTCCTGTCCAGGCCGTCATCAACTACTACGGCGAGGACAAGGAAACGTTCACCGGCTACTACGTGGAAGAGGGCAGCCCCATCAAGACAGCCCGGGACCTGATCGGCAAAAAAGTCGCCGTGAACACCCTGGGCGCCCACCACGAAGCGATCATCAACACCCACCTGAAAAACAGCGGGCTGACGCCGGAGGAGATCAAACAGGTCCAGCTGGTGGTGGTGCCGCCGAATGAAACCGAAGTGGCCCTCCGCAAGAAACAGGTCGACGTCGGCACGCTCGGCGGGGTGCTCCAGGACCGGGCGCTCGCCGAAGGAGGCGTACGGGCCCTGTTTACCGACGTCGGGGTGATCGGCGGCCCGTTCGACGCCGGCCAGTACGTCCTCCGCAAGGACTTCCTGGCCAAGAACCCGGAAACCAGCCGCACGGTGGTTACCGGAATCGCCAAGGCCATCGAGTGGGAGCGCACCACACCGCGGGAGCAGGTCATCGCCAAATTCGAGGAAATCATCGCCAAGCGCGGCCGCAACGAGAGCACGGAAACGCTGAAGTACTGGAAGAGCGTGGGAGTGGCATCGCCGGGCGGCCGGCTCCAGGACCAGGACTTCACCCGCTGGGCCGATTACCTGAAGTCCGCGGGAATCATCACCGGCGACCTGGACACCAAGAAGCTCTACACCAATGACTTCAACCTGCTGGAAACCCCGGCACCGGCAGCAACGTCGAAAAGATAGAAGATGACACCCAAGATCAGTCTCCGAAACGTCACCAAGGAATTCACTGTCCGGCCGGGCAAAGGGGCGGGCAAGAACACCGGGACGGAAGCTTCCGTCCTCACCGCCTTGGATGACCTCAGCCTGGACGTGGCCGCCGGTGAGTTCCTCACCCTGGTGGGCCCCAGCGGCTCCGGCAAGACCACCCTCCTGGATCTGCTGGCGGGTCTTTCCCGCCCCACCTCGGGGAAGGTCCTGGTGGACGGCAAGGAAGTGACGGGACCCGGCCAGGACAGGGCGGTTGTCTTCCAGCAGTACGCGCTGTTCCCCTGGCGCACGGCGTCGGCCAACGTCTCCATCGGCCTCGAGAACACGGGTCTGTCCAGGAAGGAAAGGGCGGCGAAGGCCAGCGAGTTCCTCGATTTGGTGGGCCTTGCCGGGTTCGAGGACCGCTATCCGCATGAACTGTCCGGCGGTATGAAGCAGCGCGTGGCCATCGCCAGAAGCCTCGCCTATGAGCCGGACGTTCTGCTGATGGACGAGCCCTTCGCCGCCCTGGACGCCCAGACCCGCGAACAGCTCCAGGACGAGCTCCTGCGGATCTGGAAAGCCACGGGCAAAACCATCGTCTTCATCACCCACGGGATCGACGAGGCGGTCTACCTCGGCCAGCGCGTGGCGGTGCTCAGCGCCCGCCCCGGCAGGCTCAAGGAAATCGTGGACATCAACATCCCCGACCGCGACGGCGACGCGGACATCCGCTCGCATCCGGCCTTTGTGGAACACCGGCACCAGGTCTGGTCCCTGCTGCACGACGAAGTCCGCCTGGCCCAGAACTCCGGCCACCGGAAGATCCTCCCGGACGGCACCGCCCCCGATGAACAACCCCTCGAAAGGAGTGCCGCCTGATGAGCACTGTGTTGACCCGACCGCAAGAGGCGGCTGCCGCCGTCGACCCTTCACTGCAGTCCGGAGCGCCGCAGCCCGGACCCTCCGGACCGTCCGGTTCAGGGCGTGGACAACGCCCGACGCCGGCAGCCCGGCTGGGTGCCGCTGCCCGCCACGCGGGGCGGGCTGGCTGGAAATCGCTCGCCGTTGTCCTGTTCCTGGCACTGTGGGAAGTGGGTCCGCTGTACCTGGCCAGCCCGGCCACCCGGGTGTTCCTGCCACCGCTGCACGAGGTGCTGGCAGCAGGAGCCAAGCTCCTGGAGAACGGGCAGCTGCAGAGCCATCTGCAGGCCAGCCTGACCCGCTCGGTGTCCGGTTTCGGCATCGCCGTGGTGTCCGCCGTTGTCCTGGGGCTCCTGATCGCCTGGTACGGCTGGCTGAATTCGTTCCTCAACCCGCTGCTGGAGCTTTTCCGCAACACGGCAACCTTGGCCCTGCTGCCGGTGTTCACCCTGCTGCTGGGCATCGGGGAGGAATCGAAGATCACCATCGTGGCCTACGCCGCATTCTTCCCGGTCCTGCTGAACACCATCGCCGGCGTCAGGACCGTGGACCCGCTGCTGATCCGGGCCGCGAAATCCCTGGGACTGAACAGCTTCCGGCTCTTCCAGAAGGTGATCCTGCCGTCGGCCGTGCCCACGATCTTCACCGGCATCAGGATGGCCGGAACCTCCTCCATCCTGGTGCTCATCGCGGCCGAGATGGTGGGCGCCAAAGCCGGCCTGGGCTACCTGATCGTCAACGCACAGAGCAGCTTCCTGATCCCCGACATGTACGCCGGCATCCTCACAGTCTCCGTCGTGGGCCTGCTGGTCAACACGGTACTCGTGGCACTGGAACGGCACTTCTCCCGCTGGCGCACCGCCGTCGGCTCCGACACCTGAGCGCCCAGCCGCCACCCCTGAACCAACAAACACAAAACTGCCCCTTCTGAACTGCAAAGGAAACACCATGACCGTCATCACCGAAACCAAGCTCCAGTTCACCAAGCTCAGCTCCCGCATCGGCGCCGAAATCCGCGGCCTGGACCTCAGCGCAGACCTGTCCCCGGACACCGTGGCGCAGCTCCGGGACGCCTTGAACACGCACAAGGCCCTGGTCTTCCGGGAAGCGAACATCCGCACCGACGAGGACCAAGTGCGTTTCGCCAGCCGCTTCGGCCCGCTCACCAAGGCCCACCCCACGGTGGCCTCCGTGGACGGAAAGCCAGCGGTCCTGCCCGTGGACAGCGAAAACGGCAGCGCCAACAACTGGCACACCGACGTCACCTTCGTGGTGAACCCGCCGCAGGCCTCCACGCTGCGCAGCATCACCCTGCCGGGCTACGGCGGGGAAACCCTGATCGCGTCCTCGGCCGGGGCCTACCAGGACCTGCCGGAGGAGCTGCGGAACTTCGCCGACACCCTCTGGGCCATCCACACCAACGACTACGACTACTCCGTGCCCAAGAACCTGGAACATGCCAACGCCGACGAACGGCGCAAGGAGTTCACCAGGATCCACTTCGAATCCGCCCACCCCGTGGTGCGGGTCCACCCGCTGACCGGCGAGCGCGGATTGTTCATTGGGGGCTTCGCGCAGCGGCTGCGGATTGTTGGCCTGTCCAATACGGAGTCCAAGGACATCCTGCGGCTCCTGCAGGCCTACATCACTCGCCCGGAGAACGTCGTGCGCGTGAACTGGGAGCCGGACCAGCTGGTGCTGTTCGACAACCGCATCACCCAGCACTACGCCCCGGACAACTATGACGGCCAGCCCCGCCAGCTCAACCGCGTGACCATCGCCGGCGACCTGCCCCGCGGCGTGGACGGACGCAGCAGCACCTCCATCAAGGGCGACTCGTCCGCCTACTCCGAGACCGTCGTCGTTCCTGAAGCAGTTGCCCGCGAAGCAGCCGGGGTTCGCGCGTGAGTGCCACGGTTGGCGGCTCCAGGCAACTGCACCTGAACGCCTTCCTGATGAGCACCGGCCACCACGAGGCGTCGTGGCGGCTGCCGGAGAGCAACAGCTTCGCCGGCACGGACGTTGCCCACTTCCAGCGGCTGGCCCAGACGGCAGAGCGCGGCAAGCTCGACTCGATCTTTTTCGCCGACTCCCCGGTGCTGCACGGAAACGTGGCCCAGCGGCCCTACGGGAGCCTCGAACCTACCGTGTTGCTCGCCGCCATCGCGGCCGTCACGGAGCGGATCGGGCTGATCGCCACCGCCTCGACGACGTACAACGAGCCGTACAACCTGGCGCGGCGCTTCGCCTCCGTGGACCACATCAGCGGCGGCAGGACGGGCTGGAATGTGGTGACCACAGCGGGCGACGCGGCCGCCAGGAACTTCTCCCTGGCCGGCCAGCCCGCCCACTCGCAGCGGTACGAGCGGGCAGCGGAATTCCTGGACGTCGCCAAGAAGCTTTGGGACAGCTGGGAGGATGACGCCGTGGTGGCGGACAAGGACGCCGGTGTTTGGGCGGACAGCTCGCGGGTGCATCCGGTGAACCACCAGGGCCGGCATTTCCAGGTGGAGGGCGGTCTGGATGTGCCCAGATCCGTCCAGGGGCATCCGGTGATTGTCCAGGCCGGTTCCTCGGAGAACGGAAAGGACTTTGCGGCGCGGTACGCGGAGGCGGTCTTCACGGCGCACCAGACCCTGGCGGCTGCCCAGGACTTCTACGCCGACCTGAAAAGGCGGACGACGGCGGCGGGCCGGGACCCGCAGTCCATCAAGATCCTGCCGGGGATCGTTCCGGTCATCGCGGCCACGGAGGCCGAGGCGCTGAGGCTGGAACGGGAACTGGATGAGCTGATCCTGCCGGAACACGCGGTGCGGCAGCTGGCCAACCTGCTGCGAGTCCCGCCGGAGTCCCTGAAACTGGAGGCCCAGCTGCCCGTAGACCTCCCGCCGGAGGACGAGATTGAGGGTGCCAAGAGCCGTTACACGCTGGTGGTGAACCTCGCCCGCAACGAACAACTGACCGTCCGGCAGCTCATCGGCCGGCTCGGCGGAGGCCGCGGGCACCGCACTTTCGCGGGAACGCCGGACCAGGTGGCCGACGCCATCCAGCACTGGTTCCAGTCCGGCGCCGCGGACGGGTTCAACATCATGCCGCCCGTGCTGCCCTCCGGCCTGGATATCTTTGTGGACCAGGTGGTCCCCATCCTCCAGGACCGCGGGCTGTTCCGGCGCGAATACACCGGGCGCACGCTCCGCGAGCACTTTGGCCTGGCCGTCCCGGCCAACTCCTTTGAACGGGTGCCGCAGCCCGCCTGACATCCGGCCCGCTTAAACCAACGCGGGGTCACTTCACGCCTGATATTCCCTTCGGAATGGGCGCGAAGTGACCCCGCGTTGGTTTTAGCCCGCGTTGGTTTTAGTGCGAAGCGGCTAGCCGCGCAGGCACTGCTGGTACTGGATCCAGGCAATGCCGTAACGGATCCAGCCCAGGATGTCGTACCACTTGGTGGGTGCCACCGGTGCCACGCATTCCGGCGGAACGGGTCCGCTGCCAGCGACCTGGACAGCAGCCTTCACCACGGTGCCGGACTCGGCGGCCGTGAGCGTCAGGGTTCCGGTCCCCGCAGCAGCGCCGGCAGGAACGGCGAGATTCACGGCGGCAGCGCCGGCCGCAACCGGGACGGTGCCAAGATCCGTTACAGTTCCGGCGCTGTCAGTGAACACCGCAGCCAGCGAGGTATTGACCGGGCTGCCCAGCGAGGTGAGGTCCAGTTTGGAGACCGCCAGCGTGATGGCATCCCCGGCCTTGACCTCGGCTGCAGTGGTGTTCACCACGGCCACGGTCCGCCGGGCGAAGTCCGGCGACACGGGCTTGTGACCCTGCAGGTACTGGATCCAGGCGTCCCGGTCCACCAGCCCTGAATCCTTGGTGCCGGTTCCGTCCTTGAAGACGCGGAAGTTGTCGCCGCCGGTGGCCAGGAAGCTGAACGTTCCGATCCGGTAGGACTTCGCCGGATCGATCAGCGCACCGGCCACGCGGATGGAGGTGATCCGGTCACCGGCGGCGCGGGTTGCGTCGTAGGTGTAGTTGACGTTCCTGGACAGGCCCAGTTGCTGGTAGGCGCGGCTGGGGACCGTGCCGTCAGCGTTGGTCTGCCACTGCTGCTCCAGGAGTGCCTTGAACTGCGTGCCCGTCAGGGACGTGGTCCACAGGTTGTTCACGAACGGCAGGACCGAGTTGGCCTCCGCGTAGGTGATGGTGCCGTCCGGGGCGTAGTACAGCTCGTTGCGGAGGCCGCCGGGATTGACGACGCCGATTTCCGCGGCGCCCAGCTCAGCCGGCTGGAGCGACTCCAACAGTGAGTCGGCCACCAGGTTGCCCAGCGTCGATTCGCTGGCCCGGTCATCACGCTTGGCGGGTCCGCCCGCGGGGTCCGCGGTGAAGGCCGTGGTGATATCCGCGGTCAGCGCACCCACGGGCTGGTTGCCGATCGTGGCTGCTTCGGCAAGAGCCTTCTGCACGATGGCATCAACCGCTGCAACCCGCGGGTAAGCGGCTACGAGGCCGGCGGCGGCATCCGTGGTCCGCCTGACGTTCCCGGCCTTCGACGCGGTGACTTCCTTGGTGGCCGTATCCACCGTGAGCTGGATCTGGCCGATGTTCTCGCCGTAATTGCCGGTCTGGACAATCGGACGGGTCTTGCCGTCGGCCCTGGGGACCGGTGCGTTCCAGGCGTATTCCTTGTGCGTGTGGCCGGTGAAGATCGCGTCCACCTCGGGGGAGGTTTCGGTGACCAGCTTCGCAAACGGGCCGCCCGCTGCCACTTCCTGCTCGAGCGTGGCGCCATCCGGTGTCCCTGACCCGGCGCCGTCGTGGTTTTCCGCGATGATCACGTCGGCGAGGTTCTCTGCCGTGATCTTGGCAGCCACGCGGTTGATGGCGTCCACGGGATCGCCGAAGTCAAGATCGGCGATGCCGGCGGGTGTCACCAGGGACGGGACTTCCTGGGTGACGGTGCCGATGACGGCAACCTTCACGCCGTCCATGTCCAGGACCGTGAATTCCGGCAGGACCGGTTCGGTGGTTCCCTTTTTGTAGACGTTCGCCCCGAGAAGCGGGAACGTGGCGTTAGTGCCGCCCGCGATGACGCGGTCGCGCAGGTCCGCCCAGCCGCCGTCGAACTCGTGGTTGCCCACGGCGGAAGCGTCCAGCTCCAGCGCGTTCAGGACATCGATGGTGGGCTGGTCCTTGGCAACAGCCGAGGCGAACAGTGATGCCCCGATGTTGTCGCCGGCCGACAGGAAGGCCGTGGCCCCGGGTGCGGCGGCGCGCAGCTTCTCGATGGTGCCGGCGAACAGCACCGTGTTGGTGTCGATGCGGCCGTGGAAATCGTTGATGCCCAGGAAGTTCAGCTCAACGCTGGCCGGCGTGACCGGGCCTGCAGGCAGGTCCAGGCCCACCACCACAGGATCGTGGTCGCTGGCGCGGTACTGGTCCGGCGCATAGTAGTTGGTCACATTGTTGTTATACCTGCTGTACTCCAGCGCCACGGACTCCACGGAGTTGATGTTCCAGATGTCCGCGCCGGTGACCACTGTATCAGCGCCCGGGGAGGCCAGGATGTGGTCCAGCGAACCCACCAGGCCGCCGAAAAGGTAGGAGTGCTTCGCGGAGCCGTCGGCGTTCTTCGCTTTGCCGTCCTGGTTGACGTAGCCGGCGTCCGTGAAGACATTCATCGGGTCTTCCTGGGCGTAGGAGTTGAAGTCGCCGATCAGGAAAACCTTGTCCGTGCCCTTTGTTGCCTGCAGCCCGGCGGCGAAGTCCAGGAGCGACCTGGCCTGGGCGGTGCGGGCGAGGTTGGACGCGCCCTGGCCTTTGTCCGTGTCGTCCGGCGTTGCTGCCGAACCCTTGGACTTGAAGTGGTTGGCGATGGCGATGAACTTTTTGTCGTCGCCGGCGCCCACCGGCTTGAACACCTGGGCCAGCGGCTTGCGGGCGTTGGCGAAGGCGACAGTGTCGTTGTGGATGATGGACTCCTCCACAGGTTCGGCCACGGCCTTCTTGAAAATGAACGCGGTGCGGATCATGTCCTCGTCGGCCAGCGGGGGAGCGTTGGCGGGTGTCCGCACGTAGTCCCAGATGCCGGGGGTCGCGATGTTGAGGGCGTCCACCAGTTTGGCCAGGGCGTCGTCGCGGTCCTTGCCGAACTGGGCGGAGTTTTCGATTTCCATGAGGGACACGACGTCGGCGCCGGTCTTGGTGATAGCGGCGACGATCTTGTTCTGCTGGCGGAGGAAGTTCTCCGCGTTTGCTGCGCCGCGGGCATCGCAGCCGCCCTGGACCGTGATGGGGTTGCCGTCGCGGTCCTTGTAGAAGGAACAGCCCGTGAGGGTGTCGCCGGTGGTGGGGAAGTAGTTCAGCACGTTGAAGGAGGCGATCTTCAGGTTGCCGCCCACGCTGGTTGGAGCCTGGGTCCGCGTGGCGCCGAAGCTGGCTGGCTGGACCGTGCCCTTGTTGGCCTCGGTGAGGTGGGTCAGCGGCTGGAACTTCCAGGCGTTGTTGGCGTAGCCGAGCACCACGTTGGTAGCGAACGTCACCGGCGAGCCCACCCGGACCGGGTCCGTGGCCGTCAGGTACGGCAGCACCTGGGCTTTGGTGGTGGCGTCCTTGAGGAAGTTGGTGGTGGCGCCGTCGTCGAGCTTGATGCCTCGGGCAGCGTTGTCCGCCACGGCTGCCTGGTATTCGGCAGAGCCGTAACGCGCGACGGCGGTGGGCTGCACCAGCGTGGTGGTCCCGCCCGAGAGGCCGATTTCCCCGTACTGGTTCAGCGAGTAGTTGTCGGTGACGGTGACCGGCCCTTGCGGTGCCAGCAGCATGCCCTCGAGCGCCTCGCGGAAGGATTCGGCCGCCGGGAGCGTGAAGGCGGTGGCTTTCACCTCGGGGGCGGCGTCGGTCAGCTTGGTCAGCCCCGCGGCGTCCGCCACGCTGACCTGGGTCATGCCGAAGAACTCGGAAACCGTGCCGGTGACTTCCACGAAGTCGCCGATCTGCACGGAGCCTGCGGTGGCCGGGGAGTAGACAAAAACAGCGTCCGACGCCGCGTGGCCGCCCGGGGTGAGGTCGCCGCCGGTGCCGGGGGTCTGGACGTAGTAGCCGGCGAAACCGCCGGTGGGGAAGGCCGCGGTGACTTTGCCGCGCGTGGTGACGGCAGTGCCGGCCAGCGGGCTGGCGGTGCCGGTGCCCTGGATTTCGGCGATTGTTTTGGTGCCGGGCACCGGTGCCGGTGTTGGGTCGGGGTCCGGCGTTGGATCCGGGACGGGGTCCACGGTGCCGCCCGCCGCCGTCGGCGTGACGGCGGTGTTCAGCGTGAAGTCTGCCCGGTTGCTGTTGCTGTCCGTCCCGGCGCTGCGGTTCAGGCTCTTGACGTCGGTGTTGCTGGCGGGCGCAACGGCGGCCTGCGTTTCAAACGTGTTGGAGGAACCGTAGCCGAGGAGGTCTGCCACGCCGGCGGGTTCAACAACCGATCCGGTGGCGAGCGGGGCGGCGGTGGCCTGCTTCGCCAGGATGATGGTTCCGGCGGAGCCGCTGAAGTTCAGGGAGGTTGCCACAAAATCCGGAGTCGGCAGGTCCGCACCTTCAACCCCGCCGTTGTTGGCGCCGCCCTTGATGAGGTAGTGGCCCTTGGCAGGGATGGAACCGGTGAGGGCAGCCACGCTGGTGGGCGCCGCAGTTCCCGCGCCTGAACGGTACTGGACGGACCAGCCGTCCAGGGAGACCGCGGCGTCGGAGGTGTTGTAGAGCTCAACGAACTTGCTCTTGTACGCTGCGCCGGCGCTGCCGCCGCTCAGGTAGGCCTCATTGATGACAACGGGTGAAGTGCCGGCTGGTGCTGCGTCGACGGCGAAGGCGGGGACCGCTGCCAACGGAGCTGCGATGAGCCCCGCAGACACCGCTGTTCCCAGCGCTAATTTCCAAGGTGAATGGTGCATCCGCTCTACTTTCATAGGGGCGTCCCGGTAGGGACCCGATGGAGTGTGTCCGGGTTGTACCTACGGACAGTGTCCGGACTCCACGTTTGATCAGGTGGTGTCGGCACAGCAAAGCAGCGCCGCATGAACGCAAGGTTGATGGTGAGTGCACTTGGCGAAACGTCCGTGGGGCAAAACAATACCGGCCGGTAGCTTTAATGAAAGCTGCCGGCCGGTATTTCGTCGAAGGAATTTACTTATGCGATGATCTTGAACATTGCACCGGTGGGGTCGGCCAGCGAGGCGAGCCGGCCGAACGGAGAGTCCTCCGGCCCGTCAATGACGGTGGCTCCGAGCGAAACGGCCTTCTCAATCGAAGCGTCCGCATCTTCGACGTTGAAGTAGACCTGCCAATTGGACGGAACGTCAGCCGGCAGATACCCGGAGGCGTCCATGATGCCGGCCTTGGCGGAATCCCCGGCACCCAGGGTGGTGTACCGGAAGTCCGGTGTATCGCTCATAACATCCGTATCCCAGCCGAACACCTCCTCGTAGAACTTCACGGCGGCGTCGTAGTCCTTGGTGTGGAGCTCGTGCCACGCGGCAGCGCCGGGCTCGGCGACGAGTTCATACCCCTTCATCTCGCGCGGCTGCCACACGCCGATAGCCGCACCGGCGGCGTCGCCGAAGATGGCCATGTGGCCCTGTTCCGGAACATCCATGGGCGGCATGTGGACCTGGCCGCCGTTGGCCGCGACGGCAAACGCGGTGGCCTCGGCGTCGTCCGAGCGGAGGTATGTGGACCATACGTCAGGCATGCCTGCCTGGTCCGCATCCTTCTGCATCAGCCCGGCCACGGTCTTGCCGTTCTTCCGTGCGGTGGTGTAGCCGCCGTACTTCTCCTCGTCGCCGGTCTCGTACTCCCAGCCGAAGAGTTCGCCGTAGAACTCGCGGGCTTTGGTGATGTCTGAGGTCATGAGGTCGATCCAGCAGGGTGCGCCGGGGGTGATCTCGGGTGCAGGCATGATGAGCTCTTTCTGTCGATGGGTGGCAACAGGAACGACCCTATGTCCGGGCTCCGACAGTTTCAATGGTTCCGCTCTGGCGGCCATGGGCCGTTAAACGAAGAATCCCCGGTTCGCCATCTTGTGGCGGACCGGGGTTCCATTCGCGGAAGGTAAGAGATTCGAACTCTTGGTACGGGGTTACCGCACACTAGTTTTCAAGACTAGCTCCTTCGGCCGCTCGGACAACCTTCCCTAACGAGTAGTGTTTCATAGGCAGTTGGCTGCAACAAAACAGAGTCTGCCGTGCGTCCGGTGCACACTGGTTCTGGGGCACGAATCAGCTAGAAAACGGGAGTTCTCCATGAAAGCCGTCTACATTGCAGAACCCGGTGGTCCGGAGGTTCTGGAAGTCCGCGAAGTGGACGCGCCGGTGCCCGGCCAGGGCGAGGTGTTGATCGACGTTGTCGCCGCCGGCCTGAACCGGGCGGACGTGCAGCAGCGCCGGGGCTTCTACCCGCCCCCGCCCGGCGCGTCCGAGATCCCGGGGCTGGAAGTCTCCGGGCGGATCGCCGGCTTCGGTCCCGGTGTCACCAAGGCATTCTCCGTCGGTGACAAAGTGGTGGCGCTGCTGGCCGGCGGAGGCTATGCGGAGCAGGTAGCGGTGCCGGCGGAGCAGGTCCTGCGGATTCCCGACGGCGTTGATGTGGTCACCGCTGCGTCGCTGCCGGAAGTCGCAGCCACGGTCTACTCCAACCTGATCATGACGGCGCAGCTGCAGGCCGGTGAAACTGTCCTGATCCACGGCGCCACCGGCGGGATCGGCACCATGGCCATCCAGCTGGCCAAGGCCTTCGGCGCCAAGGTGGCCACCACCGCGGGAAGCGCGGAAAAGGTGGGGACCGCGAAGGCTTTCCTGGGCGCGGACATCGCAATCAACTACACCGAAGAGGACTTCCCCGAAAGCCTCCGGCGGCAGAACGGCGGCAAGGGTGCCGACGTGATCCTCGACGTTGTGGGTGCCAAGTACCTGGCGCAGAACGTTGATGCGCTCGCGGACTACGGCCGGCTCGTTGTCATCGGCCTGCAGGGCGGGGCCAAGGGTGAGCTGGATCTTGGCCAGCTCCTGCGGAAGCGCGCGGCAGTGGTTGCCACGGCACTGAGGCCGCGCCCGGTGGCGGAAAAAGGCGCCATCATGAACGCCGTGCGCGAATCCGTGTGGCCCCTCATCACGGACGGCCGGATCCGCCCGCTCGTGGCCAGGACCTTCCCGCTGGACCAGGTTGCGGCCGCCCACCGGTACTTCGACAGCGGCGACCATGTGGGCAAGATCCTGCTGGTTATGTAGCCAGGGTAGATACTGAGTATTGCTTTGCGCGGCGGACTGGGTTAGCCTCACTCTATACGCGGTATGCACGGGTCTTGGGGGTCCGTGCATACCGACGCTGACGCCACCGCTAGGAGCATCATGTCCATCCGCCACAGCCTCCTCGCCCTGCTGCAGGACCAGCCGCGTTACGGCTACCAGCTCAGGGTTGAGTTCGAGAACCGCACCGCGTCCACCTGGCCCCTGAACATCGGGCAGGTGTACACCACACTGGACAGGCTGGAACGCGACGGCCTGGTCAGCAATGACGGCAGTGACGGCGAAGGCCACGTGGTCTACAGCATCACCGCCGCCGGCACGGCGGAGGTGCAGAACTGGTTTGCCGCCCCCGTGGAGCGCAACAACCCGCCGCGGAACGAGCTGGCCATCAAACTGGCGCTCGCGGTCACGCTGCCGGGCGTGGATGTGCAGGCCATCATCCAGGCCCAGCGGGTGGCATCCATCCGGGCGCTGCAGGACTACACCAAGGCCCGCCGCGACACGGCCGCCAACCAGCGGGCTGCGGATACCGCCTGGCTCCTGGTGCTGGATTCGCTGATCTTCCAGACGGAAGCGGAGGTCCGCTGGCTGGACCTCTGCGAGGCGCGGATGCTGCAGCAGGCGCAGACCGCGGGCCAGGCCACACCACGCAAATCGTCCAACGGGGTCACTGTGGAAGAGGCTGCCCCGCTCATCGCGGATAGCCGCCGGTGAGCGTCCAGGGGCCGCAGCAGGTCCTGGAACTCGCCAAGGTCAGCAGGACGTTCGGTGAAGGCGCGACGGCGGTCGCCGCGCTGCGCGAGGTCGACCTCAGTATCAGAGCCGGCGAGTTCGTCGCCGTGATGGGTCCGTCAGGCTCCGGGAAATCCTCCCTCCTGGCGCTGGCCGGGGGACTTGACCGGCCGACGTCGGGCGGTGTCTTTGTGGAATCAACACCACTGGGCGGGCTGGGACTGAACGAACTCGCCCGGTTGCGCCGCCGCGCCGTCGGCTATGTCTTCCAGGACTTCAACCTTGTCCCCACCCTGACGGCGGCCGAGAACGTGGCGCTGCCGCTGGAACTGGACGGGACGGGCACCCGGAAGGCGCAACGCCAGGCGCTGGATGCGCTGCGGCAGGTGGGCATCCCGGAACTCGCCGACCGCTTTATGGACCAGATGTCCGGCGGACAGCAACAGCGCGTGGCCATCGCACGGGCCATCGTGGGCGACCGCCGGCTGATCCTGGCCGACGAACCCACCGGGGCCCTGGATTCCACCACCGGCCATGGCGTCATGGAGGTGCTGCGGAGCCGTGCCGATGCCGGTGCGGCCGTGATGCTGGTGACTCATGAGGCCCGGCATGCCGCGTGGGCTGACCGGGTGGTGTTCCTCCGGGACGGCCGGATCGTGGACCAGGCAGCGGCCATGCACGATCCCGCCATGCTCCTCACGCAGGCCGGCTACTGACGTGGCACTCACCCTCGCACCGGCGCCCGGCGGGCGCCGGCAGGCTTTCCGTGTCGCCGTGCGGATGGCGCGGCGCGATATCCGCCGCCACAAAGGGCGTTCCCTCCTGATCATCCTGCTGATCATGCTCCCCGTGGCCGCCATGACGGGGGCGGTCACCCTGGTCCAGAGCACCCAGGAAACCGCCGCCGAGCGCGTGCAGTACGAGCTCGGCACCACCCAGGCGCGGTTCCGGCCCATGCCCATGGCCAACGGCGTTATGGTCCAGCACCCGGTCGAAGAGCTGCAGATCACCACCAGCGACTGGGACAGGAACCCTGACTTCACGCCGACCGATCCGCAGGACGCGATTCCGGCCGGCTACGACGTCCTCACGGAATCCACCCTCGACCTCACCGCCGAATCGGGTGCGGCGCACGTGCGTGTGGTGGGCCGCGCGGTGGACGCCACGGCCCCGGCATTTGCCGGAAAATACACCTTGCTGGATGGCAGGGCCCCCGGGACCGATGCCGAGATGCTCGTATCGCGGGGGCTGCTGGAGCGATTCGGGCTGGAACTGGGGGAGGAACTGGCGACGTCGGCGGGGACGTTTGTCGCGGTCGGAACCCTCCGCGATGCGGGCTATTCGGACAGCAACTCCATCGTCTACCTCAAACCCGGCCAGGGCAGTGTTGGCGCCCCGGCGCCAGCCTCCACCGGTCCGGTGCCAGCCGCGTCGGCCATCAAGTCCACCATGTATTACCTGGTGGGTTCCGAGCCCGTGACCTGGAGCCAGGTGCTGGCGGCCAACGCCGTGGGTGTCACCGTGCTGTCCAGGTCCGTGGTGCTGAATCCGCCGTCCCAGGAGGAGCGCGGGCCGGAGGGCGCAGGGACCTCGTCCAGTGCGTCGCTCCCGCTCACCACGTACGCGGCCGGGGCGCTCCTCGGCGCCCTCGCATTGCTGGAGGTGGGCCTGCTGGCGGGAGCCGCTTTTGCCGTGGGCGCCAAGGGGCAGGTCCGGGAGCTGGCCCTGCTCGCCGCGACCGGGGCCGAAATTCCTACTATCCGTTCGGTGGTGATGGCGGCTGGCCTGTGGCTCGGCGGCCTCGGCGTGGCGGCCGGCGCCGCGGTGGGACTGGTAGCCGCCGCCGGGGTGGTGATGGTGGCACGCCTGAACGGATCGGTCCGTTTCCCGGGCTTCCATCCGGACGCTTTGTTGACGGTCCTGGTGATGGTCATGGGCTACGTGGCGTGCTTGCTGGCTGCCTTGGCCCCGGCGCGGCAGGTGGCGCGCCAGGCTGTTCTGGGCGCGCTCAAATCGGGGCGGGCCCCGGCGCCGGCGGGCAAGAAGTCCGCGGTGGTGGGTGCTGTCCTGCTGGGCGTGGCTGCCGCGTCACTTGCGGCCGGCACGTGGCTCGCCGTCAGCAGCGAAGACCCTGATGTGTTCAGCTCAAGGACGCCGGTGATTGTCTGGTTCCTGCTGGGCGGCGCGGTACTGGGCGTTACGTCGCTGGTCCTGCTGACCGGCAAGATGGTGGCACTTCTTGCCAAGCCTGCCGGAGGCCTTCCCCTGGCTGCGCGCATGGCCGCCCGGGACTCTTCCCGGAACCGCAGCCGGACGGTTCCGGCGGTTGCTGCCGTCCTTGCCGCTGCAACCCTGGCCAGTGCCGGCATGGTGCTGGCCGCCAGCCAGCAGGCGAACGAGCAGCAAAACCACAATTGGTCCGCGTTGCAGAACCAGGCGGTCCTGCCGTTGTCCGTATGGCAGCCCCTGCTGGCTGACGGCACTATGCCGGACCCGTTACGGATTGACCCCGCAGCAGTGGTGTCCGCCCTGGACGGGGCCGTGGACACCGTTGAATGGACCGGTGTGCTACGCACAGCCGCCATCCGGAACTGCGAAATGCAGCCGGACCTGGTTGACGCCTCACCCGCCCAGACACCGACGTCGAGCTGCCTGCAGTATTCGTTGGCCACACCGGAAGGCAACGCGTGTCCCGTAACGGCGGGCGGGCGAGTCCTCGACCCGGAGGACTGGCGCTGCCAGGGGCCAATGCGTCCCTATGAGTCCCAGGGAAGGGCCGACTCGATAGTGGTCGGGACTGCCGATGATATCGAGAGGCTGTTCGGAACTGCCCCGACGGGGGAAGCCCGCGATGTGCTGGCCGCCGGCGGAATGGTAGTCACAAACCCTGTGTTCGTCCGGGACGGGCAGGCATCGCTGGTGGCGCGGGACGTGCGCAAGCCCGCGCGCGCCGACCCCGCCACAGGTGCCTTCCAGGGCTACGAGGAGACGGCGCGGAAGACGGACGTGGCTGCGGCCGTGCTGGAGCCGGCCGTCAATGTGCCGTACTACGGGGTGGTATCCCCGGAAGCTGCCGCGGCGGCCGGCATGCGAGTGGATGACAGCGCCCTGCTGGTCCAGTTCAGCGCCTACCCTGATGCCGCCCAGGCGGACAAAATTTCCGAAGCGCTCGCCAGCATCTACAAGGACCGATACGGGACCCCGTACGTGGAGCGCGGACCGGCGCAGGACGACTCGCTGATCCTCTGGTCTATCGTGGGCCTGGGTGCGCTCATCACGCTCAGCGCGGCAGGCATCACCACGGGCCTGTCCATGGCGGACTCGCGGAAAGACCACGTGACGCTTGCCGGCGTGGGTGCGGCCCCGCGCTTGCGGAAGGCGCTCGCGGGTTCGCAGGCGCTGATGACGGCGGGGCTCGGAACTGTGTTGGGAAGTGTTGCCGGGATAGTGCCGGCCGTGCTGCTGGTGACCGCAACCGGGATGGCGCGGACCGCCGTCGTGCCCTGGCTCCAGCTCGTGGCGCTGCTGATAGCGGTGCCGCTCACCGGTGCGGCCCTGGCGTGGCTGTTTACCCGGGCGAGGCTTCCGGTGTCCCGCCGGGAGGTGGGGACCTGACCCCGGTCTGCCGAGGCAGCTGAGCGGGGGAGCACCGGAATTAGGTCACACAGTTGGGTCTTTTTGATTGGGCCCAACAGGCCTACGGTGGGACCCAGGACGCTGTCCGTCCCGGACGGCCGAAGTACGGAGGAACCTCCTATGACAACACATGTTGCCGATTGCAGTGTTACCCGTTGCTCGTTTAATGACCACGAAGGCTGTACGGCCCACGCCATCACGGTTGGCGGAAGCAAAGACCACGCCAGCTGCGCCACGTTCATCGACACCGGCACACACGGCGGGCTGCCCAAGGTCCTGGCGGATGTCGGAGCCTGCCAGCGCTCCGAGTGCGTCCACAACGACCACCTGATGTGCAACGCCTCCGAAGTCCATGTGGGCCCCGGCGCTGACAACGCGGACTGCCTCACTTACGCACACGCGTAGCCACGGCTCCCGCCCGGGATTAGTCACGAAGGCCTCCGTCCAGGAAACCCTGAACGGGGGCTTTTGTGCGCTCGGCGCCTCCCGCCCGCCGTTCACCGCAATGACACACGGCGCGGGCAGAATGCCGCCTCCTCGTTGGTGCGGCGTTGGTAGGGTGCCTTTGAGCAACTCACTGAAGCACCAATTCTCAAGGAGGAGACATGGCCAGCAGGCCTGACGAACCGGTACGTGCAGCGAAAGGAAGCGGCCCATTGACCGCCGATCCGAAGCTTCCGCCAACGGCAGTGGATGAGGCCGTCCGCGAGGCTGAGGATAAGAAATGGACTCCGGCCAAGATCGCCCTGTGGGCAGCCATCGCACTGCTCGGCGGCGTCGCCTGGTTCATGCTGGCCATCGTCCGGGGCGAAACCGTCAATGCGATCTGGTTCGTTTTTGCCTCGGTCTGTACTTACCTGATCGGTTACCGCTTCTACTCCAAGGTGATCGAACGCCTCATCACCAAGCCGGATGACCGCCGCGCCACGCCGGCGGAATACAAGGCTGACGGCAAGGACTATGTCCGCACGGACCGCAACGTGCTGTTCGGCCACCACTTCGCCGCCATCGCGGGTGCCGGCCCGCTGGTCGGACCCATCATCGCGGCCCAGATGGGCTACCTCCCCGGCACCATCTGGATCATCATCGGCGTTGTGCTTGCAGGTGCCGTCCAGGACTACCTGGTGATGTTCTTCTCCATGCGCCGCGGCGGCCGTTCCCTCGGCCAGATGGCCCGCGAAGAACTGGGCGTCATCGGCGGCACGGCAGCACTGATCGCCACGCTGCTCATCATGGTGATCATCGTGGCGATCCTCGCGCTCGTCGTCGTCAACGCCCTGGGCGAAAGCCCGTGGGGCGTGTTCTCGGTGGGTATGACCATCCCGATTGCGCTGTTTATGGGCGTCTACCTGCGCTACATCCGGCCGGGCAAGATCATGGAAGTCTCCCTGATCGGCTTTGTGCTCCTGATGGCCGCGATCATCGGCGGCGGCCTGGTGGCGGAGACCGAATGGGGCTCCGCGTTCTTCACCCTGGACAAGGTGACCATCGCCTGGGGCCTCATTGTCTATGGCTTCATTGCCGCCATCCTTCCGGTCTGGCTGCTCTTGGCCCCCCGCGATTACCTCTCCACGTTTATGAAGATCGGCGTGATCGTGATGCTGGCACTGGCCATCATCGTGGTCCGTCCGGAGATCACTGTCCCGGCCTTCAGCGAGTTCGCCAGCAGGGACAACGGGCCGGTCTTCCCCGGTGCCCTGTTCCCGTTCCTGTTTGTCACCATTGCCTGCGGGGCGCTGTCCGGCTTCCACGCCCTGATCTCCTCGGGCACTACCCCGAAACTGATCGAGAAGGAACGCCAGACCCGCTTCATCGGCTACGGCGGCATGCTGATGGAGTCGTTTGTGGCCATCATGGCGCTGGTCGCGGCCATCTCCATTGACCGCGGGCTGTACTTTGCCATGAACGCGCCGGCCGCCCTGACCGGCGGCACGGTGGAAACCGCGGCCGCCTGGGTCAACAGCCTTGGCCTCGCCGGAGTCAACGTCAACCCGGCCATGCTCGCGGAAACGGCAGCCAACGTCGGGGAGCAAAGCATTGTGTCCCGGACCGGCGGCGCGCCCACACTTGCCGTGGGACTCGCCCACATCATGCAGCAGTTCATCGGCGGCACGGCCCTGATGGCGTTCTGGTACCACTTCGCCATCATGTTCGAGGCGCTGTTTATCCTCACCGCAGTGGACGCCGGTACACGCGTTGCGCGCTTTATGCTGCAGGACTCCATCGGCAACTTCATCCCGAAGTTCAAGGAGCACTCGTGGCGTCCGGGAGCCTGGCTGTGCACCGCCGTTATGGTGGCCGCCTGGGGTGCCGTGCTGCTCATGGGCGTGACCGATCCGCTGGGTGGCATCAACACGCTGTTCCCGCTGTTCGGCATCGCCAACCAGCTGCTGGCCGCGATCGCGCTGTCCGTGTGCCTGGCCATCGTCGCCAAGCGGGGGAGCTTCAAATACCTCTGGATCGTGGCCGTACCGCTGGCGTTCGCGGCGGTGGTGACCATCACCGCGAGTTACCAGAAGATCTTCTCCTCAACGCCCGCCGTCGGCTACTTCGCCAACAACGCAGCCTTCAGCAAGGCACTCGCGGACGGCAAGACCGAGTTCGGCACAGCCAAGAGCGTCGCCGCCATGGAAGCCGTGGTGCGCAACACCGCGATCCAGGGCTGGCTGTCCGTCATCTTTGTGGTGCTCAGCATTATCGTCATCGCCATGGCACTCGTGGCCACCATCAAGGCCTTCCGCAACCATTCCGCTGGGTTGCCGAACGTTGACAACGAGGACGAGGCCCGGCCCTCGAAGGTCTTCGCGCCCGCCGGGCTGATCCCCACACCCGCGGAACGTGAGCTGGAGGCCGAGTGGAACAAGCTGCCGGCCGATTTGCGCTTCGAAAGGGCAGGTCACCACAAATGAGCCCCGGTCTGTCCGTGGTGGCAACAGGGTTCCGGGGTTTCGCCCGGTACCTCGGCGGCGTGCTCGGTGCGGATGCGTACGCCAAGTACCTGGACCACCACCACACGGCCGGACATGGGGAGCCACCGCTGACGGAACGCGAGTTCTGGCGGGACCGGACGGACCGCCAGGACTCCAACCCGCAGGGCCGGTGCTGCTGACGCTGACGGCCGGCCAGCCTTCATCGGCTGGCCGGCCTCATCTACTGGACTGCTTCCTCAACCAGGCTGCTTCATCAACTGGACTGCCCGTCCTCGGCTCGTGAGAGTATGAACGCATGAGCGATCCGACAGACACTCAGCCTGATGATGTCCCCGTTGAGGGCAGGACCCTCGACAACGGCGAACCGGCCATGCCGGCTGCAACCAGCCCGGCTGGAGCCGGCGCCGGCCCCGGCGCTGCTGGCCGGGTCACAACCGGCCCGGCGGCGTCGAGCACGTCACTCGGGGGCAAGGCCAAGGGCAGCAACCTGCAGGACCTTGTGGACGAGCCTGCGAAAGTCATGCGGATCGGCACCATGATCCGGCAGCTCCTGGCGGAGGTTAAGTCGGCTCCCCTGGACGACGCCGCGCGCGAACGCCTGGCCGAGATCCACGAACGTTCCATCAAGGAGCTGGAGGACGGGCTGGCACCGGAACTCGTTGAAGAACTGGAACGGATCAGCCTGCCCTTCCCGGAGAACACCACACCGTCCGACGCCGAGCTTCGGATCGCCCAGGCGCAACTGGTGGGGTGGCTGGAAGGCCTCTTCCACGGCATCCAGACGGCCATCGCCGCCCAGCACGCCGCACGGGAGCAGACCGCCGCGCAGCTGCACCTGAAGCAGCTTCCGCCGGGCACCATGATCGCCCCTGGTGTGGTTATCGGGGAAAACGGTGAGCCGCAGAGGGCCGCCGCCGGCCAGCATTCCGGTCCGGTGCCGTCAGGCCGGCCGGAGGACCCGGACCACGGTCCTGGCCAGTACCTCTAGGTTCCTGCGTGGGATTCTTTACTGCCGCCCGCCAAGGGCGCAAGGACGATGCTGAGCTGGGCAAGGGCCTTTGGCGCCGCGCCCACGATCGTTTCCACCGTGGCCTGGACCGCTATCACCAGGTCCTCGAAGGTGTCGAAGACGAGCAGCTTTATGCGGAACTGGTGGAAGTCGCGAACGAGCTGGCGGGGCTCCTGGAACGTGTCCGTGTTGTTTGCGTCGAGGCCCAGCGACGTTCGCCCAGCGAGGGGCTGGACATTCCTGGAGACCTGGCCGGTGTGCACCGGTCGCTGTCGAAGGCAGGCAATTCACTGGCCACCACTGCCGAGGCTGCCGCCATGCTGCGGCTCGCCGTCGGTCCCGTCCCGGTGGGGGCGGCCTCGGTACGCCGCCGCGCGGAATCAGTGTTTGAGCAGGTGGCCGACGCCGAACGCCGGCTCGCCGAGGATGCCGCCGCCGGCGGCCAGCCCGAAAGCCGTTCCGGCTGAGCGGTATTTCCGGCCGAGCCTCAGGCGGCGATCCTGGCCTGCCCCACGGCAACAGCGTCAATAACGGCCCACGATTCCTCGGTGCCGCAGTTCCGGCTGGCGAAACGCTCGGCTTCCCTCAGTGAGTCGAAGATTTCACTGCGGATCCGGCCGCAATCGGCGTCGAAGTACGTGACGTGAAATTCCTGTGCAAGTTGGTTTTCCATAAATCCAGTCTGCAACCGGGGTCTGACATTAACCGTTCATCAGTCCCGCGTGTTGCCCAGGCGTAGCACCCGCTCCTGCGCGAGCATGGCCGAACGCTTGGCCTTATCTGCTGCCCGGGCCGCCTGCTTGGCCTCGGCGGCAGCCGTGCCCAGGTTTTTCCTGGCGCTGTCCAGCTGCTCCTCCGCGGCTTTGAGCCGGTCGCGGAGCTCGCGTGTTTCGCGGGTCAGGTCCGCGACTTCGGCCTCCGTGTCCGCCAGCTGCCTTTGCCGGTCCGCGGCCAGCCGGGCGGACTCCTCCTCTGCTGCCTTGGCCTCGCCCAAGGCAGCGCTGGCCTTTTCCAGCGCCGAGGGGGACGCCGGCCGCGGAGTCTCCCGGACAGCCTTGAGGCGCGGCTGGTCCGCGTGTTTGCGGGTGCCGTGCTCCGCCGTCGTCCGTTCTTCTTCCGGTGCGGTAGCCGCCGGTGGCTGTTTGGTAGTGCGCTGCGTAGTGGTGGACAGCGGCGTGGCGCGCGGCGCCGGCACGGCCCCGGGCACCGCTACGGCCCCATCGAGATCAACCGTGTCCACGCCGTCGGCGGACAGCGCCTGGACCAGCAGTCCGCTTTGGACGGCGGCAGTGGCACCTTCGTCGGCGGTCATCGCCTGCAGGGTCCGCTCGACGTCGGCGGCGATGGTGGCGCTGATGCTGCGCCCCTGGCGTTCTGCAACGGCGCGGGCGGTGTCGACGGCGGTCCCCAGCAGGGTGCGGCGCTCCCGCGCCAGTTCCCGGAGGGCGGCGGCGTCGAGGGATGCCTGGGCCGACCGCATCCGTTGGCCGAGCTCGGAAAGCTGCGCGAGCACTCCTGGCTCATGGATGGCCAGCATGTTGACGGCCCAGGCCGCCGCTGACGGTTTTGGCAACGCCTTGACGGCAGCCGGGAGATCCTTCCCGGAACCGGCGGCTGCCTTGGCTGCGGCGGTCCGGGCAGCTACAAATTCCTCGAAAGGCAGGGCATACAGTTCGAACGCGATAGCCGTCAGCGCCTTGTCATCCATGCTCGCCATCATAGGGGGCGGGCTCCGGAGCCGAAGGGTATGTGTGCCGCCTAGACTGGCCGCATGAGAAGAGTGTGGGGGCTCCTTGTCCGGCCGGCCGTTCTGATGTTGGCAGTCTGCATCCCGGTTGCCGGCTGCTCGAACGTCTGTCCGGCCATCGGGTGGGTCAACTCCATCACGGTTGAACTGGCGGGTGATCTCTCGCGTGTGGATACCGTCCAGCTGTGCGCCGATGGCGCTTGTTCGGAGTTGCGACCGGAGCCTGGGACAGCAGCACCCCGCATTATCGTGACAACACCGCTGGATGCCAGGGCTCCGCACACCCCGGAAGCCCAGCCCACCATGGCCCCGTTCTACGCTGAAAGGATCGACGCCGATACCTGGCGGTTCACCGTCAGCATGAGCTCTCCTGACCACGTGACCGCTAAAGCACTGTCTGCCACGGGCGAGGTCCTCGCCGAGAAGGAAGCCGACCTGGACTGGAAGCGGGTGGGCGGCTCGGCCCAGTGCGGCGGTCCCGTGGAAGCTTCGCCGGTCGAACTCACGGTTCCGAATGGCTGAGCTCGGGCGTTTGGCCACCCAGACGGTCTTCGGCCGGTAGCCCGTCTCCGGTCAGTTCTTGACCGGAGACACGCTGGACGATGTTTCCCCTCTTGCGGCCGGGGCTCTAGTCTCCGTTCAGATCGAAGTCCAGGTCCAGGTCCTCCGGAGACACGAGCGTCCGCCACGTCGACTTCACCCGGGCGGTGGGTAGTTCTGCGGCGATGGGCATCCGGTCAACGGCCACGAGCTGGTCCAGATCCAGGCCGGTGACGGCGGCGATATCGCGGACGGGGACCTGAAAAGTCCGGAACGGGCCCAGGGGCGGAGCCTCGTCCACGGCGCCCGGGTGGGGCATGTCGGGCAGGTCGGCCAGTTGTGGTGTCTGGTCCACGATGTAGCCGGTGGCCGCAAGCTCCCCGTCTTGGAGGAATGCGGCGACCTTGAAGAACAGCAGCGGAATCTCCACGCCGCGGTACACCGGGTCATTGTCCCCGAAAATGGGTCCGGTGAACACGATCAGCCGCCGGCCGTGGTCGGCGGCATGCTCCAGCAGGTAGGACTCCAACCCCAGCCACAGGTCCAGGCTCTGGTTGAACTTCGCAGCCTGGGGCACGGCGTTCGTGTAGTGGAACGTGTCCTCATTCGCTCGGGCGGCCTCCTGTCGCGTATCACCCCAGACGGCTGAGGCGCGCCGGACCAGGTGTCCCCTATCAAGGTCGTTCCGGGCGTAGAGCTGCTCACCGGTCTGCTGGTCCTCGGCCAACCTTGGATCCAGCTGCCATTGGATCCCGGATCGGTCCAGATCCATCAGCTTCTCCCCGTCGATGCCGAGGGCCGTGACGGCGGCCAGGCGCTTGTCCAGCCGCATGAGCACCGAGAAATGGGTGTAGGGCAGCAGGATCGTTTTCGTGTCGGCCAGAATCGGCATAGGAACCTGTACACCCAGGAAGGCGACGTCGTACCCCGACCGGTTCGACAGATCACGTGCAGCGGCAGAACCCGGTACCAGCAATAGTTCATCCATGGCCGGACATTAGCAGTGGAAGATGACGGCGGGATGAATTTCGGTGGACCACAGGGAAACTGCCGTCGGCGGCCCAGCTCAATGCGGCGGGCTGCCGGAGGGCTTAACCAGCGAAAAACCCCGTATCATCGTCGAAATCAACGACAATACGGGGTTTGTCCCGAGCTTCCTATCAGAATCGAACTGATGACCTTTTCATTACGAGTGAAACGCTCTACCGACTGAGCTAAGGAAGCACCGCACAATTCGCCCGGCGTAACCGGGCGGTTCATGCAAGAGTCAACTGTAATAGAGTCCCTGCGCCCGGGTCAAAATGGGCGCCCCAAACACCTCAGCAGAAGTCCTCAGCAGACGGTGTTGTCGGAGGGAACCGTTCCGTCCACAAGGTATTTGTCCACGGCGTCTTCGAGGCAGCTGTTGGCCCGGCCGTAGGCGGTGTGGCCCTCTCCCTGCCAGGTCAGCAGGGAGGCGTTGCCCAGCTGTTTGCGCAGGGATGCGGCCCATTCCACGGGGGTGGCAGGGTCGCCGGTGGTTCCGACAACCACGATGGGAGCGTCGCCGGTGTATTCCACCGGGGCGGGGGTCCGCAGGGTCTCGTACGGCCAGTCCACACAGTTGGTGCCGCCGTAGGCGAAGAAGTAGCCCAGGGTAGGGGAGGCCTGCATGAGCTGTTGCTGTTCCGCGCGCATGGCGGCAGTATCGGACACCATGGGGTAGTCCAGGCAGTTGATGGCGCCGAAGGCGAAGGTGGAGTTGGACGTGTACTTCCCGTCGGCGCCGCGGTCAGCGCCGAGGTCCGCCAGACGGAGCATCAGGCTGGCGTCACCGTTCAGTGCAGCTTCGAGGGCCTGGCTCAGGGCGGGCCAGCTCTGGTCGTTATACAGCGGAGTGATGAGGCCGCTGACGAACATCGTGGCGTTCACTAGGCGGCCGTCCTTGGCCTGCCAAGGTGTGTTCTGGACGGCGGTGATGAGGTCGCGGATCTGCTGGACTCCGCTGTCCACGTTCCCGCTGAGCGGGCACGAGGATTCCTGCTGGCAACTGGCCACGTAGGCCCTGATGGCTTTTTCGAACGCCACGGCCTGGCCGCTGGTCAGCTCCTCGTTGCTGATGGACGGATCCAGGGCGCCATCCAGGACCATACGGCCCACGTTGTCCGGGAACAGCGAGGCGTAGGTTGAACCAAGGAACGTTCCGTAGGAGTACCCCAGGTAATTGAGCTTCGAGTCATTGACCACGGCCCGCAGGATGTCCAGGTCCTTGGCCGCGCTGACCGTGTCGACGTGGCCCAGTACCGGACCCGTCTTGGCGGCGCACTGCGCGGCGATGGCCTTGTTGTCGGCCAACGCGGCGGCAAGCCCTGCATCGGTATCCAGTGCGTAGACCTTTGCCCGGGACGCGTCCCGTTCGGCATCCGTCAGGCACGTAACAGGGGCGGACCGTTTGACGCCCCGCGGATCAAAGCCCACCAGGTCATAGTTGGCCCGGACAGACTGCGAGAAGTGCGTCGCGGCCGCATCCTTGACGAAGTCGTAGCCGGACCCGCCCGGACCGCCCGGGTTGACCAGCAGGCTGCCGGTTTTCTTGCCCGTGCTGGGAGCCTTCAGCGCAGCTATCTGGATCGTGTCGCCGTCCGGCTTCGCGTAGTCCATCGGCACGGTGACCTTGGCGCACTGGAAGCCGTTTTCGCAGGGCTCCCACACAACCTCCTGGGCGTAGAAGGAGTCCAAGCCGGCGGGCGCGGACGCCACGATAGCAGGGTCTGCCTTCGCCGTAGCGGGGGCCGCGTCCGGGGTGTCCCCGCCAAAGAGGCCGCACGAGGCCAGCGTCAGGGCCAGGATCAGGGCGCCGGCAGCCCGCAGCCCAATCACCAGGGATCGGGAGCGTGCGGGCAGGGGGCGTGCAGTCATCGAGCGGTCTCCTAGTAGGTGCTAGATCAGGCTGGCTGCCATGGACTCAATGGTCAACAGCGGTGCAACGTTGGTGGTGGTGATGCGTTGGCGGGCTTTGTTGATGGCGTCCATGCGGGCGAGGGTGGTCTCCGGGGCAGACCGGGCGGCGAATTCCTCCAGCTCACCCCTGAGCTCAACGTTTACCAGCTCCACGGCGTTCCCGAGCTGGATGATCAGCACATCCCGGTAGAACGACAGGAGGTCCGTCAGCGTCCGGTCCAGCGAGTCCGTGATGGATCGCTTGGCCCGTCGTTTCTGGTCGTCTTCAAGCTGCCTGACCTGGCTGCGCATGGTCGGCGGGAGCGTCCCTGACTCCGGGGCACCCAGGGTGGCCAGCAGCGCAGCCTTCTCGGCGGCGTCGCGTTCTTCATTGGAACTGTTGGCTTCGGCGGTGGCGATCTTCACCAGCTTGTCCGCCATCATCACCGCTGCGGTCACGCCGCGCAGAGCCAGGGGGAACCTCACCGTTTCCAGCCGGCGTTCCCTCGCCTCGGGGTCCCGCGCCAGCCGGCGGGCGATCCCCACATGGCTTTGCGCCGCGCGGGCAGCGCGTTCGGCCAGTACCGGGTCCACGCGGTCGCGCTTAACGAGCAAAGCGGCGACGTCGGCGGCCGGCGGCAGCCGCAGGGCCACGGCCCTGCAGCGCGAACGGATGGTCACCAGGACGTCAGCGGGCGACGGTGCGCACAGCATCCAGATGGTCCGCGGCGTGGGTTCCTCGATGGCCTTCAGCAGCACATTGGTGGTCCGCTCGGCCATGCGGTCGGCGTCTTCCACCACAATGATCCGCCAGCGCCCGGACGACGGCCGGTTGCCGGCCTTGGATACCAGGTCGCGGGCTTCATCGATGGTGATGGTGACCTTCTCGGTCCTGACGTACGTCACGTCCGAATGGGTCTCGCCGAGGATGGTCAGGCAGGCGGGACACTCCCCGCAGCCGCGCCTGGCCACGTCGTCCTGATCGCAGTTGAGGGCGGCCGCGAAGGCCTTCGCGGCGTTGGAACGCCCGGATCCGGGCGGGCCCGTGAACAGCCAGGCATGGGTCAGTCCTTCGCCCCGCGAGGCAAGGCGGAGCTGTTCGACGACGGCGGGCTGGCCCTGAAGGTCGTCCCAGACAGTCATGCGGCGCCCCGGCCTGCAGACGCGAGCAAGGCATCAACGCGGGTGAGGATCCGCGCGGCCAGTTCGTTGACGGGCAGATCCGCCGGCAGGACCAGATACGTATCCGGCCGGCTGGAGGCCAGTTCGAGGAACGCCCCGCGGATTGTTGAATGGAACTCATCGGCCTCTGACTCAAGGCGGTCTTCGGCGGCGTCGCCGGCTGTGCGGCGGCGGCGGCCGTCAGCGGGGTCCACGTCCAGCAACACCGTGAGGTTGGGCTGCAGCCCGGACGTCGCCCATTCGTTGAGGGTACGCACGGCGTCGGCACCCAGATCGCGGCCGGCCCCCTGGTACGCCACGGACGAATCAATGTAGCGGTCCGTCAGGACAACCTCGCCGCGTTCCAGTGCCGGGCGGATCACCTGGCTGGCATGGGCCGCGCGGGAGGCAGCAAAGATGAGTGCCTCGGTGTGGGCGTCGATGTGGCCATGGCCGTGGTCCAGGACCAGGGAACGCAGTTTTTCGCCAATGGGCGTCCCGCCGGGTTCGCGGGTCCGCAGGACCGTCAGGCCACGTGTTTCCAGAGCCTCGGCAAGACGGGCCGCCTGGGTGGACTTGCCGGCGCCGTCGCCGCCCTCGAAGGCGATGAAAAGTCCAGGGCTGTTGGTGGTCACTGGTCTAGACTACCGACTTCGGGAGCCGCCGCACGTCCAAGTACGCTTTCTCCATGAGTCTCTCGGAACAGTATGCAGCGTCCCTGTCGGCCGAAACCGTAGTGGTTGCCGCCGGCCGGCCGGCGCGTGAGCGGGACGAGCCCGTCAACCCGCCCATCGTGCTGTCCTCGACGTACTTCGGCACGGGAGCGCTGGGCGACGGGGACCGGGGCTACGGCCGCTATTCCAACCCCACCTGGGATCCCTTTGAGGAGGCCCTGGGCCAGCTTGAAGGATCTGAACTGCCCGGCCTGCTCTACGCGTCCGGACTCGCGGCCGTCAGTTCGGCACTGTCCCTGCTGCCCGCCGGCGGCGTCCTGGTGATGCCGTCGCACAGTTATGCGGGTTCGCTCGTGATGGCCACGGAGTTGGCGCAGAAGGGCTTCCTGGAACTGCGGACTGTGGACATCACGGACACTGACGCAGTCAAAGCACAGCTCGCGCCGCAGGGACCGGACGCGAAAGCGGCCAGGATGCTGTGGCTTGAGAGCCCCACCAACCCGATGCTGGGCATCGCCGATATCCGCGAACTCACCGCGGCGGCCCACCGGGTGGGCGCCATTGTGGTGACGGACAATACGTTCTCCACGCCGTTGGTCCAGCAGCCACTGAGCTTGGGTTCCGACGTCGTTCTTCACTCGGTGACCAAATACCTGGCCGGACATTCCGACGTCGTCCTCGGCGCCTTGGTGACGTCCAACCCGGACATCCGGGCAGCGCTGCTGCACCACCGCATCATTCATGGCGGTATTGCCGGGCCGTTCGAGGCATGGCTGGCGCTGCGCGGGCTCCGGACCCTAGCGCTGCGTGTGGAACGGTCTCAGGCTTCTGCCGCGGTCCTGGCGGAACGCCTGAGCAAGCACCCCCTGATCGATAGCATCCGGTTCCCCGGCCTCCCCACGGATCCCGGCCACGAACGGGCCAAGACCCAGATGTCGGGCTTCGGTTCGATTGTGTGCGTGCAGATCGCGCCGGTTGCCGGCCTGAGCGGAGCAGACGCCGCGGACAAACTGGTCCGCGCGCTGCAGCTGTGGCTGCCAGCCACCTCCCTGGGCGGGGTGGAATCGCTGATCGAACGGCGCCGCCGGCACGCCGCTGAGCCGCTGAGTGTCCCGGACAACCTGGTGCGGCTGAGCGTCGGCATTGAAAATATTGAGGACCTCTGGGCCGATTTGAAGCAGGCACTCGACTCGCTGGGCGGCTAGGCTTGGACGGTGGACGGTGAACTGATAATTCGGCCTGTAGAGCTGGCAGTGTTTTTTATCCTTGCCCTGGTGGCATTCGGACTTGAAGTGTGGGCTCTGCTTGACTGCGTCAGGCACAAGTCCGCAGCCTTTGAAGCGACCGGAAAACGAACCAAGACCTTCTGGCTGGCACTGACCGGCGGCGCCACCCTGATCGGCGCCATCTCGCTCTTCAGCAGCGGCGGAATCTTCGGCACGCTTGGCCTCTTTGGGCTCGCCGCCGTGGTGGCAGCGTCCATTTACCTCGCAGACGTCCGGCCAGCCGTCAAGGACGCGGGCCGCGGCGGTAGCCGTAATACGGGGCCCTACGGCGGCTGGTAATCCCCACCGGCACCCTCAGCTCGCAAGCTCGCTCAGGGAACCTGACGGCGTGGGCCCACACTAGACCGACGGCGCCACAGCTTCCCATGCCACCGTTAACTCGCCCAGGCGCCACCGCGCCGGGCCGTCCTGAACCGGCCACCCGCCGTCGGACAGTGCCCTGCACATGGCGTGCCAGCGCTGCCTGTTGCCGAATGACGCCAGCGGCGCCGACTCCAGCCAGGCCCGGTCCATGGCCTGCATCAGCCGGTGGACAGGCTCTCCCGGAACGTTGCGGTGGATCAGCGCCTTCGGCAGCCGCTCGGCAATTTCCGATGGCAGCTCAAAGCTGCCGAACCGCACGGACATGCTCAGTGACAACGGCCGCTCGGCGTCGAGGGCAACCCACGTCACCCGCCGCCCGATCTCATCGCAGGTACCGTCGATAAAGAGCCCGCCGGGGGCGAGCCGGCCCTGGACCAGCCGCCAGATCCCCGCCACATCGGCCTCTTCGTACTGCCGCAGGACGTTGAAGGCGCGGACCAGCACGGGGCGCCCGGACAGCGGCAATTCGAAACCGCCCACCTGAAAGCTCAGCCCCGGCCTCTCTAGCGCCTTGGCGATCCGGACGCGCTCCGGCTCGATTTCGATTCCGCACACGCGGACGTCCGGCCGGACTGCGCGGAGACGATCAAAGAGTTCGACGGCGGTGGCCGGCGTTGCGCCGTAGCCCAGGTCAACCACGAGGGGGTCTTCGGCAGCGCGCAGGCGCCAGGCCTGGGGACCGGTGAGCCAGCGGTCCACCCGCCGCATCCGGTTGGGATTGGTGGTGCCCCGCGTGATGTTTCCGACCGGCCTGCCGCTCCGGCCATGGGGAGCGCTCACGCGTTCAGCTTTTTGCACCACGGCCCAACCCTATCCTTGTAACGCAGGGCCCTTGTAACGCAAGGCGGGCGGCGCCGTGCCTCGGCTAGGATAAAAATCATGACTTACAAGCTGATTCTGCTGCGCCACGGCCACAGCGAATGGAACGCCAAGAACCTGTTCACCGGCTGGGTGGACGTTGACCTCAACGACCAGGGCCGCGAGGAAGCAGCACGCGGCGGCGAGCTCCTGGTTGAGAACGATCTTCTCCCGGATATCCTCTACACCTCGCTCCTGAAGCGGGCCATCAACACGGCCAACATTTCCCTGGACAAGGCCGACCGCGGCTGGATCCCCGTCAAGCGGGACTGGCGCCTGAACGAACGCCACTACGGCGCCCTGCAGGGCAAGGACAAGGCGCAGACCCTGGCCGAATACGGCGAGGAACAGTTCATGGAATGGCGCCGGTCCTACGACACCCCGCCGCCGCCCCTGGCCGACGACTCCGAGTTCTCCCAGGCCCGCGACCCGCGTTACGCGGACCTCGGCGACGCACTGCCCCGCACCGAGTGCCTCAAGGATGTCCTGGTCCGCCTGCTTCCTTATTGGGAATCGGACATCAAGGAAGACCTCAAAACCGGCAAGACCGTCCTGGTCACCGCCCACGGCAACTCGCTGCGCGCCCTGGTCAAGCACCTGGACGGCATCAGCGACGACGCCATCGCCAGCCTGAACATCCCCACGGGCATCCCGCTGGTCTACGACCTGGACGAGGACTTCCAGCCGATCAAGCCGGGCGGCACCTACCTGGACCCGGACGCCGCTGCGGAAGCCATCCTGGCAGTGGCGAACCAGGGCAAGAAATAAAGCAGTAGTTAACGTACGACGGCGGGCCGGTCACCTGAGGTGACCGGCCCGCCGTCGTATGTGGTTGAGGGAGCGGCTAGAAGCCCTGCCCCTGCCATTCGCCGGTGACGAGGTAGGTGACCTTGCGGGCCACCGACACGCCGTGGTCAGCGAACCGTTCGAAGTAGCGGCTGGCCAGGGCCACGTCCACGGTGGTGGCGGGGGACTCGGCCCAGTCCGGGGCGGCGATCGCCTTGAACACGCTCAGGTGGAGATCGTCGATGGTGTTGTTGGCCTTGTGGATGTCGCGGGCCACTTCGAGGTCTCGGGATTCCAGCAGGACAATAAGCTTGTCCGCGATCAGTTGGTCCTGCTCGGCCATTCTGTTGAACGTTTCCGTCATGGATGCAGGGATCACGGTGGACGGGAAACGCAGCCGGGCCAGCTGGGCAATGTGGCGGGCGAGGTCCCCCATCCGCTCCAGGGAAGCGCTCATGCGCAGGGAGCCCACGATCATCCGCAGATCGCTGGCTACCGGCCCCTGCAGGGCGAGGATGTCGATAGCGCGCTCATCCAGGCTGGTCTGCAAAAAGTCGATACGGGCGTCCGCGGCGATGACGTCCTCTGCCAGATCAACGTCGGCAACCCGGAAGGACGTCGAGGCTTTCGCCAATGCCTCGCTGACCAACTGCGAAATCTCCACCAGCTGCTCACCCACCTGGGTCAGCTCTTCCTGAAAAACCTTACGCACGTGGGCGTCCTTTCTTTGGAACTCCGCCCCTCGGGTGGCAGACGGAACTCATGTCGCCATTCGGCACTCCAACATATAACTTTGTCAGCGTGCGGTAAACGATTAGTCGGTTGTAGATGAACGTTAGCTGAACCGTCCCCGTAATGGGCCATGACGCACCGTCTCGACAGGAACCACGGCCTAAGCTGGATGTGTGGATCCTATGCTCATCGGTGTCATCGCCGGCCTGGTCGGCCTGTCGCTCGGCACTTTTGGCGTGCTCGCCTTCAGGATCAGCGAAAAGCAGCGCAAGCTTGTTGATGTCGACGTGGACGAACTCGCTTTGCCGGCCGGCGCCGCGGAAGTGCTGGCCGTCGTCGGACGGGCTTTTGTGGTGGTTGACGCCGTGGACGGTGTGGTGCGCGCCAGCCCGGCAGCATATGCGTACGGACTGGTTCGCGGCCACACGGTGGTCCACAAGGAATTGCTGGACATGACGGCCGGCGTGCGGCGCGACGGCGTGATCCTGGAAAAACGGCTGGAGCTCCAGCGCGGTCCGCTGGGCCACGGAACCATCATCGTGCAGGTCCGGGCGGCCATGCTCGGCGAGGAATATATCGTGCTGCTGGCCGACGACCGCACCGAAATTACCCGCACGGAAGAGATCCGCAACGACTTCGTGGCCAACGTGTCCCACGAGCTGAAGACCCCGGTGGGCGCAATTTCCCTGCTGGCCGAGGCCCTGGAGTCCTCGGCCGACGACGAACAAGCCGTTCGCCGGTTCGCCAAGCGCATGCACAAGGAGTCAAGCCGGCTGGCCGCCCTGGTCCAGGACATCATCGAGCTGTCTCGCCTCCAAGGTGCCAGCGTGTCCCAAGAGGGCAAGGCCGTGGACATCAACGCGGTCATCACTGAAGCGGTGGACCGTTCCCAGCTCCCTGCTGAAAGCAAGAACATCCGGATCGTGGTGGGGGAGCGGGTTGAGGCCACCGTTTTTGGTGACCGGGACCTGCTGGTTACCGCCCTGCGTAACCTGATCGACAACGCCATCCGCTACTCCCCGGAGAACACCAGGGTGGGCGTGGGCGTCCGGTCAAAGGACGGGCTGATCGCAGTGTCGGTCACGGATCAGGGCGAGGGGCTGACCCCGGAGGACCAGGAGCGCGTGTTTGAGCGCTTCTACCGGGTGGATGCGGCGCGTTCGCGCCACACGGGCGGAACGGGCCTGGGCCTTAGCATCGTCAAACACGTTGCCTCCAACCACGGCGGTGAAGTGACATTGTGGTCACGGCCCGGCCAGGGTTCCACTTTCACCCTCCGGCTGCCTGAGATGGAAAGCCAGGACGCACCGGATACCGCAGGTGTCAAAGAACCAGCCGTACACGTGCGCAGAAAAGAACGCGGCGTACATGAGCAAGGAGCTAGCGCTTGAGCAGGATTTTGATTGTCGAAGACGAAGAATCGTTCAGTGATCCGTTGTCCTATCTACTGGGCAAGGAGGGGTTCGAGGTAGAAGTGGTTGACAACGGCCTCGACGCCATCACCGAATTCGACCGGAACGGGGCGGATCTGGTGCTGCTGGACCTGCAGCTCCCCGGCCTGTCGGGCACTGAGGTCTGCCGCCAGCTGCGGCAGCGCTCCAGCGTTCCGGTCATCATGCTGACGGCCAAGGACTCCGAGATTGACAAGGTGGTTGGCCTGGAGCTTGGCGCTGATGACTACGTCACCAAGCCCTACTCCTCCCGCGAGCTGGTGGCCCGCGTCCGAGCCGTACTCCGCCGGCAAGGTGAACCTGAGGAACTGATCTCGGCCACAGTCCAGGCCGGCCCTGTCCGGATGGACATCGAACGGCATGTGGTCAGCGTGGATGGCCAGCAGGTCCTCTTGCCGCTGAAGGAGTTCGAGTTGCTGGAAATGCTGCTGCGCAACTCTGGCCGCGTACTCACCCGCGGCCAGCTGATCGACCGGGTCTGGGGTTCGGACTACGTGGGGGACACCAAAACCCTGGACGTGCATGTCAAGCGGCTGCGCGGCAAGATCGAGCCCGACCCGTCCATACCGCGTTTCCTGGTAACCGTCCGCGGCCTGGGCTACAAGTTCGAGCCGTAGGCCTCTCCGCCGTATGGCACGCCGGGCATCAGGCGCACCAGAGTTCAAGTGCACAAAAAGGAGGGGCTCCCCGCGGGGAGCCCCTCCTTTTGTGCTTTGCTGCTGCTTAGTGGGCCGCACCAGTGCCGGTGGCCGACGGCGACGGACTGGGTGTGGCGGATCCGGTCGGTTCGCTGCCGGCCGGCAGGTACTCCTTGTACTCCGCGAGGGAACCATCCAGGACAGGCACGCGGACAGTCTTGCTCACGTTGGTGCCGTCTTCGGTGATCTTCACATCGACGAGGGAGCCGGCGATGCCGCCGCTCGTGCTGAGGATGGCTTCATCCGTGGAGTCGTTGAGCAGGGTGTAGGAGTTGGCTTTCACCGGCACCTGCGTCTGTGAACCCTCAGCCCCGTTGAGGGTGAGCTTGACGTCCTGCGAAGAGGAGTTGTAAACGGCGCCGAGCAGGCGGCCGGGCTTGTCTGCGCCGGCGGAGACAATCAGCATGTTGCGCAGCTGCAGCGGACCCAGGTCGGCGCGGATACCGTCCGACGCCGCGTACTGGTGAGAAGTCTGCTGGGGGTTGATGTAGCCACAGCCGGTCATCGTCGCCAGGGCGAGGGCCAGGGAACCTGCCGCCAGTGCCAGTTTGCCGCCCTGGGCCCGGTTCATCGCAGTGAAACGCACGTCACGTACTCCTCGAGAGTCTTGAAACATTATTCAGCCATAGCCTAGCGGCAAACCGGCCCAAACGAGGATTCCGCACGGTCATATTGCCCTTGGCAGCAGGCCGCGCATGCACTATTATCTGCATTCGTCAAGGGGGCGAAGGGGGTCTATTCTGCCCATTTTCCGCGTATTTCCGGGGTTCCGGGGCCGGTTCGAGGCCAGTCATATGCCTGAATCGTGATAAACTGGTCTGCGGGAAAGGGGAATGTCCACATGGTATTTGAGGTCGGCGAGACAGTAGTTTACCCTCACCACGGTGCTGCAAAAATTGAAGAAATCAAGATGCGCACTGTCAAGGGCGAAGAGAAAATGTATCTCAAGCTCAAGGTGGCTCAGGGTGATCTGACCATTGAAGTTCCAGCAGAGAACGTTGACCTTGTTGGGGTCCGTGACGTAGTGGGCAAGGAAGGTCTGGAGCACGTATTTGATGTTCTCCGGGCTGAGTTCACTGAAGAACCCACCAACTGGTCGCGCAGATACAAGGCAAATCTGGAGAAGCTTGCTTCCGGTGACGTCATCAAGGTAGCAGAGGTTGTTCGCGACCTCTGGCGCCGTGATCACGATCGGGGCCTTTCCGCAGGTGAGAAGCGCATGCTGGCCAAGGCCCGTCAGATTCTGATTTCAGAACTTGCACTGGCTGAAAAGACTGATGAAGAGAAGGCTGCAAGCGTTCTCGACGAGGTCCTGGCTTCCTAAGAATTGAGCCCCGGGGGTACGCAAGTGCCTCCGGGGTTTCTTTTTGCCCTTTTTCGGTTCAGTCCGCAGCGGCAGGCGCGTCGCGCGGGTGGGGTTCGGCACGCCGGGCAGGCAGGCACGTAGGCTGGACCGCATGAATAACGGACTTCCCCGCCCCGTCACCGCCGTCGTCATTGTGGCCGCAGGTTCCGGTGAGCGGCTGGGTTACGGCATGCCCAAGGCGCGCGTGCCGCTGGGGAGTGACGCCATCCTCACCCATGCCCTCCGGGGCGTCGCTGCCGCCGGAGTCGCACGCCAGATCTGTGTGGCCCTGCCGCCTGGCGATACGGTCCTGCAGGAATTGTGCGCGGCCTTCGCCGAGGAACTCCGGGCGGGGCACGATGACAACCAGGAGAACCCGCTTCCCGTGCTGACAACGGTCGACGGCGGTGCCACCCGTGCCGCTTCCGTGCGGTCAGCGTTGGCGGCCTTGCTGGACGGCACCGAAGCTGTGCTGGTCCACGACGCCGCCAGGGCGCTGACGCCCGAGTATGTTTTCCACCGTGTCGTCGATTCCCTGGCTGCCGGCGCCGTTGCAGTGATTCCTGCCGTACCGGTGGTGGATACGGTGAAGATGGTTACCCCCACGACCGGTGACGACAGCAGCATCGCCCCGGAACTCGTGACCGGGACCGCGCCGCGGGAGGAGCTCCGTTCGGTCCAGACGCCCCAAGGGTTCCGCCTGTCCACACTGATCCAGGCCCATCAGGCAGCGGCGGACTTTGACGAGAAACAGGCTGCCGCGGTCACCGACGACGCCATGCTGGTGGAACTCCTGGGAGTTCCCGTGCACGCCGTCCATGGCTCTACACAGTCATTAAAAATCACCACGCCACTGGACCTGATCATTGCCGAGGGGCTGCTGGAAGGCCCGCTGGGCATCCGCTGGGTGGAGGGTTAGGCATGAGTGAAGCCAAGATGATCCTGCCGCGCACGGGTATCGGCCTGGATGTCCATGCCTACGCGTCCCCTGACCTTCCCCGTCCGCTCTGGCTGGGCGGGCTGTTCTGGGAAGGCGAGCGTGGACTGGCCGGGCATTCGGACGGGGACCCGGTGGCCCACGCAGCCGCCGACGCCCTGTTCTCGGCCGCCGGCATCGGGGACCTCGGCACGCATTTCGGCACCGACCGTCCGGAGTTCGCCGGAGCCTCCGGCGTCACGCTCCTGACCGAGGCGGCAAGGCTTGTCCGTGCCGCCGGCTTTGAGATCGGCAACGTGGCAGTGCAGTTCGTGGCTACCCGGCCCAAATTCGGCCCGCGGCGGGAAGAGTCCCAACGCGTGCTGAGCGAGGCGGCAGGGGCGCCGGTCAGTGTCACGGCCACCACCAGCGACGGACTCGGTTTCACCGGCAGGGGCGAGGGCATTTCCGCCGTCGCCACCGCTTTGGTCTATCCCCGGTGATTCAACGCAGCGCTGTTCAGGCCGGATAAGGCGCGGGGGCCGGCACACAGGCCTTTTCCGCTAATCTGGAGCGGTGACTCTCCGCTTCTATGACACCGCGTCCGCCGAAGTCCGTGACTTCGTTCCTCTCGTCCCGGGAAAAGCGAGCCTGTACTACTGCGGAGCCACTGTGCAGGGCATGCCCCACGTAGGTCACATCCGCTCGGCGATCGCCTTTGACCAGCTCACCCGCTGGCTCGAGTACCGGGGGCTCCGGGTCACTGCGGTCCGCAATGTCACGGACATCGATGACAAGATCCTCGTCAAGTCTGCCGAGTCATTCAGCCCGGACTTCGAAGCCGGACCGGATACCGTCCGCGAGGAGGAATGGTGGGCCCTGGCCTACCGCTACGAGCAGGCGTTCCTGCAGGCCTACGACACGCTCGGCGTTTCCCGCCCCACTTATGAGCCACGGGCAACCGGCCATATCCCCGAAATGCATGCGCTGATCCTGCAGCTGATCGACCGCGGCCACGCCTACCCGGCGCTGGACGATTCCGGCGACGTCTACTTCGACGTGCGGTCCTGGGACAAGTACGGGTCACTGACGCGCCAGAACATTGACGACATGCAGGGTGCCCCGGACGCGGATCCCCGGGGCAAGAAGGACCCCCGCGACTTTGCGCTGTGGAAGGGCTCCAAAGAAGGAGAGCCGACGACGGCGAGCTGGGCCTCGCCCTGGGGCGCCGGACGTCCGGGCTGGCACCTGGAATGCTCCGCCATGGTCACCAAGTACCTCGGCACCGAATTTGATATCCACGGCGGCGGACTGGACCTGCGCTTCCCGCACCACGAAAACGAAATGGCGCAGTCCCAGGCCGCAGGGCATGGTTTCGCCAACTTCTGGATGCACAACGGTATGGTCACGTACCAGGGCGAGAAAATGTCCAAGTCCATCGGCAACACCATCAGCCCTTCGGAGATGCTGGACATCGCGTCGCCGCGGGTGGTCCGCTACTACCTTGGGCAGGCCCACTACCGCTCAGTGCTGGACTACCGCCCCACATCGCTCGACGAGGCCGCCGCCGCCGTCGAACGCATTGACGGCTTCATCAGCCGCGCCGTTCGGGCCCTCGCCGCCGGTGGGAACTACACCTTCGCCACCTATGGCAAGGTTCCCGAGGCGTTCGAGAGCGCCATGGATGACGATCTCAACGTGCCGCAGGCCCTCGCAGTGGTCCACGAAACAGTCCGTGCCGGCAACACTGCCTTGACGGAGGGGAAGCTGGAGGACGCACAGCAGGCGCTGCACAGCGTGCATGACATGCTGCGGGTCCTGGGCCTGAATGCGGTGGCGTCCGGCCCGGCGTCGGACGCCCGGGAATCGGCCGCCCTCGACGTCCTGGTGGAAGCCCAGCTCGCTGCCCGCACTCAGGCCCGGGCCACCAAGGACTGGGCTGCCTCCGACGCCATCCGCGACACGCTGAAGGCGGCCGGCGTCGTCGTCGAAGATGGCCCAAATGGCGCTACCTGGAGCCTGCAACGGGACTGAACCGGCGATTTTACTTGATTCAGTAGACTGGTAAGCAGACTCAGTCAAACAATCAAGGGTGGAAAAATCATGGCCAACAACGGTCGCCGGTCGGTCAAAGCAAAGAAGGGGCCAACCATCGGAACCGGTGGTCATGGCCGTAAGGCCCTGGAAGGCAAGGGTCCCACGCCCAAGGCGGAGGACCGCCCGTACCACAAGGCGCACAAGAGCAAGCAGCTTGCCGAACGTTCGGCCGCCAAGCGCGGCACGGGTGCCCGCAGCGCCGGAGCCTCCCGCACGGGTCCCAAGGGCCGCGCCACCGAGGAAGTCGTCACCGGCCGTAACTCCGTGGTGGAAGCCCTCCGCGCCGGGATCCCCGCGAAGGCCCTGCACATCGCCATCCGGATTGAAATGGATGACCGTGTCAAGGAGTCGCTGAAGATCGCCGCCGAACGCGGTATCCCGCTGCTTGAGACCGGCAAGCCCGAACTTGACCGCATGACGGACGACGCTATCCACCAGGGCCTGGTCCTGCAGATCCCGCCGTACGAGTACCAGGACGCTTATGACCTGGCCGAGGAAACCGTGGACCGCTGGAAGAAGGGCCACGTATCCAACGCCCCGCTGTTCGTTGCCCTGGACGGCATCACGGACCCGCGCAACCTTGGTGCCATCATCCGCTCCGTCTCGGCCTTCAGCGGCCACGGCGTCATCGTCCCGGAACGCCGCTCCGTGGGCGTCACAGCCTCGGCCTGGAAGACCAGCGCCGGCGCTGCCGTGCGTGTTCCGGTGGCACGTGCCGCCAACCTGAACAGTGCCCTGAAGCAGTTCAAGAACATGGGCATCTTTGTCTTAGGGCTCGACGGCGACGGCGACGTTTCGCTGCCTGACCTCACCCTGGCCGCCGAGCCCGTCTGCATTGTGGTCGGTTCCGAAGGCAAGGGCCTGAGCCGCCTGGTCCGCGAAAACTGCGACCAGATCGTCTCCATCCCGATCAACTCCGCCATGGAATCGCTCAACGCCTCCATGGCCGTTGGCATCTCCCTGTACGAAATCTCGAGGCAGCGCGACGTCAAGTAGTCCTCGGTGCGGCGGAGGCCGGACTTTTGCCGGCTGCTGCGCTCGTTCCTCACGCAACAACGCAGCCTACGCAAAAGCCCGGCCTCCGCCGCGACTGCCCCTCGGTGGTCGAGCCTGTCGAGACCCTTCATGCCACATCACGGCACGAGGGGTCTCGCTCTCGGGTTAGAACTCCCGGCGGTTTGCCCGGACCCTTGGATGTCGTCATAAAAGCACCGGTGCAGTTCAACAACCGCTGGCCGCTACCATGGACGTGATGGTCATGCCGCTTTTCGATACCGCTTCCACCAGGGATGCCTCTTCGGCATATCCGCTCGGTGTCAGCGTCCCGCGCCCGGGATCGGGAGCGGATTACGGCGTGCAGTCCAGCGCCAACGTGGCCGTGTACGCCCCGGCTGTGGAGAACCTTGAGATTGCCTACAAGGCCCCGGGCAGCGAGTGGCATCTGCAGACCCTGCCCAATGTCACGCACGGCGTGCACCATGGAATTGTTGAGGATTTCCCGTACGGATCGCTGTACGGTTTCCGTGCCACGTCCAAGGCGGACCCGTTGCCGCTGGCGGTCCCCATCGTGGACCTGGACGACGACGGCGGGCAGCCTCTTTTGCTCGATCCTTACGGCCGGGCGGTGGACCAGCGGGAGGGTTTCCTGACGAGCGTCCGGATGGCCGGCGATTTTGACTGGGGCACCGACGAACTTCCCCGGACGCAGTGGCGGAACACCATCATCTACGAGGCCCATGTCCGCGGCCAGAGCATGCTGCATCCCGATGTCCCCGAGGAGCTGCGCGGAACCTACGCCGGAATGGCCCATCCGGCCATCATCGAGCATTTCAAGAGCCTGGGCATTACCGCTGTCCAGCTGCTCCCGGTGCACTTCCACCTCGATGAGCTGCACCTGCAGAACCTCGGCCTGACCAACTACTGGGGCTACAACACGGCCGCTTTTTTCGCACCGCACGCAGCCTATGCGACGCAGGCGGCGCGGGATGCCGGACCGCACGCCGTCCAGGACGAGTTCAAGGGAATGGTCAAGCTGCTCCACGCGGCAGGGCTGGAAGTGATTCTCGACGTCGTCTACAACCACACTGCCGAGGGCGGCCCGGACGGCCAGGCCATCAGCTTCCGCGGACTCGGTGAGGACACGTACTACCGAACGGATGGCCACGGGAAGTACATCGACACTACGGGCTGCGGCAACAGCCTGAATTTCGGCCAGCCCAGGGTGGTCCAGTTGGTGCTGGATTCCCTCCGGTATTGGGTGGACGAATTCCACATCGACGGCTTCCGTTTCGACCTGGCCGTGACGCTCTGCCGGAACGCGGACAACGAGTTTGATCCCCGGCACCCGTTCCTGGTGGCTGTGGCCGCCGATCCCGTGCTGTCTGACGTAAAACTGATCGCCGAGCCCTGGGACGTCGGCTACGGCGGCTGGCAGACGGGACGGTTCCCGGGCGGCTGGGTTGACTGGAACGACCACTTCCGGGACGGCGTCCGCTCCTTCTGGCTTGCCGACCGGGCGGCCATCGAAGCCGGCGGGCAGGGCGGGTCCGTGGCGCGGCTGGCTGATGCCCTATCCGGGTCTGCCGGGCTCTTTGAAGCGTCGGGCCGTTCCAGGCTGGCGTCGGTCAACCTCATCACGGCACACGACGGCTTCACGCTCAACGACCTTGTGTCCTACGACCGTAAACACAACGAGGCCAACGGCGAGCAGAACCGGGACGGGCACGGGGACAACCGCAGCTACAACCACGGTTTCGAAGGCCGGAGCGAGGACGAGAGCATCCTGGCGCAGCGGTCGCAGTCCCGGCGGAACCTCATGGCGTCCCTGATGATTTCGCTCGGTGTGCCCATGATCACCGCCGGCGACGAGCTGGCACGCACGCAGCAGGGAAACAACAACGCCTACTGCCAGGACAACCCACTGGCATGGCTCGACTGGACGCGTACGCCGGAATCCGCAGAGATGCTCCGCAGCACAAAGCGCTACGTCCGGCTGCGCAAGGAGTTCCTGGCAAGCCAACCCCATGATTTTCCGGCTCGGGATGAGCAGTCCTATATCTACTGGTTTGATCACGCCGGACAGCCCATGTCCATGGATCAGTGGAATGATCCCCGGCACCGGGTCATGCAGCTCCTGCTTGGCTCGGACGACGGCACGCTGGCGGGCCTCGTAGTGGTCAACGGCAGCGGCTCCGACGTGAATATCACCCTTCCGGAACTCAAGAATGACGACGGAACGCCGCGCAGGATGTTCGAACTCCGGCTGACAACGTCGCCGCTTCACGAGCTTCGACAGGGCAGCCGCGTGGCGTCCGGCGAGATGGACAGCATCGAGGCGAACTCGATTAACATCTACCGCACGTAACTGCGGAGGGGACCAAAATTGCGCAACCGCTCCATTGCCTTGCTGCTGACCGGGCTGCTGGCCATAGCGGTGTTCGCTTTCGGCGGCCCTGGGCTCCTTGAGACTCTAGCGGGAAGTACGACGCCGGCAGCCAGTTCCAGCGCGGCCCCGGTCCCGGGTGCTCCCGTCCCGGGTCCTGCGGAGGTTCCGGCCCCGGCGGTAGTTCCCGCCAACCCGTCCGGGTTGCCCGCGATCAAGGAATCCCAGCTGCCGGCCGAAGCTCGGACTACCCTTGCCGCCATCCGTGCCGGAGGCCCCTACCGCTACAGCCAGGACAACAAGACGTTCGGCAACTTCGAGCGCATTCTCCCGCGGCAGGGCTCAGGCTATTACCGCGAGTACACCGTGCCCACGCCGGGTGAATCCGACCGGGGAGCCCGCCGCATCGTCACCGGCTCCGAGGGCGAGAAGTACTACACGCAGGACCACTACGACTCGTTCAAATTCATCGCAGAAGGCAGCTGAACACCCTCATGAAAATTTACTCCGCCGACACCTGGACCATCGAAGAACTCAAGGAACAGGTCGCCGACGCCGGCCGCCGCAGCCTGGTGGTCCCCGCCGCCGACAGCAAGAAGGCTGTCCTGGAAACCTTCGGCGAAGTGCTCGCCTTCCCTGAGCACTACGGCGTGAACATGGACGCCCTCAACGATTCGCTGCACGATTTCGCGGACAGCATCGGCGAGAACGGTAGCGCCCCGGTCACGGTCCTTTGGCAGGTGGCCGCAGCGTTCCGGGGGGACAGGTCCTTTGGGATCATCTGCGAGGTCCTCCAGGATGCCGAAAGCTACGCCGGCCGTGACCTCGCGGTCACGGCCGTGCTGCTCTAGTTAAACCGATTGGCCCCCGCTGTCCGGAAGACGGCGGGGGCCAACAAATGCGGCGGATCAGGCGTTGACGATCAGCCCCAGCTCGGCCTTGGAAGCCAATGCCTCGTGCCGTGGCAGGACGCGGACGGTGTAGCCAAAGGGACCGGAGCGGTCTATGACGAGCGAGCCGCTGAACAGGTGGCGCCCCTCGCCCAGGTCCTCTTTCGAGTTCAACTCCATCAGGGTGACGTCCGCCAGGGTGTCGCTTTCCTCGGCACGGCCATAAGCCACCTCCACGGACACGTCCTCCGGTGAGAGGGTGTGCAGCGCGATGTAGGCATTCACCTGCAGGGTGTCTCCGATCTGCGGGTCCTCGGAAACGCCCACGGAGTCCACATGTTCAACGTGCAGCAGAGGCCACGCCGAACGTACCTTGGCAGTCCATGCCGCCAGCACACGGGCCTGGGCGTAGGAGTCGGCAACGGCCCTGCGTCCGGCCTCAGCGGCGGGCCGGTAGAGCACGTTGACGTAGTCGTGCAGCATGCGCTCCGCGGAAACGGCCGGGCCCAGATGGGACAGCGTGTGCTTGATCATTGACACCCAGTGCGTCGGGACTTTCTCGGTGCCCGTGGTGGACGGTCCGGCAGCACCTGCGCTGTCCGACACCGTGTTCCCATAGAAGCGTGGCGCCACCTGAGTTTCCAGGAGTTCGTACAGCGCCGCCGCCTCGATGTCGTCCCGCTCTTCGGGGGACGCGTCGTTGTTGGCGGTGGGGATCGCCCAGCCGTTCTCGCCGTCGTACATTTCATCCCACCAGCCGTCCATCACCGAAAGGTTCAGCGAACCGTTGATGGCGGCCTTCATGCCCGATGTACCGCACGCCTCCAGGGGGCGGAGCGGGTTGTTGAGCCACACGTCGCAGCCCGGGAACAGCGTCCTTGCCATCGCGATGTCGTAGTTCGGCAGGAAAGCGATGCGGTGGCGGACCTCGGGGTCGTCGGTGAAGCGGACCAGATCCTGGATCATCTTCTTCCCGGCGTCATCTGCCGGGTGGGACTTTCCGGCGATCACCAGTTGGATCGGGTGCTCCGGATGCAGCAGCAGCGCCTTGAGCCGGTCCGGCTCGCGAAGCATCAGCGTCAGGCGCTTGTAGGTGGGGACGCGCCGGGCGAAGCCGATGGTCAGCACGTCGGAGTCCAGGACACTGTCGGTCCAGCCCAGCTCGGCGTCGGCGGCGCCGCGCTTCTTCCACGCAGCCCGGAGCCGGCGGCGTACGTCCTCCACCAGGGCCGTGCGCATTTCACGGCGCAGCGCCCACACATCAGCATCGCTGACGTTGTAGGCAAGGTCCCAGCGGCCCAGGGCTTCGGCCTCGGTGCCGAACTGTTCCCGCGCGAGCCGGGAAATGCGGCCGTCGACCCAGGTGGGCACGTGGACGCCGTTGGTAACGGACGTGATGGGCACCTCGGAGTGGTCGAACCCCGGCCACAGGGCCGAGAACATCCCGCGGGATACCTCGCCATGGAGCTTGGCGACGCCGTTGGCCCGCTGTGCCAGCCGGAGCCCCATCACCGCCATGTTAAAGACTGACGGATTGCCGTCGGCGTAGTTTTCCCGGCCCAGCTCCAGGATCCGGTCCACGGGTACCGCGGGCGCCAGCCCGGCCTGGAAGAAGTGGTGGATCTGGGAAATCTCGAAACGGTCGATGCCGGCCGGAACGGGAGTGTGGGTGGTGAAGACGGTGGACGCCCGGCCGGCGGCGAGGGCTTCGTCGAAGCTGAGGGCGGCGTCGCCGGCCATCAGTTCCTGGATGCGCTCAACCCCCAGGAAGCCGGCATGGCCCTCATTGGTGTGGAACACCTCGGGCGCCGCGGTTCCGGTCAGCTGCTGGTACGCGCGCAGCGCCTTGACTCCGCCCATGCCCAGCAGGAGCTCCTGCTGGAGCCGGTGGTCTCCGCCGCCGCCGTAGAGGCGGTCGGTGATGCCGCGGGCGGCGTCGTCGTTACCGGGAACGTTGGAGTCCAGCAGCAAGAGGGGAACGCGTCCGACGTCGGCACGCCAGATGTGTGCCAGCAGCCGGCGCCCGTTGGGGAGCGGGAGTGAGATCTGCAGGGGGCGGCCGTTGCCGTCGGCGGACGGCTCGCGAAGCAGGGTGAGGGGGAGGCCGTCAGGGTCGAGCACCGGGTACGTTTCCTGCTGCCAGGCGTCGCGGGAGAGTGACTGCTTGAAGTAGCCGGCCTGGTACAGCAGGCCAACCCCGATCAGGGGCACACCCAGGTCCGAGGCGGCCTTGAGGTGGTCGCCGGCCAGGATACCCAGGCCGCCGGAGTACTGCGGCAGGACTTCGGTGATGCCAAATTCGGGGGAGAAGTACGCGATGGCGGCCGGGGCATCCTCGCCCAGGCCCTGGTACCAGCGGGGTTGCTCAAGGTACCGGTCAAGGTCCTCGGCTGCGGCGCGGACCTGGTCTACGACCGACTGGTCGGCGGCGAGGCGCTGGAACTCTTCGCGGCTGACCCGGCCCAGGAAACTGATGGGATCCTGGTCGGATTCCTCCCAGATGCGGGGGTTCAGGCCAGCGAAAAGTTCACGGGTGGGCCGGTGCCAGGACCAGCGCAGGTTGGTGGCCAACCGGGCCAGCGGCCTGATGGGTTCCGGGAGGACTGTTCTGACGGTAAATCTGCGGATTGCCTTCACCTGCGCCACACTAACCGACAACATCAACGTCTGGAACCGCTTTGGCTTTCTTTTAGGTAAATGACAGTTGGCGTGGCGGATAAGTCGAATCGCCGCGACAAAAAGCAGCGCAGGCTTAGCAATCTGGGCCATTTCTCGCTAACGTCGAGCCTGTGACGACTAACTCAGTAACCCCTGCCGCCTTAAAGAAAAAGCCGAAAGGCAAAATCACCGATGGGCTAAGATTTGGCCGTTTTCCGATCACCGCCGTGCAGCCTGTGGTGGAGGGTGGAAAGTATCCTGCCAAGGCCTTGCCGGGGGAGGGAATTGTGGTGGGCGCCACCGCTTTCCGGGAGGGGCATGACCAGCTGGGTGTCAGCGCGGTCCTCCTGGATCCCCGCGGGAAGGAACGCCAGCGCGTCAGGCTGGCGCCGCCGAAGGGGGAACGCGGCCTCGGTACCGACCGCTGGGAGGGCATCCTCACGCCGTCGGCCGTTGGAAATTGGACCTTTTTCATCGAGGCCTGGCACGACCGCTACGGAACCTGGCACCACAACGCCGAGGTGAAGGTGGCGGCAGGCATCGACGTCGAACTGATGCTCGCCGAAGGCTCTGCGCTGCTCTCAGACGCGGCCGACGACTCCTCCCGCAACGCATCGGACCGGCGCACCCTCCGCATGGCGTCTTCCATTCTGGGCAACGGGTCACTCACCGATGAGGAGCGTCTGGCAGCCGGCTTCGGCGCGGACGTCGCCGCTGTGGCGGACCGCCAGCCGATTCGCGAACTGATCACCGTTTCCGAGCAGTTCCCGCTGCTGGTGGAGCGCGATCTCGCAGGCCGCGGAGCCTGGTACGAATTCTTCCCCCGATCCGAAGGCGCCGTCAGGGACGCCACCACCGGAGCGTGGACGTCCGGGAATTTCCGGACCGCGGCGAAGCGGCTGGACGCGGTGGCGGAAATGGGCTTCGACGTTCTCTATATGCCGCCGATCCACCCCATCGGTATCCAGCACCGCAAGGGCCCCAACAACACCCTGATTGCCGGCCCGCATGATCCCGGCTCGCCCTGGGCCATCGGCGCCAAGGAGGGCGGCCACGACGCCATCCACCCGGAACTGGGCACGTTCGAGGACTTCGACGCCTTTGTTGCCCGCGCCAACGAACTGGGCCTGGAAGTCGCCCTGGACCTGGCGCTGCAGGCCGCGCCGGACCATCCCTGGGTGCAGTCCAACCCGGAATGGTTCACTACCCGGGTTGACGGGAGCATCGCGTACGCGGAAAACCCGCCCAAGAAATACCAGGACATTTTCCCGCTCAATTTCGACAATGATCCGGAAGGGCTTGCGAAGGAAATCCTGCGGGTCGTGTTGCTGTGGGTCAGCCATGGCGTGAAGATCTTCCGGGTGGATAATCCGCACACCAAACCGGTGTGGTTCTGGGAATGGCTCATTGGCCAGGTCAACAAAAAGACCCCTGGCGTCGTGTTCCTCGCGGAAGCGTTCACGCGCCCTGCCATGATGCACGCCCTGGGCCGGGCGGGCTTCCAGCAGTCCTACACCTACTTCACGTGGCGGAACACCAAAAAGGAACTCGAAACCTACTTCACGGAGGTCAGCCACGAGTCGCCGGCCTACTTCCGGCCCAACTTCTTTGTCAACACGCCGGACATCCTCACGGAATACCTGCAGTTCGGCGGTCCGGCGGCGTTCAAGATCCGTGCGGCGTTGGCCGCCACCGCCAGCCCCCTGTGGGGCGTTTATGCCGGCTACGAACTGTATGAGCATGTTGCCCGCCCCGGCGCGGAAGAGTACATCGACAACGAGAAATTCGAATACAAAGCCCGTGGCTGGGACGCTGCTGCTGCCTCAGGCCGGACCCTGGCGCCGTACCTGACCAGGCTCAACGCGATCAGGCACAACCACCCGGCGCTGCTGGACCTGCAGAATCTCACGGTCCACCACAGCACCGACGACGCCACGGTGGTGTACTCCAAGCACAAGACCCTGCCGGACGGCACCAAGGACACCATCATTGTGGTGGTCAACGTTGACCCGCACGGCATCAGGGAGAGCACCATTTCGCTGGATCTGGCTGCGCTGGAACTGGACCCCGAGGATCTGTCGCCCAACGGCGGGTTCCGGGTGGATGACCTCATTTCCGGCGAATCCTGGGAATGGGGCGAATACAACTACGTCCGCCTGGACGCGCACGTTGAACCCGCCCACATCCTGAGCGTGAGGAGATTGCATCAGTGAGCTTTAACCCGCAGAGTTCCAGCCAGCATTTCACTCCCAAGAGCACGTTTGAGCTGAACGCCCCTGGCCTGGCCCACGATCCGCTCTGGTATCGGAAAGCTGTGTTCTATGAGGTGCTGGTGCGGGCCTTCGCGGATGCGAACGGCGACGGTTCGGGCGACTTTTCCGGCCTGATCGACCGGCTGGACTACCTGCAGTGGCTTGGTGTGGACTGCCTGTGGCTGCCGCCGTTCTTCCAGTCGCCGCTGCGTGACGGCGGCTATGACATTTCGGACTACAACTCCGTCCTGGATGAGTTCGGCACCATCAGCGACTTCAAGCGGCTGGTGGCCGAGTCCCATGCCCGCGGCGTCCGGGTCATCATTGACCTGCCGCTGAACCACACCTCGGACCAGCACCCCTGGTTCCAGGAATCGCGCAAGGACCCGGACGGCCCCTTCGGCGACTTTTATGTGTGGAGTGATACGGACGAGAAGTACCAGGACGCCCGCATCATCTTCGTGGACACGGAGGAGTCCAACTGGACCTTCGACCCCATTCGCCGGCAGTTCTTCTGGCACCGCTTCTTCAGCCACCAGCCTGACCTGAACTTTGAGAACCCCAAGGTCATCGAAGCGCTCTTTGACGTGGTCCGTTTCTGGCTGGACCAGGGCATCGATGGTTTCCGGGCGGACGCCATCCCGTACCTCTTCGAGGAGGAGGGGACCAACTGCGAAAACCTGCCGGCCACCCATGACTTCCTGCGCAAGCTGCGGGCCATGGTGGATGAAGGCTACCCGGGCCGCGTCATCATCGCCGAGGCCAACCAGCCGCCCAACGAGGTGGTGGAGTACTTCGGAACAGCGGAAGAGCCCGAATGCCACATGGCCTTCCACTTCCCCATCATGCCGCGCCTTTACTACGCCCTGCGGGACCAGAAGGCCGCTCCGATCATCGAGACCATGCATGACACCCCGGAGATCCCCGAAGGGGCGCAGTGGGGAACGTTCCTGCGCAACCACGATGAACTGACGCTGGAGATGGTCACGGCCGACGAGCGTGCGGCAATGCTGGGCTGGTACGCGCCGGACCCCCGGATGCGCGCCAACATCGGGATCCGGCGCCGGCTTGCACCGTTGCTGGATAACTCGCGGGCCGAGATCGAACTGATCAATGCCCTGCTGCTGTCGCTGCCTGGTAGCCCGTTCCTGTACTACGGGGACGAGATCGGCATGGGGGACAACATCTGGCTCGATGACCGCGATGCTGTGCGCACCCCCATGCAGTGGAACCCGGACCGGAACGCAGGATTCTCCAACGCTGATCCCGGCAAGCTCTACCTGCCGGTCATCCAGTCGCTGGTGTACAGCTACGGCATGGCCAATGTGGAAGCCGAGGCCGCCCACTCCGGTTCCCTGCTCCGCTGGACCCGGCAGATCCTCAGCGTCCGCAAGAACCACCCTGCCTTCGGGCTGGGCGCGTTCAAACATGTCGAAGCCGACCACGACGCCGTGGTGGCGTATCTCCGGGAACTTTCGGAGGACAACACTGCGGGGCTGCCCGGCGAAACCATTCTGTGCGCCTTTAACCTTTCGCAGCACCCCGTCGCGGCAAAACTGCGAATTCCCCAGTTTGCCGGCCGCGGGCTGCGCGATGTGTTCGGGGGTCAGCCGTTCCCCGGGATCGACGACGACGGATCACTGACGCTGACCCTGGGAAGCCATGATTTCTTCTGGCTGCGGGTCCGCTCGGCGACGTCCAATCCAGCCTCCCCGTACACGCAGGCACTGCCCATCCTGTCCATCGAGAACTGACATGGCCCAGCCCACCCTCACAGCCCCACTAAGCGCTGTCCTTCGCGAATGGCTTCCGCGCCAGCGGTGGTTCCCCGTGAAGACAGCCGATTTTTCGCTGGAACAGGCAGGCAGCCTAAGCCTTGAAGATGCCGCCGGGCAGGCCCGGCTGGAGATCTTCCTGCTGGCTGTTTCCTCCCGGACGGCCGACGGCGGACTCCGCACTGACGTGGTCCAGGTCCCGCTGAGTTACCGGGCAAGTCCGCTTGCCGGAGCGGAGCGGGCCCTGGTGGGCCAGGCTCCCGGGGCCGGCATGGCCTGGATCTACGACGCCGTGCACGATCCTTCCTTTGTGTCCTCCTGGCTGGAGCTGATCCGGTCCGAAGCGGGCTCGAGCACGGGTTCGGCAACGGGCCACCGCACCCGGTCGGAGCACCGCCTGCCTACTGCCCACGGAATGGTCAAAGTCCTGTCCGGCGAACAGTCCAACAGCTCTGTCATTGTTGACGACGGCGAGTCCGCGGCGATCGTGAAATTCTTCCGCGTCCTCTCCGAAGGGATCAACCCTGAGGTCGAGGTAGGGGCGGCACTGACGGCCCAGGGCACCTTCGAGGTTCCGGCCACGCTGGGGTGGGTCCGCGGGGAATGGAAAGCGCCGGCGTCATCGGGGCTCCCGGCACAGGAGCCATCGCAGGGCGAGCTTGCCGTAGCCCACGAATTCCTCGCCGGCGGCCGCGATGCCTGGCGCCTTGCCGTGGATGCCGCGCGCACCGGTGCCGATTTCACCGCCGAGGCGCATGCCCTGGGCGCGGCCACAGCCACAGTCCACCGGCGGCTGGCCGAAGCACTCGGCACAGCGGTTGAACCGGCCCCGGGTCAGCTCATTGCGCCCGTCGTAGCCCAGCGGGTCCGGCAGGCATGGGCGGAAGCCAGTGCCGCCGTCGGGCCTTACGACGACGCGCTAGGGGCTCTGCTTGGCGAGCTCGACGGCGTGCCCGCAGGGCCGCTGCAGCGGATCCACGGCGATCTCCACCTCGGCCAGATCCTGCAGGTCCCCGGCCACGGCGGCCAGCCCGGCCGGTGGGCCATCCTTGATTTTGAAGGTGAGCCACTGCGGCCCATCGCCGAACGCAACTTCCCCGATGTTCCGCTCCGGGACGTGGTGGGAATGCTGCGTTCCTTCGACTACGCGGCAGGCGCGGCAGAACGCGAATATCAGGGTGCCCGCGTTCCGGCATCCTGGGTCGATGATTGCGCGGACGCGTTCCTTGCCGGGTATGCCGCAGTCACACCCGGCACCATCGACCGGACTTCACCGCTCTTTGTGGCATTGTGGCTGGACAAGGCCCTTTATGAAGTCGTGTATGAATTGCGGAACAGACCTGACTGGCTGGCCATTCCAACGAATGCGTCCAGGCGGCTCCTCAGCGTTAAAGGCTCCGGCGATCAGGCCGGAGCAGCATCGGAAGGTATGAAAATGACAGGCTCAGCACGTACAGACCGGCCCCGGGTGCCTCTTCACGTGGACTCGGACACGTTGGCCCGCGTGGCGAACGGCGAACACCACGCGCCGCACTCAGTGCTCGGCGCCCACCTGGACGACCACGGCCATGTGACGGTCCGGACGCTTAAGCACCTCGCGGAGGCAGTGAGCGTGGTGACTGCCGTGGGTTCACAGCCCATGACCCACGAAAACAATGGGGTATGGGTGGCAGTCCTCGAACCGCTGCAGGCCGGCCACGTCCCCGACTACCGGCTGGAAGTCACCTACGCCGGTGCCGCGCCCCTGACGGTGGATGAGCCGTACCGATACCTGCCCACCGTAGGTGAAGTGGACCTGCACCTGATCGGCGAGGGCCGGCACGAGAAACTCTGGGAAGTCCTGGGCGCGCACGTCCAGCACTACAAGTCCTCGCTCGGTGATGTTGACGGCGTCTCCTTTGCCGTCTGGGCACCGAACGCGCAGGCGGTCCGCGTCAAGGGCGATTTCAATGCCTGGGACGGCCGCGAAAATTCGCTCCGCTCGCTGGGGTCATCAGGCGTGTGGGAAGTCTTCCTTCCCGGCGTTTTAGCAGGGGCGTGCTACAAATTCGAGATCAAGTCCAAGAGCGGGCACTGGGTCGAAAAGGCGGACCCCCTGGCGTTCGGCACCGAAGTCCCGCCGCTGACGGCGTCCCGCGTAGTGGAACCGTCCTACGTCTTCAAGGACGCCGAATGGATGGCGGCACGCGCCCAGCGTGACCCGCACAATTCGCCGATGAGCGCCTACGAAGTCCACCTGGGATCCTGGCGCCTTGGCCTGGGCTACCGCGAGCTCGCCAAGGAGCTGGTGGAGTACGTCAAATGGCTCGGCTTCACGCACGTTGAGTTCATGCCTGTGGCCGAACATCCCTTCGGCGGCTCCTGGGGCTACCAGGTGACGTCCTACTTTGCGCCGACGTCCCGCTTCGGCCATCCGGACGAATTCCGGTTCCTGGTGGATTCCCTGCACCAGGCCGGGATCGGCGTGCTACTGGACTGGGTTCCGGCGCACTTCCCCAAGGATGCCTGGGCACTGGCCCAGTTCGACGGCGAACCCCTTTACGAGCACGCCGACCCGAACCTGGGCGAGCACCCCGACTGGGGAACGCTGATCTTCGACTTTGGCCGCACCGAGGTGCGGAACTTCCTGGTGTCCAACGCGCTGTACTGGCTTGATGAGTTCCACATCGACGGACTCCGCGTTGATGCCGTGGCCTCGATGCTGTACCTGGACTATTCGCGTGAAGACGGGCAGTGGTCGCCCAACCGCTTTGGCGGACGCGAGAACCTGGAGGCAATTTCCTTCCTCCAGGAAGTCAACGCCACCGTTTACAAGACCCACCCCGGCGCGGTGATGATCGCCGAAGAGTCCACGGCTTTCCCCGGTGTCACCGCCCCCACAAGCCACGGCGGCCTCGGCTTCGGGCTCAAGTGGAACATGGGCTGGATGCACGACTCCCTCAAGTACGCCTCCGAGGACCCCGTCAACCGGAAGTGGCACCACGGTACATTGACGTTCTCCATGGTCTACGCGTTCACCGAGAACTTCCTGCTCCCCATCAGCCACGACGAAGTAGTGCACGGCAAGGGCTCCATGCTCCGGAAGATGCCGGGGGACCGCTGGCAGCAGCTGGCCAACCTGCGCGCCTTCTTTGCCTACCAGTGGGCGCACCCGGGCAAGCAGCTCATTTTTATGGGCACCGAATTCGGCCAGGAGGCTGAATGGTCCGAGCAGCACGGACTGGACTGGTACCTGGCCGACATTCCGGCGCACCGCGGATTACAGCTCCTCACCAAGGACCTCAACGAGCTCTACAGCTCGACGCCGGCCCTCTACGCGCGGGACAACGAGCCCGGTGGCTTCCAGTGGATCAACGGTGGGGACGCCGACCGCAATGTCCTGACGTTTGTCCGCTGGGACAAGGACGGCAATCCGTTGGTGTGCGCCGTCAACTTCTCCGGCGGGCCGCATGTGGGCTATGTCCTCGGCGTTCCCGCTGCCGGGGCCTGGACCGAAGTGCTCAACACTGACGCTGCGGCCTATGGCGGTTCAGGTGTTTTGAATGGCGGCGAGCTGATTGCCCTGGACGAAGGGCTTGATGGCCAGCCGGCATCGTTGACCGTGACGCTGCCGCCCCTGGGTGCGGCGTACTTCAAGCCCGTTCCCTTGGCGGCCAGCGGACCGAAAAGTGTGAACCCGCTCTCTTAAGTGCGCGGCGAAAAGCCCGGAATTCCTTGAGATTCCGGGCTTTTTGCTGCCCTCAGGGTGGGGGTGCAGGGGGCTGTTCGGGGCTTGGTTGGCCATCCCGGCAAAGTGGTGGTAGAGTTTATTTCCGCGCTGCTCCACGGAGTCAGACCGAAAAAACCGACACGAAAGCCTCAGGCTGAGAACGTCGCGGACGCCGGTTTGACAAGAGTGAGACCAGCGGGTAAGTTTGAAAAGTTGCTCCGGAGCGATCCACGGCCGATTGTATGGTTGTGGTGGTGCCGGGTGTGTCTGTTGTTTGAGAACTCAATAGTGTGCCAAGTTTGTTGATACCAATTTATTGTATTGAATTGGTTGAATTGACTGGATTATGCCACCCCGTGGTGTGGTCTGGTTTTTACAGCTGGTTTCAAATTTTGTGCAGCCATTTTATCCTGTTATTTCCGGGGTTGGTGGTTGTGTCTGTTTTACTTCAACGGAGAGTTTGATCCTGGCTCAGGATGAACGCTGGCGGCGTGCTTAACACATGCAAGTCGAACGATGAACCTCACTTGTGGGGGATTAGTGGCGAACGGGTGAGTAACACGTGAGTAACCTGCCCTTAACTCTGGGATAAGCCTGGGAAACTGGGTCTAATACCGGATATGACTCCTCATCGCATGGTGGGGGGTGGAAAGCTTTATTGTGGTTTTGGATGGACTCGCGGCCTATCAGCTTGTTGGTGAGGTAATGGCTCACCAAGGCGACGACGGGTAGCCGGCCTGAGAGGGTGACCGGCCACACTGGGACTGAGACACGGCCCAGACTCCTACGGGAGGCAGCAGTGGGGAATATTGCACAATGGGCGAAAGCCTGATGCAGCGACGCCGCGTGAGGGATGACGGCCTTCGGGTTGTAAACCTCTTTCAGTAGGGAAGAAGCGAAAGTGACGGTACCTGCAGAAGAAGCGCCGGCTAACTACGTGCCAGCAGCCGCGGTAATACGTAGGGCGCAAGCGTTATCCGGAATTATTGGGCGTAAAGAGCTCGTAGGCGGTTTGTCGCGTCTGCCGTGAAAGTCCGGGGCTCAACTCCGGATCTGCGGTGGGTACGGGCAGACTAGAGTGATGTAGGGGAGACTGGAATTCCTGGTGTAGCGGTGAAATGCGCAGATATCAGGAGGAACACCGATGGCGAAGGCAGGTCTCTGGGCATTAACTGACGCTGAGGAGCGAAAGCATGGGGAGCGAACAGGATTAGATACCCTGGTAGTCCATGCCGTAAACGTTGGGCACTAGGTGTGGGGGACATTCCACGTTTTCCGCGCCGTAGCTAACGCATTAAGTGCCCCGCCTGGGGAGTACGGCCGCAAGGCTAAAACTCAAAGGAATTGACGGGGGCCCGCACAAGCGGCGGAGCATGCGGATTAATTCGATGCAACGCGAAGAACCTTACCAAGGCTTGACATGAACCGGAAATACCTGGAAACAGGTGCCCCGCTTGCGGTCGGTTTACAGGTGGTGCATGGTTGTCGTCAGCTCGTGTCGTGAGATGTTGGGTTAAGTCCCGCAACGAGCGCAACCCTCGTTCTATGTTGCCAGCGCGTTATGGCGGGGACTCATAGGAGACTGCCGGGGTCAACTCGGAGGAAGGTGGGGACGACGTCAAATCATCATGCCCCTTATGTCTTGGGCTTCACGCATGCTACAATGGCCGGTACAAAGGGTTGCGATACTGTGAGGTGGAGCTAATCCCAAAAAGCCGGTCTCAGTTCGGATTGGGGTCTGCAACTCGACCCCATGAAGTCGGAGTCGCTAGTAATCGCAGATCAGCAACGCTGCGGTGAATACGTTCCCGGGCCTTGTACACACCGCCCGTCAAGTCACGAAAGTTGGTAACACCCGAAGCCGGTGGCCTAACCCCTTGTGGGAGGGAGCTGTCGAAGGTGGGACTGGCGATTGGGACTAAGTCGTAACAAGGTAGCCGTACCGGAAGGTGCGGCTGGATCACCTCCTTTCTAAGGAGCACCTACAGATTGTTCATGCCATGTATGTGGTGTGGGGGTTTGTCAGGAGTATATGCCCGTTGCGCAGACGTTTGTTCTGCGGCGGGTGCTCAAGGGTGGAATATCAACGAATAGCGGCCGCTTGTTTCTTTCCTTGCCCAGTACGGATTCCCTCTTGGGGGTGTCCTGGAACGGTGTGGGTTGGGGGTGGGTGGTTTAGTGTTTGGCACACTGTTGGGTCCTGAGGCAACAGGGCCGGGGGATGGGGTTGCAGCTTACGGGTTGCGGTGTCGTCTGTCGGGTTTGTTTGTTTCTGGTTTCCTGGCTGCATCGATCACACGGTTGACCCTTTTGGGGTTGTGTGTGGGGTGTGTGGTACGGGGTTGTTGTTTGAGAACTACATAGTGGACGCGAGCATCTTTTATAAGAAGCAATTTCCAAGAATTATGAACCTGGATCTGTCCGCACTCTTTTGGGGTGTGGGTGGTTTTCATGGTTCTCTCGAAAATTAGCGTTTTTGATCTTTTGTGGTCAAGTTTTTAAGAGCACACGGTGGATGCCTTGGCATTAGGAGCCGAAGAAGGACGTAGGAATCTGCGATAAGCCTGGGGGAGTCGATAACCGGACTGTGATCCCAGGGTGTCCGAATGGGGAAACCCCGCCAGGGGCGCGAGCTGCCTGGTGACCCGCATCTGAACACATAGGGTGCGTGGAGGGAACGCGGGGAAGTGAAACATCTCAGTACCCGCAGGAAGAGAAAACAATAGTGATTCCGTCAGTAGTGGCGAGCGAACGCGGATCAGGCTAAACCGTTCCATGTGTGATAGCCGGCGGGCGTTGCATGGTCGGGGTTGTGGGACTTTCCATACCAGTTCTGCCGGACTGGTGAGGTGTGATGTGCAGGCATAGGTGAACGGTCTTGAAAGGCCGGCCAGAGAGGGTGTGAGCCCCGTAACCGAAATGTTTTGTGCCGCCTGGAGAGTATCCCAAGTAGCACGGGGCCCGAGAAATCCCGTGTGAATCTGTCAGGACCACCTGATAAGCCTAAATACTCCCTAATGACCGATAGCGGACCAGTACCGTGAGGGAAAGGTGAAAAGTACCCCGGGAGGGGAGTGAAACAGTACCTGAAACCGTGTGCTTACAATCCGTCGGAGCAACCTTGTAGTTGTGACGGCGTGCCTTTTGAAGAATGAGCCTGCGAGTTAGTGTTACGTCGCGAGGTTAACCCGTGTGGGGAAGCCGTAGCGAAAGCGAGTCTGAATAGGGCGTTGCAGTGGCGTGATCTAGACCCGAAGCGAAGTGATCTACCCATGGCCAGGTTGAAGCGACGGTAAGACGTCGTGGAGGACCGAACCCACTTCAGTTGAAAATGGAGGGGATGAGCTGTGGGTAGGGGTGAAAGGCCAATCAAACTTCGTGATAGCTGGTTCTCCCCGAAATGCATTTAGGTGCAGCGTTGCGTGTTTCTTGCTGGAGGTAGAGCTACTGGATGGCTAATGGGCCCTACAAGGTTACTGACGTCAGCCAAACTCCGAATGCCGGTAAGTGAGAGCGCAGCAGTGAGACTGTGGGGGATAAGCTTCATAGTCGAGAGGGAAACAGCCCAGACCACCAACTAAGGCCCCTAAGCGTGTGCTAAGTGGGAAAGGATGTGGAGTTGCGAAGACAACCAGGAGGTTGGCTTAGAAGCAGCCATCCTTAAAAGAGTGCGTAATAGCTCACTGGTCAAGTGATTCCGCGCCGACAATGTAGCGGGGCTCAAGTACACCGCCGAAGTTGTGGATTTCAGATATTAGCTAAGCCGCCCCTTGTGGGTTGGTTCAGGCGTCTGGAGTGGTAGGGGAGCGTCGTGTGGGCAGTGAAGTCGCGGTGTAAACCAGCGGTGGAGCCTACACGAGTGAGAATGCAGGCATGAGTAGCGAAAGACGGGTGAGAAACCCGTCCGCCGAATGATCAAGGGTTCCAGGGTCAAGCTAATCTGCCCTGGGTAAGTCGGGACCTAAGGCGAGGCCGACAGGCGTAGTCGATGGACAACGGGTTGATATTCCCGTACCGGCGAAAAACCGTCCATGTTGAACAGGGGATACTAACCGCCCGATACCTGCCCGCCCACCCTTCGGGGTGATGTGGGTTTTGGTGGAGCGCGGGACCTGATCCTGGGAGGCAAGCGTATTAACAGGTGTGACGCAGGAAGGTAGCCAAGCCGGGCGATGGTTGTCCCGGTCTAAGGATGTAGGGCGAACGGTAGGCAAATCCGCCGTTCATGATGCCTGAGATCTGATGGGACCCCCTCACGGGGGGATTTGGTGATCCTATGCTGCCGAGAAAAGCATCGACGCGAGGTTTTAGCCGCCCGTACCCCAAACCGACACAGGTGATCAGGTAGAGAATACTAAGGCGATCGAGAGAATTATGGTTAAGGAACTCGGCAAAATGCCCCCGTAACTTCGGGAGAAGGGGGGCCCCAACCTTGAACACCACTTGCTGGTGGGAGGGGATCGGGGCCGCAGAGACCAGGGGGAAGCGACTGTTTACTAAAAACACAGGTCCGTGCGAAGTCGCAAGACGATGTATACGGACTGACTCCTGCCCGGTGCTGGAAGGTTAAGAGGACCGGTTAGCCTTACGGCGAAGCTGAGAATTCAAGCCCCAGTAAACGGCGGTGGTAACTATAACCATCCTAAGGTAGCGAAATTCCTTGTCGGGTAAGTTCCGACCTGCACGAATGGAGTAACGACTTCCCCGCTGTCTCAACCATAAACTCGGCGAAATTGCAGTACGAGTAAAGATGCTCGTTACGCGCAGCAGGACGGAAAGACCCCGAGACCTTTACTATAGTTTGGTATTGGTGTTCGGAGTGGCTTGTGTAGGATAGGTGGGAGACGTTGAAGCCCGGACGCCAGTTCGGGTGGAGTCATCGTTGAAATACCACTCTGGTCACTTTGGACATCTAACTTCGGCCCGTAATCCGGGTCAGGGACAGTGCCTGATGGGTAGTTTAACTGGGGCGGTTGCCTCCTAAAAAGTAACGGAGGCGCCCAAAGGTTCCCTCAGCCTGGTTGGCAATCAGGTGTCGAGTGTAAGTGCACAAGGGAGCTTGACTGTGAGAGAGACATCTCGAGCAGGGACGAAAGTCGGGACTAGTGATCCGGCGGTACATTGTGGAATGGCCGTCGCTCAACGGATAAAAGGTACCTCGGGGATAACAGGCTGATCTTGCCCAAGAGTCCATATCGACGGCATGGTTTGGCACCTCGATGTCGGCTCGTCGCATCCTGGGGCTGGAGTAGGTCCCAAGGGTTGGGCTGTTCGCCCATTAAAGCGGTACGCGAGCTGGGTTTAGAACGTCGTGAGACAGTTCGGTCCCTATCCGCTGCGCGCGCAGGAAATTTGAGAAGGGCTGTCCTTAGTACGAGAGGACCGGGACGGACGAACCTCTGGTGTGTCAGTTGTACTGCCAAGTGCACCGCTGATTAGCTACGTTCGGATGGGATAACCGCTGAAAGCATCTAAGCGGGAAGCTCGCTTCGAGATGAGATTTCCATACACCTTGTGTGTGAGAGGCCCCCAGCCAGACCACTGGGTTGATAGGCCGGATGTGGAAGCGAGGACTAACGACTCGTGAAGCTGACCGGTACTAATAGGCCGATAACTTACACCACACACCACTGCGTGAACGGATTTCAAAAGACGTTCACACCAAGCACTGGTAAAAAGATAACAAGACTGCTTGCGTCCACTATGTGGTTCCCAAACAACAAACCCGACACGGGCACGTTGCAGGGAACAAAAAACACAACACAATAACAACACCACACCTGCAACCAAAAGTTGCAGAAAGCATGTTGTAACCAGATTTCCCACACACCCCCTTTCGGGTGTGACGGGTCGAAGGGTTACGGCGGTCATAGCGTGGGGGAAACGCCCGGTCCCATTCCGAACCCGGAAGCTAAGACCCACAGCGCCGATGGTACTGCACCCGGGAGGGTGTGGGAGAGTAGGTCACCGCCGGAACATCATTAAAACGGTCGAGAGCCCCCCAACCACCAGGTTGGGGGGCTCTCCCACTTTAACCACCCACACCAAAACACCCCAGCCCGGCACACACTCTCACTTAATCCAGCGAAAACCCGGCACCCACCAGCCCGGGACGCTCCCTCACTTAATGCAGTGAATTTGGACACCCCCACCCACCACCCGCAGCAGCCTGCGCACTGCACGATCCAGCACGCGAAGTGGCAGAGCATCCGCCGGAAACCCGCAGAAACTGCGAGAGCGTCCGCCGGAAACCTGCAGAAAGTGAGAGAGCGTCGACTGTGGCGGATGCTGGAGCCGCGTAGAGTTGGCGTCCATGGAGAACCTTTTCAGCCACGCGGACGACGCCCTCCCCGCTTCAGTTGAGCCCGCAGAGAACCTTGAACCTGTCATCTGCACTGTCACAGTGCCGGGGCCGGTGGCGCAGGCGTTCGCAGGCTTCACGGATCACACGCACTTGTGGTGGCCACTGGATTCACACGGTGTGTACGGCGCAGGATCTTACGTTGAGTTTGAAGAGAACCTCATCGTGGAGACAGCTGACGACGGCAGGACCGCCGTCTGGGGTTCCATAGATGACTGGCAGCCGCCGCTTTCCTTCCACGCGTCCTGGCATCCCGGGACCACCGCTATCTGGTCCACCGAGCTGCGAGTCGCGTTCAGGGCCGTGGAATCCGGGACCGAGCTGCGCCTGGTCCACAACGGCTGGGAAGGTGCGGAGGATCCTGCCGCAGCCCGCGCCGACTATGCTGCCGGCTGGCCGAAGGTGCTGGACCGTTTCGTGAGGTTCATGGGCGGGGAAGCTTAGGCCTGACGGCCGGCCCTGAATAGCAGCTTGGGACGGACCCAGCTCAGAATGGACTGAGGGGCACGGTCAGGCCGCCGGGACGGCCGTGCTGTTCCGGACGAGGAACTCCGTAGGATACTCCCGGTCGGTGGCCGCTGCTGACGGTGGCGTGCCCTTGTCAGGCCGCTTCGCGCCGGCGTCGAGCGTTTCCAACAGCATGCGGGCCGCCAGGGCGCCCTGGCCGCGCGCATCCTGGTTGATGGTGGTCAGCCCAAAGACCTCGCCCAGTTCGTGCCCGTCCATGCCGATCACGGAGAGATCCTGCGGCACCCGCAGGCCGAAATCGCGCGCGGCCAGGATGGCGCCGATGGCCATCTCATCGGAAGCGGCAAAAACAGCAGTGGGTCTCCCGGCCGCGGAGGCCAGGAGTTTGCGGGCACTCGCGTAGGCGCCTTGGATGGTGAAGTCCGCTGACACTACCCATTCGGGGCGGACAGTATGCCCCGCAGCCTGCATTGCCGCCTCAAAGCCGGCGCGGCGTATCCCTGGGAGTTTGAAGTCCTGGTTCAGTTCGGCATCGCCGGTGATGTGTGCGATCCGGGTGTGGCCCAGCCCGAGGAGGTGCTCGGTTGCTGTCCTGGCGAGGCGGGCGTCATCAATCCTGAGTGTGGACGCACCGGCCAGGGCACCGCCGATGCCGACGATCGGGCGGTGGATTGCCAGGAGCTGTTTGATTTCTGACTCGCTCAGGACCAGCGCCACAGCGATGACCGCATCCAGCCGCTTGCGGAGCAGGAAGTCGTTCAGGACGCTGTGGCGGCGTTCCGGCCGGTCGCCCACGTTGTACAGGGTGAGATCGTAGCCGGCGTCGAGCAAGGTGCCGGACACGCCCTCCACCACGGACGAGAAGTACCAGCGGTGGATGGACGGGACCACCAGCCCCACGTTGTGGTTACGGCCTGAAGCCAGGCTGGACGCGTGGTAGGACGGGACGAAGCCCAGTTCGTCGGCTGCCGCCTTTGCCAGCTGCCGGCTCTTGGCCGACACGTTCGCCTTGCCGCTGAGCGCCCGCGACACAGTGGCGATCGACAGCCCGGCGCGGTCGGCAACGTCCTTGATGCCCGCAAGTCCCACTATGCCGCGTCGCCTCCGCCAACCCGCAGCCACGCGGTTTCTCCGGATGCCAGGAAGCGGGTTGCGTCCGAGCCAGAGTCAGAGCCGGCGCTGCGGACGAGGACACTGCCTGCCGGCATCTCCAGCGGTTCATGGTTGAGGTTCATGAGCACCAGCGTATCGCCGTTCAGGTACGCCAGGGACGAACCGCTGCACCAGTCCTCGGCCCAAGCCAGTGACCCGCGGCCCAAACCCAGTTCGCGGCGCAGCGCCAGCATGTTCCGGTACAGGGAAAGATGCGACGACGGCGATGCGGCCTGTGCGTCCCGTGCCAGGTCTGCGAAGCTCGCCGGCAAGGGAAGCCAGGGATCCTGGCCGGAGCCAAAGCCCAGGTGCCGTTCTGTGCTGCGCCACGGGAGGGGAACCCGGCAGCCGTCGCGGCCCAGCCGGGCCCCTCCGGTGCGCGCGAACGTGGGATCCTGCCGCAGGTGCTCCGGAATATCGACGCCGTCCGGCAGCCCAAGCTCCTCACCCTGGTACAGGTAGGCGGCGCCGGGCAGTCCCAGCATAAACAGGGAGGCGGCGGCTGCACGCCGACGGCCCAGGGCTGCGTCCGGCTGCGGATCGGCCGCACCGATGCCGTCGCCATCGCGCGGACCGGGCCCGTTGTAACCAAAGCGGCTGGAATGCCGGACCACGTCGTGGTTGGACAGTACCCATGTACTGGGGGCTCCTACTGCATCCAAGGCGGTCAGCGAGTCCGTGATAACACTGCGCAGCCGGTAAACGTCCAGCCCGGCCTGCAGGTAGGGGAAGTTGAAGGCTTGGTGCATTTCATCGGACCGGACCCAGTCGGCGAGGCGGGGGAGCGGGTCCACGTTGGCTTCAGCGCACAGAATGCGGTCCGGCCCGTACCCGTCCAGGATCAGGCGCCAGGCCCGGAAGATATCGTGCAGGGCGGGCTGGCCGAACATCGGTGCCTCGTGGCCGGGGAAGCCGTCCGAGCTGCCGCCGTCGGCACGGCCGCCCCAGGCAGGCAGTCCCGGGGCTTTGACCAAAGCGTGGGCGACGTCCACCCGGAAGCCGGAGACCCCGCGGTCCAGCCAGAAACGGAGCACCCGCTCAAATTCGGCGTGCACGGCCGGGTTGTCCCAGTTGAAGTCCGGCTGGGAGGAGTCAAACAGGTGCAAGTACCACTGGTCCGGTTGGCCGTCAGGACCGGTGACCCGGGTCCAGGCCGGACCGCCGAAGTGGGACTGCCAGTTGTTGGGCGGTTCGTGGCCGTCAGGCCCCGCCCCGTCCCGAAAGATGAACATGTCGCGCTCCGGGCTCCCTGCTGGGGAGGCGAGGGCTGCCTGGAAAGCCGCGTGCTGGTCCGAGCAGTGGTTGGGAACCAGGTCCACGATGACCCGCATCCCCAGACGGTTGGCCTCGGCAATCATGACGTCGAAGTCACCCAGGGTGCCGAAGATCGGATCCACGTCGCAGTAATCGCTGACGTCATAGCCGGCGTCGCGCTGCGGGGATTTGTAGAAGGGGGACAGCCAGACGGCGTCCACATCCAGCTCGGCCAGTTGCGGCAGTTCCGCCGTAATCCCAGCGAGATCACCGATGCCGTCGCCGTTGAGGTCCCGGAAGGACCGCGGGTACACCTGGTAGATGACGGCCGAGCGCCACCAGCCGGGGGCGTTGTCGGCATCGTGGATAAGGGACAGCCGGCCCATCAGTGGGGCGGTGGCGGTAAACGCTGTATCTACAGACATGGAGGACAGCTTAGACCCTAACCGACGAGAAACTGCAAACGTTTCCACCACAAAATTAGTATGCCCACTGATAAGTATGTTGCTGAGAATCCGCCCTTATTGGAAGCGTTTACAGCCGGTAGCGGGAGGCAAGCCGCTGGGGACCACGGCCCTAGACTGGGGGGAGAATGGCAACAACGACAAGGAACGGGAGGCTGCGTGGGCAGCTTGGTTGAAGAGCTGGCGGGCGCCCTCGGGTCAGGGCAGGTCAGTACCGAAGCGGAACTGCTCGCGAGATATGCAGTGGACCAGGCTCCTGTCCTGGATTTCCAGCTCCCCGAAGCGGTGGTCTTTGCCAGGTCAGTTGCGGACGTACAGGCCGTAGTGAGGCTCTGTGCCGCACATAACGTCGCCGTGGTGGCCCGCGGAGCGGGAACGGGCGTTTCCGGAGGGGCGCACGCGAGCAGGAACTGCGTAGTCCTGTCCCTGGAACGGATGAACCGCATTCTTGACCTCAACCCGGACGACGAGACCGCCGTCGTCGAACCCGGCGTGGTCAACGCCGCCCTCAACGAGGCCGCCGCAGAGCACGGCCTGATGTACGCGCCGGATCCGGCGAGCTTCCGTTCCTCGACGATCGGCGGCAACGTTGCCACGAATGCCGGGGGACTGCGCTGCGCCAAGTACGGCGTCACCCGCGACTCGGTATTGGCGTTGGATGTCGTCCTGGCCGACGGGTCCCTCATCCACACCGGCCACCAGACATTCAAAGGCGTTGCGGGCTACGACCTGACGGGACTGTTTGTGGGCTCTGAGGGCACTCTGGGGATCGTGGTGGGGGCGACCGTCCGGCTGAAGTACCTGCCCCGTGACGTGCACACCATCGCCGCGTTCTACGCGGACTTCAGGCAGGCCGCTGCCGGCGTCCTGGCGGTGGGCCGGGCCCGCGTGCAGCCGGCCATCATGGAACTGCTCGACGGCGGGACGCTGGCCCAGCTGGACGACCTCCACGGCTCCGACCTGAGCTCCCGTGGCCGTTCGCTGCTCCTGATTCAGACCGACGGGTTCGGGGCAGCGGCGGAGGCCGACGTCGTGCGTTCCGTTCTCGCGGCCGGCGGGGCAACGGTGAGCACGGAATCCACGGCGGAAGCCGAGCAGCTCGTGGAACTCCGCCGGAACAGCCGGGGCGTGGAAGTGGATGACGAATACCGTGTGGGCGAGGACGTGGCCGTGCCGCGCTCACGGCTGGTGGATTACGTGGCGGCGCTGGAAGACCTCGCGGCAACGCACGGCGTGAGCCTGAAGGTGGTGGCGCACGCGGGAGATGGCAACCTGCACCCTACGTTCTGGATCGACCGCCAGGACAGCGCCGTGGACGCTGACGCCATGGCCCGGCTGAACCTTGCCCTGGACGCCTCCATCGAGGCTGCGCTGGAAATGGGCGGCACCATCACCGGCGAGCACGGGATCGGGCAGTACAAGCTGCGCTGGCTGGGCCTGGAGCAGGCGGAACCCGTCAGGGAGCTCCAGCGCAGGATCAAGGAACTCTTTGACCCGGCCGGCATCCTGAACCCGGGCAAGGCCATCTAGAGGCCGCCACCTGCTACCTAGTTGGGGTGTGTTAACACAGTTGTGCTGCCACCGCTGCCGGCCCATGGTCCGCGTCAGTCGTCGACGTCAGGGTACTCTTCGATGGATTCGTCGGCGCCATAGCGGGAGGACTCCTCGGTTTCCACTTCGAGGATCTTCAGCATCCCCGTGTCCGGGTTCAGCATGATGGCGGCTTCGTCCCGGCGGTGCCGCAGGACGGAATCGATGTAGGACTGCACAGCCTCCGCGAGTGGTATGTGGCGGGCCTGGTCCTCGGACATATACCAGCGGTGCTCCAGCACCTCGTGGACTGCCTCCGCCGGCTCAAGTTTGCGGGACAGATCGCGGGGGATTGAGCGCACTATCGGCTCGAAGACCTGACTGACCCAGAGGTGGGCGCTGTATTCCTCGTCCATCTCCGGGTTGTTGTCCGCCCGGAAGGAGTCCATGTCATTGAGCAGGCGCCGGGCCTGGTTTTCCTGGGCGTCCAGTCCGGTCAGGCGCAGCAGCCGGCGCATGTGGTGGCCGGCGTCCACCACCTTGGGCTGGAGCTGGATGGTGGAGCCGTTCTGGGTGGTCTTGATGGCGTACTCTTCGACGTCGAAACCCAGTTCGTTGAGGCGGCGGATGCGGGCGCCCACGCGCCACCGTTCGCCGAGTTCGAAGGATTCCTTCTCGGTCAGCTCCGCCCACAGGCGCCGGTAGCTCTCCATGATGAGTTCGCTGGTTGCCACTGGGTCCACCTTCTCCTCGATCAGGCCGCCGTCCAGGAGGTCCATCAGCTCGCCGGCGATGTTGACCCGGGCAATCTCGAGATCATACTCGCGCTGGCCGGTGGAAAGATCGGGATAAAGCTCGCCGGTTTCGGCGTCCACCAGATAAGCCGCGAACGCGCCCGCGTCACGGCGGAACAGCGTATTGGAGAGTGAGACGTCGCCCCAGTAGAAGCCGATGAGGTGCAGCCGGACCATCAGCAGCGCCTGGGCATCGATGAGCCTGGTCAGGGTGTCCTTGCGCAGCATCTGCGAGAACAGGGCACGGTACGGCATGGAGAACTTCAGGTGGCGGGTGACCAGTACGGGGTTCAGTGGCCGCCCGTCCGGGGTGGTCCGGCCGGTGATGACTGCTACCGGGACAACGCACGGGACGTCCAGGCGGGCCAGCTTGCGGAGCATGTGGTACTCGTGGCGGGCCACGTGTTCGGACGTTTCCTTGATGGCGATGACGGAGCCGCCCAGGTGCGCGAACCGCACGATGTGCCGCGAGATGCCGCGGGGGAGCGCTGCCAGGTTCTCGGCTGGCCAATCCTCCAGGGCGATGTGCCAGGGCAGGTCCAGGAGTTCGGGATCCGCGGATGCCGCGGTGATGTTCAGCGAGCTGGAAACGGCAAGGACCTTGTCATCCTTGGCGCTCGCTGCCTCGAACCGCGGCAGTTTGCCGACCTGCGCGTAGTCCGTGGGCTCGTCGTGCCACTGTGCGCTGTTTTCATCGGTCATGGGTCAATTCTTTCGTACAGAGGGGCGGCTGGGGGCAAACTGCCCAAAACGAACGACGGCGGCCCTCCCGCTTGGGGGAGGGCCGCCGTCGTTTAGTGGATCTCGACAGGCTCGATCACCGGGGGCGGTCGATTGCCTGGATCAGGTCAAGCGCCCAGGCGCAGACCGGTCTTGGTGTCGAACAGGTGCACGTGACCCGACTGCGGACGGACGAAGATGGTGTCGCCCTTCAGCGGGGGGCGACGGCCGTCGACGCGTGCCACGATGTCGTGGTCCTTGCCGTCCAGCGTGGTGTGGCCGTAGACGTAGGCGTCGGCACCGAGTTCTTCAACGACGTCGACCTCGACCTGGAGACCTTCACCCTGTGCGGCCTGCTCGAGGTCCTCGGGGCGGCTGCCCAAGGTGACGGTGCTGCCGTGGGCCTCTTCGAGGATGTTGCGCGGTACGGGGTAAACCGTTCCGCCGAACTGGACGCCGCCGTCGACCACGGGCAGTTCGAGCAGGTTCATGGCGGGGGAGCCGATGAAGCCAGCAACAAAGACGTTCTTGGGCTTGTCGTAGAGGTTGCGCGGGGTGTCGACCTGCATCAGCAGGCCGTCCTTCAGCACAGCCACGCGGTCACCCATGGTCATGGCCTCGACCTGGTCGTGGGTGACGTAGACGGTGGTGACGCCGAGGCGACGGGTCAGGGATGCGATCTGCGTACGGGTCTGGACACGGAGCTTGGCGTCCAAGTTGGAAAGCGGCTCATCCATGAGGAACACCTGCGGGTTACGCACGATGGCGCGGCCCATGGCAACACGCTGGCGCTGGCCACCGGAAAGTGCCTTCGGCTTGCGGTCCAGGTACGGCTCGAGGTCAAGAAGCTTGGCGGCTTCACGGACACGCTCGGCGCGCTCTTCCTTGGAGACGCCGGCGATCTTCAGCGCGAAGCCCATGTTGTCTGCAACCGTCATGTGCGGGTACAGCGCGTAGTTCTGGAAAACCATCGCGATGTCGCGGTCCTTCGGCGGAACATCGGTGACATCGCGGTCGCCAATAAGAATCCGGCCGGCGTTGACGTCCTCAAGGCCTGCGAGCATGCGCAGGGAGGTGGACTTACCGCAACCGGAGGGTCCTACGAGGACCAGAAATTCGCCATCGGCGATTTCGATGTTGAGCTTGTCAACAGCGGGCTTCTCTGTGCCCGGGTACAGACGCGTAGCGTTATCAAAAGTAACTGTAGCCACAGTTATCAATCCCTTCACCGGCAGGTACGTGCCGGACGATCCGTTGTGAATGGTTCATGTAATTCAGTTATCCACGGCATTGCAGCCGTGTACTCCCCGGCCGAAGCCGAGGAGTATCACGTGACGCCGCACGGTTCCTGTGCGCCACATCACAACCAAGAGTATGTCAGACGATTGGCGAATTGCTGCAAATGTTACGGAGGTCACATGTGAGGTTGGACATGTCGCCGATGTTCAGTCAGTGCCGGGCTCTTCTTCGGCCACCACCAGGCTCCGTTCCTGCAGGAGCGCTTCGAGCAGTTCTGCCACGTGGGCCGGGGCTTCCACCCGGAACTCGGCCTGGGTGAAGTCCAGGCCCACCTTGACGCCCACATCGCCGGATTCCAGGCGCGCCAGGGCGTCCTCGTCCGTGACGTCGTCGCCGGCGAAGAGGACCGCAGTGGCCCCGGTGATCTGGCGCAGGAACGTCAGGCCCTCGCCCTTGGAGGCGTTGACTACCGATGTTTCCAGGACGCGTTTGCCGTTCTTCAGGAAAACGCCCTTGCGGTCCTGGAGAACGGAACGGGCCGCAGCCACCGCGTCCTCGGCAACATCGTCCGTGGCCAGCCGGGTATGCAGGACTACGCCTGCGGGCTTGTCTTCGAGGAGCGTGCCCGGTGCCTGCTCAACGATTTCTTCGAGGACACCGCGGACTTCGGCCAGCAGCAGGCGCTGAGCTTCATCGAGTGTCAGCTCCGCGGAGCCGGGGCCCAGCCACGCCTCGGCGCCATGGCTGCCGATCAGCAGCGTGTCCACCGGGGGCGAGGCGACCGCGCGCAGGCTGGCGAGGGCCCTGCCTGAGAGGAGTGCCGTCGTCGTGCGTGGAAGGGCGGCGAGCCCGGCGAAAGCGGCGGCCGAGCGCGGAAGGGGACGGGCGTCGTCGGCACGGTCGACAATCGGGGAGATGGTGCCGTCGAAGTCCAGCGCCACGAGCAGGTGTTCCGTCTGGGCGATGCGCCGGGCGGCCTGCCGGAGTTCGGGGGACAAGGCCAGCGGGCCTTTGGCGGGGCGGGCGTCAGGAGTCATCGCGCACAACTTTCTCATTCAGGGCGGCCAGGAAGTCAGCTGACCAGTGGTCGACGTCGTGCTCCAGGATCTGCTTCCGCATGGACCGCATGCGGCGCGCGGCGTCTTTGGGAGGCAGATCGACGGCCCGCATGATGGTGTCCTTGAGGCCGTCGATGTCGTGCGGGTTCATCAGCAGCGCCTGCTTGAGCTGGTCTGCGGCGCCGGCGAACTCGCTGAGGACCAGGGCGCCGTCGTTGTCCTTGCGGGCGGTGACGTATTCCTTGGCCACGAGGTTCATGCCGTCCCGCAGTGCGGTCACCAGCATGACGTCGGCGGCGAGGTAGAGCGCCACCATCTCTTCCACGGGGTAGCTGTGGTGCAGGTAGCGGACGGCGGTGTTCTGGATGGTGTCGTAGGTGCCGTTGATGTGGCCGACGGTGCCTTCGATTTCCTCGCGCAGCAGGCGGTACTGCTCGACCCGTTCACGGCTGGGGCTGGCAACCTGGATCAGCGTTGCGTCGCCGACCGTCAGCTTGCCTTCGTTCAGGAGTTCCTCAAAAGCCTTGAGCCGGTGCCGGATGCCCTTGGTGTAATCGAGCCGGTCCACGCCCAGGAGGATGGTCTTGGGGTTGCCGAGGTCCTGGCGGATCTGGCGTGCACGCTCGATGATCTCAGGGTTGTGGGCCAGTTCGCTGATCTGGGCCACGTCGATGGAGATGGGGAAGGCCTGGGCCCTGGCGATGTGCGTGATCTCGCCGTACTTACCCTTCACGTGCACCTGCTGCTGCTTGACGCTGGCGCCCAAGAAGCGGCGGGCGGAGCGCATGAAGTTACCGGCGTCGCTGGGGCGCTGGAAGCCCACCAGGTCTGCGCCCATCAGGCCATCGATGATGGCCTGCCGCCACGGCAGCTGCGCGAAGATTTCCGGCGGGGGGAAGGGGATGTGGTTGAAGAACCCGATCCGCAGGTCCGGCCGCGCTTGGCGCAGCAGCCGCGGCACCAGCTGCAGCTGGTAGTCCTGGACCCACACCGTGGCGCCCTGGCCGGCATGGCGTACGACGGCGTCGGCGAACCTTTGGTTGACCCTGCGGTAGGCGTCCCACCAGGTTCTGTGGAACTCCGGCGGGGCGATGACGTCGTGGTAGAGGGGCCACAGGGTGGCGTTGGAGAAACCCTCGTAGTAGAGCTCAACGTCGTCGTTGCTCAGCTGGACGGGCACGAGGTCCATGCCGCCGTGGCTGAAAGGCTCGACGGTTTCGTCAGGGGCGCCGTGCCAACCCACCCACGCGCCGTCGGTCTTGGTCATCATGGGTGCGAGGGCAGTCACCAGGCCGCCGGGGGAGCGGCGCCAGCCGGAGCCGTCGTCGCCGCTCTCACCTGGCGCGCAGCGGTCAACGGGCAGCCTGTTGGAGACAACCATGAAATCGTACGTGGCGGCCGTGCTGTGGCTGCTCGCGGCGGCGCCGGTTGCAGGTACAGCTGTTGGTTTTTCTTGGACGGGTGTTTGCATTGCGGCCCCCTGGGGTTGCTTGTGCCTTTAAGCCACCTTAATAGGATGGAATCTTCGCGGCTATTCGTCCGTTGGTTATTCGGGCTGAATACTTGAAAGCGCAAGCTCTCAGGTTTGTCCCCTAAAATGGTGGAGTCGCCACAGAGTGGTCCCCCTATGTCGATCGACCCAAGGAACACATGAGCCCCGCAAATGAAATACGTAAGTCCAAGGCTGAGCGAACCTCGGAGGCGCGCGAGAAGGCACGCCTGATCCGTGAGGCGCAGCTGACGAAGGACAAGCGCAACAAGCTGCTGATCGGCTGGGGCATTGTGGTGGCCGTGGTGGCCATCCTTGTGGTGGTGGGGCTGGTGGTGACCACAACGATGCGGCAGAACGCCCCGATCGCTGACCAGGGGCCGGCGCCGGCCAACGGCAACGTCAACGGTGGCATCACCTTGCTGGCCAATACCGACGTCGCGAAGCTGGAAGCAGCCACCGTTGACGCAGCCTCCGTGGGGGAGCCCCCGAAAACCGCGCCGGCTGAAGTAGTTGCCCCCGGTGCCGAAGCTGAGGCCGGAAAGCCGGTCAAGGTGGTCCTGTACGTTGACTTCATCTGCCCGGTTTGCAAGAACTTCGAGGCACAGTACAACGAGCAGTTGACGGCGCTCCGCAACGAGGGCAAGATCTCGGTGGAATACCGGGCGCTCGGGTTCCTGGACAACCGGTCCTCCACGAACTACTCCTCCCGTGCAGCCAACGCCGCCGCGTGTGTTGTGAATGGGTCTCCGGAGAAGTACGCGGAGTTTGTGGACTCGCTGTTCGCCAACCAGCCTGCCGAAGGTACTGCCGGTCTTTCCGACGACAGGCTCAAGACCATGGCCACGGACATCGGCGCCAAGAACATTGACACCTGCATCGACGAGAAGACCTACCGTCCGTACGTGAAGTTCACAACCAAGCAGGCCGCGGCGATCGGCGTCACCGGCACGCCTACGGTGTTTGTGGACGGCCAGCAGTGGGGCAAGGGTGCCAGTGCGCAGACCCCGTTCCCTGACTTCCTACAGGCAGCGATCACCGCGAAGGGCTAAAGTCCTTCCACTCAGAGGACCTGCTTCCGGATCGATTCCGGAAGCAGGTCCTTTGTTTTGGCTCCGGTTCGCCCTTGCCGGCGTTTTTACGAGCGGGCGGACTTGGGCTAACCTTATCTAGCGCCTTGCGGCGCACGCCCCTCGGGGGCGCGCCTCCTTAGCTCAGTTGGCCAGAGCACCGCTCTTGTAAAGCGGGGGTCGTCGGTTCGAATCCGACAGGAGGCTCAAGCTTGTGGCTTTGACCTGCGGTTTTACTCTGGGGCCCATGACGCGCAGGACCAGATCCTGTAGAGGAATCTGGAACGTTTACTCGGTTCCAACCCGTCCGCTGGGTTAGAAAAGGGTCCTGACCTGCGGCTTAAATGCGAATGCCGCTCACGCAGAGCGGGCGGAAAAATTAACATGTAAGGGGCGGATCTTCGGTTGGAATCCTCTGGCGGGTCAAATCGGGCGCTGACCTGCAGGATTACTACCGTTGGCGGCCCGGAAGAGGCCAGATCCGCTCAGTACTCACCTCTTACTCACCCTAATCAGCGTCGACGGCGCAGCTGAAGGCATCATCCATGTGCTATCCATAGGCCTCACGACACCACCCCTACGGGTGGGGGCGTGAACCCAAACAATTCCGCGCGAACTTGGCACCTAAGTAGGTCGGATCCGCTGCAATTTTCGCGCCCCTAGTTTTGGTGCCGACTTTTCGACACCGATAGCCAGCCATATGTCGCCCTGCAGATGCGGGGGGTGGCGAAGCGGCTGCGCTTGGGTTCGTCGATGAATATGTCGCGCTACCGCTGAGGGCCGCCGGTAGTGTCAGGCTGGGATCTATGAGCTGCTCCAACCTTTGTCAGGAAAAGATGAAGTCGACGCTGTTCTGACGGCGTTGATGTGATCTGCCTGACGTCAGATTGAGTTGTACCGCAGCAAGGCGGCCCTTGACGGGAACCGTTATGAGTAGCCAATACGATCAAAAGCAGGGGTGACTTAGTCCCCTCTGCTTTATGGCACCGCCGCGTCGCAATCAGCGACGGGAGCCTACCCGCCCTTGAGTCGCAGTGACATCAGCGCTGATGAAAAAACGCGTTGCATAGATTTCCGCCTGCTCGGTGACCCAGCGGTCTCGCACGACGATGATCCAAAAACCCATGGCTAGGAGGTCAAGGACTGCGATGCTGCCTCCAATCAGCAACGCCCCTTTCGCGGCCATTAGATAAAGGTTCGCAAGTCCTGCCACGGCGAGAATCACTAGCGCGATCGCTTTGAGAGCACGGGTGTTCCGGCGAAAGCCGTACGATACGTTCTCCGAATTAAGTCGTTCAATGTCGACGCCGCCCTCGCGCATCAGAGCAATGGCAGCGTACACCGCGTGTTCATAACGCTCGTCCGCAGCGTTTGGCTTTGAGCGTTCCTCCGATTTCGTTGGAAGGGTATGCCCGCTGACCATCTCGACATGCCGCCGACGTTGTTTTCGAAGCTGTTGATGCGTCCCATTAGCGAAACGCAAAGCTTGCGTGGTCGGAAATCCGCCCCAGCCCTCAATTAGCCGTTCCTGGGTCCTTCGTCCTAGCGGGCGGACACACTCCGCCAAAGCAATCGTCAGTCCGAAGGAGACAGCAAGTGATACTCCTGTACCAACCCAAACAAAACTTGGAACCCAATAAGCCGAGAGGATAACCGCGGGGATGATTGCGATCCCGGCGGGACCCCATAGCGCCTTTCGGGCATAGGGATCCCAGCCGGAAAACACATTCTTGCTCATTAGGCATCGTCTTCGACAAGAGGGCTAAGCACGGTCGCGGAAGACCAGCCAGACCTGGCGGGAGCGTTGTGGCTGTGGCCGATGATTTTTCCTTCAGTCACATACACCCGCCCGCCACGCCGTCCGAACGCATTGGTCACGCGGGGGGAAGGATGCTTTTCAGAGAGGCGTGCACTTGAGATGAATATTGTGGGCGCTCCGAACCCTTGTTCTTTTGGTCCGAGCAGGCGATCCAGCACGGTCGGACCCACGTTGTGATGGCTGCCATGATGAGGGGCTTGAATGAATGAAAGAGGTGACGCGCCTAGGGCACCGTAAGTGTTCTCGTAGGCATCAGCGGCGTTGTTAAGTCCGCGAATGCCGGCGTCGCCGGTAAGAAGGTGGCGCCTGCCGTCGACGTCAAGGAGCGTGATTACGGACGCCTGGTTTCGAGGAGACGTGTCGTCAGTGTCGGTCAGCGTCTCGACCGGAAACAGTGCAAGAGCCCGCTCCAACGTCTTCTTGAGCGTAGCGAGTGGACCGGCTGACGCAAACAATGAGCTAAAAGAGGCGTTACCTTCTGCATAATGTGAAAGTTCTTCATTCAAACTTTCGCGGTACAAGTCCACGGTGGGGCCAAGGATCTGGAGGGCACCACCGCCCCGGGTGATTCCCTCGAACGGCTCGGTGATAGTGACCCCGGACTTCTTGGCTTTGAGGTACAGTTCTGCGATCTTCTCGTAGTTGCTCAACTCACCGGCGTTGCTGGTATGCAGCCATGGCAGATGCATCAGCAGTTCACCCACCGTGCAGCGATCGAGCAGGGTGATCAGGCCATTAATGTGGTCAGCATCGGGGTGGGTGGACACTACGTAATCAATGTGCGTCGTGTTGTAGTGCTGTTCGATGTGGTTGGCCAGGCTATCGCCGATGTCGGTGAACCCCGCATCGAAGACCACAACAACGGGAGTAGAACTGCCGGGAGGGGTGAACCTGGCGGCAATCGCATCACCGCTGCGTGTAGAGGATTCGTCCGGGTTCTCGACAGGAAGGAAATCAATCTCGATCAAAAATAGCTCCAGAATTAGGTGGGCGAAGACGCCATCGCATGTTGGGAAAGGCGCCGCTCCGGACAGGAACCCGGGTTTATTTCAGCGGTGGGAGGCCGTAGAGTCTGGAACGTCCTGCGAAGACATCGGACCCCGGCCCTCCGAAGCGTTTCCCCGAAACGTTTTGAGCCCGGGGTCTTCTTCATGTACCAGCGCCCGCTTTTGAGCAGCACTGGAAGCCTTAACCTCAGGATGGATGGCCCTGAGGCTTTTGTGCCTAACTTCTAGCACGTCTAAAACACTACATGTAGTGCAGACGCCTCTGCGGACCCCAAGATGATGTATTACAACTTTGTCATTTTATGCATTCTTAATCCACAGGCGGGAGCCTTCAAAATGTCCGGAATTCCGGCATTTTGGTGGCGGGAATCCACATCCTGTGGAGTACTTAGGCTCATTTAACGGTCAGCGTGTCGTCAGCGTGACGGCGTGTTGAATATGCATCGAAAGAGTTATTACTTGAAGATTCAAGCCATTTACTTTGCGTAAGGTCCATCCATTATCGGCGTTTCAAAATGCCGAAAAATGCGGGGGATAAGGGCTGGAGGCGGCCGTTTTGGCGGCCGGCGGTGTGATGACCGGAGGCCGGGCGGAACATCAAGTGCGGAACAAGGCTGGTGCACAATGCCCAGGGCAAGCCCGCGAACGGCCCGGCGCAGACCGGGTTTGGCCAGACCAGCCATTTGACCAGACCAAAAACCCCGCCAACCAAAACGGTTAGCGGGGTCCTCTTGGCTGGCTGGGTTACGGCTTGCCAGCGCCGTTCATAGTGGGATCAAGAGGAACGTATGACCGGCCCAAGTTGACGGGTCGGCGGAACGGTCTTGCCGCGCCCGGCGGTACGTTCCTCACCTGCGCCCTCAGCTGCGCGCACCGGTGAGTGCATGGTTGCTCTTGAGGTCTGCGGCTTCTTCGATGTCCTGCAGGGTCATCTTGGCGGTTTCCCCGGCGGTGGAGGCGGCGATGGCAGCGATGACGCAGGCAATGAGCGTCATGGCCGCGACCGGGACCCAACCACTTATGCCCGGCCCGGCGATGGCGGCGGCGATGCTGGGGGCGAAACCGGCGATGGCGAATCCGATCTGGGTGCCGATGGCCATGCCGGAGAGGCGGACTCGGGTGGGGAACATTTCGGAGTAGAAGGCCGGGAAGATGCCGTTCTGGGCTTGGTAGACGATGCCGGACATCAGGATTGCGACGATGAAGATCAGGAAGTAGTTCCCGCCGGAGAGCACGGCGAGGTAGAGGAACATCAGCATGCCGCTGCCCAGGACACCGAAGATGTAGACGGGCTTGCGGCCGAAGCGGTCGGCGAGCATGGCCCAGAGCGGGATGGAGGCCAGGGCTACGAGGTTGGTGGCGACGCCGACCCACAGCATCGTTGACCTGTCCAGATGTACGGTGTTTACCGCGAAGGACAGGGCGTAAACACCGAAGATGGTGCTGACGGTGGATACCAGGGCCGAGAGGGCGACCCGAAGGACGCTGAAGGGCGTAAACGTCATGCAGGCCTTCGCCGCTTCCAATCCCGACGTGGACGCCATCTACAGCGCCTGCGGACCGCCCGTCCTGGGAGCCATCGAAGCTCGCAAAAAGTCTGATCCGTTCAAGCCGGGCCTGCTGCTCGTGGGATTCGACGCCCTCCCGGACGAGGCCAATGCCATCCTGGCTGGCACAGAAACAGCAAGCATCGCCCAGTTCCCGAAAAAATGGGCACCACCGCGGTGACCACGGCCGCCGCAGCCGCGCGCGGAGACAAGTTTGAGCCCCGGATCGATACCGGCACTGAAGTCGTCACCAAAGACACTGCCCAGAAATTCACGACCTTTCAGTAAATCCGGAAACGGAGCACGCACAGTGCCGGGCACTCGATGTGAGCGGCCCGGCACTGCGTGTCAGCAGGCGGCATCCGGAGCAAGTCGCAGAGCTGTAGCCAAGATTAGGGTTTTTCAGTTTGACGTTGACTCCGCCGCACACATTTCCTGCCGGCGGCGCTGGGGATTTGGTGCGTTCCGAAGCCACCCGACCATCGCCGTCTCCGCCATTGGCGCCCGGTTCCACGGGATATCAAGCATCCACAGTACACTCAACCAGGTCAGACTCGCAGAGCAGTAGGACGGCAGCCCGCGAGGGCTATGGTCCGCGGCGGCAGGATACTTCATCCACGAACCCACGACCCCACGACCCCACGACTTCGATAGCATCACCACGTGGATCGCGGAGACTACCACGTAGCGCTCGTAGTTTCCCGGCGTATGTGTGGCCGGTAGCAGCAAATAGGCCCGGCAAACCTTGAACCATGCCCGATGAGGATGCAGTTCATTACTGGAACCGGTTCCCTTGCGGCCTCGAGCGTACGTCAGCGAGTACCAGCTGCTTCGCACAAGAGTGCTCTCCGCGCTGAACCTCTGATCCATTCGCTCGTGGGACGTCCGTTGAAGGATCGGCTAACGGACTGCCGGGGGCGACATATATCGCTGCTAAAACGCCGCCATTTATCGCTGTCATTCACACCTGACGGTGCTTCAGCGGCTGCCAGACGGCAGGTTTGGGTGTAGTTCAACTGGAGTCTAAGGGAGCGTAGCAACAGCTGAGGCTGGGATGCGAGTGCCTCCAATGCGTAGAAACATCGCGTCCAAAATGGCAGGACGGACGGGCTCATGTGTGATTCGATGAGTCCTTCCAGTTTTCGAGTGCCCAGACGTCGGCCCAACTGGGCTGAAGGGCCGACGGGGGAGTGGTGACCGCACCTGCTCGTACTACTCGTCGAGGCGGGAAGTCAGGACTCGTGGGCGAGGTCCGGGTTGCGTTCGGATAGGGTGCGCCATTCGCCCTTACGGGCTAGGATCCTTTGCCAGATCTCGTCGGTCTCGTCAATCCCCAAGGGGTCTATCGCGTCTTCATATGGTAGAGCGGCATGGATTTGCCGCTCCAGCTCGTCGAGACTGTACTCCAGGATGGCGCGGCCGTATTCCGTGCTTGCCTCGGCGGCGTCTTCCCCTTGGGCGAATCGGCCCAGCGGGCTTGTGTCGATGTCTCCTACGCGGGTGAGGTCCACGAGATCGGGCCTGATGAAGAGTAGCTGGGAGATCTCGTACCGGCCGGCGTGGTCTCCGTCGAAGGCGCCCCTGGCGAGCTCCGGATCGCTGACGGTCACTATTCGGATCGGTCGGACCTGCATGACCTCTTCGGCGACGATGCGCAGGTCCGCCTGGTTGCCGTGGTGTCCAGTGAGGATGACGGCGACTCGGAAGCCGGCGTTGACGAATGCCCGGAGCTGGAGGAGGAGCATGCGGAGCAGGACGTCGGGTGGGACGCTGCCGAGATTCGGATTGGTTTCGCCGATGACTTCCTTTAGCCATGGTCGGTGGTACCCGGTCTCGTGAATCTGGTAGCCCTGGGTGGGGGCTACGATCCCTCCCAAGCGACTGGCTGCTTGTTCGCACAGCCATACCGCTTTAAATGTGTCGAGGCCGAAAGCCGCAACATGGCCGTGCGGTTCGCACAGGCCAAGGGGTAGGTACACAATGGGTGTCTGCTCCTGGCGTGCCCTGAATTCGCGGGGAAGCAGCTCTTCCCAGCGGACTTTTTTGGAATCCACCTCGTGACCCGGCATGACCTCCGCCGCTACTCGGCAGCTCTCCATCAGGACGTGCCCTTCGGGGAAACCCGGGAACGGTCAATCGTTTGAAGCAACTGGCCAACCAACCAGTGCAGCTCCCAGCCAGCGACACGATATAACTGCCGCTATCGGCCGATTCACGGAGTTTGGCCAAAGACACAGGTTCCTGGTCATCGTCTTACTGACTCCCTCCCAGCAAACCCTAAGGTTCAGCTAGGCATAATGAAACGAAGCTTCGGTCAACCGCTATTTGACCGAAGCTTCGCCAAATTGCGATGCGTACGTCCACAAACCTGTGGACGATGCACTCCCTGCCGCTAGTTCCAGCGAGAGAACGGCCCCGCCACCCAGCTCCTTCCGGGCGTCAGCTTGTCACGGGGAAGTGGTGCCGACACCCGCACTCGTCGAGGCGGGAAGTCAAACCTCGCCGGCGAGATCCGGGTTGCGTTCTGCCTCTTTGGCCGGGATCGCCGTCAACTTACCCGTCTCTGCTTGCTTTTCGGTGTCAGATTCCGGCAGGCGGTATTGCGGCCATGGCCGTTACTTCAACTTTCATGCCCGTTCGGGCCAAGGAGGAGACTTCGACTGCGCATCGGGATGGATATGGTCGCGGGAAGAACTCTTCGTAGACTTCGTTGAAGCCGGTTCTTTCGGACATGTCGGTCAGATAAATGGTCAGTTGGAGCACATTCGAAAGGCTGGTTCCTGCCCGGGCCAATGCCGTTTGAAGGTTCTCCAGGACCTGGCGGGACTGCTCACGGATGTCGCCGAGCTCAACTGAACCGTCTGGTTTGCGTGGGATCTGGGTGCTGACGGCGATGGAGTTGAAAATGGTGACGGCGGAGGCCAGGCTCGTGGCGGGGTCGTGGCTTGCGGGGAGGTGGTTCACGGCTGTTGTGGTCATTGGGTTCTTTCTGGGACGTAGTACTTTTCTGGATGGGCTGCTGCCGCGTGCTGCTTGGTGGATGGCAGGGCTGCCGGCAGGCGTGGCCCCGCTGGACGCTGCCCGGATGCCGTTGACGTCGGGGTGTCGGCCACAGCCGGGACAAGCAAGTGGCCTACTACACGCCGGGGTATTGGGCCTTCGTTTCCGTCCGTTGCCCGGGAGTTATTGGTCCCCGGGTGTTCGTGCGGCTGTAACGGGATGGTTTGTGGTCGTCGCGGCTCGGAAACGTGAAGGGCGGAAGGGAGTTAAAGTCTGGACAACGTCTCCTGAGATCTCTGCGGCCGCAAATCTGGCCAGCAACGGAGCAAGCGTTACAGCGCTGTGTGTTGCGATCACATACAAAGACTCGTTGGAATCCGTGAATCCTGCGATGGTGAGGCCGTCTTTGGTCAGCGGGCGGTATCCAACGTTTACCCGGTCCACGGAGATCGGGAAGCCGGTATTGAAAGTGCTCGAAAGGCGCCGCTCAAACTCCTTCGCTATGGTGCTTCGGGGCGGGTACTGCCGGGCGATGTCGGCCTGCGCGTCGAGGGGCAGGGATTGCAGCATGAGACGTCCGTGTCCGTCCGGGCGAAAGCCCAGATCGCTCGTCGTTACCACCGAACGCAGGGACACGGCGGTTGGCTCGGTAACGGCCAGGAAGCCGACATTTGCTGACCCGGGTGTGTGATCGTCATGCATCGGGATGTTGATGCCGCAGCCCTGCGTCACTTCCTGTGTCCACCGGCCTACGGCAATGACGGCCCGGTCGAATGATTTGCTGGGTCCGTGGCGGTGGTGCACCGTCACGCCGGAAGGGCTGGTTTCAATGTTGAGGACTTCGCTGAGAATGAACCTTCCGCCGTTGCGCCGTCCTGTGTCGAGGCACTCGGCGATGAAGGCTGGAATATTGCAGTAGCCTTCCTGCGGGAAGAATGCATTGAACCCCCGGATAGTAGCGGGTGCGAGCTCCGGCAGCGCCAACTGAGCGGCCTCAGGGGTAAGGACTTCGACGTCGTAACCCCAGTCAGCCAGTCGTTGGACTTTGTTTTGAAGACGTTCAATGTGTTTTTGTTCGGTGGCCAGTTCGTAATAGCCGGTCTGGTGGAAGGCGCGGCTTCCATTGTGCTGCCTCTCAATGTGTTCACGAAGCGCTGCCCTGTTGAGTTCAAAGTAGGGTTTCGGGGTCTTGTTGTTCGAGTTGATCCAGGCGAAAGAGACGGCTGACGATCCGGATCCTGGTGCTCCTTTGTCGTAGATGGTTACGTCGTTACCTGCCTCTGAAAGGCTCGCGAAAACGGCTGACCCGATAACTCCGGCGCCTACGACGGCAACGCGTTGTTTCACAGTTTGGTTCTCCTAGTCGGAGTCGGCTACGGCGGCGCCGGTCCGGCGGAGGCGTCCCGAGGCGATGAGCGAGATAATGGCGAGGGCGAAGAATGCGATGAAGATCGGTCGTTCCATGAAGAATGTTGCAGACATCGCCATCGACTGCCGGAGCGCCAGCTCGAGCATGGGACCAAGAATGAATCCCATGACCAGCGGGGCGACCGGCAGGTTCCACTTGGCCATGCCCCAGCCGATGAGTCCGAAGGCGATGCATACCCAGACGTCGAGGAAGCTGTTACGTGTCAGGTATGCGCCCAGGATGCAGAAGCTGGCGATAATCGGGGCCAGAATGGCGTAAGGGACACGGGCCAACCGGACCCATACGCCTACCATGGGCAGGTTCAGGATGATCAGGATGACGTTGGCTACGAGGAAGCTGGCTATGATCGTGGCCGTTAGTGGTGCTTGGGTGGTGAACATTTGCGGGCCGGGAACGACGCCATAGACAAGCAGCGCGGCGAGGATGAGGGCCATGGTGGGCCCGGTCGGGATGCCCAGGCTGAATAGTGGGACGAATCCGGCCATGGCTGCGGCGTTGTTGGAGGCCTCGGGTCCTGCCACCCCTTCGATGGCGCCGTTACCGAATTCCTTGCCACCTTTTCGCTCGGAGCGACGGCGCTCGGAAGCATAGCTGAGGAATGCGGTAACCGAAGGCAACATGCCCGGCAGCAGACCCAGCGAGAAGCCGCTGGCGGTCCCTCGAACGCCTGCCATTGTGCCCCGTGAGAATTCGGACCGGCTGGGAATAAGGCTGCCAATTTTTCCGGATTCCATGCTCGGGGCTGGCCGGGTAAGGGTAAGGATGACTTCTGCCAGGCCAAAGAGTCCCATCATGACGGGAACGATATCGAGTCCCTGCAGCAGTTCCGAGGAGCCGAATGTCAGCCTTTCCGTTCCGCTGGACTGGTCCAGCCCGACTGAAGCCAGGATCATACCGAGTGCCCCCATGGCCAGGGCTTTGCTGACTTTGGCGCCGGAAACGCCGATGATAGCGGTCAAGGCGAACGCGATCAGACCCAGGCGTTCCGGGGGGCCGAACTCCAGGGCTAAGCCGGCCAGTGATGGGCCGATGATCATTATTCCGATGGTGCCGGCGATCCCGGCGATGAAGGAGGTGATGGCGGCCATGGAAAGGGCTGCCCCGGCTTTGCCCTTTAGCTTGAGTTTGTACCCTTCCATGGCTGCCGGCACCGACGAGACCTCGCCGGGGATGTTGAGCAGAATGGCGCTGGTGGATCCGCCATACATTGCCCCGTAGTAGATCGAGGCGAGGACGATGATCCCGGTCGCCGGGTCCAGGTAGGTCGTGAGTGGGAAGAGGATGGCGACGGCCGAGACCGGCCCCAGCCCTGGAAGCATTCCGACCATTGTTCCGATGAGGCAGCCCAGGAATGCCAAAAGTAGTGTCATGGGTTGCAGTACGGCTAAGAAGCCGGTGCCTAATACGTTGATGTCCATGTTGTGTTGTTCCTCTGCTAAATCCCGAATATTCCCTGTGGAAGAACAACACCCAGTGCTGAGAATCCGAAGGCAGTTCCGGCGCCGATGACTGCGCCAAGCAGCACGGAGCTGAGGACCTTCCTGCGGCCCACAAGGATCATGAAGGCGATGAGAAAGAGTCCGTTGCTGATGGCGAAACCGATCCAGGGAAGCGCGAGGGCCCACACGATGATGAGCGCTACGGCAATCAGGACCTGCTTCATGTATCCGGCTCGTTGTTCCTCAGCCTGAGGATCGGTATGCGAAACGAGCGGCATCTCGCCGCCGGCCAAGGGGAAAGGTCCTTCGGGAAGGACCTCGGCCCGAGGATCGGTCTGCGAAATGGGCACCATCTCTTCGCCGGCCAGGGGGGAAGGTCCCTGGGGAGGGCGACGGGTACGCGCCAGCGGGCTGCCGATGATGATGAAGAGGGCAAAACAGAGGCCTATGGCAAGGATGAAGAATCCGGATTGGTTGTCCTGCCCGCTCGTGACGATTCGCAGACCGTCAGCGATGGTCAGGAGGGCAATAGCCAGCAGGACGATGGGAACGCCCAGTTGACGGATAAGTCTTGCGACAGTTCCCCCTGATTCAGTTTCCAGATGGATTTTCATCTCAGCCAAGTTCAGCTGCTAGTGCTTTGAAGGTTTCCGCCTCAGCCTTGACGTCATTGGCGAATTCCTCGCCGGTGGCGATGTCGACGGTCATGGCCACGCCGTCGGCCTTCTTCTTGAAGTCCTCATTTTCAGAGATCTTCGTCAGGCTGGCTGCGAGTTTTTCGGCGACGGTGTCCGGCAGTTTGGGTGCGCCTGAAACGCCAACCCAGTAGAGGATGTTTACATCGGGCTGGCCCAGTTCAGTGGTGGTTTTGACGTCGGGCAGTTTTGTTTCGCGGACTTTGCCGGTGGATGCCAGCACATTCAGGTCCCCTGAGCTGTGCAGGGAGAAGGCGGCGCTTGCACCTCCGACGGCGATGTCCACGTCGTTTGCGGCTGCGGCTATCATTCCCTCGCCGGAGCTGCGGAACGGGACGCGCTGGATGGCGCTGACGTCAACTTCATTGGCGACCAGCAGTTGCAGGAGTGCGAAGTCGCTGGTGCTGCTGCCGCCAAGCCAGGCAACCTTGAAACCTCCGGGATTGGCCTTGGCCTTGGTCATCAGTTCGTCGAGAGTCTTGGAGGGGGAATCCTTGCCCACTGCATAGACGTGCGATCCGCTGAGGATTCGTGCCACGAACTTCCTGTCCTCCCATTTGTAGGGCAGGTTGGGCGCGAGGGCCTGCAGCGAGCTGGATCCAGCGCCGTCGGCCAGCAGGGTATACCCGTCAGGGGCTGCCCGGTTGACGGAGTCGACGGCGGTGACTTGGTTTGCCCCCGGTTTGTTGACCACATTGACGGGTACGCCGAGGTCATCGGAAGCGGCCTCTGAAATGACCCGGGCTGCAATGTCCGTGGCTCCGCCGGCGTTGAATGGAACCACCATTTCAATGGCCTTTGTGGGGTAATTTGCCGCTGTGTTGGCCGGGGCGCAGGCCGTAGCGAGCATCGCGAGCGGGATAAGAGCTAAAGCGAGAGTTCTGACCTTCATTTGAATCACCTGTTCTGTTGGCGTGTCCGCCATGGGGGGTGTGAAGCTTGTTGCCTGATTCGGTGGTGAGCCGCCGAAAATTAGGCGTCAGTGTCCATAGTCTTTTTCGGCCGCCTCCGCTGATATCCGGTGTTCGCGGATATCTGTATCGATTTTTCCGCGATCTCTGTTCTGCGGGAGGCCGAAGCCGCCGGAACCAGGGCTTTCAATGCGGAGTATGTCGTCGCGGTACAGTTTGATGCCCGAGACGCGGCCGCTGCTTAGGATTTCTTCCTGAGGAGTTCCGGGGCGAAGGATGAACCTGCCCGGGGTGCCGTCGAGTCCGCCTTCGAATCCGCGCGGGGGGTAGGTTTGCCGGTCCGCGTGGGCGGAGAACTCGGCTTCGTCGCCCATGATGCGGATATCGCGTCGGACGCCCAGCCCTCCGCGGAACTCGCCGGCACCACCTGAATCGGGAATCAGTTCGTAGCTCTCCACCATCAGGGGGTATTCGAGTTCAAGTGCTTCAATCGGCAGATTCGATGAGTTGGTGACGTGCACCTGGACTGCGTCCATTCCGTCTTTGTTCGGACGGGCCCCAAATCCGCCCGCAACGACCTCCGGATAGACGAAAAAGTCCTCTTTACCGCCGGAGAAGGTAACGAACGTTATGGAACTGTGTGAGCCGGCCGGTATGCGTGTGGGGATTGCTTGCGCCAAGGCGCCCATGATGACGTCCGCGACCCGTTGGCAGGCATCTGTGCGTGCTGCGACCGGGGCCGGGGCCTTGGGATTCAGTAGCGATCCCAAGGGTGCCAGGATCTTAATGGAGTCGAAGAAGCCACCGTTGGCCGGAATGTCGGGATCCAGCGCCGCTTTCAGGGAGTAATAGACTGTCGCCTCAAGCGCTGACCGAACGACGTTGACGGCCACTTTCGCCTCCCGGCCGGTGCCCTCGAAATCCAGTTCAATGTTATCGCCGGCCACTCTTACGGTCACTGCCACGGGAATCGGGTCTTCCCCGGCGACGTCGCTGTCGAGCCAGTCGCTGTATGAGTAATTGCCGTCAGGCAATGCAGCGACGGCGGCGGCCAGCCGTCGTTTGCCATATTCGAGCAGTTCCTCCTGGGCTGATTCCATCGTTTCAGTGCCGTATTTATCGTGAAGTTCCACCAGACGCGTCGCACCGATCCCGACGGCGGAAGATTGCGCCAACAGGTCACCACGTCGTTCTTCAGGAAGTCTGGAATTGAGGGTCACGAAGGCAAGGATGTCTTCGTTGACGCCTAGAGCATCCGTGAAACGGACCAAGGGGATGCGCAGGCCCTCCTGGAAAATGCTCGTGGAGTCTCCCGAGTTGCTGCCCGCGACGTGCCCACCGACATCTGAATGGTGTGCGATGTTGGCGCTGAATCCGATCAGTTCTCCTTCGCGGAAAACCGGGGCCACCATCGTGATGTCCGGAAGGTGGGTTCCCCCGCCGGAGTAGGGGTCGTTGGTGATGTAGACGTCCCCAGGTTTCAGCGAGTCGAAGCCGCGGGCCCGCTGCAGTTCGTCGACGGCGCCCTTCATCGAACCCATGTGGATGGGAATGTGTTCAGCCTGGGCCACGAGCCGGCCGTTCTTGTTGAAGACAGCCGTCGAGCAGTCGGAACGTTCTTTGATGTTGGTGGAGTAACTGGCCTGCTTCAGCACGGAGCCGACCTCGTCCGCTATGGAGAGCAATGCATTGCCGATGACCTGGACGGTAACAGAGTCAACCTTGTTGGTAATTTTCATGCCGGTTCCACCTCGATGAGCAGGTTTCCAAAGCGGTCCACTTCGACAGTTGCTGTCGGTGGAATGACGGTTGTTGTATCGGGTTGTTCGATGATGGCGGGGCCGTTGAAACGGTTGCCGGCCTGCAGCGCAGCGCGGTCCATCACGGGGGTGCTGACGGGGCCCGAGTCCGCGCCGAAGTCGACGTCGCGGTAGTCGATCACTGCCGCGGTCGCGACCGTTTCCGCGCCTGCGGAGATCGTGGGCAAGGGATATTTGCGCACATGTCCGTGCGCCACCACACGGACGTTGACGATCTGGGGCACGCTGTCCGGGTGACAGAACCCGTAGGCTCGCTGATGTGCCTCGTGGAAGTCCGCAATGGTCTCCGCCAGGGTTTCGTTGTCCATGTGCAAAGCAGGCAGCCTTACGGCCAGTTCGAAGTTCTGGCGTGGATAGCGGACGTCAGCAGTGGCATAGACCTCCTGTGATATCGCAATGGCAGCTTCCTCTTCAAGCCACCGGTGCGCGTGATCCACAAGCTGGGCAAGGTGCTGGTTCAGCACTTCAAGGTTCTCCTGGCTCGCGGCGGCCAGGAAGGACTTGGCCATCTCTGTTTTGACGTCGCTCACCAGTAGGCCGAGCGCGCACAGTGTCCCGGGGAATGGGGGGATAAGAACTTTCCGCATGCCTACTTCGGCAGCAACCTCGACGGCGTGCAGAGGTCCGGCGCCGCCGTACGCCACGAGGGTGAACTCCCGAGGGTCTTCACCGGCGTCGATGGAAACCTTGCGTACCGCACGTCCCATGTTGGAGTTTGCCAGGCGGTGTACACCGCGGGCAGCTTCGAGAACACCCATGTCGAGCTCTTTGCTGAGGCGTTCCAACGAGGCCTGCGCCGCTTCGGAATCGATCGGCATTTTGCCGCCCAAAGCATACTTAGGATTCTGGCGGCGACGCACCACGTTGGCGTCCGTCGTTGTCGGAAGCTGCCCTCCGTGGCCGTAAGCGGCGGGGCCGGGGTATGAGCCGGCACTTTCCGGGCCGACCTTGAGCCCGCCTGCGGCATCGACGGACGCAATGCTTCCACCGCCGGCACCAACGGTGTGAACATTCACCGACGGTATGCGCACGGGGTATCCGGCCACCTCCCTTTCACTCGCTGTGGAGGCACTGCCACCCCGGATGAGGCAGACATCGGTACTGGTGCCACCCATGTCGAATGTGATCAGCTGCTCCACACCGGCAGCCTGGGCCGTATAGATCGCCGCGATGACTCCGGCGCTGGGGCCGGACAGAAGCGTGGTCACAGGCTTCTCCGCCACACCCCGGGGGGAAGTGAGCCCCCCATTTGACTGGATGACTTTCAGACCCACCTGCACTCCGGCTGCACGGGTGCGGTCCTCCAGCCGGGTGACGTAGAGGTTCATTTCCGGTCCGACAAAGGAGTTGATGACCGTTGTGGAGAACCGCTCATACTCCCGGAATTCGGGTGCTACTGCACTGGACCGGGAAATGTACAGGTTCGGGATCTCGCTGCGGAGCGCTTCTTCCAGAGCTTCTTCATGCTGGGAGTTCCGGTAGGAGTGCAGCAGGCAGATCGCCACGGCCTGGACGTCGAGTGCCTTGACCTGCTTGACGACTCTCGCGACCTCGGCTTCGGTCAGTGGAACTCGGGCGCTGCCGTCCGAGTACAGACGCTCATCAACTTCCACGGTGAGACTGTTCGGCACGAGGGTCCGCGGCTTGTCGGCAAAGAGATCATAGAGGGAGGGCCGTTTTTGACGGGCGATCTCCAGTACGTTGGCGAAGCCTTTGGTCGTCAGGAGAGCGGTCTTGGCACCGCGCAGTTCCAGTAGCGCGTTGGTGGCTGCGGTCGTGCCGTGCCCCAGGTAGCTGACGTCTGCCGGAGACTTTCCGATTCCTTCCAGAACGCCGAGAATCCCCTCGGTCACCGCCTTGGACTGATCCTCTACCGTCGTCGGAAGCTTCAGTACATGAAAAGTCTCTGCCTCCGTGTCCAGGGCCGTGACATCCGTAAATGTTCCTCCAACATCAACACCAATGCGAATCATTCGCTGTTCCTTTCGAGAAGATCTTCTATGTCGTCTATTTGCCTGTTGAAGGCCATGTGTGAAATATCAATGGTTGTCCGCTGGAATCTCACGTGTTCGGCTACTGCTTCCCCGATGGCCGGCGCTATCTTGAACCCGTGGCCGGAGAACCCGGAAAGTACCGTGAGATTGTCGTTGCCGGGAACATCTCCAAAGAACGGATGATTGTCGGGGCTGTAGCCGTCGAGGTATCCCTGGGCGCGAACCCTGTCCGGGTCCAATCCCTGGACCAGCCCGATGATTTGATCCCGTACGAAAGCGGAATATTCCTCGTCGATCGTGCCGTCGAACGCGTCCGGGTCAGATACGGCAGTTTTGTCAATATGCAGATTGCATTTGATTTCGGATCCGTCCAGAGTCGGAAAGAACGAAAAGTTGCCATCCGATCCGCTTCTGCGGATCCCTACCGGAAACCGTCCGGGCACAAAAAGGGCAGGGTCTTGGGTGCCAAACCAATGGAGGACTGAGCGCCGGATTTCAAACCGGCCGGACCTGCCCGGTAGCAGCTTCTTGGACCAGACACCTGCCGCTACGACCGCGCGCCTGGCCCGGATAGTGCCATTCGTTGTAGCGATCGCTACTCCGGTGGCGTCGGCATCGATGTCGAGGACCTCTGTCTGCTCCAGTACAGTAGCCCCGTGATTCTTCGCTGCCCCGACGGCAGCCTCGACGGCTTGCTGCGGGATCAGGAGGCCTCCGGCAGGGTCGAAGATCCCCACTTCCCCCTCATGGAGGCGATGCTGCGGATAGATGCTGGCCATCTCAGAGATACTGAGGACACGATGATCTAGGTTGAATCGCTCGATGCTTTTGAAGACTTGAGCTAGATCAGGATGCTCGGGCCGGCCGATGGTGAGCGCCCCACAAGGATGGAAGATAGGCGTTGGGGAACGAGAGTTCAGCTCGAGCCAGAGCTCACGGCTGCGAAGCAGAAGCGGAACATACTCCGGCCCTTCCTTATAGGCAAGACGGAAAATTCTTGATTCGCCGCCCGCGCCGCCGCGGTCGTGCCCGACACGGAATTGTTCAACCCCGACCGCGTCGACGCCCGCCTTGGCCAACTGCCAGAGGGCCATGCTTCCCATGGTTCCGAGACCGATCACTGCAACGTCGTACTGTTTCCGGTTCAATACCATTACTACCCGATTCGTTGTAACCTGTGTTAGTAATCACAGTAGTACGCACTACAAGATAGGTCAATAGTGAAATGACTATTTCAGCAGAGTTGATGGGCGCAAGTCTCCAGGAGCGGGTGGCGGCGCTGGGGAGTGGCTTGTCGCCAGCGGAAGGAAGGCTGGCGGTGTGGATGCTCCGGAACCAGGACGACGTAGTCGTGTCGTCAGCTTCTGAGCTGGCTGCACTGGCAAAGTCCAGTGATGCCACGGTGGTGAGGACAGCAAAATCGCTGGGGTACACGGGGTTTCCGGAACTAAAGAAGTCCCTAATCGGATCACTTTCTCGTCGGCGGAACCTGGCTGAGGTACTTGACGACAGAATGGCCAACTATCAGTCGACGGATAAAGGGCTGGGAAAGGCCCTGGATGACACCATTTCGCTGGCGGAACAGCTCAGGGAAGGCATCTCCCTCGAGGACTGGTCGCAAACTGTAGATTTCCTGAACTCGGCCTCCCGTGTTTTCAACTTCGGGCTTGGACCTGCAAGCTCCATTGCCGAGTACATAACCCTGTCCCTGTGCCGCATAGGAATGGATGCACGTACCATCTCCATGAGCGGGTTCCGGCTGGCCGATGACCTCATCACCTTTCGAGAGGGCGATGTCCTGCTGATCCTCGCGCCAATTCGGCTGTTCCGGGAAATTGACGTCGCAATCGACTGCGCCCGAGCGGCCGGCGCCAAAGTCATCGTTGTCACGGAAGCCTTAAGGGTTACCTTGGCCGACCGGGTCGATGCGATCCTGACGACACCACAAACGACAACCAGCTCCGCCAGCGAACTCGCTGCCGGACTGATACTCGGGCACGCCCTGGTCCTGGCAATTGCCGCCGATAATCGGGAGAGGTCGCTACAGAGCCTAAGCAGGCTAAATCAGCTGCGGACTCAAGTGACAGGCACTGAATTGGATATTCATCCACATTCGGACTAGGCCAGCAGGTCCAGGGCGTAGAAGATGACCTGTTCTGAGGACCTAAGTTTTGGGAGAAAAGGGCCAAGTTTGATGCCCCGCACAGCCCCTTTTTGCCAGGCACTCCCCAGCCAAATCCGTTCGCCGATAATGCACCTTTCGTCAGGTAGAAGCGAATCGCCCTGTTCGGGGGACGTCGTAGCGAAATGGCCGCCTCTGTCCCGTGTCCTGTCTCGTCCAAGTTGAGGCAGTCTCACTACAGGTGATGCATTGGTGGTTTTGTCTCACACGACCGGCCTTCTTGCCGAGTCCTGGTGCGAACGCGACAATCTGATGTCGTTGTCCGGCGCCTGGCTGTTCATCGTGATCGGCATCCTGTTCGTTGCCGGCGACCGTGTTCGGGTTCCTCGGCACTGACGCGTTCCTCACCATCAAATCCGCCGACAAGGATTCGGCGTGGATCCGGGAGCAGTGCTCGGCTCGCGGTCATGGAGTTGTAGCCCCCGACGGACTGGAACTACCGCTTATGCGCGAGGCCCGGGTCGATCGGCGCAGGGACAGCATGCTGACATGCCCCATGCCAAGCGCGCCATCAGGCGCTCCTGGACGAACAATCAGCGGGAGATTGCTTCTTCTTCGCTGTGCGCGACGAAACGAATCGGTTGGTCGGGCGGGTCAATCTGGTCGATGTCAGGCATGGTTCCGACTCACTCGGGTACCGCGTAGCGTGGGAAGCGGCCGGCATTTCCGGCGCCGGATGCAGGGCTTTTCCTACCCCAAATTTTCTGTGAAGGGTAGCCATTGCTGGCGTCGAAAGGTGAGAACATCCCCAGGTCCGCCTTAACGATCACTTTCCGCGTGTCACTTCCGCTGGTCACTTTCCGCTGGTCACAGCGCGGGTGATGGCCGCCACCAGTTCATTGCTTCCGGGCGTATCGGCCGCGCCACTAGCGGTGTCGGTAAGGATGGAGAGGACCAATGGTTCGCCGGCGGGGTTCCTGACAACTCCGACGTCGTTGACGGTCCCGAACAGGCCGGCGCCAGTCTTGTCCGCAGAGGTCCATCCGTCCGGCAGGCCCGCCCACATCCGCTGGCCGGAGGTGCCATTGGCCAGCATCCAACCCGTCATCTGTGCCTGCACTAACGGGCTGAGGGCGTCGCCCAGCAGCAGCTTCCGGTACCCGTGCGCGAGGGCCCGCGGCGTGGACGTGTCCCGCGGATCGCCGCGCTCGGCGTTGTTGAGTTCGGGCTCCCACCGGTCCAGCCGGGATTCGGTGTCGCCAAGAGATCTGGCGTAAGTGCCGATCGCTGCCGGACCGCCCAGTTCCCTCAGCAGTTGGTTGCCCGCGCTGTTATCGCTGTGCGTCAGCGCCACCTTGCAGAACCATTTCAGCGGCAGCGTGCTCCCGGCGAAGTCGGCGCATTCCAGTGAATTCACCACCACGTCGGCAGGATCGATGCGGATGCCCCGGCTGAGGTCCGCGAGACCCTCGGACGCGCGTTGAAGCACGGCTGCCGCGGCGTAGACCTTGAATGTTGAGCACATGGCAAACCGTTCGTCGGCCCTGTGCCCGAACTTCGCGCCCGTGGGTCCGTCGACCGCAAACAGCCCCACTCTCGCCGAGAATTCACGCTCCAACACCTCCATCCGCCGCGTCAGCCAATTCCTCCGCTGCAGGAGCACGCTTGCCGGACCGTGGGAGCTTGCTGCCACCGGTGGCCCCGCGAGGGCAATGGTTCCGGCTACGGGCACCGCCACCGCTCCGGACAGCAGCGTCCGCCGCGAAAGGTTTGATTGACGTTCGGCCATGGCTGCTCCCCAGTTAGTTTGGCTCTGTTCCCCCGCCGTCACGCACGGCGTCTTGCAACTCGCCGCTGGCGCGTTGACGGCGTGCGCGCGATGTCCAGTCAACCGATGCCGCGATATTTTGTCAATCACTTTTACAGAGCTGTCATCCGGAGGTGGCTGAGATTCGGCAGCCACCTTTGCGGCGGCAATCCAGGACGCGCGCGATGCACGGTTTAGGTCTAATGCCAGGCCGGATTCGACGATTTGGGTCACCGGTAGTGAGACAAGTTGGGCAAGTTCATCTCACTACAGGTGACCCAACTCGCGAGATTCCGGGCTTTTCGTGGGTCAACTTAAATGAGACAGGACAGCCTCTGTGACCGCGGAACGGGCGGCATGGGACAGGGGCGGTCTGGCTCCTGAAAGAGTCTGCCTTCGGTCATGCGCTTGGCGCGAACATCTGTCAATGAAGGACAAGAGGGTCACAATCTCTGATTGAGAGGAGGACTTTTCGCAAAGGGCAGGGGACGCCGCTACAGCCGCCAGCAATTGCAACCGACTCACCTTTTACTCACCCCAATCAACGACAAAGGACAAGTATTCATCAGTCGTCGTGGATCGCAGAAACCTCTAGATTTCGGGCAAAGCGCCACCGTCCCGGCTTGCAGACAGGCGTCAAGGTCTAAAGCGGGGGTCGTCGGTTCGAATCCGACAGGAGGCTCCGATTGTGGCACTGCCCGCAGGATCAGGTTTGAGGGCGCGTATCCAGCGGTGCGCTGCCGCCGACCGATACTACCCGGAACTCGACGTCGAGCCCGTGTATGAAGCCCAGGTGGTGGACGCCGGCGATATCGCCTGCACGCCCTACGACATCACCCGGGCTGTACGCGAAATCGAGGAGCAGGCGCGGCCCCTGATCAGCGAGGACAAGAGACTCATCGCCATTGGTGGGGACCACACCATCGCCCTGCCTATGCTGCGGGCGCTGAACCAAGTCCACGGGCCGGTTGCCCTGCTCCACTTCGATGCTCACCTGCAGGGCCTTCGAGGAAGGGCTGCTTATAGAGGACAAGTCCATGCACGTGGGTATCCGCGGGCCGGTCTATGACCGTGACGATTTTCTGCGCGACCACGAGTTCGGGTTCCAGATCATCAGGTGTTCGGACTTGGACGTCATTGGTGTCCCCGCCGCAATCCAGAGGGTTAAGGAGCGTCTGGGCGATACGCCCGTCTACGTTTCCATCGACATTGATGTCCTGGACCCGTCCTACGCTCCGGGCACCGGAACGCCGGAGATGGGCGGCCTGCACTCCCGTGAGCTGCTTGCCCTCTTGAGGGGCCTCAACGGTATCAACATCGTGGGGGCTGATGTCGTCGAGGTAGCCCCCGCGTACGACCACGCAGACATCACCACTCTCGCGGCCGCAACCTTGGTCTTTGACCTTCTCGGGCTGATGGTGAACCGCTCCAAAGGAGCGACCATCAGAGGCGCCGACGCGCTGGAAGCCGCGGCGGTTTAGGCGCCATGCTCTTGCTGGCCCGCGGACCCCGTGGGCCAGCAAGGGCGCCGGAACGGCCCCTCGAATACAAGCCCGCGAGCGGCTTCGTTGCCATTGCCGGATGTTGGCTGGAAGGTGGGTACAACCGACCGTTGCCACTTGCCGGGGGGAGGCCTAGACTCGGGCCACAACCCCCATCGGGGAGAACTCCAGAACCCTTCACTCATCCCCTGTTCTGGGCGTGCGGATAGGTTCGTGTTCTGGGCACAGCAGAACAGGAATCGGCCATGACTAAGTATCTTTTCCAAGCAAATTATGTGGGCCAGGGCATCAAAGGCCTGATGCAGGAGGGTGGGTCCAAGCGTCGGGACGCGGTTGTAAAGGCCTTGGAGTCGGTTGGGGGATCACTGGAATGCATCTACTACGCGTTCGGCGAGACGGATGTCCTGGGGGTCTTCGACGTTCCCGATCAGCCGAGTGCTGTTGCCCTTTCCCTGATGATCAATTCGACCGGCGCCGTGGACCTTCATCTCACGCCGCTCATGACACCCGAGGATATTGACGCAGCTGTGGGCAAGACACCTGCCTACCGGGCCCCCGGTCAGTAACGGCTTCGGCTGGGCTGCCTCGTGCAGCGCCAGTCGAACCTTCGGTCACCAGAAGGGACGGCCGGCAGGACCCACCAGAGAGCCGCGAGTTCCTTTCAAAGATTTCGAAAAAATCCGGTCTGGTTTCGGCGTCCCACCCTTAGGATCAGGAAAGTGCCGGTAGGCACCACCTGACCGGCGGATTTCCAACCGCCTTGCCGATTGCGGGGGACCGATCGCCATGCTCCGAACTTTGAAATCTATCGCGGCAGTGGTTGGCCTGGGTCTGGCTTTGGGACTGATGCCGGCCCAGGCCGCCCAGGCAGCGCCTGCCACAGGCCGGATCTCCCTCAGCCCGGCCACCGGACCGGCAGGATCCGCCGTCACAGTCAGCGGAACGGGGTTCAAGGCCTCCACCACGGGGACGGTGATCGCCGGTGCCACGACTTTTCCCTTCAAAACGGCGGCCTCGGGTGCCTTCAGCACCTCGATCAGCATCCCTTCCGCAGCCACGGGATCGTTGACCATCACGGCCAAGACCTCGTCCATCCAGGCCTCGTCCGTGTTCACAGTGACCGCGCCGGCCCCGACGCTCCCTCCGGTCAGCACCGCCGCGCTTCGCTTCGGGGTCGCCACGGCCGGCGGCTCCCTGGCCGGCGGCGAACTCGATGAAGTGGCGCTACTGGCCGGCGAAAGCCCGTCCACGATTCTGTTCTACAAGGACTTCCTCCAGGCGCCCCCCATCGCCGAGATGGACTCCGTCCGGGCACGCGGCGCCGTCCCGCTCATAACCTGGGAACCTTGGGCCTGGGGCGGCGGAATGGAACAGCCCGCCTACTCCCTGGACCGAATTGCCGCCGGCGACTTTGACGCCCACATCACGCAGTGGGGCCAGACACTTGCGGCCTGGGGCCAGCCGGTCCAGCTCAGATTCGCCCACGAGATGAACGGCAACTGGTACCCGTGGGCCGAAGGCGTCAACGGCAACCAGCCCGGCGACTATGTAGAAGCCTGGCGCCATGTTCACGACATCGTTGCTGCCACCGGAGCCAGCAATGTGTCCTGGGTTTGGAGCCCGAATGTTCCCTACTACGGTTCCACCGATCTCGCCGGCCTCTTTCCCGGCGCCGGGTACGTGGATGTTGTAGCCCTCGACGGGTACAACTGGGGCACTTCAGCCTCCTGGAGCGGCTGGATATCGCCGCAGGATCTCTTCGCTCCGGGGATAGCCCAGTTGCGTACTCTGGCACCCGGAGTTCCCATCCTGATCAGCGAGACGGCTTCCAGCGAAGCAGGGGGTAACAAGGCTGCCTGGAACACTGAGCTCGTGTCGTATCTGGCGGCCCAGCCTGATGTTATGGGCTTCGTGTGGTTCCACCTCCAGAAAGAAACCGACTGGCGGATCAACAGCAGCGGCACCTCCGCCTCAGCATTCAAGTCCGCATTGCAGGCGCGCCGGACTCCCTGACACGGTCTTCAGGGACGCGCCTTGTTGTCCCGGCGGACCAGCCCCAGCAGGGCAACACCAATGAGCATCACGCCAAGCGCGGTCAGCAGGGCAGCCATGGCGTCCAGGCCCGTGTAGGCCAGTCCGGTAGCGCCCAGAGCGGCTCCGGAAGCGGGTAGGGCGGCGTTCATTCCGTACATTTGTTAGTTGATTTCCTCTGCTGTGTATTGCGCTTCCCAGCGGTCTATCCGCCGCCGGGTGATCTTTGCCGTCAGGACAGCGCACCAGGAGGCCAGAAACCAACCGGACCGCAGCCACATGAACAATTCCTGCGGGAAAAACGTGGCTGCCATCAGGACGTCCTTCCAGTCGCGGTGCGGAATCCGCAGGGCCCGTTTGATGTCCAGGGCCACGAACAGGATTGGCACCAGCCACCAGAACAGGACGACGCGAAACACTCCCAACGAGAGTGAGAGGGCAATGACGCCGATCCACAGCAGCTTCAGGAACACACCCAGCAGACCCATGGCCTGCTGACCCCAGTCCCGCAGGGTCAGCCGGTTGATTCCAAGGTCCAGCAGGTCTTCCACGGTGCCGACCTGCCATTTCATCCGCTGGCCCCACAGCGCTTTGAGTGTCTTCATCGAGTCGGTGTAGGCGCGGACATCGGGGGAGACCTGGCAGATAAAGCCCAGTTCCCGGATGCGGTACGTCAGTTCGAAGTCCTCGACCTGTGACGTGTAGACCCACGGCCCTTCCCGGTCGTCCCGGGCCGCGATCTGACGGAGGACGGCGTTATTGATGGCGCAGCCGGTTCCTGCCAGAACGCTGGTCCGGCCCCTCCTCAGGGCGGTATCGGTCCACGTGGCGAACTCAGCCTTCTGCAGCCTGCTCAGAAATCCGGGGTCCTGCATTGTAAATTTCGACGACGAGCCACCGAGGAGCGCGCCCGTTTCCGCGCTGAATTCCCGGGACCAGGCTTCGACGGCGTTCGGGGGCAGGACCGTATCCGCGTCGAGGCAGATGACCACGTCGGCGTCGGATGCGTACTTCGCCCAGGCCCGGTTCAGGGCTTCGGATTTGCGGTGTTGCAATCGGGGAAGCTCCATGGTGGTCACCGGGTACTTCCGCGCTTCCCAGGCCGTTGAATCGGTGCAGCCGTTGGGGATGACCACGATGAGGTCCGCGGGACGGGACTGGAGCATCAGGCCATCGAGGGTTGCCCCGATCGAGCCGGCCTCGTTGTAAGCGGGCACCAGCACGACTATGTGCAGGCCCACCGAAGCTGCGGTAGCCACGGCGGCCTCCTCGGTGGGTTTTGCAGGCCCCAGCGGCCTGCGAATCCATCCTGACGGCGCCTTCTCAGATTTCGCCCCCGGATGCCCTCAAGATTGCATCAATTACCCCGTCTGCAGACGGCGAAGCAACGAAAACTGTCTGGTTGGCCACACTGTTGCCCAAGTAGCGGCATAATGACCTAAACTGCTTCACTGAGGTGCCTGAAATGGTGCCGTGCAGCGACGAAAGTGAACATGCCATGGCTACCGATTACGACGCTCCACGCAAGACTGACGACGAGGCCTCTGCCGAGTCGCTGGAGGCGCTGCAGGCCTCCCGCAGCGGCAGCGCCCAGACCGCAGTCATCGACGTCGACGAAACCGACACCGCCGAAGGCATCGACCTTCCCGGAGCCGATCTCTCCGGCGAAGAACTGACCGTCATTGTGGTTCCCGAACAGTCCGATGAGTTCACCTGCTCATCCTGCTTCCTGGTCCGGCACCGGTCCCAGGTTGCACGCGAAAAGAACGGCCTGAAGTACTGCATCGAGTGCGAAGGCTGAACGGCCGACGGCGGCAGTCCGGTGAGGTGCGCCGGCGTCGTTATTATGCATAACGGCAGGGTGCAGAAACGGTGTTAATAGCGTTTCGATGGCCCCGCAAAGTGCTTCAGAATTACGCCCGCGTGACCGGAACCAAGGCCGACTAACGGTTCCGTGCCGAAGCGGCAACAACCCTTTTGAGTGGCCTTGGAGACTCCTACGCTTGAGCTACCTAATCACTCGAAGGGTGGCCCACAATGAAAAAGATTCATACGTGGCTGACAGTCATTTTGATGGCTGTTGGATTGGGTTTCCTGGCTCCGGGGCCCGCCTCGGCAACCACATCGTATTGCGGGCTCGTATGGGGATCGCTGGCTGAATCAGACCCGGCCATGAGCACCGCATCCGTCACCAACGTCCGGACAGGGCAGCACTACTGCTTTGACCGGATGGTGGTTGATCTCAACGGCCCTGTTGCCGGCTACACCGTCCGGTACGTACCCATGGCGGTACAGGACGGTTCAGGTTTTGGCATCCCGCTGCGGGGTGGCGCGTTCCTCCAAGTCACTGTGAACGCACCGTCCCACGACAGCAACTACAAGGAGACGTACAAGCCGGCGAGCAAGGCCGAACTTACTAACGTTTCGGGATACCAGACCTTCCGGCAGCTGGCCTACGCAGGCAGCTTTGAGGGCTACACCAGCATCGGCCTGGGCGTTCGTGCCCGGCTCCCGTTCCGGGTGTTCACCCTGGACGGTCCCGGATCCGGATCGCGCATGGTGGTGGATGTAGCGCACTTCTGGTGACGGCGGTTCGATGTTGTACCGCAGTTGAGACAAGATCAGGAAAACCAAAGAACGGCGCCCTGCTCCGGAGACTTTCCGGGCAGGGCGCCGTGCTGTGTGCTGTGGGTAGGGCAACTACTCGGGCACCACCAGTGCGGGGGTGTCCCGGCGGATGGTCTCGCCGCGGAAGAACCCCGGGCGGAGGCGTGCCATGATCACCATGAGCACAGCCCCGAGCGCCAGGATCCCGATGCCTAGGACAAACACCAGCCCAACCCCGAAGACCTCCGAACCGCTGCCGAACTCCGGCGCCCAGCTGTCGATGGCTGTCTGCAGGAAAACCACAAACAATCCGACGCCGCCCGCTACCGGGCAGAGCAGCCGCAGCATGAAGTTGCGGACGCTGCTGAACACGCTGTTCCGGAAGTACCAGGCGCAGGCGATGGCGGTCAGGCCGTAGTAGAAGCAGATCATCAGGCCGAGGGCCAGAATGGTGTCGTTCAGGACGTTTTCGCTGATCACATGCATCACCGCGTAGAACCCAGCGGACAGGATGCCCGCCGCCACTGTTGCGAAGCCCGGCGTCGAGAAGCGCTTGCTGATGTGGCTGAACGGCGCAGGCAGCGCACCGTAGTGGGCCATGGCCAGCAGGCTGCGCGACGGCGACGTGAACGTGGACTGCAGGGACGCGGCCGAACTGGACAGCACCGCGAGCGACATCAGGATGGCGAACGGCCCCATGATCGGCGAGGCCAGCGCCGTGAAGAGGTTCTCGTGGTTCTCAGTGTTGTTCAGGCCAATCCCGGTATCGCCGACGCCGGCGAACATCATGGTGGCGATGCTCACCAACAGGTAGATCCCCAGGACAACGACGGCGGTGAGCGTGCCGGCGAGGCCCGCGGTCTTTTTGCCGTTGGCGGTTTCCTCGTTCACCGTCAGGCACACGTCCCAGCCCCAGTAGACAAAGATCGACAGCGAGATGCCGGCAGCGATCTGCCCGAACGTCTCGATCCTGGTGACGTCGAACCACTCCCAGCTGAAGGGGATGGCCGTTTCCGACGTGGACCAGTTCGCGAACGCCATGCCCACAAAAAGTCCCAGGACCAGCAGCTGGAATCCGACGAGTCCGTACTGGACCAGCTTGGTGGTGTGCAGGCCGCGGTAGCTCACCCACACGGCGAGGGCCACGAACACGAAGCACGTCAGGACGTTCAACGGCTTATTGGCCGCGAGGTCCGCGAGTTCAGGTGCACCCGTCAGCTGTGACAGGAAGAGATAGAAGAAGTCGACGGCCACGCCTGCCAGGTTGGACAGGACGATGATGTTGGCGGCGAGCAGTCCCCAGCCGCCCATCCAGCCCACCCAGGGGCCAAACGCTTTGGTGACCCAGGTGAACGTGGTGCCGCTGTCCGGGGAATCGGCGTTGAGTTCCCGGTAGGCGAGTGACACCAGGATCATGGGGATGAACCCGATCAGGAAAATGACGGGCAACTGGAGCCCCGCCTCATTAACGGTGGGGCCCAGGGCGCTGGTCAGCGTGTAGGCCGGTGCGATGGTGGAAATGCCGAGAACGACGACGGCGAGGAGGCCCAGCTGCCCGCCCTTCAGTCCTTTTGCGGTGATGCCGTGCGCCGAGCCGGCCGGGTCGGTCCCGGATGGCTGGCTTGCGGGGGTGCTCGTGCGGGTGGTTTGAGTCATTGTCCAGCTCTTTCTACGAGGCAGCAGGCTGCTGTTGGGTGATGCAGTGGATGCCGCCGCCGCGGGCGAAGAGCTCACGGGCGTCAATGCCGACCACACGCCGGCCGGGGTAGGCCTCCGCCAGGATCTGCAGCGCCTTGTCATCGTTCGGGTCCCCGAAGGTACAGGCGATGACGCCGCCGTTGACCACGACGTGGTTGATGTAGCTGTAGTCGACAAAGCCTTCGTCATCCCAGAGCACTTCAGGGGCGGGGACTTCGATGATGGACCACTCCCGTCCGGCCGCGTCCCTCGTGGTGCGCAGGTGCTCGATGATGTCGCGGCTTACCTGGAAGTCCGGGTGGCGGGGGTCCTGCTGGGAATGCACCAGCAGTGTGCCGGGGGAGGGGATGGCGGCCACGATGTCCACATGACCGCGCGTCCCGAACCGTTCCGAGTCGCGGGCCAGTCCGCGCGGGAGCCAGACCACCTGCGTGGCGCCGATGGTCCGGGCGAGCTCGGCTTCGACGTCGGCCCGGCTGAGTCCCGGGTTGCGGCCCGGATCCAGCTGCACGGTTTCGGTCACGAGCACGGTTCCCTGGCCGTCCACCTGGATGCCGCCTCCTTCGTTGACCAGCGCGGACACGATGTGCGTGGCGCCGGATCGGCCCGAGACTTCGCCGGCGATCAGCGCGTCCTTGTCCCAGCGCGCCCAGTCCTGGGCGCCCCAGCCGTTGAAGATCCAGTCGACGGCGCCGAGGCTCCCGTCCTGGTCCAGCACAAACGTGGGGCCGATGTCCCGCATCCACGCATCGTTGAGCGGGGCGGCAAGTACCTCGACGTTCCGGTTCAGATAGCGGGCGGCGATACCGACGTCGTCGGGGTCCACCACCACGGTGACCGGCTCAAATTCGACGGCGGCGTTGGCCACCGCTGCCCAGGTGGACCGGGCAGCGTGGGCATCTTCCTCCGTGTCGCCCAGCGTGTAGCCGCCGGTGGGAAAGGCCATCCACAGCCGCTCCTGCGGAGCGGTTTCGGCGGGCATGCGCCACGTGCTCATGCGGTCACTTCCTGACCGGTGATTGAGCCTGGGGCCACGACCGCAGGGTTCCCTGACCGAGCTTGCGAGGTTAGGGGGCGGGTGGGGAGCGAAATCCCCGACTCTTCGCCGCCGAGCGGCTGGTCACGGCGTACGGGTTCCGTAAGCCGGCCGTAGGTATCGGGGCGGCGCGTGGACAGGAAGGGGAAGAGCGTCAGCCAGTCCCGCCGCTGGTCCAGGTCGAGGTCTGCCACCAGCACTGCGGAGGCGTCACGCGGGGCCTGCACGAGGACGCGGCCGTAGGGGTCGGAGATGAAGGAGGAGCCGTAGAAGTTCAGCGTTCCTTCACTGCCCCAGCGGTTGGGGGCGATCATAAACAGGCCGTTGGCGATGCCGTTGCCCACAATGACCTGCTGCCACAGCGGCTGGGTGTCGAAGTCCGGGTGGTCCGGTTCGGAACCGATGGCGGTGGGGTAGACCAGGATCTCGGCGCCGCCGAGGGAGTAGAGCCGGGCCACCTCTGGGAACCATTCGTCCCAGCAGGTGGGCATGCCCAGCCGGGCGCCGCCCAGTTCTGCCGGCGCGTGGACCTCGTAGGCGTCCGCGGCCGCCGGCCCCTGGCGGAAGAACTTGTCTTCGTAGTAGCCGGCGGTGACCGGGATGTGGAGCTTGTGCGTGCGGGCGAGCAGTTCGCCCTCGGACGACACCAGGATGGCGGTGTTCAGCCCCAGGCCGTCGTCGCTGCCGTCCGGGTTCGGTGCCTGCTGGTAGAGCGAGGCATGGACAGCCACGCCGTGGCGGCGGGCCGACTCGGCAGCAAACCGGAAGGTGGGTCCGGTGAGCAGGTCCTCAGCGATGTCCGCCGGCCGGGGCCGCGCCGCTCCAGGGCGCGTGGTGTCATTTTCGGGGCAGGTGTCTGCAGGGTAGCGGGAAAGCGTGAGTTCGGGCAGGAACACCACCGACGCGCCGAGCCGGGCGGCGCGGCCGATTCCTTCATCGAGTTCCGCCTGCAGGACGGCGGTGTCTGCGTGCCAGCGGTGCTGCACAACGCCCACCCGAAGGGCAGGGCGGACGGACGGCGTTGTCCGGGCCAGGGACATGGGTGAGTCGAGGCAGGAAATTTCAATCATGTGCTTACTTCCAGTGAGACGACCGTCACTAAATGAATGACGTTCATTTAGTATGGAGGGTGCACGGCTTTCGCGCAATGGTTTAAATGAATCCCATTCTTTTGTCTCGCTCCGTGAGATTAGTAAGCTCACTGAGAAATTTGCTTCCGGCCTGCCGCGATCGATCCCGCGGCTGATAGCGTCGGGACTACTGGACCAATCGAGGAGGATTCATGAAAGCTTCACCGACCCTGACCAATAACCTGCAGGCCGTACTTGCGGACCTGATTGAGCTGCACATCCAGGGCAAGCAGGCCCACTGGAACATTGTGGGGACCAACTTCCGGGACCTTCACCTGCAGCTGGACGAAATCGTGGATGCCGCCCGGCAGTTCGCGGACGATATGGCCGAGCGGATGCGCGCCCTGCATGCCCTGCCGGACGGCCGCAGTGCCACCGTGGCCAAGTCCACCAGCCTCGCGCAGTTCCCCGAAGGCCTCATTAACACAAAGGACGCCATCGAGCGGATCGTTGCCGCGCTTGAGGCTGCCGTGGGCACCATGCGCAAGGTCCATGACGAAGTGGACGACGAGGATCCCACCACCGCGGACCTGCTCCACGAATTCATCGCCAAGCTGGAGCAGTACGCGTGGATGGTGAACGCCGAGACCATGAAGGCCTCCGCCAGCGTCACCGCCCCTGACGCCAAGTAAGAGCCGGCCCCTAATGAGGCCACAAGCGCCCGGCGCCGGAATGACTTCCCGCGCCGGGCGCTTTTGTGCGCTCGCCGGCTTGCCGGAGACGAGCGCCTAGTCCGCCGTCGGAACTTTCCGGAGTACGACGGCGGCGAGGGCTGCCGCGCTCGCCATCAGTACCAGCGCGATTGCCGCAGTGGTGTGGACGCCCGAATCAAACGCCAGGCGTGCTGCGCCGCGGAGCGCTTCGGCCAGCGGAGCAGGCAGGCCGGCGGCCAGCTCCACGGCGCCCGCCAGAGTTTCACCCGCCTGGTGTACTGCAGTGCCCGACGCCGTTTCCTCCACCCCGGCCGGAAGCCGGAGATTGCGCTGGTAGGAAGCGGTCAGGATGGAGCCCAGCACCGCCGTCCCCAGCAGGGACCCCACCTCATAGCCCGTTTCGGAGATGGCGGCCGCCGCTCCTGACTTCTCCACTGGAACGGAGCCCAGGATGAGGTCATTGGAAATGGTTTCCGCTGTGCCCACGCCCAGGGCGAGGATCAGCAGCGCGGCCAGCAGGAGGGCCGGGCCGGAGCCGTGGTCACCGAAGACCACGATTCCGTAGCCGGTGGCGCTCAGGGCCAGGCCACCCGCCACCACAAAGCCCGGACGCACCTTCCGGACCATCGGCACCACTGCCAGCCCGGCCAGCACTGTGGCCACCAGGGCCGGGATCATGGCAATTCCGGCGGCCGACGGCGTCATTCCGTCCAGGAGCTGCAGGTGCTGGGCGAGGAACAAGATGAAGCCGTTGAAGGAGAACAGGGCCAGCACGTTTGCCGTGATGGCAGTGCTGAAGACCCGGTTGCCGAACAGGGACATGTCCAGCAGGGGGCTGGCCAGCCGCTGCTGGCGGCGGACAAAGACGACGCCCATGGCCAGGCCAAAGGCAATAAGACCCACGGGAGCGGCCCCGAAACCATCGGTCGCCAGCTCCTTGATGCCATACACAACGGGCACCATTACCAGCAGGGACAGGACGATGCTGGGCACGTCCACCCGGCCGGGGCGCGGATCTTTTGATTCCGGGATGAACGCAGGGCCGAACGCCAGCAGGGGCAGCATGATGGGCACGGCGACCAGCAGGATGGCGCCCCACCAGAACTGCTCCAGCAGCCACCCGCCGAAGATGGGACCCAGGGCGGCGCCGCCGGAGAAGCCGGCAGCCCAGATGGCAACGGCCAGCCGACGCCGGTTTGGGTCCGGAAAAATGTTGCGGATCAGGGACAGGGTTGAGGGCATCAACATGGCCCCGAAGAACCCCAGCATGGCCCGTCCCGCTATCAGCCACTCCGCGCTGGGAGCAAAGGCTGTTGCTGCTGATACCGCGGCGAAGCCAACACTGCCGGTCAGCAGCAGCCGGCGGCGCCCGATCCGGTCGCCCAGGCTGCCCATGGCGACCAGCAATCCGGCAAGCACCAGGGGATAGGCGTCCACAATCCACAGCAGCTGGACTCCGGTTGTCTCCAGGCTGCTCGCGATGGCCGGAAGCGCGAACGTCAACGCAGTGTTGTCCACCGCAACCAGGAGCACCGGAAACATCAGCAGGGCCAGCGCGTGCCAATCGCGCCAGGGCGCCTTGGCGGGCCCCGACGGCCTGAAATCGGCAGCCGTGGTGGATGTGCTTCGGGTGTTCTGGTTGGACTGTGCGGACAATGTCATGTTCTTAACTATACCGTCCAGACGGTACAGTTAAGAAACGCGACCCGGAGCGTGCATGATTGAAGCCATGGCCAGAAATCCCGTCGCACGCGACGCAGTCCTCGACGCTTTTGAAGAACTCCTGATCGACGTGGGGGAGCGGGCTGCCACTTTGGATGCGGTGGCCAAGCGGGCAGGTGTGTCCAAGGGCGGGTTGCTCTATCACTTCCCCAACAAGGAAGCGCTGATCGCTGCGGTGCTGGAGCGGCTGGACCGGCTGGCCGTCGAGGACCTCGCGCTGATGGCCGAAGCAGCCGAAGGTGCGGCGGCCTACTTCATCCGTTCCTCGCTCTGGTCCGACTCGCCCATGGACCGATCCTTCGTGGCCGCCACGCGCCTGGCTGAAGTGGCCCATGAAGAGGCCCGGCGCCGTTTTGCCGCCATCCAGCAGCAATGGTTGGACCTGATCGCGGCCGATGTCGGCACGGCCATGGCGAAAGCCGTGCTGTATATGGGGGACGGGCTGTATTTCAACGCCATGTGGGAAAGCGGCACCACCGGGGACGGCAGGGGCAGGCATGGAGACATTGAGGAGCTCCTCGCTGCCGTGGAGCGGCTGCGGGACTGAACCCCGCCGACCTCATCCCGAGGAATCATGTCAAGATGCGCGCGTGGCCGTCTTCGTGGAATCATTCGGAAGTGCGCGCGTGGCGGGCTTGGGTTTGGCGGCTTGTTTGCTGGTCGTGAGCGTCAGTAGCTCGGCGGTGAGTGCCTGGATCTGGCGTTGAATGGCTGCCGGGTTCAGGGGCTGGTTTTCTCGGCCGAGTCGGGTTTTGTCCGTTTTGCGGACCGTGCCCTTGTCGGCCAGAACTCGCTGGTATGGCGTGGCAGGTAGGTCGTACTTCTTCGTGGTCTTCGCGCCGTTGCGCTCCTTGAAGACGAGTTTTTGCTGGGGGCCGAAGTGGTTGGTCAGCAGCCGCTGCAGCTCCCAGATCCGGTTCAGCAGATCCAGTTCGCCGGGGGTGTCGTACCGGTGGTAACCCACGGTCTGACGGACGATGTGCCAGTTCTTCTGCTCCACGTGGGCGCCGTCGTTCTTGTTCCCTGACCGGGACCGGGTGAAGGTCAGTTTCTCCTGCTCGCACCAGCGAAAAAGCCCCCAGTTGATGAACTCGGACCCGTTGTCCGAATCGATGCCCAGGACGGGAAAGGGGAACTTCGCGGTCGCCTCTTTGATCGCGGCGAACACCCACTTCTGCGCCTTGTTCCGCACCGATACGGTCTCCGTCCAGCCCGTCGCGATGTCAGTGATATCCAGGGTGAAACAGAACTCGCCCTGGGAATTGCCGCCCTCGTGACCGACCAGGTCGATCTCCACGAAACCGGGTCTAGCATCATCCCATTCGGCCCAGGTCCGCATCGGGATGGAGTCCTTCAGCAGCGTTCCCGGCTTTGTATGGGACCGGCCCCGCGGATCCAGTTTGGCCCGGTCCGCCTTGAGCCGGCGGTCAATGGTCGCCGGCGCTATCCGCAACAGCAGCGCCGCCGTCCCGTCCTCGATCTGAAGCTCCTCGAACCGGCGCAGACGCGGAACCAGATCAGGCAGGGCCGCCGCCAGCAGCCGCCCGCACGGCGTGCCCTGCACCGCCCAACAGAACCGCAGGGCGTCGATCACAGAGCTGTCATAGACCAGCGGCCTCGGCGGGCGGGGACGGACAACCCTGATCCTCAGGACCAGACCCAGCGCCTTGCGAGCATGACTGCGGTGCCAGCCCGTCACCGCGCAGATCTGATCCAGGATCTCGCCCTTCCTGGCCTTGGAAGCACGGCGGTATTCCGTGGCCAGAACCTTCGTGACAGCCCTGCGTTCGCTCATCGTCAGCTCCATAGCAGCAGCCCTACCCCCGCCAGCGAACCGGCAGCCGCAGACACCCCGCTACGCGCGCATTACCAAATGATTCTTCGATACCCACTACGCGCGCATCTTCTACGAGTCAACGCGCTCATTTGCCCGGTGGCCCGGGGCGTAGGAGAATTGGACCGCGTGGCGACCATCTGCGGCCGCCACAAAATCTGAATATGCCTTTGATCTGCGGCGGGAGAGTTCTGTTAGTAGGTACAACAGGCGCCGTAGGAGCAAATCCTCCCCAGGAATCTCTCAGGCCCACGTACCGCCGCGGCCAGGCAACTCTGGAAAGTGGCAGGCCGTCCGCCTGAAGCGTCCCGGATCACTCCGGAATGTCGGGACCGCTGTGCCCACCGACGGTGCAAGCGCAGCCTAGCGGAAGCAGGCTGCGCGGAAACTCTCAGGTCCCAGACAGAGCGGGGAGGAACCCGAGTCGATGTGGCGCACCCTGCGCCGCCTTAGTAATGGAGTTCCTTGTGAGTGTTAATTCGGCCTCGGCCACTTTCGTTGACCGGCATATTGGCGCCCGCCGCCAGGCCGATATCGACTCCATGCTCAAGGCCGTCGGCTACGGCACTGTGGACGCGCTGGTGGATACTGCCGTCCCCAACGGCATCCGGCAGGATGTGGCACTCCGCCTCAAGGACGCCCTGAGTGAGGTTGAGGTCCTTGCCGAGCTGCGGAAGCTCGCGGCCAAGAACAAGACTGCTGTGCAGATGATCGGCCAGGGCTACTACGACACCGTCACCCCGGCCGTGATCCGCCGGAACATCCTCGAAGCCCCGGCCTGGTACACCGCGTACACCCCGTACCAGCCCGAGATCTCCCAGGGCCGGCTGGAGGCGTTGCTGAACTTCCAGACCATGGTCCAGGACCTGGTGGGCCTGCCGATCGCGAACGCGTCGCTGCTGGATGAAGCCACCGCCGTGGCCGAGGCTGTGCTGATGATGCGCCGCGCGAACAAGAACAAGGCCGCGCACGACGGTAAGACCGTCCTGGATGCTGACTGCCTGCCGCAGACCATCGCCATCGTCAAGGGCCGCGCCGAAGCCCTCGGCTTCGAGGTGGAGGTCGCTGACCTTTCCCAGGGCCTGCCCGACGGCGTTATCAACGGCGTCGTCCTGCAGCAGCCGGGCGTCTCCGGCCGGGTCTTCAACCACGCCGCAGTGATCGCGGCCGCCAAGGAGCGCGGCGCCCTGGTCACGGTCGCTGCCGACCTGTTGGCGCTGACGCTGATCACCCCGCCGGGGGAGCAGGGCGCGGACATCGCCGTCGGCTCCACCCAGCGTTTCGGTGTGCCGTTGTTCTTCGGCGGCCCGCACGCGGCGTACATGGCTGTGGCGAAGGGCCTGGAGCGGTCCATGCCGGGCCGCCTGGTCGGGGTGTCCAAGGACGACGCCGGTGTCCCCGCGTACCGTCTGGCGCTGCAGACCCGTGAGCAGCACATCCGCCGTGAGAAGGCCACGTCCAACATCTGCACCGCGCAGGCACTGCTGGCCATCGTCTCTTCCTTCTACGCCGTGTACCACGGCCCGGACGGCCTCAAGGCGATCGCCGAGACCACCCACAGCCACGCTGCTACCATCGCCGCGTCCTTGAAGGCGGCCGGCCTGGACGTTCTGCACACGAGCTTCTTTGATACCGTCACTGTTTCCGTGCCGGGCAAGGCTGCGGCCATTATTGCCGCAGCGGAGGCCAAGGGCATCAACCTGCGCCACATCGACGGCGACACCGTCGGCGTTTCCGCCGATGAAACCACCACCCAGGCCATCGTTGCCGGTGTTCTGGAAGCCTTCGGTGCTGCGGCGGTGGACGCGGCCGCCGGCACTGACACTGAGTTCGCGCTGGATGCCGCCGTCGAGCGTTCCTCCGGTTACCTGCAGCACCCGGTGTTCAACACGCACCGTTCCGAAACGCAGCTGCTGCGCTACATCCGCCGGCTGAGTGACCGCGACCTCGCCCTGGACCGCACGATGATCCCGCTGGGTTCGTGCACGATGAAGCTGAACGCCACCGCGGAGATGGAAGCCATTTCCTGGCCGGAGTTCGCCTCGATCCACCCGTTCGCCCCGGATTCCCAGACCGTGGGCTGGCGCGAACTCATCACCGATCTCGAAGACCAGCTGACCGAGATCACGGGCTACGACCAGGTCTCGCTCCAGCCGAACGCCGGGTCCCAGGGCGAGCTCGCGGGCCTGCTGGCCATCCGCGGCTACCACCTCTCCCGCGGCGATGACCAGCGCACGGTCTGCCTGATCCCGGCCTCGGCGCACGGCACCAACGCCGCCTCCGCTGTCCTGGCGGGCATGAAGGTTGTCGTTGTGGCAACGGCGCCTGACGGCAGCATCGACCACGATGACCTGAATGCCAAGATCGAGGCGAACAAGGACGTCCTTTCGGCGATCATGATCACCTACCCCTCCACACATGGTGTGTACGACGCCGACGTCCGCGAGGTGTGCGATTCCGTGCACTCCGCCGGTGGCCAGGTTTATGTGGACGGCGCCAACCTCAACGCGCTTGTGGGTCTCGCGCAGCCGGGCAAGTTCGGCGGCGACGTCTCGCACCTGAACCTGCACAAGACCTTCTGCATCCCGCACGGCGGCGGCGGCCCCGGCGTTGGCCCGGTCGCAGCGAAGGCGCACCTGGCACCGTTTATGCCGGGTAACGCGGCTACCTGGACCGAAGGCAATGACGTCCCGATCTCCGCCTCACGGTTCGGTTCCGCCGGTGTCCTGCCGATCTCCTGGGCCTACGTGAAGCTGATGGGCGCCGAGGGCCTGACCGAAGCCACGAAGTCGGCGCTGCTCGCGGCCAACTACGTCGCGGCCCGCCTGAACGAGTACTTCCCGGTCCTCTACACCGGTGAAGGCGGACTCGTGGCGCACGAATGCATCCTGGACCTCCGCGGGCTGACGGCGAAGACCGGCGTCACCGCAGAGGACGTTGCCAAGCGCCTCATCGACTACGGCTTCCACGCCCCCACCCTCGCGTTCCCGGTTGCGGGCACACTCATGGTGGAGCCCACCGAGTCCGAGGACCTGGTGGAGATCGACCGGTTCATCGACGCGATGATCACCATCCGCAAGGAAATCGACCAGGTGGCCAACGGCGACTTCAGCGTGGAGAACAGCCCGCTGCGCCACGCACCCCACACCGCGTCCGCCGTCGTATCTTCCGACTGGACCCGTCAGTACCCGCGTGAGCAGGCCGCCTTCCCGGTCCACCACCTCAAGCAGGACAAGTACTTCCCGCCCGTCGGCCGCATCGACGGCGCAGCCGGGGACCGCAACCTGATCTGCTCCTGCCCGCCGCTGTCTGAGTTCGAGGACTAGAGTCCGGGCCCGGTAGACCGGAGTTTTCACGCGTGCTGCTCGTACCTCGCTCTGACGCACGCTTTCGAAAACCCCGGCCAGCCGGCCCCTCGGGGGTTGAGACTGTCGCGGTCGGTGGTTGAGCTAGTCGAAACCCCTCGGGGGTCAGCGGTATCCGGCAGCATGCGTCAGAGCGACGAAGGAGCAGCATGCAGAGGATATCGGGGACCCCCGAACCACGAACGAGCAGCATGCAGAGGATGCCGGGGACCTGCCGCCCCAACCGGAGGCTTTAGACTTGTGGCTACATGTCCGCACGTAACTACGAGTACAGAACCGCGCACAAACCCCTGAGATTGGACACGGCCCCCTTGCGAGAATTCACCGCCCGCTTTGCCACAGCGGAGGAAATTGAGAACTGGGACAAGCACGTCACGGCCAACCCGAACGGCGGCAACATGCTGCAGTCCGCCGCCTACGCGTCCGTGAAGAACGGCAGCGGCTGGACCGCCCGCTTCCTGGTCCTGGAGTCTGCCGGGACCGCCAGCTATAACCTGGTGCTGGAGAAGAAATTCCCGGTGCTGGGCCGCCTGTGGTACCTGATCAAAGGTCCTGACCTGGGTGCCGTCGAGGACCTGAAGCCGGTCTTGGACGCGTGCGCTGCATTCGCCCGGAGCCGGAAGCTGAATGTCTTCACCATCAAGATTGAACCTGACGTTGTGTCCACCCCGGAAGCCCGGGCACAGTTCGCCGCCGCCGGCCTGGTGAAGGCCCCGAACATCCAGTCCAATGACTCCACGGCGCTCCTGGACATCGCGGCACCGGAGAACCAAGTGTTCCGGTCCATCTCCTCCCGCGCCCGCAACGCGATCCGCCGGGCAGAACGCGAAGGCTGCGCCGTGGTGCAGCAGGAGCCAGGCCCGGAAACGTATCGGGCGCTGTATGACCTGATGGCCGACACGGTGAACGCCAAGGGTTCCATGCCGTTGCGCAGCCTCGAGTACTACACGCGGTTCTGGGACGAATTCTGCACCCGCGGCCAGGGCAGCTTCTTCTTCGTTTATGAGGACGGCAAACCCAGTGTGGGCGCCTTTGTGATCAACTACGGATCCAAGGCAACCTACAAGGACGGCGGCTCCACCCAGAACAGGAAGCAGTACGGCGATTCGCACCTGGTCCAGTGGCAGGCCATCCGAAGAATGCAGGAACTCGGCTGCATCGAGTACGACTTCTGCGGCACGCCGCCCTCTGGCCTGATCAAGGACAAGTCCCACCACCTGTACGGCATGGGCATGTTCAAAACGAGCTTTACCAAGACGGTGACGGACTTCGTCGGCTGCTACGACTACGTGCTGTCGCCCGTCAGGCACACGCTGTGGGTCAAGGCCGCGGAACGGGTCTTCCGCCGGCTTGAAACCGCACGCACCGGCCAGCAGTTCTACTGACCGCCCACCAGCCACTCTCACCATCCACACCACGAAGGCCAGCGCCTGCCCCAGTCGGCAGCCCAGCCATAGATGAGGTTATTTCTGTGAATCCAACCAAGGCCGGAGCCGGACTCGAGCTCAGCGTCCTCAGCGATGCCGAGTTTGAGTCCTTCTCCCTCAAGCATCCGCAAAACAACTTCATCCAGTCCGCCGACTTCACCCGTTTCCAGCGTGCCCGCGGCCAGTCAGTGGAACTGTTCGGTGTCAGGCGCGACGGCGACCTGGTCGCTGCCGGGAAACTGAACTTCACCACCAACCGCTGGGGCTACAAGGTGTGCGAGTGCGCCAAGGGCCCCCTCCTGGACTACACGGACGCCGCACTGGTGCGTGACGTCGTCGGACTCCTTAAGGAACGCGCCGCGGAACGCAAGGCTGCCGAACTCCGGATTTCTCCGAACCTGACGTACATCGCCCGCGATGCCGACGGCGCCGAACACCCCGAGATCGTGGACAACAGGCCGCTCGTGGCGGAACTGGCTGGACTGGGTCTTGAGCACCAGGGCTCCGACATGAACTTCGCCAACGTCAACTGGATGTTCATCAAGCAGCTCGGCGGCGTCACGGACGCCGAGGAGCTCATCATGGGTACCAGCTACCGGACACGGAAGGCCATCCGGAAGGCTGAAAAGAACGGTGTGTTCCTGGAGCAGGCCACGTTGGAGACCCTTGACGAGTTCTATGACGCGCTGAGCACAGCCGGGGACGAGAAGGGCTTCTTCTACCGCGAACGCGAATACTACGACCAGCTCCTGCGGACCACCTCGGCCGAGTTCACCAAACTTATGATGGCCAAGATCGACATCCCCGCGTACCGGAAGTCCATCACCGAACGCCTGGAAGCGGAAGCCGCGTCCGCAGCCGAACTCCGCCGTGAAGTCGAAGAGACCGGCAGCAAAAAGAAAGCCAACCGGCTCAAAGTTGTCCAGGACCTCGTGGACAGCTACGAGCGCAGCCTCAAGGACATCGAGCGGTTCCCGGATTCGGTGGGTGTGGCTACAGTGGCCGCCATCCACTTCGTCTGCTTCGGCGACGAGGTGGTCTGCGTTATCGGCGGCACCAAGCAGGACTACATCTACTTCAACGGCGCCACGTCCCTGTACTGGGGAATGATGCTGCACGGGCTGGACAAGGGCTACTCGCGCTACAACTTCTACGGCACCTTCGGCATCCAGGGACAGGACGAAGAAGGCCACGGCGGCTACGAGTTCAAGAAGGGCTTCGGCGGCGACGTGGTCCAGCTGCTGGGTGACTTCGTGATGCCCGTGCGGCCGGTAGCCTTCCAGGCCAACCGCCTGGTCCGCGCGGCCATCGTGGCGGCCCGCACCCTGCTGGGCAAACTGCCACTGAAGCGCCAGGCCTAACACCAAACCACGAACTGCCAGAAAGGGAGGAGCACCAAGGTGAACGATCGACCTGAAAACCCAAGGCGCAGGCCTCCCACCGACGGTCTGCCCAAAACAGAGCCGCTCACCCCCTCCCAGCTCCGCCAGGATGCCGCGGCCAAGCGGATGCTGCGGCGCCTGGTGCGGGGGGAGAACCCGCCGACGGCGCCACTGAGCATTGTGGACAGGCTCGCCGGAAGCCCCTACGCCAACCCCATGATCCAGGTGGGAGGCGTGGACACCTCCGCACGCAAGACCCTGGACTTTTCCCTGCACCTGGCCGAGACCATGTTCCGGTACGGGGCAGGCGCCTTGGAAGTGGAGACGAGCATTATTGCCGTCACCGCGGCGCTGGGGCTGAAAAACATCGAAGTGGACATCACCAACCAGTCGGTGGCCATTAACTATGCCCCCAAGGACCAGACGCCCATCTCGCTGCTTCGGGTTGTGCGGTCCTGGACCAACAACTATGCCGGGCTGGCCAAAGTACACCGGCTGGTGACGGACATCGTGGCCGGGGGAGTGGGCCGCGATGAAGCCATCCGCCGGCTGGACGAGGCCATCACCAGCCCCAAACCGTTCCCGCGCTGGATGGTCACCATAGCGTTCGGCGTGTTCGCCGCAGTTTTTGTGGGTGTGCTCGGCGGCGGGCCGGTGTCCTCGGGCATTGCCTTCGTGGCCAACATCGGTGTCAGCCTGCTTGCCCGCCAGCTGGGCCGGTGGCGGGTTCCGGACTTCTTTACGACGGCGGCGTGCTCCTTCGGCGTTACGCTCACCGCGCTGCTGTTGTGGCGCTTTGACCTCACCAATGCACCGGCGATTGTGGTGGTGGGAGGCATCCTCCTGCTCCTGCCCACGGGACGCCTCGTCTCCTCTGTCCAGGACGCCATCAACGGCTTCCCCGTGACCGCCGCGGGCCGGTTCCTGTCCACGTTGCTGACCTTCGGCGCGATTGTGGCCGGGATCGCGGTGGCCTTTGTGATGGGCGCGATGACCGGAATGCAGCCCATTAGTGTCACCCAAACGTTCCCGCCTGCATATGACCTCTGGGTCCTGGTGATCTTTATCGCCGTCGCAGTGATGGCCATCGGCATAACGGAGCAGACTTCGTGGGAGCTGCTGCTGCCTACCGCGGGCGTGGGCGTGGTGGGCTATTTTGTGCTGCTTGGTGCCGCGACCCTCGGCGTCGGTGACCGGTTCTCCCCGGCGCTGGCCGCCGTTGTGATTGGCCTGCTGGCGCGGGTGGTGGCTCTGAAAATGGGCGCTCCCCAGCTGGTGGTGGCCGTCCCGGCGGCCCTGATCCTGCTGCCCGGGCTGACGATCTTCCGCTCGATGTATGTCCTGACCATCGAGGAGTCCGAAATCCTCCTCGGCGCTGGCGGCATGCTCAACGCAGGCGCTATAGTCCTGGGCACAGCGGCCGGCATTGTCCTCGGCGACACCCTCGCCCGGCCGCTGACACGCAGCCTGGCCAGCAACGAACGCCGCCGCGCCCGCCGCCGCTAGGTACAGCTCAGATCTTCCCTGCTTAGATCTTCCCCACGGGCAGTTTCTTCTCGGCCTGGAAGTCGTCCTCCACCCGGCCCTGGGCCCAGTAGCCGGACAGTGAAACCTGGCTCCGTTCCAGGCCGCGCTGGACGTAAAACACGTCCCGCAGGCTCTTCATGTAGCCGCGCTCGCCATGGGCAAAAACGTCAACGCGGCCCGTGGGCCATTTGGCGTCGGCCACCGCTGAAACGAGGAGGTCCCCGGCGCCTGCCGGCGCGCCGTGGCGGCGTAGCCAGGTCACCTTAACGCCCGCCGGGGACGCGAGGGGCTGGATGTCTGCGTCGCTGTCCACCTCGATATACGCCAGGCCGGTCGCTTCTGCCGGCAACGATTCGATGGCGGCGGCGATCGCAGGAAGTGCGGCTTCATCGCCGGCAAAGAGGTACCAGTCAGCGTCAGGCGCCGGGTTGTAGGCACCGCCCGGGCCGGTGAAGGTGAAGGCGTCGCCGGGCTTGGCGGCAGCCGCCCAAGGGCCGGCCAGCCCTTCGTCACCGTGGATCACAAAGTCGATGGCGAGTTCCTTGGCCTCGGTGTCCACCCAGCGGACCGTGTAGGTGCGGGTGAAGGGCCACTGCTCGCGGGGCATGGATTCGCGGATGGTCCACAGGTCCAGGGGCTGGGCATAGTCAACGCCGGGCTGCGGAAAAACGATTTTGATGTAGCGGTCCACGAAGGTGTTGTTCACGTAGGCGGCAAAACCTTCGCCGCCGGCCACGATCCTGACCATGTGGGGCGAGAGTTCTTCGCGTCGAATGACCGTGAGATCGATCTGCGGACGTGTTTTTTTCGTGGCATTGGTGGTGGCCGGAAGAGTGCTCATAAGGCAAGCCTAAGCTAAGGGACCGGAGGGAGTTCCCAGGTTACGCCAGGGCATCCCTGGTCCTGCAGCAGTTGGTTGATGGTGCTGAAGGGCCGGGAGCCGAAGAATCCGCGCGACGCCGACAACGGGCTGGGGTGGGCGCTGGACACGACCGCCGCGCCGGGCAGGAGGGGCCGGACGCTCTCCGCGTCCTTGCCCCACAGCACCGCCACCAGCGGCGACGGCCCGCCGTCGGAAGTGCGCCGGCTGGCCACCGCGGTGACTGCCGCCGTCGTGATGGCCTCCCAGCCTTTGCCCCGGTGGGAGCCGGCTGCCCCGGCGCGGACGCTCATGACCCGGTTAAGCAGCAGGACCCCCTGGCTGGCCCAGGCGGACAGGTCGCCGTGGACGCGCGCCGGAAGGCCGAGGTCGGACTCCAGCTCACGGTAGATATTCGCCAGGCTCCGCGGGATGGGGCGGGTCCGCCCGTCAACGGCAAAGGACAGGCCGATCGCGTGGCCCGGCGTGGGGTAGGGGTCCTGGCCCACTACCAGGACCTTCACGCCAGCCAGCGGCTGCCGGAAGGCGCGCAGAACGTTCGACGGCGCTGGCAGCACCCGGTGCCCCGCGGCAACTTCGGCGGCCAGGAAGCCCAGGACGCCGCGCAGCTCACTCTCTACTGGGCCCAGCGCCTCCGCCCAGTCGGCAGCCATCAGCTCACTGAGCGGCAAGGCGGCCATCTCGGCAAAGCCAACGGCCTCCGCCGGGTCCGCCGTCAGTTCGAACAGCGCGTCAGATTCAAACACGCTCCCATTCTCGCAGGGTTGCCGGACGCTGCGGCCGGGGCGCAAATGACAACCGTGTTATTCACGCCGTAACATGGGGAGGAGATTTTGTAACTTAACCGGTGATTCAGCGAGACCAGCGAAGGGGTGTGCCGTGGCGGAACCTGCTCGGGAACATATGCCGGAGCCGGAGGAGCGCGGTTCTTTGCTGGCTGACTTTACCCTCCGCGACTCCCCATTGAGCGAGCGCGACCAGCAGATGCTGGCACTGGAGCGGCAGTGGTGGAAGTACGCGGGGGCCAAGGAACAGGCCATCAGGGAGCTTTTCGATCTGTCCGCGACCCACTACTACCAGCTGCTCAACGCCCTCATCGACACCGAGGCTGCACTGGCCCACGACCCCATGCTGGTCAAGAGATTGCGTAGACTACGTACGTCGCGTCACCGGGCACGCACTGCACGACGCCTGGGTTCCGACGCCTGACCACGCTCGTGCTGAGCCATCAGCAGCAATCAACAAGGACGTCTCCCCACCATGACCAAATACGCTCGGGATGAATTCGACAAGGTTCCGGAGTCCGCCTCGCGGCAGGGCGTCCACCGTGCGGCCTCGGCGCCTGCCCGGCGGAAGCTGTGGCCCATCCTTGCTGTGGGGATTGTGGCATTGGCCATCGGAGTGGTGTCCTTCCTGATCCTCCCCAAGCTCGGGTTCACCCAGGCCGGCAGTGAAGCCTCCACCAGCCTGGAATCAACCGCTGCCCCCGAGGCAAGCGCGGCACCGTCAGCCACCGCTGAAGCCTCCACGGACCCGGAGCCCTCTAAGAGCCCCGACGCCGAGCCCAGCGCTTCGCCCAGCAACATTCCCTCCGCGGTTGTGCTGGACAAGACCCAGGGCGTGGCCATCTACAACGCCGCCGGGAAGGCCGGGCTCGCCGGACGCATCAGCTCGATGGTCCAGGCCGATGGCTGGACGCTGGGTCAGGTGGGGAACTGGGGCGGCGCTCCGCAGCAGACATCCGCAATCTTCTATTCAGGACCGGCGCAGAAAGCCAACGCCGAAGCAGTCTCCGAACTCCTGAACATCCCTACCCTGGTGGAGAGCCAGGACTTCCAGGTGCCGTTGGTTGTTGTCCTGGGGCCGGGCTACCAGTAGCGTCTCGCCGTCACGCCTGAATAACTTTTGGGCACCGGAGCGGCCGTGTGGTTCGGCCCGCCGGATGGCTTGTCGCTAGAGTGATTTCAGGCTTCGGTCCGTAACAAGCGGCACACTTCCGACGGGGACCGACGGCACGACGGAAAAGAGTGGACATCATGGCATTGGGAACGGTTAAGTGGTTCAACGCCGAAAAGGGCTACGGCTTTATTACGGTGGACGGCTCCGCGGACGATGTCTTTGTGCACTGGTCGGCCATTGAGGGCGAAGGTTACCGCGCCCTGGATGAGGGACAGCGCGTCGAGCTTGAAGTCGGCGAAGGCGAGAAAGGCCCGCAGGCAGAAAACGTCCGGCCCGCGCAGTGATCTCCCGCAGCTTGCGTTCAACAATCGTCCGCACAACCACAGGGGCGGCCCTCCTGCTGGCCCTGGCCGGCTGTGCCGGAGCTGGCGGCAACGCCCGCGTTGACTCCGCTGAAGCATCCGGTGACGGCACGCTGCGGATCGGGCTGATCCAGGACAGCACAGGGGAGCAGGCCTTCCTCAACGACTCGCAGCTCGCCGCGGCCCAACTGGCAATCAAGGAAATCAATGCGGCCGGCGGCCACAAGGGCAGGCCTGTAGATCTGGTGGTAGGCGCCGGTGATGGCGCCGACGCCCAGGCCAGGAATCTGGCCTCAGCCAAGGTTGATGCGGTGATCGGCCCCACGGATTCGAGTCACGCCGCCGCCGCCATCGACGTCCTCTCGGCCGCGCGCGTCCCGCTCGTCTCGCCGGCCAACTCCGCTGCCGGGCTGTCCCGCTACAAGAGCGGCGGCTATTACTTCAGGACGGCCGCGGCGGACGTTGCCCAGGCCTCGGTGCTGGTGAAGCTGGCCAAGGACGGCGGCGCCAAGAGCCTTGCCGTGGTCCACCAGGACAGTGCCTACGGCAAGGACGTTTCGGCCGCGGTGACCGGTGCCGCCAAGAACGCCGGCCTGGAAACTGTCTCAACGACCGCCTTCAAGCCCGGCGACGCCGGTAACGCCGCAGCTGCTGCCAAGGCCGCCACTCCTGACGCTGTAGTGCTGATCGCCAGGGACGACGCCCAGGGCGCCATCGCAGAGCTCAATAACGCGGGACTTTCGGGCAAGAGCATCATCCTGAGCGACGGTGCCTTCGCCCAGTACGGTTCGGGACTTGGATCCAAGGCGCTCGAAGGCGCCCGTGCAGTGGTGCCGGGCCTGTTGCCGTCTGCGGACTTCCAGGCCCGTCTTGTGTCGGTCAACCCTGCCCTGAAAGACCTTTCGTTCGCCGCAGAGACCTACGACGCCGTGAACCTGGCGGTCCTGGCGGCAGCGAAGGCTGACGACGATGCCGGCCGCTCCATCGCCGCCAACCTGATCGCCGTCTCCGGCGGGACAGCAGGCGGGCAGCCCGCCGCGCAGGCCTCGGGCCCGGCCACCAAGCCGTGCCTGTCCTACACCGACTGCCTCGCGGTCCTGAAGACCGGGGCAGGCATTAATTACGACGGCGAATCGGGGCCGGTTGCCTTCGACGCCAACGGTGACATCACCACGGCCAACTACATGGTGTTCACCTACGGCGCAGACAACAGGGCAGTGCTCAGCGGCCGTGAGGCGGCAGGACGGGCCGCAGGCTGATCGCCGGTGGCGAACGGGCCGCCCTGACAGGGCGATTTGCGGGACCTTTCGCTTGCACTCTCACCTAGGGAGTGCTAATTATTGAGTTAGCACTCCTACGTACCGACTGCTAAAGCAACGTCCGGTTTGTCCGGCTTCGGGGCTTGGCGGCGGTCGTGGAGCGAGAGAAATACCTAGCTGGAGTGAGATCCCCAGCCGCGGCATACAGAGGCCGCCGGTGAAGGATCGTCCGTCGCGGGCACTGCAGTGAGGTTCATTCTTAACGACTGTCCCGAAAGGACTACTGCCGTTATGGCCAAGATCATTGCATTTGATGAAGAGGCACGCCGCGGTCTTGAGCGGGGCCTGAACATCCTCGCCGACGCCGTCAAGGTCACCCTCGGCCCGCGTGGACGCAACGTCGTCCTCGAAAAGAAGTGGGGCGCCCCCACGATCACCAACGATGGTGTTTCCATCGCCAAGGAGATCGAGCTGGACGACCCTTACGAAAAGATCGGCGCCGAGCTGGTCAAGGAAGTTGCCAAGAAGACGGACGACGTCGCTGGCGACGGCACCACCACGGCTACCGTGCTGGCGCAGGCCCTGGTCAAGGAAGGCCTGCGCAACGTCGCGGCCGGCGCTGACCCGCTGTCCCTCAAGCGTGGTATCGAGAAGGCTGTAGCGGCCGTCACGGTTGAGCTGCTGGCCTCCGCCAAGGAAATCGAAACCAAGGAAGAGATTGCGGCTACTGCCTCCATCTCCGCCGGTGACGATGAAATTGGCGCCCTGATCGCTGAAGCCCTGGACAAGGTGGGCAAAGAAGGCGTCATCACCGTCGAGGAGTCCAACACTTTCGGCCTGGAGCTCGAGCTCACCGAAGGCATGCGCTTCGACAAGGGTTACATCTCCGCTTACTTCGTTACCGATACCGAGCGCCAGGAAACGGTCCTTGAGGACCCGTACATCCTGATCGTCAACTCCAAGATCTCCAACGTCAAGGAACTGGTTGCTGTCCTGGAAAAGGTCATGCAGTCCAACAAGCCGCTGCTGATCATTGCCGAGGACATCGAGGGCGAGGCCCTGGCCACCCTGATCGTCAACAAGATCCGTGGCACCTTCAAGTCCGTAGCCGTCAAGGCTCCGGGCTTCGGCGACCGGCGCAAGGCCCAGCTGGCCGACATCGCTGTACTCACCGGTGGCCAGGTCATCGCCGAGGAAGTCGGACTCAAGCTGGAGACCGCCGGACTGGAACTCCTGGGACGCGCCCGCAAGGTTGTTGTCACCAAGGACGAGACCACCATCGTTGAAGGTGCCGGCGACGCCGACCAGATCGCTGGCCGCGTTTCCCAGATCCGTGCCGAGATCGAAAACTCTGATTCGGACTACGACCGCGAGAAGCTGCAGGAACGCCTGGCCAAGCTGGCCGGCGGCGTTGCAGTCATCAAGGCCGGTGCCGCAACCGAGGTTGAGCTCAAGGAACGCAAGCACCGCATTGAGGACGCTGTCCGCAACGCGAAGGCTGCTGTTGAAGAAGGCATCGTCGCCGGTGGCGGCGTTGCGCTGATCCAGGCCGGCGCCAAGGCGTTCGCGAACCTGAACCTGACCGGTGACGAAGCAACGGGTGCGAACATCGTCCGCGTTGCCATCGACGCCCCGCTGAAGCAGATCGCCTTCAACGCCGGCCTCGAGCCTGGCGTTGTTGTCGACAAGGTCCGCGGCCTGCCTGCAGGCCACGGCCTGAACGCAGCAACCGGCGAGTACGTCGACCTGCTGGCTGCCGGCATCAACGACCCCGTCAAGGTAACCCGCTCTGCCCTGCAGAACGCGGCTTCCATTGCCGGTCTGTTCCTCACCACTGAGGCCGTTGTGGCCGACAAGCCGGAGAAGAACGCTCCGGCCATGGGTGGCGGCGACGACATGGGCGGCATGGGCGGCTTCTAGTCCCCAGCGCCCGGACTACGTTCCGCGCAAACCATAATGCGGCCCCCTCCACTGGAGGGGGCCGCATTTGTTTGTCGCTACTTGCGGGCCGTGGCCAGCATCCCTTCGACTTCCTTCTTGAACGCGTCGGCGGCCGCCTGCGGAGTCATCCGGTCGTACAGGACTTCGTCAGTGAACCGCTTGATGACGTTCTGGACGCTGCCGGCACCCACCGGCGGGACGGGAGGCGCATCGGCAATGTCCGGCGCAATGTCCTTCAGGAAGGCCACCACAGTGGTGTCTGCGGGCTTGAGGGCCGGTGTGATGCCCTCGACGATCTCAGAGTTGCTGGGGACTCCGCGGTCTGTCATAAGGATGGCGCCTGCCGCGGGGCTGTTGGCCAGGTAATTGATAAAGGTTGCAGCTGCTTCCGGGTGCTTGGACCGTGAGGACGCGGACCAGAACATGGTGGGCTTGTAGTACATGCCGTTGTCCGCAGACTTCCCGTCGGTGCTGGGGGCGCGGAGCATCTTGATGCTGCTGCCCGTGGTGGTTTCCAGCGATCCCAGCTGGTTAGTCCACCACCAGGCCATGCCTACCCGGTTGGTGCCGAACAGGCTCTCCTCAAGGCCTGCGCCGGAGTCCTCGGTGGCCACCGTGGCCGGCGGGCTTGCCTGGGAATCGCGCTGTTCCTTCAGCCGTTCCCAGAACGAAGCGGCCGTAGCGGTGTCGAAGTCCAGTTTTCCGTCCTGGGAGTAGAGGTTCTCGCCGTGCTGCCGAAGCCAGAGGATGAGGTCCGCCTCGTTGCTGCCATAGGCTGCGCCGTAGCTCATCCCGTCACCGGCCGCGCTGAGTTTCGCGGCGGTGTCCATAAAGTCGTCCCACGTCCAGGTGGTGTCGTCGGGGACAGGCACGCTTGCTGCCTCAAAGACTTTCGTGTTTGCCATGATGACGTAAGCGTTCTTCCCGGTGCTCAACCCGTACTGTGCGTTGTCGTATTGGCCGGACGCCAGTGATTCCTTGTCCAGCTTGGAGGTGTCGATCCCGCTCTGTTTGGCCAGGTCCAGCAGCGCCCCGCGGCCACCGTACTCGGCGATGTATTTCTGGTCCATCTGGATGACATCCGGTGCGTCATTGGCAGCGGTGGTGGTGGCCAGTTTGTCCCAGTAGCTGGCCCATTCGCCCGGCTCGGATTCGATCTTGATGTTGGGATGTTCCGCCTCGAACGCGTCGATGACTCTCTCCGTTTGCGCGTTGAGGTACTCATTGCCCCACCAGGCGAACCGCAGCGTCACTGCGTCATTTTCGCTGGAGCCTGCGGGGGCGCCGCAGCCAGTGGCAAGCAGTGAGACAGCGACGGCGACTGCGCCGAATTGGAACTTCCTGCGGCTGATGGCCCGAATCTTCATTGATGTGCCTTCCTCAAAAGGGTGGAGGTCCACCCCGGAGCGTGTCCCGTGACGGCGTAGGTGCCGGTGGGGAAGCTTCGACTGAGAAAGCGCTTTCCCGGTCAGGATTCCGATTCTGCCGCGCTTCGACTTCGGCGTCAAGGCTTTTCGGTAAGCGGTTTCCCAAGGGCTGGCTGAACCGGTTGTCGGCGCTGTCTGGCAGGATGGTTAAGTGACAATTACTGCAGCGGCCGACGGTTCGGCTTTAGGAAATCCCGGCCCGGCCGGTTGGGCCTGGTATGTGAACGACGACTGCTGGCGTGCCGGGGGATGGCCGCACGGCACCAACAACCAGGGCGAGCTGATGGCCGTCCTGGATCTGTTCCGTGCCACCGCCCACGTCCCGGAGGAGGACCTGAGGGTCCTGTGCGACAGCCAGTACGTGATCAACTCCATCACAAAGTGGATGCCGGGCTGGAAACGCAAGGGGTGGCGGAAGGCCGACGGCAAACCCGTCCTGAACGTGGAGCTGCTCAAGGAACTTGACCGGGAAATCGCCGGCCGGAAATACACCTTCGAATGGGTCAAGGGCCACGCCGGCCACGACCTCAATGAGGCAGCCGATGTCCGCGCGCGTGCAGCGGCCACCGCGTACCAGCAGGGTGTGGCAGCCCGTTCAGGCCCGGGCTTCGCGGGAGCCCCGGCAGCGGTTGGCCCAGCAGTTGATAGCCGGGTTGCCGTCAGCTCTGGGGCAGTCACCGCACTGACCAGCCCCGACGCCGCCACTCCTGCCAGCCTTCAGGCCGCCACCACAGCCGGCGGTGCTGGCTCCGACGGTCAGGGCTCGTACGGCCAGGACCTCTTCAACCAAAGCCCCTACGACGAGCCGGACCTCTTCAGCGAGCTGGAGAGCGACTCCTTCATCCCGTCGGAGTCCGCCGGGGCCGAGATGAGCCCCGAAGCGATCGTCGAGGCCCTCGAACGCGAGTTGTCGGGCCCCGACATCCGTGGCGACATCGGCCGCACCGGCGTCCTCCTGCACCCTGATTTTATGGAGATCGGAACCTCGGGCAGGGTATGGACCCGTGACGCCACGATGATGGCACTGGAAGAGGAACCAGGGCAGCACACTGAACTGGAGTTCCTGGGTGCGGACCGCATCGGCACCAGCGCGATCCTGCTGACGTGCCGAAGCTACTCGCGCTCAGGCACGGCTCTCCATAGCTCACTGTGGGTCTTGGACGGCAACAGATGGCGGCTCCGATTCCGCCAGGGGACGCCGGAGGCGTAGAAGCCATTTCGGCTGCGGACTCAGCTGAAGCGCTGGGTGTTGCCCTGCTCGGCCTGGGCGTAGGTGGACGCTGCTGATGCCAGGGCCATGTTGATGGATGCCAGCGATGCCTCCACCTTGCCCTGGGTGAGTGTCCACTCGGTCACCAGGGCCTGGAAGTTGTTGGCAGCCGAGCCCCGCCAGGTGGACTGCAGTTCGTCCAGGCCGCGCTTCATGGTCTGGACGTCCGAGCTGATCCGATCCACGGTTGCTTTGACGTTGGCCGACTTGAGCTGAAGGAGTTCGGTGTCCACGGAAATGATGCTCATGGCTTGCTGCCTCTCGAAGTAGTGGGACAGCATCTGCTGCCCGCCCGGCTGCTCCGGGCCACTACAGCGAGCCTACGGACGGGCACTGCCCGCACGCCACGCTCCATGGCTATATGTGGATAACCTTGCCATCTCCGTGGCCTCCGTCCACAGGATCGCCATCCTGCGTGGCCGTTGCGCCCGGGTGGGCTTCCCCCACGTGGTCATCGCCGGCGTGAGCCTCGTCGGTGGCGTCGTCCCGGACCGGCAGGCTGACCACCAGCGTGGCCCCGCCGCCGTCGGTCTTTTCCACCCTGACGGACCCGCCGTGCGATCCCACGATGGCCGCGACAATCGCGAGCCCCAGGCCGCTGCCGCCGGTCTCACGCGTCCGGGACGTGTCCGCGCGGTAGAAACGCTCGAACACCTTGGACGCGTCCTCTTCTGAGATGCCAGGGCCGTGGTCCCGGACCTCGATCACCGCGAACGGCTGCCCGCCGTCGGAGGTCCGGACCCCGACGGCTAGTTCGATCGGGCTGCCGTCCGGGGTGTAGCGCAGGGCATTCCCCACGAGGTTCCCCACCACCTGCCGCAGTTTTGCTTCGTCACCGAGCACCGGCGCGGGGGCGGCCGGATCGTCACCAAGGCCGGTCAGGGAGATGGGGCGCGAGCGGTCGCTTGCCTGCGTGTCCACCACCGCATCGTGGGCAATCAGCTGCAGGTCCACGGGCTTTTGCTGGAGCGGGCGCTGTTCGTCCAGGCGCGCCAGCAGGAGGAGGTCCTCCACCATAGAGCCCATCCGTTTGGCTTCGCTTTCGATCCGCCCCATGGCCGTGGCCACGTCCTCGTCGGTGGCCAGCGCGCCATGGCGGTAGAGCTCGGAGAAACCCCGGATGGTCACGAGCGGGGTACGCAGTTCGTGGGAGGCGTCGGCGGCGAACCGGCGCATTCTGCCTTCGGAGGCTGTCCGGGCGGCGAAGGCCGTCTCGATATGCGCCAGCATGGCGTTCAGCGAGCTCCCGAGCCGCCCCACTTCAGTGCCGGGATTTTCGACGTCCACACGCCTGGAAAGGTCGCCCGCGGCGATGGCGGCTGCGGTCTTTTCCACCTTGGCCAGCGGACGGAATGACCGGGACACGGTCCAGCTGGCGATCAGGGAGGCCAGCAGCAGGGTGAGCAGGCCGACGCCGGTGACCACCAGGGTGGCGTGCTTGAGGACATCATCCACGCTTTGCAGCGGCAAGCCGATGACAACGACGGCGGGACGGCCGATATAGAGCACGGTCACCGCGACCACCCGCCAGTTCTGGCCGTCGGTGCCCCTGACCTGGTACGGGCGGGTTCCCCGGTTCTGGGCGTCCTCAACGGAGATGGTTGCGATGTCGGGGTGGTCATCCGGATCGCCGCCCAACAGCTGGGGGTCCTCACCAGGGGTGTACAGGATCAGCGAGTAGTCAGTGGGGACCATCGGGTTGGTGGGTGCCTGCAGCTGGGTGAACGAGCGCTGCTTGCTGGCGAGGTCGACGGCGGCGTACAGCTTGTCATCCACCTGCGCCTGGAGGTAGCTGTGCAGCAGCGTGAGGGTGCCGGCGCCGGTTGAGGTCAGCGCAACAATCAGCAGTGCCATGATCATGGCCACCAGCTGGGACCTCAACGAGGCCGATTTCCACCGCTGCAGCAAGGTCAGCGCTTCTCTGCCGTCCGGAGCACGTAGCCGACTCCGCGTTTGGTCTGGATCAGTGCCGGTGCGTCCGGATCAATGTCCACCTTGCGCCGGAGGTAGGAGATGTAGGACTCCACGATCGAGGCGTCGCCGTTGAAGTTGTACTCCCAGACGTGGTCAAGGATCTGGGATTTCGACAGCACCCGGTTGGGGTTCAGCATGAGGTACCGGAGGAGCTTGAATTCCGTGGGGGACAGTTCGATCACGGTGCCGCCGCGGCGCACTTCGTGGGCGTCGTCGTCGAGCTCCAGGTCGTCCACCCGGATCACGGCGTCGTCGTCGAGCAGGGGCTGCGTGCGGCGCAGGACGGCACGGATGCGGGCCACTACCTCGTCCAGGCTGAACGGCTTGGTGACGTAGTCATCCCCGCCTACTGTGAGGCCGGTGACCTTGTCCTCCGTGTCGTCCTTCGCCGTGAGGAACAGGACCGGAAAGTGCTTACCCGAAGCCCGCAGCTTGCGGGTGACGGTGAAGCCATCCATGTCCGGCAGCATCACGTCCAGCACCGCCAGATCGGGCGCGTGGAGCTCGGCGGCGGCCAGCGCGTCACGGCCGTTGGCGGCAGAGACCACCTCGAAGCCTGCGAAGCGGAGCGAGGTGGACAGCAGCTCGCGGATGTTGGGTTCGTCATCAACAACTAGCAGCTTGGCTTCTGGGCCGGTCTTCTTCATGCTCCCATCATGCTCCCAGAAACTGTGAGTTTTCTGGATGGATGGTGGGTGTTCCATGGGGAGCCCGCCGTGGCATGGCCATCCCCATCGCCGGACAGGAACACCGGGTGGCCGTTAGACGGCGCCGACATCCTTGGCGTCCATGATCCGGTAGGCATAGCCCTGCTCTGCCAGGAAGCGCTGCCGCTTGGCCGCGAAATCCTGGTCCAGGGTGTCCCGGGCCACCAGCGAGTAGAAGCGGGCCGCCCGGCCGTCCTTCTTGGGGCGGAGCAACCGGCCCAGCCGCTGGGCTTCCTCCTGCCGCGACCCAAAGGAACCGGAGACCTGGATGGCCACCGAGGCCTCGGGCAGGTCGATGGAGAAGTTGGCCACTTTGGAAACCACCAGCGTGTTCACGTCGCCGGCCCGGAATGCAGCGAAGAGCTTCTGCCGTTCCTTGACGGACGTATCGCCCTTGATGACGGGAGCCTGCAGGCGCTCGCCGATCTCGTCCAGCTGGTCAATGTATTGCCCGATCACCAGCAGCTGCTCGCCCTGGTGCCGGGCCACCAGCTGTTCCACGATCAGGGTCTTGGACTCGGACGTAGCGCACAGCCGGTACTTGTCCGCGTCCTCGGCCATGGCATAGGCCACACGTTCGTCCCGGGGCAGGTCAATGCGGACCTCCACACAGTCCGCGGGGGCGATGTAGCCCTGGGCTTCGATGTCCTTCCAGGGCGCGTCGTACCGTTTGGGCCCGATGAGGCTGAAGACCTCGCCTTCGCGGCCGTCCTCGCGGACCAGGGTGGCGGTGAGGCCCAGCCGGCGGCGGGCCTGCAGGTCCGCGGTCATCCGGAAGATCGGCGCCGGCAGGAGGTGCACTTCGTCATAGATGATCAGGCCCCAGTCGTGGCCGTCCACGAGCTCCAGGTGCGGGTACAGGCCGCCGCGTTTGGTGGTGAGGACCTGGTACGTGGCGATGGTGACCGGGCGGACCTCTTTGACCGCGCCCGAGTACTCGCCGATTTCGTCCTCCGTCAGGGACGTCCGCTTGAGCAGCTCGTCCTTCCACTGCCGGGCTGCCACCGTGTTGGTGACCAGGATGAGCGTTGTGGTGGAGCTCGTGGCCATGGCCGCGGCACCCACCAGCGTCTTCCCGGCTCCGCAGGGCAGCACCACCACGCCGCTGCCGCCGGCCCAGAAATTCTCGGTGGCGAGCTGCTGGTACGGGCGGAGCTTCCAGCCGTCCTCGTTCAGGGCGATCAGGTGGGGTGTGCCGTCCACGTAGCCGGCCAGGTCCTCCGCCGGCCAACCGATTTTCAGGAGCAGCTGCTTGAGCTGGCCGCGCTGCGAGGAATGGACCACAATGGTTTCGCCGTCGATCCGCGGCCCCAGCAGGGGCTGGATCTTTTTGGCCCGGATGACCTCCTCCAACACCGGGTAGTCGTCCGTGCGCATCACCAGGCCGTGCTGCGGGTCCTTCTCCAGCCGCAGCCGCCCGTACCGCGACATGGTCTCTTCGACGTCGATCAGCAGCGAATGCGGCACGGGGAACCGCGAGTATTTGAGCAGCGTGTCCAGGACCTTCTCCGCGTCCAGGCCGGCGGCGCGTGCGTTCCACAGGCCCAGGGGCGTCAGGCGGTAGCTGTGCATGTGCTCCGGGGCGCGTTCGAGCTCGGCGAAGGGGGCGATGGCGTGGCGCGCCTCGGTGGCCAGTTCGTGGTCCACTTCCAGCAGGATGGTTTTGTCACTTTGGACGATCAGCGGGCCGTCGTTCACGCGGGGCAGTCCTTCACTGGCGCAGTTCTTCTGCGGCCTCAATGTCGATAATGCGGTGGATGGAGAGCACGCGCTCGGTTTCCTTGGCAGGATCAAAGACCCTGACGCGTCCGCCGTTTACGGAGAGGGGAACAACTGTCTCCAGGCAGGAATTCCCCTGGCTGTCCACCACGTTCATGCTCACGCGCTGCTTGAGCCGGATAGCCCGTTGCAGCGTCTCCAGCCCAAGCTGGGTCGCAGCTTCGCCGGAGCCAGCCACGGGGCCTGCGTGGTTTCCGGAGGCCTCAGCCCGCCTGTTCCGCAGGACGGCCAGCTGCGCGGCGACGTCGTCCTCGGCGGGTGCGGTCCGCGGCGCCGTGTAGATGGGGCGGGCGCCGCCGGGAACATTGTTAGTGCGGCGGAGCCGGACCACTCCGGGCTCGGCCTGGTCCACCGACGGCGAGAGGCCCAGTCCGCGCAGGACCTGGGCTGTTTCCCGCGGCGGAGCGGTGGAGATCAGTACCGTCGGCGCAATCCGGGCCAGCCCCAGGCCGGCCGCTTTGGACTCCGCCGCCAGCTCCAGCACCGTTGCCTCATCATCGCTTTGGATAAAGCTGGCGGCCGTTCCCACCCGGAGCCGGCCGTGCCGGGACGCCGTGTCCTCCACCAGGTATTCCAAGGGCTGGGGCACGGCCGTGGCCGAATGCTCACGCAGGAACTCCAGCAGGCTCGAGGCGTCATGCCCGGCGTCCAGCGCCCGCCGGACCGAGTTAGCGGAGAACCGGTAGATAGTGGCGGGCCCGTGCCCCTCGGCGTCGGCCATCACCAGTAGCTTTTCGGCCAGCTCCGGAGCCAGGTAGCCCGGGGCAACTGCGGTCAGGTCCGCCTGAAGCAGGACGTGGTTCAGTGCCGCAGGCAGATGCTCGCCCAGGATGCCCAAGGCTTCGTCCGGGTTGTCTTCGGCAATGGCGCTGCCCAGCTGGCTCAACGCACCGGAGCCGATCAGTCCGAGCAGCTCCGCTTCCGCGAGCACACCCCTGATCAGGGAACTGAACCGGCGGGCCATCCGCGGCTGCGTCCATTCAGCCCGCTGGAGGACGGCCGCAGCATCCAGGACCGGTGCCGTGCCGTCCGCAGCGGCAGCCTCCTGGGTGAGTTCCTCCAGGATTTCCAGGATCCGCTTCCTGACCACGGGGGCGTCCGGCCGCTGCGCCTCTGCCGAAAGGGCATTAACGGTGTTCCCGGCCAGGGCGCGGTGCGCGGCGGGAACGCCGCCGGGGCCGTTAGCGGGCTGACCCACCAGTGAAGGCACACGCTCGCTCGCGAGCCAGGCATTGACCAGCCACAGCCACTGCTCCTGGCGGGGGAGGGCCAGCCACTCCAGCTGCGGGGGCTGCACCCACGAGGACGAGTCCACATCAAGGCGCAACAGGCCGGCGAGGGCGCTGACCTCCAGCAGCAGGCCCGCCCGGTGCTGGTCGATGCGAAGCGTCTCGGCCAGCCGCTTCATTTCCCGGACACCGACGCCGCCACTGCGCAGCGTGGCCAGCGGCTGTTCGCGGACGGCGTGGAGGAGGTCACCCACCAGCCGAAGGGTTTCGGCGATGGCGCCCAGCGCCGCGTTCCGGCGAAGCGCAGCGGTGGTGCTGCCCAGCTCCGGAACCGGCGGGGACAGGGAGAAGTCATTGATGATGGCGCCGCCACGCAGCGACAATCCCACGCTATGCGGCAATTCCACGTGCGCGGCGTCCAGGGGGACCAGCAGGCCCCGGGCCAGGAGCCAGTCAACGGGCCCGACGTCGGCGCCCTGGTTCGAGACCGACGCCTTCCGTTGCGCCTGGGGGACGGCACCCATGGCCCAGTTGCGGAATTTGGCGAGCAACGCCGTCGTGCGTTCCGGGGCTCCGGCCAAAGCCTCGCCGAGTGCCTCGGGCGAGGATGTCCAATGCTGCAGCGCGAGGGCTGCCTCCATGGGGGTGGTGGCGTTCTGGATGGAGACGCCGCTGCGGTGCAGCTCGGCAACGAGCTGGACTGCCCGCTGGGCAAACGCGGGCTGGAGCCTGACCAGCTCGGTGTAGCTGCGCCCCAGCCCCGCAGGATAGATTCCCACCACGTCCTTGAGGCTTCCCACCGGCAGGTAGTAGCGCTGGCGGTGGCCCGAAACCGGCGTTCCATGCGGCGGCTCTGCCCGGTGCACCAGAGCCAGTTCCTGGAGCGAGGCCAGGATGCGTTCCAGCGCCGCCACCGTGGACCCTGCAATGAGTTTCCGGACGCCCGCCGCCGAGGCGCTGTGTTCGGTGTCCGTGTTGGTACACAGATGCAGCGTTTCCAGCACCTGCATCTGTGGCCTGTTAAGCCGCTCGAGCGCGCGCTGGACGCTGACCCGCGCGCTTGCCCGCGCGGCCAGGGCGGAAAAGTCAGGAACGGCGGGGGACATAAGGTCCGGCCGCGCTGCAAAGAGCGCCCGCAACGAGTCATCGCTGCGTGCTTCCAGTTCTTTGCTGAGCGCGCGAATAAGGGACATCAGTCCAACGTTACCGCCCGCCGGACTTTCCTGCCCGGCGCCGGCCCGCCACGCTGTCCAGCACCAGGAAAAGCATCAGCAGGAACGCCACAGGCAACCCGTACAGGGCAGTGGCAGTGACCCAGGCCGGAGCAGCGGAGCCTGCGAAGGCCAGTGCCATGACGGCTCCCACCGCCACGAGGGAAAGCATGGCAACAACCGCTGCGCAGATCATCAGTGGGCGCCGGTATCGCGAGGGTGTCATGCAGGCAACGCTAACAGCCGGGCGGCCGGTGGTGGCGCCACAGGCGGCCGTGAGCGGCGGGCACACAGCCGCAGGCAGGCGGCAGGACGAAGGGTGCATGAAAGCAGGATTCCGGCCCCCGGCAGGATAACCTTGAAGAACAGACCAACACGGTCCGTCGCTGTCATACCCTGAACCCGCACATCAGTGCGGATGCGGTGACTGCCGGCCGTGTCAGAAGACGTCAGAACGAAGAAGGTTGATTACGTGCCTACCGGCAAGGTCAAGTGGTATGACAAGGAAAAAGGTTTCGGATTCCTCGCAGGCGAGGACGGCCAGGAAGTCTTCCTGCCCAAATCATCGCTGCCCGAAGGCATCACGGAGCTGAAGGCCGGCACCCGGGTTGAGTTCGGCGTTGCCGACGGCCGCAAGGGTGCACAGGCCCTGGGCCTGCGCGTCCTGGACAAGACGCCGTCCATCGCCAAGGCCAAGCGGCCCAGCGCCCGGGACCTCGCACCGCTGGTCCAGGACCTGGTCAGCGTGCTGGACAACCTCTCCGGAACCCTGTCCGCGGGCAAGTACCCGGAAGGCAACAAGGGCAAGGCCATCGCGGCTGCCCTGCGTAAGGTTGCCGACGAGCTGGACGTTTAGGTCTTGGCCATGAACGCGGAAGCTGAACAGCCGAACACCACAACAGCGGAGAAAGCGGGCGCCAAAGCCGAGGCCAAGCGCCGCGCCGGCGTGCCCGTGTGGCGTACCGGAAAGCCGGATGCCTTCCTCGCCACTGCCGTTGGCGAGGCGCGAACCGCCCTCGAAGGCATCACGGCGGCGTCGGACATCGGTGCGCACCTGGCTGCCAAAAGTGAGGGCGACCGCCTGGTCACCCACCTCTTCGAATCAAGAATGGCCGGCTACCACGGCTGGCAGTGGTACGCGGTCCTGACCAGGAACTCCCGCTCCAAGGTGGTCACGGTCAGCGAGCTTGGCCTCCTGCCGTCGGAGGACTCCACCCTCTCCCCGGAGTGGGTGCCGTGGGCCGAGCGCGTCCGCCCCGAGGACGCACAGGCGGCAGAGGAAGAGGAGCCACGCGCTGCGGAGGCTTCCGCTTCGAAGCCGGACACTTCGCAGGCCGAGGCTGACACTTCCGGGTCCGAAGACCGGGACGAAGAATCCGAAGAATCCGAAGACGACGACCCCGCCGGCGAGGCTGACTAAGCAGTTGCCAATGCGCAGGGTTGAGAACCAAGAAGGCCGGCACTGATGTCCACCTTCAAATCCCTGCACATCCTCAACTACCGGATCTGGTTCCTCGGCGCGCTGGTTTCCAACATCGGAACCTGGATGCAGCGGACGGCCCAGGACTGGCTGGTGTTTGACCACCTCACCGATCACGACGCCGGGGCCATGGGCATCACCATGGCGCTGCAGCTGGGGCCGCAGCTCTTCCTGGCGCCGGTCGCCGGCCTCGTGGCGGACCGGTACAGCCGCCGGCAGCTGCTCATCATCACCCAGTCAATGATGGCCCTCCTGAGCACCGGCCTGGGCATCCTCGTGGTACTCGGCGCCGGCCAGCTGTGGCACGTCTACAGCTTCGCCCTGCTGCTGGGCATGGTCTCCGCCCTCGATGCCCCGGTGCGGCAGACCTTTGTTTCTGAACTGGTGCGGGACGACTACCTGCCCAACGCCGTGGCCCTGAACAGCGCCTCGTTCAATGTCGCCCGGATGATCGGGCCCGCCGTGGCCGGCGTCCTCACCGTAGCGGTAGGTCCCGGCTGGGTGTTCCTGATCAACACCTTCACGTTCCTGGCCATGCTCCTGAGCCTGTGGAAGATCCCCGCCGCGTCACTGCGCCAGCTTCCCCGGGCGGCTCCGGGCAAGGGCCGGATCCGGGAGGGGCTGCGCTATGTGCGGTTCCGGCCGGACATTGTGGTGGTCCTGGTGGCCGTGTTCATCGTGGGAACACTCGGCCTTAACTTCGTGCTGTTCATCGCCGCGATGGTGGGCACGGAATTCGGGCTGGACGCCAGCGCGTTCGGGCTCATGAATTCCATCATGGCCATCGGTTCCGTGGCAGGCGCGCTGCTCTCCGCCGGCCGCGGCAAGCCCCGCTTGCGGATGATCTTCGGCGCGGCGGCTGCCTTTGGGGTGACCTCGGGACTGGCCGCTCTTGCCCCGGACTACTTCTGGTTCGGCGTGGCGCTGGTGCCGGTGGGCCTGTTCGCAATCACCATGATGACCAGTGCCAACGGCTACGTCCAGACCACCACCGATCCCGTGATGCGGGGCAGGGTCATGGCCCTGTACATGGCCATCTTTATGGGCGGCACACCCATCGGCGCCCCGTTGGTGGGATGGGTGGCCAACGTCGCCGGCCCCCGGTGGTCGCTTTCCGTTGCGGCCGCCTCCGGGATCATCGCCGCCGTGATCGGAATGATCTGGATCATCCGCGCTCAGCGGCTCCGGCTCACCTTCAACCGGCGCGCCCGCGGCCTGCGCTACTTCGGCGTCGTCTCCCACCTGGGCGTCCAGCAACAGGGGGACAACACAAACGGCGCCGCCCGGGACGAAAACCCGGACGACGCCGTCGGACGCTGACAACTGGCCTCACCACAAAAACAGCGCGAACGGACACTTGGGGCCCGGTTCCTGGGCCCCAAGTGTCCGTTCGGGCGGGTGCGCTACTTGCGCAGCTCGCCCACCACGTAGTCGATGCTTGCCAGCAGCGCGGAGACGTCAGCTGGCTCGATGGCAACAAACGTGGCGATCCGGAGCTGGTTGCGGCCCAGCTTGCGGTACGGCTCGGTGTCCACGATCCCGTTGGCGCGGAGCACCTTGGCGATCGCGGCGGCGTCGATCGAGTCGTCGAAGTCGATGGTGGCGATGACGTTGGAACGGTCCTCCGCCTTGGCCACGAACGGGGTGGCGTACTCGGAGGCCTCGGCCCAGGAGTAGATCCGGCCGGCGGAGTCAGCGGTGCGGGCGGACGCGAAGTCCAGGCCGCCGTTGGCGTTCAGCCACTGCACCTGCGCGTCGAGGGTCACCAGGGTGGAGAGCGACGGCGTGTTGTACGTCTGGTTCAGCTTGGAGTTGTCGATGGCGGTCTGGAGGTCCAGGAAATCGGGGATCCAGCGACCACTGGCCTTGACCCGGGCGGCGCGTTCCAGCGCGGCGGGGGAGAAGAGACCCAGCCACAGGCCGCCGTCGGAGGCGAAGTTCTTCTGCGGGGCGAAGTAGTAGACATCGGCCTCGGAGACGTCCACGTCCAGGCCGCCGGCTGCGGAAGTGGCGTCCACCAGGACCAGGGAACCGGCGTCGGCGCCCGCGACGCGCTTGACCGGAGCCGCGACACCCGTGGAGGTTTCGTTCTGCGGCCAGGCGTAGACATCCACGCCAGCCTCGGCGGCCGATACCGGACGGGTGCCGGGCTCGGACTTGATGATGGAGGAGGCGTCCAGGAACGGGGCCTTGTTGGTGGCTGAGGCGAATTTGGAGCCGAACTCGCCGAAGGACAGGTGCTGGGCCTTCTTTTCCACCAGGCCGAAGCTGGCGACGTCCCAGAAAGCGGTGGAGCCGCCGACGCCGAGGACCACTTCGTAGCCTTCGGGGGCGCGGAAGAACTGGCTGAGGCCTTCACGGACGGAGCCCACGAGGTTCTTGACCGGAGCCTGGCGGTGGGAGGTGCCCAGTATGGTCTTGGACGCCGCTGAGAGCGCTTCGAGCTGCTCCGGCCTGACCTTGGAGGGTCCTGCGCCGAACCGTCCATCCTTTGGCAGGAGGTCGGCGGGAATAGTGATGCTGGTTTCGCTCACGGGGGCTCCAATTTCGGCATGGACGTGGCTCACGTCCGGGCGGTGGGGTGGCCGGTAGTCGGCGGTGACTGCATAAGGACCTCCTTTATTCTGCCTGAACCCTCGATTGGGCGGGGAACCGGGGCCGTCATAGTCCGGCCAATGAGACTGTTTGTCCCCGCCCGGGCATTATCCAGACAAATTCAAAATAGGCTAAGCTTTTTAGCGGACCTCGCCGCTGAGCGGGACGCGATACGGTGGGACAACGCAAGGTACTGCGCTCGAGGAGCTGAGCTGGATGACGGATCTGATCGATACTACGGAGATGTATCTTCGGACCATTTTGGAGCTTGAAGAAGAGAACATCGTTGCTCTTCGCGCACGCATCGCCGAACGGCTGCGGCATTCCGGACCCACGGTGTCCCAAACCATCGGCCGGATGGAACGCGACGGACTGGTCGTAGTCTCCGGAGACCGCCATCTGGAGCTCACGGAAGCCGGGCGGAAACGCGCTACGGAAGTGATGCGCAAGCACAGGCTCGCGGAACGGCTCCTGGCGGATGTGATTGGCCTGGACTGGGCCTATGTCCACGATGAAGCGTGCCGCTGGGAGCATGTGATGAGCGAACGCGTAGAGCAGCGCATCTACGAACTGCTCAACCACCCCACCGAGTCTCCGTACGGCAACCCCATCCCCGGGCTGGCCGCCCTGGGCGGGCCGGCGCCCGCGCTCCCAGACGCCGGTGTGATTAATCTCCTTGATGCGATGCAGGGCTACGGGCCGGCGTCGAACGTGACAGTCAGCCGGCTGGCTGAGCCCATCCAGGTGGAACCTGAGCTGCTGGTCCAGCTGGATGAAGGCGGGATCAGGCCCGGTGCCACGGTGTCCCTGGAGCGCGTAGGGGAGTACATTTCCGTGCGCGTGCCGGGAATCGAAGGGGCGCTCGAGTTGCCCCCGGAAGTGGCATCCCACGTCTTCGTTTCCGTCAGCTGACGGGAAGACGGTCCGCCGCGTGGGGCCGCGCGTGGGGTCGTGCCATAGCGCAGCGGCGCAACGTTCCGCAAAGATAACGGAATTGTTACTGTCCAAGTTAATCACCTATAGTTGAAACTCAGCGTCGATACAAAAGCGTTACCTGATCCGGAGCCGAGCTCTGCCAGCGGATCAGGTGCATCAGTCACCAACTGGCAGAGGCGGGGGAACCACAACCGGCAGTCGTAAGACTGCCTTGGGGTTAAGTCCGTCAGCAGCAAGCCTCTTCCAGCGAAGGATCCTCACGGGATATCTCTGCGCCAAGTGCTTGTCACGGCGGACCGGGTCTTTGAACTCTCTGACCCGAATCCGACAGCTAACTTCGCAGGCTACCCAGAGAGGAACATTCTTGACCACGCAATACTCGAGGGGCCGCCGTCGCGCGGTGGGTCCCGCCTCGGCGCCCAGAGTGGCCGAGGATTTCAGCGCGGAGAGGCCCCGCGACCCACAGCGGGAAGCCCGCCGCCGCCGGGGACCCTTCCGGCAGATGACGGATTTCGCCGCCGCCAGTGGCCTCGGCCAGAAGGCCGGCATCGCCTTGGCAGCAACAGGCCTGGCTCTCACCGTGACGGTTCCTGTGACCGGCCCCGTGATGGCCACTCCGGCACCCGGCCAGGCTGCGTCGGCCGTTTCCGCTGCTCCGCAGCCCGAAGTTACCGCCGAAGCCGCCGCCCAAATTGATTTCAGCCGCTCGTCCGTGGTGACCCAGGGTGATCCCGACGGCAAACTGAAGCAGCTCCTGAGTGCCCAGTCCGCGGGATCCATTACCCGCGCTGCCTCTGCCGGAAGCCTCGGCTCGCCGCTCGCCCAGCTGGCTACGGCCTCACCCTTCGGATTCCGAGTCAGCCCGATTACCGGCGGCTCCGGCGACTTCCACCGTGGCCAGGACTTCGTGGCACAGTGCGGAACCTCTGTCCTGGCTGCTGCCAGCGGTACCGTCACCTTCGTTGGCTGGCACCAGTACGGCGGCGGCAACCGCGTGGTGGTGGATCACGGCAATGGCCTTGAAACCACTTACAACCACCTCTCCTCCGCCAGCGTCAAGGTAGGCCAGACAGTCAGCCGCGGCGACGTTGTTGCCCTCAGCGGCACCACGGGCGCGTCCACGGGCTGCCACCTCCACTTCGAGGTCCAGGTCAATGGCGAAGTCGTTGACCCCACCGGCTGGCTCTGACCCAAATGATGGCCAACTCTCGAATCGCAGCGACGTGCCGTGACCTGAATGTGACATTGGCTCGGAACTCCTGTAACGTCTAAAGCGCGTCAACTTTTCCGAAGTTGACGTTCTTGAGTGGATTGCCTAGCTCTGCCACCGCTCAAGGTCCGTTCGCATGACATCGTCTGGCAGGGGCGGGGGAACCAATTTTGGTCTTCGATTCTGAAGGCCTTGGGGTTAAGTCGCAAAGCTTCCACTGTGAAGCAGCGCGGCCGGGTGACTCCCATCCGAATCCGACAGCTCACCTCGCAGGCATTGGGAGAGGCTACCTTCGTGTCTTCACGCCATACTTCTGCGCGTCACCGCGCACAACCGGTCCGCACTAACCCCTTGGGCTCCGTGTCCAAGGCCGTCAGTGCCAATGCCGGGACCGTAGGTCGCCAGGCTGCTGTTATCGCAGCTGCATCAGGTCTGATCCTGAGCATGGGGCTTCCGGCCAACGCCGCGGATTCCACCGCCGGCGTTTCCGCCTCTACCGAGTCCGGTTCCGCGCAGACGGCACTTGCCGTAACTGCCGCGCCCACGGCTACCGTTTCCTTCGAACGCCCCGTCATCAAGACGACGCCGGCGCCGAAGGTTGAGACGGTCCGTGCGCAGTCCACGGCCTCCGAAACCGGGGCTCAGCGTGCTGCCGCAACCGAGGCCGCGGCCTCCAAGCTCGCTGACACTGTCTCCTCCGCTGCCGCTTCGGGTCTGGCAGCACTTGCTTACACCGGTATCGGTCACCCCTACCTCTGGGGCGGCACCACTCCCAACGGCTGGGACTGCTCCGGCTTCACCCAGTGGGTCTACGCCCAGGCCGGCATCAGCATTCCCCGCACCAATGCCTGGACGGCCATGCGGCCCACCGCCACACCGGTCCCCGGTGACCTGGTCATGCAGAATGGCGGCGCCCACGTTGGCATTTACGTCGGCAACGGCATGATGATCAGCGCACTGAACCCGTCGCAGGGCACGCTGCTCCACTCGGTGGCATCCACGGGCGGCGGATCCTTCTTCACGCTGGCCCCGTAGTTCCTGCAATCCAGTAGTTCCCGCAGCCCCGTGCTGCCGGAGCCGTTCTTCGCTGGAACCTTTTCGCTAAATCCCCGTTCGGGGCGTGCCGGCGTACCCCCAAGATGCCGGCGCGTCCAAAGCCCTCAGGCTGCCCACGCGGTCCTGAGGAAAACGAAAGAGAGAAAATTAATGACTACACGTGCAACTGTTGCACGGCACCGCGCCGAGGTCGCCAAGACCAACTCGCTGGCTGTCATTGCCAAGGCTGTCGGCGACAACGCCGGCGGCATGGGCCGTCAGGCTGCGGTTATCGCTGCTGCTTCCGGCCTTGTCCTGACCAGTGGTATCGCTGCGAACGCGGCTGACACCGGCGTCCAGCGTGAAGCTGCGTCCGCTTCGAACCTTGAGGCTGAGGTTTCCGCCCCGGCCATCATTTCGGCTGCTTCCACCATTGCCATCTCCTACGAGAAGCCCGCAGTGACCACCACGCCGGCTCCCGTTGAGGCTCCCGCGCCTGTTGTTGAAGCTCCGGCTCCGGCCAAGGCCGCGGCCACCCTCACGGTAGCGTCGGCAACTCCGGCCGCTCCGAAGGCGCCGGTCTCCGCCAGCGGCAAGGGCCAGGCCATCCTGTCGGCAGCCTATGCACAGCTCGGCGTCAGCCAGGACTGCACCATGCTGGTCACCAACGCCCTGGCCGCCGTGGGCATCAACTACCACGGCTGGCCCGCGGGGTACCTGTCCCTGGGTCAGACCGTCAGTGCCGCCGAGGCCCAGCCCGGCGACCTGATCTATTACGCCGACGGCGGCGCGGGCATGGCCCACATTGCCGTATACGCCGGCAACGGCCAGGCAGTGCACGGCGGCTACAACGGCAACCAGACCGTTGTTTTCAGCGCCAACGTTGGCTCGGGACCGGTCTTCATCCGCGTGTCCTAGCAGCTGATTCAGCCTTCAAGGGACCCCCGCCACACGGCGGGGGTCCTTTGCTGTCTGCTGCCTGCTGCCCTGCTCCGGTGAGGTGCACGAATCCGACACGTGACGGCGGCCGCTTCTGCGATTAGCTGATCCCGGGATTCTTTGTTTACTCTTGTGGTGTCGATCCATAGCCCGGACATGCCGGGGGCAGCCGGCCCTCGTGCCCCTGACGGGTGCGGCCACAAAGAGGTACGTGCATGCGCACTCTCGTTCTGAATGCTGGATATGAACCGCTGGCGGTAGTCACCTTCCGCCGGGCGCTGGTGCTTGTGCTCACGGGCAAGGCCAGTGTCATTGCCGAGGGCGATGATCCTGTGGTGGGACCGCAGGAGATCCTGGGCCGACCGTCCGTGATTCTCCTGAACCGCTACATCCGCCCCAGATACAACCAGGGCACCGCAGTCAGCCGCCGCGGAGTCCTGCGGCGGGACGGCCACCGCTGCGCGTATTGCGGCAAAGGTGCCCACACCATCGACCATGTGCAGCCCAAATCACGTGGCGGCGCCGACTCCTGGGAGAACCTGGTGGCCGCGTGCCTCCGGTGCAACAACACCAAGGGTGACCACACGCCGGCTGAAATGGGCTGGAAGCTGAGGTTTGATCCGGAACCGCCGCATGGCACTATCTGGCAGATCAAAGAACTTGAGAAGCCCACTCCGGCCTGGGATCCGTTCCTGCTGCCCGAACGGGCCGCCTGAGCGGGCCGCCTTGTTCCGGTCCGCACGGTAGTTCCAGCCCGGCGCAGTATTCCAGCCCGCGCGGTTAAGCTGGGAGGGTGGACGCTGACCCCCTCGACTTCGATGCCGTCATCCTCGCCGGCGGCCGTTCGTCGCGGCTCGGTGGCGTGCCCAAGCAGAGTCTGACGTACGACGGCGACTCCCTGTTGCGCCGCTCCGCCGCCGCTGCGAGGGGAGCCCGGGCCGCCGTCGTGGTTGGTCCGGACACCGGGGAGGTGCCGGCCGGCGAAATCCCTGCCGGATTTCTCCGCTGCCGCGAAGAACCCCCCTTTAGCGGACCGGGGGCCGCCATCGCGGCCGGGCTCGCGGCCCTGGCCGCTGCGGGTGGCAGCCGCCCCGGGCTGACGCTGGTGCTGGCCTGCGACATGCCCAACGTAGGGCAGGCGGTGGCGGTGCTGAAGGCTACTTTGCGTGCGCGAGGACCCTCCGCCGGAGCGCCCGCGGGCTTGGGACCGGACGGCGTGGTGGCCGTCTCGGAGGATGGCCGCCGTCAGCCGTTGGTCGGTTTTTATAGCACGGCCGCGCTACAACGTTCCGTGGCGGAACTGGAAAGCACAGGACGCTTAATCAACGGTTCGGTGAGGGCACTCCTTGCTAGTCTGGACGTGCAGCTTGTCGCCGTTCCGGCCGGCTCCACGGCAGACGTGGACACCTGGGACGATGCCGCCGCACTTGGAGTGGCCGGTCCGGATCCCATAACCGGGCTCCGGGGCAACACTGCCGCAGACGATTTGGGAGGCAGAGCGTGAAGAGCCAGGAAGAGACGCTGGAAGAATGGTGCAGGTCCTTGCTCCAGGCGTATGAACTGGAGGACGTCCAGATCGACGTCAACACAATCCTGTCGCTGGCCGGCGTGGCAGCCCACTCAGTGGTCCGCCCCGCCGCCCCGCTCACCACCTTTATTGCCGGCTTCGCCGCCGGCCTGGCTGCCGGAGCAGGGCAGGCCACCAACGCCGCCGCCATGACCGCTGCCATGGACCGTGCCCGCACCCTGGCTGCTGACTATGACTCGGAATCCGCCGGGACCCCCGTCGAATGACTCCCGTTCAGTGACCGCCGCCCCCGGCGACGTATCCGAAAATCCCGAGCAGCAGACAGCCCCGGCAAAGCACCTTGCCCACACCTGGGACGAGGCGCGCAAGGCCGCCTTTGACATCGCCACGCCGATTCCGCCGGGCCGGGTTCCCCTTAACCAGGCGCTGGGCAGGGTCCTGGCCGAAGACATCACCGCTTTGCACGACATGCCGCACTACGCGTCGTCTGCGATGGACGGATGGGCCGTCAACGGCAGCGGTCCGTGGATCGTTGCGGAAGCCGGCCAGCGGCTGGCACCCCACCAGGGCAGCCCCATTGTCACCGGCGGACTGATCCCGCAAGGCGCCAAAGCGGTCCTGCGCAGCGAAAGTGCCGTGCTTGGAACGGACGACGACGGCCTGCCGCTCCTGATGACCGGCGGCACCGCCCGCCCCGGCGAACCCGGGAACGGCCAGCACATCCGCAGCGCCGGCGAGGAAGCGGCAGCGGGGGAGGTGCTGGTCAAGGCCGGTGTAACGCTGAACCCGGCCCATCTGGCGGTAGCGGCGCTTGCCGGGCACGATGACCTGCTCGTCCAGGGAAAGCCCGTCGTCAAACTACTGCTGACCGGCTCCGAAGTTGTGTCCCAGGGGCTGCCGGTTCCGGGACAGGTCCGGGACACCTTCGGTCCGCAGCTCGCGGCCGTTGTGGAAATGCTCGGCGGTATTAACGGCGGCCAGGAGCGGATCGGCGATTCCTACGCTGAGTGGCTGGACGGCTTGGCCGACCTCCCGCCTGAGGTGCCGGACCCCTCCGCGCTGCCTGCCGACGTCGTGATCACCACCGGCGGTACTGGCGTCTCGGACACCGACCACCTCCGCCGGGCTGTGGCGGAACTGGGCGGGCGGCTGGTTATCGACGGCATCGCCATGCGCCCCGGCCATCCGGCTGTCCTGGCCGAGCTCCCCGACGGTCGCTTTGTCCTGGGGCTCCCCGGAAACCCGCTGGCCGCCATGATGGCACTGTCCACGGTGGGCGAACCGCTGCTGGCGGCGCTGGGCCACGGCACCATGCCGCCGGTGCAGGAGGTCCCGTGCGGGACCACCATCGAGCCTGAGCCGGGCCGGACCAGGCTGATGCCCTTCCGGCTTCTGTACGGGATGGCTTCACCGGCCAAGCACACTGGTCCCGGGATGATGCGCGGACTGGCGTCGGCGCACGGTGTGATGGTTGTTCCGCCGCATGGCGTGCAGCTGGGCGAACCAGTCCCGGCGTTCGCTTTGCCGTGGGGGCCGCCGGTGCCCGCGCCCGCGCAGCCGGGTACCAAGCCCAAGGGCCGGCCCGCCGCTAAGCCGGCCACCCGGGCAGCTGGCAAGGACGCTGCGAAGCCCGCCGGTCCGGTGGACTGGAGTGCCCTGCTGGGGTAGGCGCCGTGCTGCGGAACCACGTACGCCACAGCCCGGCCAGTGGTGCAATGATGGACCTATGAACAGCGCCAGCCGGCAGGTCCGGAACGTCCACGGGGCCCTTCAAGACAGTCTGGCGGTTCGCTGATGGGGCGCGTGACGCAGCGCCGCAAGGTGCACAAGTATGTTTTGGATGGCTCGCCCAATGCCCTTGAGTTCCCGGTCCGCCACCGCGAGGACGTCCTCGCCGTCGAAGAGCCGCTGGAAATCCGGATCGGTGCACTGTCATTCTCGGTGACCATGCGGACGCCCGGGGACGACTTTGACCTGGTGGCCGGCTTCCTGGTGTCCGAGGGGATCATCTGGGCTCCGGAGCAGCTGGTGTCGTTGCGGTTCTGCGCCGGCGAGGACGAAGACGGCGTCCAGACGTTCAATGTGGTGGAAGCCCAGCTGCGGCCCGACGTCGAACTCCCTGCCAAGGGTCGGAACGTCTTCACGTCCAGCTCCTGCGGTATCTGCGGCACGGACTCGATCGAGGCAGTGCGCAAGTCCTCCCATTTCAGCCCGGCGGCGGATCCATTGACCGTGCCCGCCCACGTGCTGGCATCCCTGCCCGGGCGGCTCCGCGAAGCGCAGGACGTTTTTGACGTCACCGGCGGAGTGCACGCCGCGGGCCTCTTCCGTATAACGGACGACGGCGGCGTGCAGCTTTTGTGCCTGCGCGAGGATGTGGGGCGCCACAACGCCGTGGACAAGGTAGTGGGCTGGGCCCTGCGGGAGCGGTTGCTTCCGCTAACCGGGCTGGTCCTGCAGGTCTCGGGCCGCGCATCGTTTGAACTCGTCCAGAAGGCAGCGTTGGCGGGCATTCCCGTACTGGCGGCGGTGAGTGCGCCCTCGAGCCTTGCTGTGGAACTGGCGGAGGCCAGCGGCATGACCCTGGCAGGATTCAGCCGGGGCACCAGCCTGAATATTTACGCCGGACAGGGCAGGATTACGCTGCCCGCCGCGGAGGTTCCCGCGCCGGTTCCTGAGCCGGTTCCCGGGGAGGACGCGGCCGAGTTAAGCGCGAACGCGCCGGGATAAAACGGCGCCAGCACCTTCGGCGAACATTTCCGGTGACGCTTGGCTATTGAGCTACCAGCCGGTAGATTTTATCCATCGATTGGACGCGTTTGGTCCGGATTCGAGTACTCCAGTTCAAGCACCTAAGAGGGTTTACATTGCATGACGACCGCCGGATCACCGAAGTCCGCCTGGACCGGTTTGTCCGCGAGCGGATCATTCCCGCTGTTTACGCCCGCACTGTTCCGCTGAACCTGAGCAGCTGGGATGCGCCCGGCGAGCCTGTGTCAGTGATGGAAGCCCTGCGGAATCACTTCACGCCGCAGGAACACGGTGCTGCCTGGGGCCAGCCGTGGGGCACCAAGTGGCTGCGCCTGCAGGGCGACGTCCCGGAGGCCTGGGGCACGGGGCCGGACACCGCGGTGGAAATCGTGGTGGACCTTGGCTTCATCAACGAAGCCCCCGGATTCCAGTGCGAGGGAATCGCCTGGCGCCCGGACGGCACTATCATCAAGGCCATTTCGCCCCGCAACCAGTACATTCCCCTGAAGCTCCTGGGCAGCGGCATATCCGTTGACTTCTATGTTGAAGCGGCCGCCAACCCGGACATGGCGCAGGGCTGGACCTTCGCCGCCACACCCTACGGGGACAAGGAAACGGCAGGCACGGCGCCGCAGTACCGGCTGGGCAGGATCGCCATCGCCGAACTCAACCAGACTGTCTGGGAACTCCAGCAGGACATCTGGACCCTCGCCGGGCTGATGCACGAGCTCCCCCCGGAGCAGCCGCGGCGCCATGAGATCCTCCGCGCGCTGGAGCGCATGATGGACCAGATGGATCCCGACGACGTCCCGGGCACCGCCGCAGCCGGGCGGGCAACCCTGGCCGAGGCCCTGTCCAGGCCCGCCTACGCTTCCGCCCACCAGCTGGTGGCTACGGGCCACGCCCACATCGATTCCGCCTGGCTCTGGCCGGTGCGCGAGACCATCCGCAAATGTGCCCGGACGTTCTCCAACGTGGTGGCGCTGATGGATGAGGATCCGGGCTTTGTGTTCTCCTGCTCCTCAGCCCAGCAGCTGGCCTGGATGAAGGAGTTCTACCCCGAGCTTTTCGGCCGGATCCGGGAGAAGGTCAAGGCCGGGCAGTTCGTTCCGGTGGGCGGCATGTGGGTCGAGTCGGACACGAACATGCCCGGCGGCGAGGCGATGGCCCGGCAGTTCATTGAGGGCAAGAACTTCTTCCTCGACGAGTTCGGCGTCGAATGCCGCGAAGCCTGGCTCCCGGATTCCTTCGGCTACTCCGCGGCCCTGCCGCAGATCGTCAAGGCGGCGGGCAGCCGCTGGTTCCTCACGCAGAAGATCTCGTGGAACCAGGTCAACCGCATGCCGCACCATACCTTCAACTGGGAGGGCATCGACGGAACCCGGCTGTTCACGCACTTCCCGCCCGTTGACACTTACAACGCCGAGCTCAGCGGACGCGAACTGGCGCACGCCGAGCGGAACTTCCGCGACCACGGGCGCGGGAACACCTCGCTCGTGCCGTTCGGCTACGGCGACGGCGGGGGAGGGCCTACACGGGAAATGCTGGCTGCCGCCAGCCGCACCGCCGACCTCGAAGGCTCGCCCAAGGTCAGGGTGGGCTCGGCGGAGAGTTTCTTCGCGCAGGCGGAGCGCGAGTATTCCTCCCTGCCGGTCTGGGTGGGCGAGATGTACCTGGAACTCCACCGCGGCACCTACACCAGCCAGGCCCAGACCAAACGCGGCAACCGGCGCAGCGAACACCTGCTCCGCGAGGCCGAACTCTGGTGTGCCACCGCTGCTGTCCGCGGCGCCGGTTCCTTCGAGTACCCGGCAGCAGAGCTGAAGCGGCTCTGGCGGCTGGTGCTGCTGCAGCAGTTCCACGACATCCTGCCCGGCAGCTCCATCGCCTGGGTCCACCAGGACGCGGAACGAAACTACGCCGCCATCAGCGTCAGCCTCGAAACCCTCATTGGGCAGGCAGCGGCCGTGCTCCTCGGCGAGGGGTCGCGGACGTTCCTGCTCAACGCCGCACCGCACACGCGCAACGGCGTTCCTGCCTTGGCTGCCGCAGAGCTTTCGCCGACCGGCCAGCCGGTTCAGGCAACCGCTCTGGATGGCGGTTACGTGCTGGACAACGGCATCATCCGGGCTGTCCTGGATGCCGATGGCCTGATTGCCTCCCTCACCGACTACGCCACGGGACGGGAAGCCATCGCTCCCGGAGCCCGCGGCAACCTGCTGGAACTGCACCGGGACACGCCCAACGAGTGGGACGCGTGGGACATCGATGAGTTCTACCGCCGCAACGTCACCGCCCTCACGGCGGCGCAGGCCATCCGGGTGGAGCACGCCGGAACCAGTGCCGTTGTGGTGGTGGAGCGGGTCGCCGGCACGTCACCGCTCACCCAGCGGATCACGCTGGATGCCGGAAGCGGCTCCCTCACCATCACCACCACCGTTGAGTGGCAGGAGAGCGAGAAACTGCTCAAGCTGGGCTTTCCGCTGGACGTCAGGGCGGACCGCTCCGCCTCGGAGACCCAGTTCGGCCATGTCTTCCGCCCCACGCATGTCAACACCTCGTGGGAGGCCGCCAAGTTCGAGATCTGCGCGCACCGCTGGATCCACGTGGCCGAGCCCGGCTACGGCGTCGCGATTTCCAACGGCGCCACTTACGGGCACGATGTCACCAGGAGCGTGCGCGATTCCGACGGCGGGACCACCACCTCGGTGCGTCTCTCCCTGTTGCGGGCACCCAAGTTCCCGGACCCGACGGCGGACCGGGGCCACCAGGAACTGACCGTTACCATCCGCCCCGGAGCCGGGATCGCCGACGCCGTGGAGGAGGGGTACCGCACCAACCTTGCACCCCGGCTGGTGAAGGGCGCCCGCGGCGTGGAGCCGCTGTTCTTCGTGGACAACCCGGCCCTGGTCATCGAGGCGGTCAAGCTTGCCGAAGACGGATCGGGCGATGTTGTGGTCCGCCTTTATGAGTCCCTGGGGCAGCGGTCCGCCGGTGTGCTCACGGCCAACTTCCCGGTCACGGCCATCCTGGCCACGGACCTGCTGGAGCGCGCAACCGACGCGCCGGGCGTCAACACTGCCGCAGCAGAGCAGTCGGTGGAGCTTTCGCTGCGCCCGTTCCAGCTGGTGACCCTGAGGTTCGCGCGCTAGGTGCGGCATGGATGCCAGCTGTCCGGTCAGCACGCGGGTGGGTCAGCACGCGGGCGGGGCCGAAATGGGACCTGGCCGTTAAATGGCTGAGTGGGGGCGGTCCCCAACGGCCCGCCACCACTCATCCCCCCAAAGAATGCAAAGACTCAACGGGCCCAGCGTCCAGGAATCTATCCCCGTTCGCGAACACCGGCACCCAACTTCACACATTCATGATTGTGCCATGTCTAATGATTTTGTGAAAGTCTGAAGGCTACTTTGCAGTAGAAGTCTTTTGTCTCGGCTCATTCTGCCCGGACCGCAGCTTGGCTACCCAGATCAGCGCCAGGCCGATGACAAAACATAGGACGGCTGTGTAGTTGATGACAAACTCCACTGAATTCAACGCCGGTGGGAGCGCCGGGAACAACAGGCTCGCGCCAATGGCAACCGCTCCGAGGGCAAGCAGGAATGCCGCTACCCGGACCAAGAGCGGAAAAGTGCTCCGGCAGGCCCGCACCATGGCAGGCAGCAGGACCAGCGAAACGTACGCAGGGTAGGCGCGGCCTGCGGCACCGTAGTACTCAGCCAGCAGTCCGTGCCGGGCGTCCTTGGCTGACACCGAGCCCATGCCCGCGGAGGACCCCGCCGTGTCCATCATCAGGAACACAACCACCACCATCAGCGAGGTCAGGCCCAGCACAGCCATTCCGATCCGTCCGGCTAGCAGCCGGTAGGCGTCGTCGGCCCCAAAGCCCCGGGTGACGCGGATGCCCACGAAGAAAATAGCGGCGAAGATGACAAAGCGGAGCAGGAGGTTGGCCACATTAACACCGCCGAGCGCCTGGTCGATGGCAAGGTACGGTGCCTGGATGCTGAGCAGGATGGCGAGCGTCATCAGCGCAAAGATGTAGAAGAGTGTCCGGTTCCTCCCCCTCACGGCACTGGGAACCCTCGCGACGGCCACCAGGCCGCAGACAGTCAGCGTGGACCACTGGAGGATTTCGATCATCCCAGGTTCTCCCAGATCTTTTCGGTTTTCTCGTGGTCATGTTCCTGCCGGCGGAGGGCCCTGCCGAGAGTCTGCAGCCGGTCACCGGCCAAGGTGGTCAGCTCGCCGTCGGACAGGCTGTCCAGGGCGGCCTGCCGGGCTCCGGGAGGCCAGCCGGCCTCCGCCTCCGTGACCAGCCCGGTGGCCACGAGGCCGCTGGCCGGGGCGACGCCGGCGGCAAGGGAGGTGGCAACCGCCAGCTCCGGAGCCAGCCGGTTTGCGCTCAGTTGTGCCGAATAGTTCTGCGGAGCGATTCCGGTGGCGGCGGAGACCCGGTGCCGCAGCTCGCCGTCGTCGATGGCCTCCACCCAGTTCTTGACCGAGGTGGCGTGCGGGGCCGGCTCCAACACGGACGAACCGGCCGGCGCGGCAGCCGCCGGCACGCCGCCTGGGTCCGCGGCGGAACGGGCCAAAACTGCCCGCAGGAGGTCCGGGGTGGAGATCTGGCTGACCAGTTCGGACCTGCTGGGCGGGCGCGTGTCCGTGAGCTGGCTGTAGGCGTCGAACGCCGCCAGCGCCGAAACGGGATTGACGTTGTACGCCCGGCTGATGCTCACCACCGTAGTCTCTGCCACCTTGCCCCGGACAAGCTGCTGGGCAAGGGTGGTCCGCTTGATGCCGGAGACGCGGCAGATATCGGACGTGCTCGTGTTGGGGGCGATGCCGTGCAGCCAGCGCTGGAACGCTTTGGCAGGAATTGGCATATCGGCTCTCTGCTGAACGGATGATTGCCTTTTGATTTTAGCCTGACCTTTCGGAGGCAGTTTGGTGCGGCGTGCTGAGTCGACTATGCTTGATGGTCGAGCCCGTTGGTCCGTACACCCCCCAAGTCCGGACCGGCGGGCTCTTTAGTGCCCCGGCACTTTTCGGGGCGGCACATTGCGGATTCACCGCAGTTTCGGGCCGATTCAGGCGGGCTCCTCCGGCCGGGCGGCGGCGAGAGGATGGACCAACCTATGACTGCAACCCTTGTTGCCAAAGATCTTTCCGGCGGCCACGACCACCGGACGCTGTTCGACAAACTTTCCCTCACGGTGGCCCCCGGCGACGTGGTAGGTGTGGTGGGCGCCAACGGCGCCGGCAAGTCCACCCTGCTGCGCCTCCTGGCCGGTGTGGACCAGCCCCAAGGCGGCAGCGTCAGCCTCGCCCCCTCCGATGCCTTTGTAGGTTGGCTGCCTCAGGAACACGAGCGCGTGGCCGGGGAGACTGTGGCCGGCTACATCGCCCGCCGGACCGGCTGCGCCCAAGCCACCATGGAGATGGAGTCCACCGCCGAGGCGTTGGGCTCCGGCGCACCGGGCGCCGATGACGCCTACTCGCTGGCCTTTGACCGCTGGATGGCTTCAGGCGCGGCAGACCTCGACGAACGCATCCCGCCCGTTCTTGCCGACCTCGGGCTGGACACCGGCGCGGACGCCCCTATGACCGGGCTCTCCGGCGGCCAGGCCGCCCGCGTGGCCCTCGCGGCGCTCCTGCTCAGCCGGTTCGACGTTGTGCTGCTGGACGAGCCCACCAACGACCTTGACCTGGCCGGCCTGGCCAAACTGGAAGCGTTTGTGCAGGGACTGCGCGGCGGTGTGGTGCTGGTGTCCCATGACCGCGAGTTCCTGGCCCGCTGCGTGACCACCATCGTGGAACTGGATCTGGCGCAGAATTCCGTGGCGGTCTACGACGGCGGCTATGAGGCCTTCCTGGAGGAGCGCGCGGTGGCGCGGCGCCACGCGAGGGAAAAGTTCGAGGAGTTCGCGTCCACCAAGGCAGACCTGGTCTCCCGTGCCCGGACCCAGCGCGAGTGGAGCTCCCAGGGCGTGCGGAACGCCATGAAGAAAAGCCCGGACAATGACAAGATCCGCCGGGCCGCCAGCACCGAGTCATCGGAAAAGCAGGCCCAGAAGGTCCGGCAGATGGAATCCCGGATTGCCCGGCTGGACGTGGTGGAGGAGCCGCGGAAGGAATGGCAGCTGCAGTTCACCATTGGCCAGGCGCCCCGGTCCAGTGCGGTGGTGGCCACCTTGCGTGACGCCGTCGTGAAGCAGGGAAGCTTCACGCTGGGCCCGGTGAACCTGCAGCTCAACGCGGGGGAGCGGATCGGCATCACCGGCCCCAACGGAGCCGGCAAGTCGACGCTGCTGCGCCTGCTCCTGGGCGTACAGGCGCCCGACGCCGGCAACGCCGCCATGGGCGCCTCGGTGGCCATCGGCGAAATTGACCAGGCCCGCGGACTGCTGGCCGGCCACCTCAACCTTGCCGACGCCGTCGAAGCCGTCCTCACGGACCTGACGGCCGCGGAGGTCCGCACGCTGCTGGCCAAGTTCGGGCTGAAGGCGGACCACACCACCCGCCCCGTTGATTCCCTGTCGCCGGGCGAACGCACCCGCGCCGCGCTGGCGCTGCTGCAGGCCCGCGGGGTGAATCTGCTGGTCCTGGACGAACCCACCAACCACCTGGACCTGCCCGCCATCGAGCAGCTGGAAGAGGCGCTGGGAAGTTATGAGGGCGCTTTGCTGTTAGTAACCCATGACAGGAGGCTGCTCGAGAACGTGCGGCTGGATGTCCGGTGGAATGTGGACAACGGAACGGTAACTGAACTGATGGCAGACGCAACGGAGCAACAGCGATGAGCATGGATGGCGTCGCCTGGCACTCCCTGTACAACATCTCCCGGGCCAAGAACGGCTCCCAGCCCTTCTCCAAGGCCACCCTGAAACGGGTCCTGGGCTTCGCCCGCCCGCACCGGACAAAGCTGATCGCGTTTGTGGCGCTGTCCATTGTGATGGCGTTCCTGGCCGTGGCCACGCCCGTGCTGGCCGGCCAGGTGGTTGATGCCATCGTGGCCAAGGCGGGTACAGACGAAGTGATCCGGCTGGCGCTGCTGATCGCCGTGGTGGCCGTTGCCGAAGCCGGCCTGGGACTGGTGAGCCGCTGGCTTTCGTCCAACATCGGCGAAGGCGTGATCGTGGACCTGCGCACCAGGGTCTTTGACCATGTGCAGAAGATGCCCATCGCGTTCTTCACCCGCACCCGCACCGGCGCACTGGTCAGCCGCCTGAACAACGACGTCATCGGCGCGCAGTCCGCCTTCGCCGGCACGCTGTCCGGCGTGGTCAGCAACGTGGTGGCACTGATCCTGACGCTGATCGTGATGCTCGGGACGTCCTGGCAGGTCACCGTGCTCGCCATGATCCTGCTGCCGATCTTCCTGATCCCTGCCCGCCGGATGGGCTCCAAGCTTGCGGACCTGCGCCGTGAGGCGGCAAACCACAACGCGGCCATGGGCACCCAGATGACCGAGCGCTTCTCCGCTCCGGGCGCCACGCTCGTCAAGCTCTTCGGCCGCCCGGACGAGGAATCCCGCGAGTTCGCTGTCCGGGCCGGCCGCGTCCGGGACATCGGCGTCCGAACGGCCATGCTGCAGTTCACCTTCGTCACCGCGCTGACGCTGGTGTCCGCACTCGCCTTGGCCCTGGTCTACGGCCTGGGCGGCTGGCTGGCCATTGGCGGGCAGCTCGCCGCGGGTGACGTGGTGGTGCTGGCACTGCTGCTGACCCGCCTTTACGCCCCGCTCACCGCCCTGTCCAATGCCCGCGTGGAAATCATGAGTGCCCTGGTCAGCTTCGAGCGGGTTTTCGAGATCCTGGACCTCAAGCCCCTGATCCAGCAGAAGCCCGACGCCGTGGCCATCCCGCCGGGAAACGTTTCGGTGGAGTTTGACGACGTTCGCTTCGCCTACCCCTCGGCGGACAAGGTCTCGCTGGCCTCGCTCGAGGAAGTGTCCACGCTGGACACCCGCGGCGGCGAAGAGGTGCTGCATGGCATCAGTTTCCGGGTGGAACCCGGGCAGACCGTCGCCCTGGTGGGTTCCTCCGGTGCCGGAAAGTCCACCATCGCGCAGCTGCTTTCCCGGCTGTACGACGTCGATTCCGGCGCCGTGCGGCTCGGCGGCACCCTACCCGGCTCGGGGCTGGACGTCCGGGACGCCACCTTCGATTCCCTGCGGGACACACTGGGGATGGTCACCCAGGACGGACACCTCTTCCACGAATCCATCGCTTCCAACCTCCGGCTTGCCCGGCCGGACGCCACCGAAGAGGACATGTGGGACGCCATCCGGCAGGCCCGCCTGGAAACCATGATCCGGTCCCTGCCAGACGGCCTGGACACTGTAGTGGGGGAGCGCGGTTACCGGCTCTCAGGCGGTGAACGCCAGCGCCTCACCATCGCCCGGCTGCTGATTTCCCAGCCCCGGGTGGTCATCCTCGACGAGGCCACCGCCGCCCTCGACTCCACGAACGAAGCCGCCGTGCAGGCGGCCCTGGGCGCCGCGCTCGAGGGGCGCACCGCCGTCGTGATTGCCCACCGGCTGTCCACCATCCGTGCCGCCGACGTCATCCTGGTGGTGGAGGACGGGCGGATCGTGGAGCGCGGGAACCACACGGAACTGCTGGCCGCCGACGGCCGGTACGCCGAGCTCTACCAGACGCAGTTCGCCGAGGCCTCGGCCGTAGCAGCGGAAGCCGTTCCGGAGTACTAGACCCACCCCTCAGCGGCGCAGCGCGGCCAGTTCCGGCAGGATGTGGTCCGTCAGCAGCGGGGCGAGGTCCGCGGGCGGCGGCGCGCCGCGGTCCAGCGCAGCCAGGTCCAGCCAGCGGATTTCGGCGATTTCAGCTGACGGGTGCGCCGTCCAGGTTCCCGGTGCCGTAAACACGGTGGCTTCAATGTCCGTGGCCGCCTCGTTGGCGGCGTCGGCGATCCAGACGCCCATCAGCTCCAGCTCGCGCGGATCCACCACGATCCCCACTTCCTCCTGAAGTTCCCGCGCAGCGGCGTGGACGGCGGTTTCACCGGCTTCTGGCTTGCCGCCGGGGTGCATAAACATGCTGGTGCCGCGCTTGCGGAAGGTCAGGAGCCGGCCGGCGTCGTCGAAGACACAGACGGCGGAGACAACAATGCGGGCTTTCACGGTACCGAGCCTAGCCTGTTCAGACCAGCCGCTTCAGACCTGACGCTTCAGGGCGGACGTCAGCAGCAGGTCCTTGCGCGGGCCGGTCACATCCCACGTGTAACTGAACGTGTCAGGGCCTTCGTAGTTGTAGGCCACGCGGTACGTATCGGGATCGCACCAGTGCCGGTCCTGGCTGGCCTCCGGCGTGAAACTCATCCGGTGGAAGGGCCGCCCGTCGGCAAAAAATACGTCCAGGGCGTCGGGCCGGTCAGCGGGTTTCAGGACGTATTCACGCGAGGCAGGGCCGGTAAAGGTGGGCCAGCGCATGGTGCCTTCTTCACGGAAGGCCAGGCCGCCGTCGTCCGTAGGGGAAAAACGTACGACGCCGGCAAAGGTTCCGTGGGTGCCCGTTGACCGGTCCAGCAGCTGCCGTTCAACGGCCCAGCTTCCCTGAATGGAGAGGTTCCTGGCCGGCGAGGGGCCGAGCAGGTAGGCGCGGAGGTCAAACTCCGGTGACGGAAGATTCAAGTGCCCTCGATTGGAATCGAACCAACGACACCGGCTTTAGGAGAGCCGTGCTCTATCCACTGAGCTACGAGGGCGCATGTCCGCTGGTCCGGCAGGGCCGGTCCGTCCGGACACGGATACAAGCATACAAGGTGGGAGGCCGTACTACGCTCTTGGCATGAGATCAGCCCCGACATCCGCTCCCGCCGTGGCCTACCTCCCGGACACCGCCTCCACTCGCCAGTACATCGGCGCCTGGTCCGTGCTGAGTGTCCTGCAGTATTTTGTGGCGGAAACGGCCGTGATCGGGGCGTGGGCGGGTCCGCTGCCCTATGACCGCCGGACCGGCTACATCAGCGACCTGGGCGCCGTTAATTGCGGGATCTACGACGGGCGGGACGTGTGTTCGCCGCTACATTGGCTGATGAACGCCTCGTTTGTGGTCCAGGGGCTGGGGATGCTGCTCGGTGCGCTGCTGCTGGGATCGGGGCTGCTGTGTGTCGCCGCCAGGGCAGGGGCCCGGGTCCAGCCTGGGCGCCGGAAGCCTTGGCTGGCTGCGGTCTGCGTTCGGATCCTGACCGGCGCCGCCGGTGCCGGGACCATGGTGGTTGGCCTGGTGCCGGAGGATGCCGGCTCGGCCTTCCACTTCATCGGCGCGGTGGTGTATTTCCTCGCCGGCGCGGCGGCCCTCGTGGTGCTGGGCATCCTGTGGCTGCGGCAGACGCCCCTGGGTTGGCTCGTCCTGGTCTGCGGGCTGGTGTCGCTCGCTGCGCTGGCGACCGGCGGTCTCACGGGGATGGACGTTCCGGAACCGGGCACCCTGGAACGGCTGATGGGCTACCCCGTCACTGTGGGTGTGGCTGCCTCAGGTCTGGTGATCGCACAGCGGGTCCACCGGCACCGGAAGGAAGTACGCTCGGTCGCGTCTGCGGGTAGCCGCTGACCTCCCGCCGGTTGGCTAATTGACGAAGAATTCGCGGAAGTTGCTCAGCGATTTCCCCCCGGAGTAGCCGAGTGCGTCGGCCCCGGCGGACACGGCGTCGTCCGGTGAGAAGATGCTGATGGCGAAGGAGCCTGACTCAAGGTCTTCGGTTTTCTCCAGCATCGGCGGGAGGGCCTCGCCGAGCACCTCCGCGAGGGCGGCCTCGTCATTGCTGGTCCCCACCAACTTCACGTTGATGAAGTTTCCGGACGTGTTCATGTTGACGTTGACCTGGGCCGATTCAACTCCAGGAACCGACATCGCGGCGTCCTGCATATCCTTTTTCAGGCGGTCAGCCGGCGAAGCGCCTGACACGACGCAGGCTGAGAGGCCAAGGACGGCCATCGCCAAGGTGAGCGCTCCGGCAACGGTTTTGAGTCGGTGCATTGTTACTGCTTTCGGGAGATGTTAGACACTGTCGAGGTGACTTGGCTGGCGTCCGAGGTCAGGAACCTTTGGGTTGATTGCTGTTGACTGTACTGGGCAATCGGTCCTCCGGCCTCCTGCTGGCTGACTGAATCCACGTAACGGTTGGCGTGGTGATACTCGATCCCGGCAAACCCCGGGTCGACGTCAGGGTTGGGCAGGGTGACGATCGTGGCGCCGTTGTCGTGGCTGGCGGAGATGGTGCCGTCCGGCCACGCGGTCGCGTCTCCCAGGTCCACCTGCGGAACGGGGTCGCCATCGTGCTGCAGTGCCAGGACATCGATGGACGGCGGGATGGGCGTGGAATCCACGGGTGAACCGAACGTGACCACATTGGTGACATTGAAGCGGTCTGTGAAACCGCTGTCCGAAGCCAGGGCCGCGGCGATCATTCCACCTTGGGAGTGCCCGGAGAGCATCACCGGTGCGCCTTCGGGAATGCCTGCCTGTTCCATGGCCAGCCGAACGGCCTCCGCGGCGGTGGACAGGTTGCCGCCGGCCAGCTCAAGGTTGCCCGTCAGGTCCGTTGGATTTGCGGCTCCGTCCGGCTCCCACCGGGTGGTGCCCGGAATGCTGATGATATACGCGGGCGGCTGGCCTGGCTTCTCAACTGTGGTGATCCGGACGCCTGTATCGGGCGTACCGGGCATGCCGGGGTCGCTGTAGGCCGCGTCTGTGGTTGACAGGATGGCGCTGACGGTGGCCGGGACCGGCGTCTGCGTCCGTCCGTTGTCGTCTGTGTCCTCCGGGTTACCCACTCCGACGGGAATGGGATCCCCTGCGACGGGCCGGCCGTCGTCGAACAGGTGCGGGTTGGAAAAGCCCAGGGTGAAAGTGGCCTGTCTGAGGTTCTCCAAGGAAGCTGCCAGCATCACGCTGTTGGAGACAAGCTCTGTGATGGATGGCGGTTCGCCCGACGTCAGCCATCGCCAGCCCATCTCCGCGACGTTGCCGGCTTGGCTGAAGACATTTCCCTGCGCATCCATGATGTTCCTGATGGGAAGCGGAGCGATGTCCTGGACGTAGTGCCACGTGTTGCTGACTGTGTCCCCGACAGCCTCCGTAACTTCTCCGGCGGTGTCCCACAGGTCCTCTGTGGCGTCGGCTACGGAGTCCATTAGCTGGTCAAAGATTGAGGGACCGCCGGTAGTTTGGGGTGCCGCGCTTGCCTCCAAGCGGCGGCTGGCCGCCACTTGTTCCTCAACATTCTGTTTGACGGCCTTGGAAGCGGCCGCGAGTGCATGGGCAGTCCCGATCAGCTGCCGCCGGTGTCCAATCCACTCATCCGTGAACCGCTTTCCGTCGTCACCATTCCAGGGCGCACCGGTGATCAGCGGAGTCAGGCTGCCGCTCAGGGCCAGCAGTCGGTCACTGGTGCGGGCAAACTCTTCGCTGAGGCGCCGCCCGCTCTCCACGTCCATTCCGTACAGGGCCATGGTCACGCCGCCTTTTCCGCAGCGCTGGCAAGGTACTCGCGGGCTCCGAGCACACGCCACGCAAACTCGCGGCTGAGGTCAGCAATGGAATAGCTACGCTCCGCCAGAGCCCAGGCGTCTCTACTGAGATGTCCCGAGTGATGTCCCTGGTCCGCAGCGGGCACCGCAGCGGACACCTCAAGATGGAACGCATGGGTGGCGACAGGACCGGTTTCCTCGATGACGGTATCCGGTGCCGCCAGCCGTTCCGCGGCCGCGGGCAAATGGCGCCGGATGGCAGCCCAGGCATCTTCCTCGCGGAAGAAGGAAACTTCGACCGCGTTGCGGACTTCCGTCACGGCCACACCGTCCACACCGTGCCGGATCCTGCGGTAATAGGTGATTCCAACGCCCCGCCCGCCGGCGAGTCCTATCTCGGTGTGGACGGACAGCTCCTGTGTTTGGACCACCGCCGCGGCCTTCACGGGAGCAGACGCCGCAATCCACACTGCGAGCACCCACTGCCGGGTGATGGCGCCCTGCCCGTCGACAATTCCTGCCCGGCGCAGCTCGGCTTCCATGGCCTGGGGGTCTTCAGCATCCAGTTGGCGGCTGGCCTCGGCCTGGGCCGACTCCCGGTACGCGGAAAGGTCGCCATCCGCCTCGTTCGCCAGTACTTCCGCCGCCTTGTGGACAGTTGACGCCCAGGCCAGTCCGCTGATCTCAAAGATATTGAGAGCAGGATCCGTCCGTGATTCCCCCATGGATTCCCCCGATGTTTAAGATCCCCGGCATCGGATGCCGGCACTGGACACACTATCGGGGTGTCCGGCAGGAACGGTATGGGGAGAACTCTCCGGAGGTACGGGCGGGAACCTACTGCTGGCGCGGCCGTTTGCCCAGGAACACTGCTGCTGCCCCGGCCAGCAGGCTGAGGACGAACAGCACCCACCCGGCAACGGTGAGCCCGGACGCCAAGGCGACTTGGCCGGCGTCGGCCGTTTCCGATCCCAGCGCGGCATCGACGGCGACATTGCCCCACAACCGGACCACCACAAACAGCAGCGGCACCGCCCAGAGGGCCCAGCGGAGCGTCTTCCTGGCGACGTTGGTTCCGATCAGGAGCAGCCACGTGAAGCCGAAGATCAGCGGGAGCAGTGTGCCGGCAGTCTTGTGGACGTAGTTGAGCTGGCCGCGGGCGTCGTCGTCCATGGCGGCGTTCAATTGGCCAACATAGCCGGCGTCAAAACCGCCCACCAGGGAATCCGGCATGGCCAGGCCGCCGGAGAGCTGGGTGAGCTGCTGGAGCGTGAGCAGGTGGACGTACCAGAACAGGAAAAGGCTGACCACGACTCCCGCGATGAGGATCAGGTTGGTGTTGCTCTGGGCCTTCTGCGGCGAACGTCTGGTGGAGGGGTTGATGACCGGCGGGAGGCTGTGCTGCGGAACAGCCGCCTTGGAGCCGTGCTTCTTGATCCGCTGCGCTGGGGTTTTGGCCATGGCACCATTATCCCGCCACCTAAACTGGGTCCATGACCACTGGCCGGCACAGCGCCCTTGAACTTGACCCCGCCCTGGACGACTATCAGCTGGCCTCCGCGCTGGTGCGCGAAGCCGGGCAACTGGCGCTCCTGATGCGCATGGCCGGGCTGCAGTCCCAGCAGAAAACCTCCATCTCCGACGTGGTGACCGCTGCGGACCACGCTGCGGAAGCCTACGTGCTGGGGCAGCTGCAGCGCTGCCGGCCGGAGGACGGCATCCTGGGGGAGGAAGGCGCTTCGGTGGCCGGCACCAGCGGCCGTACCTGGGTGATCGACCCCGTGGATGGCACCTATAACTTCCTGCACGGATCCACGTACTGGTGCTCGGCCCTCGCACTGAAGGACTCGTCCGATGTGCTGCTCGGCGCGATATTCCAGCCCGAGGAGGACAAACTCTGGCTCGGCGGCACGGCCCACACGGCCACGCTGAATGGAGAGGTGATGACCGCCTACCGGGACGCGGGGGCCGGCCAGGACGGCACCGCGCGCAATGCGACCGCGCTCGCCGAACTCGGCGCAGCCACCTACATCCACCCCACCTGGCTGATGGATCCGCTCTGCGCCATGCCGTGGCATGCTGCCGCCACTTCCGCCGCGGCGCTGCGGATGTTCGGCTCCGGGTCCTGCGACCTGGGCCGGGTGGCCGATGGCCAGCTGGGATGCTGGTTCCAGCACAGCTGCCCGGAATGGGACTGGCTGCCCGGCAAGGCAATCGTCCGGGCCGCCGGCGGTGCCACGGACACGGTCCGGATCAACGGCCTGGACTGGTTTATGGCGGGAGGCACGACGGCGGTACGGGAGCTGCGTGCCGCCCTCGAGTCGGGCTCCGTGGCCTGAGTCCGGGCCGCTTTTGCGCGTTTCCGAGGTTGGGCTCACGGTGTTATCCACAGGGTTGGACCTGACTGTCAGCCCCACCGCCTAGACTTGTAGGCACCATGGATATGTTGTTTGACCCGTACTCTGACGGACCGTTCAAGGCCGCCACGCCAGCCTCCGCCCGCACCAGGTCGCGCCCGGAAGGCCTCGCCGCGGCCGCCGAATTCGGTGGCGGCGGGCCTGGCAGCGGGTCCGAACACGCAGCAGAACAGGGCGCCCAGCGCACGGGCGGCTGGGCCAACCAGCAGCCCTCTCATGACGGCAACGGCGAGCCGGCCCACCACCGGCCCAACGCCGAGGAACTCCTGCAGGGGCTTAACCCGCAGCAGGAGGAGGCCGTCAAGCACGCTGGCGGCGCCCTGCTTATTGTGGCCGGCGCCGGCTCGGGAAAGACCCGCGTCCTCAGTAACCGGATCGCGTACCTCATTGCCACCCACCGCGCGCATCACGGTGAGATCCTGGCCATCACGTTCACCAACAAGGCCGCCGCCGAGATGCGGGAGCGTATCGCTGCGCTGGTGGGTGGACGCGCCAAGATCATGTGGATCTCCACGTTCCACTCGTCCTGCGTGCGTATCCTGCGCCAGGAGGCCGCCAACGTCGGCCGGAAGTCGAACTTCTCCATCTACGACTCCGCGGACTCGCTGCGGCTGGTCATCCAGGTCTCCAAGAGTCTGGACCTGGATCCCAAGAAGTTCGCGCCCAAGGCCATCCAGCACAAGATCTCCGCGCTCAAGAACGAGCTCATCGATGCCGATTCCTTCTCGTCCTCCGCGAACCACAACGATCCCTTCGAGTCCGCCGTGGCTGACGTGTTCAAGGGCTACACTCAGCGGCTGCGCCAGGCCAACGCCATGGACTTCGATGACCTCATCGCCGAGACCGTCTACATGTTCCGCGCCTTCCCGGCGCTCGCCGATTCCTACCGGCGGCGGTTCCGGCACGTCCTCGTGGACGAGTACCAGGACACCAACCACGCCCAGTACGCCCTGGTCCGCGAGATAGTGGGTGAGGGCCCCGGTGCGTCCGAGCTCACCGTCGTGGGCGACTCCGACCAATCCATCTACGCCTTCCGCGGCGCCGACATCCGCAACATCGTGGAGTTCGAAAAGGACTACCCGGACGCCCGCACCATCAAACTGGAGCAGAACTACCGCTCCACGCAGAACATCCTCAGCGCGGCCAACTCCGTGATCTCACGCAACCCCAACCGCCCCGACAAGCGGCTGTGGACCGCCGAGGGCGAGGGCCACAAGATCATCGGCTATGTGGGCGAGAACGAGCACGCCGAGGCCCAGTTCATTGCCAAGGAGATTGACCGGCTCCAGGACGAGGACAACCTCCGCCCCGGTGATGTTGCCATTTTCTACCGCACCAACGCGCAGTCCCGTTCCATTGAGGATGTGCTGGTCCGGGTAGGCCTGCCGTACAAGGTGGTGGGCGGCACCCGCTTCTACGACCGCAAGGAAATCAAGGACGCCCTCGCGTACCTCCGCGTTCTGGTGAACCCGGACGACGACGTCAACCTGCGCCGGGTGCTCAACGAACCCAAGCGCGGCATTGGTGACCGCGCCGAAGGTGCCGTGGCCGCACTGGCCGAGCGCGAACGGATGTCGTTCATGGCCGCCGCCCGGCGGGCTGAAGAAGCTCCCGGCATGGCCACCCGTTCCGTCAACGCCGTCCTCGGGTTTGTGAAACTGCTGGACGATCTCGCAGAGGTTGCCTCCGGTTCGGGTGCCGCCGCTGCGCTGGAGGCTGTCCTGGAACAGACCGGCTACCTTGCCGGGCTGCGTTCCAGCACTGATCCACAGGATGAGTCCCGCGTGGAGAACCTGGCGGAACTCGTCGCCGTCGTACGTGAATACGAACAGGAGAACCCGGAAGGTTCCCTGGGTGCGTTCCTGGAACAGGTGTCGCTGGTGGCAGACGCGGACCAGATCCCGGACGCCCCCGGCGCGGACATCGACGCCGCCGTGGCCGAAGCCAAACGCCTGGGCGTGGTCACGCTGATGACCCTCCACACCGCCAAGGGGCTCGAATTCCCGGTGGTGTTCCTGACCGGCATGGAACACGGGCTGTTCCCGCACCAGCGCTCGGCCACGGACCCCAAGGAACTCGCCGAGGAACGCCGGCTGGCCTACGTGGGCCTGACCCGCGCGCGCAAGCGCCTCTACGTCACCCGGTCAGAAGTCCGCAGCATGTGGGGCCAAAGCCAGTACAACCCGGCCAGCCAGTTCCTCGAGGAAATTCCCGCCGAGCTGCTGGACTGGAAACGCGAAGGCACCAGCCGGCAGTCCGGCGGCTGGGGGAGCAGCAGCGCGTCGATCGGTTCCAGCCGTTACGGCGGATCCTTCTGGGGCGCCGGCACGTCCCGCGGCGCGGCCGCCGATACCTCGGCGGGCTTCAACGCGGACGTTCCCGCGGCCATCGCCAAGAACCGGGTCCAGCCGCAGAAGGAGATTGTGGCCGTCAGTGTGGGCGACAAGGTCAACCACACCAGCTTCGGCAACGGCACGGTGCTGGCGCTGGAAGGCGCGGGGGACAAGACGGTGGCCAAGGTGAAGTTCAGCGTCGGCGAGAAGCGACTGCTGCTCCGCTACGCGCCACTTACGAAGCTCGACGCCTGACCACGCTTGCCCTTGTCCGGGCACCCCGGCTGGCTTACAGTTCAGGAACGCGCGGTACCCGGGAAACATCCGGTAGCCGGGGAACGGTGAAGCGCATGCCACTTGAGCACAGCAGAACTTGAGCACAGCAGATTCGGGGGCACCACTGTGAAGATCCTGTTCGCCAGCCAGGCCATTGACGGCCATTTCAACCCCATGACGGGCGTGGCGATGCGGCTCAAGGACCGCGGCCACGAGGTGGCCTGGTACACGGGTCCGGTCTATGCGGACAGGCTCGGCGGCATGGGAATCCAGCACTTCCCCTTCCGCAGGGCCATCGAGCACCGCGCGGACAACCTCAATGAGCTCTATCCGGAGCGGGCCAAGCTCAAGGGCCCACGGGCCATCGGCTTCGACGGCGAGAAGATTTTCGCCAGCAACGTCAGCCACTTCTTCGAGGACATCCGCGAGGTGGCGCAGCAGAATCCCTTCGACGTTCTTGTGGCGGACAGTTCCATGTTCATTCACCGGCTCGTCTCCCACTTGATGGGCAAGCCGGTGGTGAATTTTGTTGCGATCCCCAACATGGAAAGCGACCCGCAGGTGCCGCCGCTTTTCTTCGGGTTCCGGCCGCCCCGCAATCCTGTGGAGAAGGCGGTCCAAGGCTTGGCAGGCCTGCTGTCCGACAAGGTCATCCTTCGGCCGGCCAGTCAAAGCTACCGCCGGCAGCATGCCGCCTACGGCCAGGCTGTTCCGCGGGAAGGCAGGCTGACGGACGAACCCTATCGGTGCTCGGACGCCATCATCCAGACCGGCCCGGAATCCCTCGATTTCCCGCGGCGCCGAGTCAACCCCAAAGTGCACTACGTCGGTGCGCTCCTGCCATACCGGTCGCCAGGCCCGGCCGCCCCCGGTTTCTCCGGGTCCGACGGGGACGGCGGGTTTCCCCGGTCCTATCCCGCAACACTCGTTGTCACCCAGGGAACTGTGGACAACCTGGACCAGGACAAACTCATCGTTCCGTCGCTTGAGGCGGTCAAGGATATGGATGCGTTGGTCATCGTGGCAACCGGCGGGCACGGCACCGAAGAGTTGAAAGCCCGGTACGCGCAACCCAACGTGGTGGTCCGGGACTACGTGGACTTCGCGGAGGTCTTTGACTTCACGGATGTCTTCATCACCAACGGTGGATTTGGCGGTGTGCAGCTGAGCCTGTCCAAGGGGGTTCCCTTGGTGGTTTCGGGGATCAACGAGGGCAAAAGTGATGTTAACGCCCGGGTGGAAAATGCCGGCGTCGGCATTAACCTCAGGACGGAGTCACCCAAGTCCGCCGACATAGCCGCTGCAGTTCGAAAGGTCCTGGAGGATCCCGGCTGGAAATCCCGCGCCCGGACGATGCAGGAGCAGTTCGACCGTGAGGATCCCGCCGAAGCTGCTGCCGCCGTCGTCGAGGCCGCCGGGACGCGCCCGACGGCCTGAGACCGTTGCCGGGGCATAATGGAGGCCATGCGACGGACTGTATTGGGGATCCTGGCCGCCTTCTTCCTGCTGGCAGGCACTGCGTGCAGCATCACCACCGAGGACCCGGGCTATGTGGCTCCGCCGCCGCTGCCGGCCATGGAACAACTGGAACAGGCAGCGCTGGCCGACCCCGCCGCGTTCAAGGCCAGCGGGGATGTCCTGTCCTTCATCACGGAGGACCGGAACATTGTGTGCTCCCTGACATCGGCCCGTGGGGAACACCTCAACCTCCCGTATGAGTCGAACAGCTTCAGTGATGCGGCCAACAACAAGCTCGCCACCGTCCCGGTGGCGCATTGCGAGCTTGCCGGTTACCCCAAGCCTGCCGCGGGCGACATCAAGGACGACTGCGCCGGCACCGGCCTGGGCTATCTGGGCGGAGCGGCGCTGCTCAGCCCGGACAAGGCAACGTATGGGGAGTGCCGTTCCGGCGTCACACAAATGGAGGCAGCCTACGGACCCAAAGGAAATAAAAGCGGCCCGCTGACCGAACTGGCGGTCCTCGCCGAGGGCCAGAACCTGGAACGGAACGGGCTGCGCTGTTCGGCCCATAACGGCGGCGTGGCGTGCGGAAACGTCTCGGCCGGCGTCGGATTCTTTGTGGCCCGGGACCGCTACGAACTTATTTCCAAGGCAGCTGCAACTGCCTCCCCGGCACCCGCGGAGGCCTCAAAAACCCCGTAATCTAGGCGTTTTTCTACGCTCCATAGAATAGTGTCGTTACTCACATAAGCGGTAGTGTGGAACGGGCCGGTCCTCTGAGAGGGCTAGAGTTCCGAATGGAGCATTGCGCTGTGGGGCCCGTTTCCGGACTGGTCGCAGGTGCAGGCAATCCGCAGCCCGGTCATCGTCTTCGGCGGTGCCCGACTGTACAGAAACTACTTCGACGTAGAAGGACACTAAACCGTGGACCTGTTTGAATACCAGGCGCGCGATATGTTCGAGGCGCACGGTGTACCCGTGCTTGCCGGCATCGTGGCGTACACCCCAGAAGAAGCAAAGGCAGCTGCCGAGAAAATCGGCGGCGTAACTGTCGTTAAGGCCCAGGTTAAGGCCGGTGGCCGCGGTAAGGCTGGCGGCGTCAAGGTTGCCAAAACCGCCGATGAGGCGTTTGAGCACTCCACCAACATCCTGGGCATGGACATCAAGGGCCACACCGTCAACAAGGTGATGATTGCCCAGGGTGCCGACATTGCTGAGGAGTACTACTTCTCCGTGCTGCTGGACCGGGCCAACCGCAACTACCTGGCCATGTGCTCGGTAGAAGGCGGCATGGAAATCGAACAGCTCGCCGTCGAACGCCCTGAGGCGCTCGCCAAGATCGCCATCGACCCCGCTGTGGGCATCGACCAGGCCAAGGCTGACGAAATCGTTGCAGCTGCAGGCTTCGATGAGGAACTGCGCGGCAAAGTCGCCGCCGTGATCCTCAAGCTCTGGGACGTCTTCAAGAAGGAAGACGCCACCCTCGTTGAGGTCAATCCGCTGGTCAAGACCGGCGCGGGCGACATCGTGGCACTGGACGGCAAGGTCTCGCTCGACGAGAACGCCGACTTCCGCCACGCCAAGCACGCCCTCCTTGAAGACAAGGACGCTGCAGATCCGCTCGAGGCCAAGGCCAAGGCGCAGGACCTGAACTACGTCAAGCTGGACGGTGAAGTGGGCATCATCGGCAACGGTGCAGGCCTGGTCATGTCCACCCTGGACGTTGTTGCCTACGCCGGTGAAAACCACGGCAACGTCAAGCCCGCCAACTTCCTGGACATCGGCGGTGGAGCTTCCGCCGAGGTCATGGCCGCCGGCCTCGACGTCATCCTGGGTGACCCGCAGGTCAAGTCCGTGTTCGTGAACGTCTTCGGTGGCATCACCGCGTGTGACGCCGTCGCCAAGGGCATCGTTGGTGCGCTGGCCGAGCTGGGCCACTCCGCGAACAAGCCGCTGGTAGTCCGCCTCGACGGCAACAACGTTGAGGAAGGCCGCCGCATCCTGGCCGAGGCCAACCACCCGCTGGTTACCCTGGCCGCCACCATGGACGAGGGCGCCGACAAGGCCGCCGAGCTCGCCAACGCAGCTAAGTAAGGGACGCACCATGTCTATCTATCTGAACAAGGACTCCAAGGTCATCGTCCAGGGCATCACCGGCGGCGAAGGCACCAAGCACACCGCCCTGATGCTGAAGGCCGGCACCAACATTGTTGGTGGCGTCAACGCCCGTAAGGCCGGCACCACGGTCCTGCACGGCGACACCGAGATCACCGTTTTTGGCACCGTCAAGGAAGCCATGGCCGAAACCGGCGCCGACGTCTCAATCGTCTTCGTCCCGCCGGCATTCACCAAGAACGCCGTGGTTGAGGCCATCGAGGCAGGCATCGGCCTGGTCGTTGTCATCACCGAAGGCGTGCCGGTCCAGGATTCCGCCGAGTTCTGGGCACTGGCCCAGTCCACGGTTGACGCCGACGGCAAGCAGGTCACCCGCATCATCGGCCCGAACTGCCCCGGCATCATCACGCCGGGCGAAGCGCTGGTTGGCATCACGCCGGCCAACATCACGGGCAAGGGCCCCATCGGCCTGGTTTCCAAGTCCGGAACCCTGACCTACCAGATGATGTACGAGCTGCGCGACCTCGGCTTCTCCACCGCCATCGGCATCGGCGGCGACCCCGTCATCGGCACCACGCACATCGACGCCCTGGCCGCGTTCGAGGCTGACCCCGAGACCAAGGCGATCGTGATGATCGGCGAAATCGGTGGCGACGCTGAAGAGCGTGCTGCCGACTACATCAAGGCACACGTCACCAAGCCGGTTGTTGGCTACGTTGCCGGCTTCACCGCTCCCGAAGGCAAGACCATGGGCCACGCCGGCGCCATCGTCTCCGGTTCCGCCGGAACCGCTCAGGCCAAGAAGGAAGCCCTCGAGGCTGCAGGCGTGAAGGTCGGCAAGACGCCGTCCGAGACCGCCAAGCTGCTGCGCGAAGTGTTCGCAACGCTCTAGTAGTTCTGTAAGAGCAACGCGGGGTCACTCCCTGCCCGTTCCAGAGGTTGGATCGGGCACGGAGTGACCCCGCGTTCTTGGTTAAGTAGCTGCCCGCCCCCGGCAGTGGCCCAGAGCTTGTACCGCCGGGTTCACGGGCCGTTCACTGCGGATATTCCTGGCTGCTATGAGACGCGCCTAGCGTCTTTCGGGTGAACATACATCAACGGAGACGCACCGGCCTGGTCGCAGCAGCGCTGCTGGCCGCCGTCCTGCTGCCCTTGCCCGCTGCCCACGCATCCGCCCCACAAGTTTCTCCTGGCACAGTGTTGCCCGCAGCTGAACCGGAGCCCGCCTACAGCCAGGACTTTTCCGGCCCGGGGCTCCCCGAGGGATTCACCGCCGTGGACGGCGCGTGGAAGGTGGAAAACGGGCGCCTGTATGGAACCAGCACATCGTCCAGCCAGCTCTCACGGGTGACCTTCGGCCCCCACCTGCCCAACTACCGGTTCGAAGCGACCGTCCGGTTTGAAAACGTCCTCAACGCGGCCCGCTGGTCTGCCCTCGCCCTGGACATGAGGCCCGACGGCGGTGTCCCGTTCTGGATTGCGACCATGCGCTCCGGCACCAAGGCAACAAACGGCCTGGAGTTTGCCGAACGGACGGCCGCTAACGGCTGGAACGTGACCGAGACTGGCTCCGCGCCGTCGGACGCAGGAACCGGAAACGATGTGCGGGTGGCGGTCGAGGTTCGCGGCAGGAACGCCGTCTGGTACTTCAACGGTCAGGAAATGATGGAGACCAACCGACTGATCAGAACGGACAACGGCATTCTTGGCCTGGTGGCCAACGGAGCCACCGTCTCATATGACGATATTAAGGTCACCGAACTTCCCGCCACGGAATCCCTCCTGGTCAAGCCAGGGCAGCAGCCCGCCGTGATCGCCCACCGCGGCCTCTCCTCGGTCATTCCGGAGAATACGCTGCAGGCGCTCCTCTCCGGCGGCCGGGCTGGCGCCGACTGGATCGAAATGGACGTCAACACGTCCAAAGACGGGGTGCCGGTAGTCATCCACGACAACACGGTTGACCGCGTCACTGCCGGAACGGGCGACGTCTCCACCCTCACCGCCGACTACATCGCCGGACTTGAGGCAGGCTCCTGGTTTGCACCCGCCTACGCCGGGGCCAAGGTGCCCACCTTGGCGGAATTCCTGGACCAGACTGACACCGAAGGAACGGGCCTGCTCCTGGAGGTGAAGGGCCCGGAGACGCGCGAGGAAGTGCAGCGGACCGTCGAGATGCTGAAGGAACGGGGCATGCTGAACCAGACCATCCTGCAGAGCTTTGACACAAACGTTCTGCAGTACGCACGCGACTACGAACCTTCGCTGCGGCTGGGACTGCTCCGCGGCGCCTTGGACACGGACGTTGCGGCGGCGGCCAAGCAGTTCGGAGCCGTGACTTACAACCCCAGCTGGTCCGCGCTTGCTGCCCGTCCGGCGGCTATCAAGGAACTCCACGATGCGGGCATCGCCGTGATGCCTTACACCGTGGACAATCCCCGGCAGTGGAAGGACATGACCGACGCCGGCGTTGACGGCATCATCACCAACCGGGCCGGGGCCCTGGTGGGCTTCCAAAGCGCTATTGGCACAGCACCCACACCGGCCGCGCCCACCGTACGCTTCGCCGGGAACCTGGACGGCGGCGTGCTTGGCCGCGCGGACACTGTGGCTCCCGCCGTCGAAACCTCGAATGCGGACCACGTGTCCATCCAGCTGGACGGCCAGCCCATTGCTGAGGGCGACCAGAAAAGGGTCACCAGCCTGGCCCTGGGGGAGCACACCCTGACTGCCAAGGCCACGGGCCCCGGCGGCGAGGCCACGGCATCCCTGACGTTCACCGTGCAGGCGAGCAAGGCCGGGCTGTATACACTGCTGGTCACTGACGGCGTCGACAGTAACGTGCGGGACCACTTGATGAAGAACGTGGACCGTGATCGCTGGCAGGATGTGGCCGCCTATGCCAGCGCCTCCGCCGGCAAGGGTTTGCCGCCGGAGCTGGCAGCCATCATTGCGGGGGACGCCGCAGCCCTTTAGCCAAGGCGGTTTTGTGAGCTGTCCGACGACGGACGGTCACCTTCCCCGGGAAGGTGACCGTCCGTCGTCGTACTTGTAGCCACCCCCTGGATGGGCTGTGGCTAGGCGTTCGCGTGGAGCCGGGGGAGTGCGTCCACCAGCGCGGCCAGCTCGGGAATCTCCTGGGCCTCCGCCAGCGCGCGCTCCAGCGTGGCGTCATGGACGGGCCGGGTTTCCTCCAGCAGTGCGATGCCGCTGGGCGTGAGCTCGGTGTAGATGCCGCGGCGGTCGTCCGCGCAGAGGATGCGGGTCAGCAGGGCGCGGTCCTCAAGCCTGTTGACCAGGCGGGTGGTGGCGCTGGCGCTGAGCGCGGTGGCGCGGGCGAGCTGCTGCATGCGCATGTGCCAGCCGTCCTGCCGGCTGAGCGCGTCCAGCACGGTGTACTCCACCACTGAAAGCTGTGATTCGGCCTGGAGGGAGCGTTCCAGCTCCCCCTCGATCAGGCCGTGCAGCGCCGCGAGCGTGCGCCAACCCTGTGCCCGGACCTCCACGGCGTCGTCCTTGATGCCCATCTGTCTTTCCTCTCGCGGGTGCTCCGGACGCCTGGCGGCGTGAGGCGGAGCACAATCGATAATAGTTGCTTGCGCGGTGTATCTGCTTGTGCAACAATAAATAACGCGTCTGCAACTACTAGCTTACGCGTCCTATCTCATTCCGTACAGTTTTCAAAGGAGCATCCCCATGCCCATTGGCCTGATAGCCCTCGCCCTCGGCGGGTTCGGCATCGGACTCACCGAGTTCGTGATCATGGGCCTGCTGCCCGAGGTTGCCGCCGACTTCCAGGTCAGCGAGGCCACGGCAGGCTGGCTGATCTCCGGCTACGCCCTCGCCGTCGTGGTCGGCGCATTGGTGCTGACGGCGGCGGTGACCCGCTTCGAACGCAAGCCCGTCCTCGCCGTCCTGCTGGTGCTGTTCATCGCCGGCAACCTGGTCTCCGCCATCGCTCCCGATTACGGGATGATGATGGTCGGCCGGATCATCGCCGCCCTGGCGCACGGTGCCTTCTTCGGGATCGGAGCCGTGGTGGCCGCGGACATGGTTGCCCCCACCAAAAAGGCCGGCGCCATCGCCATCATGTTCACCGGGCTCACCGCAGCCAACGTCCTGGGCGTGCCGTTCGGCACCATGCTGGGGCAGGCCGCAGGCTGGCGCTCGACGTTCTGGGCCATCACCGTTATCGGAGTCATCGCCCTGGCGGGAATCCTGGCGCTCGTTCCGAAGACCGGCCATGGCGACACCACGCCCGGAACCCTGCGCAGCGAACTGCGCGCCTTCCGCTCCGGCCAGGTGTGGCTCTCCATCCTGGTCACCATCCTCGGCTACGGCGGGATGTTCGGCGCCTTCACCTACATCGCCTTCACGCTCACCGAGGTCTCCGGCTTCGCGGCCTCCACCGTCCCGTGGCTGCTGATCGTCTTCGGTGTAGGCCTCTTTATCGGCAACACCATCGGCGGCAAGGCGGCGGATCGCAACGTGGACCGCACGCTCGTTGTGGTGCTCTCCGTGCTGGTGGTGGTGCTCGTCGGCTTTGCCCTGACCGCCGGCAACCAGGTGCTCACCGTTGCCTCCATCGTCCTGATGGGCGGCTTCGGCTTCGCCACCGTGCCGGGACTGCAGATGCGCGTGATGAAGTACGCCTCCAGCGCCCCGACCCTCGCCTCCGGCGCCAACATCGGTGCCTTCAACGTGGGCAACGCCCTCGGCGCCTGGCTCGGGGGAGTGACCATCACCGCCGGACTCGGCTACACCTCGCCCATCTGGGCCGGCGCCGGCATCACCCTGCTGGGGCTCGTGGTGATGATCATCGCCGCCGCCGGAGCCAAGCGGGCCGTCCGGCAGGCATCCGCCGACGCCGACGGACGAGTGGCCGCCGAACCCGTAGCCGTCCTTCACTAGCCTTCAATACCCACTTCAACCCGCAACAGGAGAAGCCATGACTTCCACCCCCATCACCACGTCCATCCCCGAGATCACCCTCAACAACGGCGTGCGGATGCCGCAGCTGGGGTTCGGCGTCTTCCAGGTGTCCGACGGCGACACCACCGCCGCGGTCAGCCACGCCCTTGCAGCCGGCTACCGGAGCATCGACACCGCCGCCATCTACGGCAATGAGGCGGGTACCGGACGTGCCATCGCCGAGTCCGGCATCGACCGCGAAGAGCTGTTCATTACGTCCAAACTGTGGGTGGCCGACCTCGGCTACGACGCCACGCTGGCCGCGTTCGATGCCAGCCTGGACAAGCTGGGACTGGACTACCTGGACCTCTACCTCATCCACTGGCCGGCGCCGGCAACCGGCTTGTACCTCGAGTCCTGGCGGGCGCTGGAGCACCTGCTGGCCAGCGGAAAGGCCAGGGCCATCGGCGTCTCCAACTTCCTCCCCGAGCACCTGCAGAAGGTCATCGATCTGGGCGGCACGGTCCCGGCCATCAATCAGATTGAACTGCACCCGGCCCTGCAGCAGCGGGACATTGCAGACTTCAATGCCGCACACGGGATCGCCACGGAGGCTTGGAGCCCGCTCGCGCAGGGTGCCGTGCTGGCGGATCCGGCCGTGGTGGACATCGCGGCACGGCATGGTGTGAGTCCCGCGCAGGCCATTCTGCGCTGGCACCTGCAGCGGGGCCGGATCATCATCCCCAAGTCCGTCACCCCGCAGCGGATCCGGGAGAACCTGGACGTGTTCGGCCTCGACCTGACGGCCGACGAACTCTCTGTCATCGACGGCCTGGAGCGCGACGGCCGCACCGGTCCGCACCCGGCGGAGTTCAACGGCTAGGAAAGTCCACGCTCGGGTCTCGACAGGCTCGACCACCGGCGCAGCGACGGGTCTCGACGGGCTCGACCACCAGTACGACGGCGGCCGGTTACCTTCTCCGGGAAAGGTAACCGGCCGCCGTCGTACTTGTTTAAGGCTGTTCTAGACCTTGGCGCCGCTGAGCAGTTCGTCGAGCCGCTCGTAGCCCTCGGACATGCCGCCCTCCATGCCGGACTGCGCCATGCCGTCGCGGGCCTCCTGGGTGGGGTAGACGGAGTGGCCCCGGACGCGGGACCGGCCGTCGCCGAGATCCTCGAAGGTGAGGAACTCGATGCTGACCACGTCGGGGTAGCCGCCGAATTCGAAGGTCTGGATGGCGAATTCGTTCTCGCGGACGGTGTGATAGACGCCGCTGAATTCGTAGGCGACGCCGTCTGGCCCGGTGTGCAGGTAGCTGTAGCTGCCGCCGGTCCGGAAATCGAAGTGGTTGATTTCCATCTTCATGCCACGCGGGCCGAGCCACTGGACGATGAGGTCCGGGTCCTTGTGCGCGCGGAAGACGTCCGCCACCGGGAAGTCGAATTCGCGGTCGTAGTCGATGAAGGGGAGTCCTTCAGGAATGGTGAGGTTCAGTGGATTGCTCATGATGATTCCTTTAGGTGGTTGCCGCCGTTCGCGGCATTGGATCTGAGCACGGCGTCCAGGCTGCGGAACTGCTCTTCGCGGACCAGCCGGTACTGGTCGATCCACGCTGTGAGAGCCTCCAGCCGTGCGGGATTCAGGTGGACGGGCCGGCGCTGGGCATCCCTGCTGCGGGTGACGAGCCCTGCCTGCTCGAGGACCTGGATGTGCTTCGAGACCGCCTGTTTGGTGATCGCGAAGGGTTCCGCCAATTCGTTAACTGTGGCCTGCCCGCGGCTGAGCCGGGCAATGATCCGCCGCCGGACGGGGTCGGCCAGGGCCATAAAGGCCGAGTCCAGGGTGCCGTCGTCGGGGTTCATCGTGGTGCAGTCCTTTCTGGATCATTAATCAACTAAATCATTGATCAACTATATGGTTGTTTAACCATACCCCCGGCCTCGCCGGGGCGGAAGGGCTACCTGGGATTTTCCTTGCCGATCCTCTCGGAAGTTTGTTAGTATGTCAGGACAAACTTCAGGGAGATGAAAAATGCCGCTGGTACGAATCGATGTTAATCAAGGGCGCAGCGCCGAACAGTTGCAGCGCTTGAGCCGGGGCATCCATGATGCCATCCTCGCAGAGTATGCCATCCCGGAGCGCGACTACTTCCACGTTCTCACGGAGCACCCGCAGGGCCAGATTTTCGCCCAGGATGCAGGGCTCGGCTTCGAGCGCACCCCCGATGTGGTGATGATCCAGATCTTTACCCAGGGCGGCCGGAGCCAGGCGGCCAAGCAATCCCTCTTTGCGGCGATCGCCGACCGGCTGGCGGAACTTGATATTGCCGGTGAGGACGTGTTTATCGGATATGTCGAGAATGCGGCCGGTGACTGGTCGTTCGGCTTCGGGCGGGCGCAGTATGTCACGGGCGAGCTGGCGGTCCCCCGGAAGTAATCGGGAGGGCGTCAATTTGGCGTCTAATGCAGGTTGTAAATATGTCAGTACAAACCTTTGACAGGACAATGATTCTAGGGCAAGGTAGTGGTTGTGGCCCCGCTCACGGGGGCCCGGCCAGGAACCCGAGCTCTAGCTCTTGCCGTACAGGGTATGGAGCTCAAACCAGAAAGGTCCGCGATTACCGTGACCCACGAACTGCTCACGATCGGGCGCATCAGTGTTGATATCTACCCGAACGACATCGGGGTGGATCTGGAGGATGTCACGTCCTTCGGAAAGTACCTCGGAGGTTCCCCATCCAATGTGGCCGTGGCCGCGGCGCGGCATGGCCGCAATGCAGGCGTGATCACGCGCACCGGCGACGACGCCTTCGGGAAATACCTCCACCGTGAACTGCGCAAGTTCAACGTGGACGATACATTCGTTACGCCGGTGAAGGAATGGCCCACCGCGGTGACGTTCTGCGCCATCATGCCGCCGGATGATTTTCCGCTCTACTTCTATGGGCGTTTCCCCACGGCGCCTGACCTGCAGATCAAGGCCGCGGAGCTGGACCTGGTAGCCATCCGCGAGGCCGGGATCTTCTGGTCGACGGTGACTGGTTTGTGCCAGGAGCCCAGCCGCGAGGCTCACCTGGCCGCCCATGCTGCCCGTCCCCGGACCGGTCTCAAGGAAGGCCAGTACACCATCCTGGACCTGGACTACCGGCCCATGTTCTGGGCTTCCGAAGAGGAAGCCCGGGCCGAGGTTGCAAAGATCCTGCCGCACGTCACGGTGGCTATCGGCAACGACAAGGAATGCGCCGTCGCCGTGGGCGAAGGAACCCCTGACGAACAGGCCGACCGGCTGCTGGCCGCCGGCGTCGAGATCGCCGTCGTCAAGCTTGGGCCGGAAGGCGTGATGGCAAAGACCCGCACCGAACGCGTTGTCTCCGCGCCGGTCCCGGTGGAAACCCTCAACGGCCTCGGTGCCGGCGACTCGTTTGGTGGAGCCTTCTGCCACGGACTGCTGTCCGGCTGGCCGCTGGCCCAGGTCCTCGATTACGCCAACGCCGCCGGCGCCATTGTGGCCTCCCGTCTTTCCTGCGCCGACGCCATGCCCACGCCGGAGGAAGTCACCTCGCTGCTGGCCGAACGCGGCCGCCTGGTACCCGCCCTGGCCGGTGCCGCCGCCTCACGCCCGTCCCACACCACAGTTTCCGAAGGAGCAGCGTCTTGAGCGCCAACGATGATCCCCGCCGCTACCAGCACCTGAGCGCCCTCCGGCTCGAAGACCCCGATGCCGTTGCCCGCGCGGCAACCACGCGTCGCCGCCACCCGGGGTTGAAGTATGGTGTGCAGAACTTCATCGTTGCCGCCGACCACCCGGCCCGCGGAGCCCTCTCCGTGGGAAACGATCCGGTGGCCATGGCGGACCGCCGCGATTTGTTGGACCGCTTGCAGATCGCCTTGGCAAATCCCGCCGTGGACGGTGTCCTGGCGTCCCCGGACATTATGGATGACCTGCTCCTGCTGGGGGCCCTGGAAGGCAAGCTGGTCTTCGGCTCGATGAACCGCGGTGGCCTGGCCGGGCTCGTCAACGAAATCGATGACCGTTTCACCGGCCATACGGCTGCAGCCCTGGAAGCCCTGGGCGCCGACGGCGGGAAGATGCTGACCCGCATCTGCCTCGGCGACCCGGACACCGCCTCCGCACTGGAAGCCACGGCTCGGGCCGTCGACTCCCTCGCCGCACGCAAGCTGATCGCCATGGTGGAACCGTTCCTCTCGGTCTGGCAGAACGGCAAGGTCCGCAACGACCTCAGCCCGGACGGGGTCATCAAGTCCATCGCGATCGCCCAGGGCCTGGGCTCCACGAGCGCCTACACCTGGATGAAGCTGCCCGTGGTGGCCGAGATGGAACGCGTCATGGCGGCCACCACGCTGCCCACCGTGCTCCTCGGCGGGGACCCGGAAGGCACCCAGGACGAGGTCTTCGCCAGCTGGCAGGCGGCCCTGGCCCTGCCCGGCGTCCAGGGCCTCACCGTGGGGCGGACGTTGCTGTACCCGGCCGACGGCGATGTGGCCGGGGCCGTCGCCACCGCCGCCTCGCTGCTCAAGACGCCGGTGCTGCAGTCATCAGCGAAAGTATCGGAGTAACGTCTCAATGAGTACAGGAACAGCAACACGCAGAATGACAGTCGCGCAGGCCGTCGTCGAGTACCTTTCCAAGCAGTACACGGTGGACCGCATCGGCACCGAGGACTACCGGGAGCGGCTGATTCCGGGGACGTTCGGCATCTTCGGGCACGGGAACGTTGCCGGCGTCGGACAGGCCCTGAAGCAGTACCAGGCCGCGGACCCGTCCATCATGCCGTACTACCAGGGCCGCAACGAGCAGGCCCAGGTGCACCAGGCCGTGGGCTACGCCCGGCACACACGCCGCCGCCAGACGTTTGCCATCAGCACCTCCATCGGTCCGGGATCCTCGAACCTCCTCACCGGAGCCGCATTGGCCACCACCAACCGGCTGCCCGTGCTGCTGCTGCCCAGCGACACCTTTGCCACCCGCGCCGCGGACCCGGTCCTGCAGCAGCTCGAGCAGCCCTACGCCTACGACATCACCGTCAACGACGCGTTCCGGCCGCTGTCCAAGTTCTTTGACCGGGTCTCCCGCCCGGAGCAGCTGTTCTCGGCGTTCCACCACGGCCTGCGCGTCCTGACGGATCCGGCCGAGACCGGTGCCGTCACCATCTCGCTGCCGCAGGATGTCCAGGCCGAGGCCTTCGACGTGCCTGAGGAGTTCCTGGCCGAACGCGAGTGGCGCATCCGCCGCCCCGAGGCCGACGACGAGGACATCCGCCGCGCCGCCGAGGCCATCCGTGCCGCGAAGCGCCCGCTGATCATCGCCGGTGGCGGTGTCCTGTACGCCTACGCCAACGAGGAACTCGCAGCATTTGCTGAGTTGACGGGCATCCCGGTGGGCAACACCCAGGCCGGAGTCGGCGTCCTGCCGTGGGACCACAAGTTCTCGCTCGGTGCGATCGGCTCCACAGGGACGACGGCGGCGAACGCCATCGCTGCCGAGGCGGACGTGATCATCGGCATCGGTACCCGCTATGAGGACTTCACCACCGCCTCGCGGACCGCGTTCCAGAACCCGGACGTGCGGTTCATCAACATCAACGTCGCCCCCATCGACGCGTACAAGCACGGCACCTCCCTGCCGATCGTCGCCGATGCCCGCAAGGCCCTGGTCAAGCTGAACCAGGCCATGGGCGGCTACCGTATCGGCGCGGATCTCGAAGCGACGATCGCCGCTGAGAAGAAGCGCTGGGACGCCACCGTCGACGAAGCCTTCGACACCCGCTTCACCCCGCTGCCGGCCCAGAACGAGATCATCGGCGCCACGTCCCGGGCCATGGACGCGGCCGACGTCGTCATCTGCGCCGCGGGTTCCCTGCCCGGGGACCTGCACAAGATGTGGCGCGTCCGGGACCCCTTCGGCTACCACGTGGAATACGCGTACTCCTGCATGGGCTACGAAATCCCCGGCGGGCTAGGCGTCAAGCGTGCAGCGCTGGCAGAGGCCGCGCGCGGCGGGGCGCAGCGCGACGTTGTGGTCATGGTGGGGGACGGTTCCTACCTGATGATGCACACCGAACTGGTGACCGCCGTCGCCGAACGGATCAAGCTGATTGTGGTCCTGATCCAGAACCACGGCTACGCCTCCATTGGATCCCTGTCCGAGATGCTGGGTTCGCAGCGGTTCGGCACCCAGTACCGGGCGCTGAACGAGGAGCAGCACAGCTTCGACGAAGGCGAGACCCTGCCGGTGGACTTGGCCCTGAACGCCGAAAGCCTCGGCGTGAAGGTGATCCGGATCGAACCGGGGGAGAAGGTCATCGCCGAACTCGAGCAGGCCATCCGGGACGCCAAGGCCGCGCCTGAACGCAGCGGGCCCATCCTGATCCACGTCGAATCCGATCCGCTGCTGGACGCGCCCAGCTCCGAGTCCTGGTGGGACGTTCCCGTCTCCCAGGTCTCGGACCTCGACTCCACGCAGCAGGCCTTCAAGACCTATACCGACCACAAGAACCGCCAGCGCAAACTGCTCGGTTAGACCCCCACAGACCAAAGGAAGTCCAACACCATGTCAACGACGACCGTCACCACCACCATCAACCACTTCATCAACGGGGCAGAGACCGCCGGCGTTGGCACCCGCACCCAGCCGGTCTACAACCCGGCCACGGGCGCCGTCTCCGGCGAGCTGCGGTTGGCCAACCGGGCGGACCTCGATGCCACTGTTGCCGCTGCCCGTGCCGCCGCCGACAGCTGGGGTGACATCTCCCTGGCCAAGCGCACCGCCGTCTTGTTCAAGTTCCGCGAGCTCGTCGCGTCCCATGTTGGCGAGCTCGCCGAGCTGATCACCGCCGAACACGGCAAGGTCCTCTCCGACGCCAAGGGCGAGATCGGCCGCGGCCTGGAGGTCATCGAGTTCGCCTGCGGCATCCCGCAACTGCTCAAGGGCGACTACTCCGACCAGGTCTCCACCGGCATCGACGTCTTCTCGTTCCGCGAGCCCCTGGGCGTCGTCGCCGGCATCACCCCGTTCAACTTCCCGGTCATGGTGCCGCTGTGGATGGCGCCGATGGCCATCGCCACCGGCAATGCCTTCATCCTCAAGCCCTCCGAGCGGGACCCCTCCGCGTCGATGCTGCTGGCCAAGCTGTGGAAGCAGGCAGGCCTGCCCGACGGCGTGTTCCAGGTCCTGCACGGCGACAAGGAAACCGTGGAGGGGCTCCTGACCCACCCGGACGTGGACGGCATCTCCTTCGTGGGTTCCACCCCGATCGCCCAGTACGTCCACGAGACCGCCATCAAGCACGGCAAGCGCGTTCAGGCCCTGGGCGGCGCGAAGAACCACGCCATCGTGATGCCTGACGCCGACCTCGACAACGCAGCTGACCACCTCGCCGCCGCCGCCTTCGGTTCCGCCGGGGAACGCTGCATGGCCATCTCCGTCGCCGTCGCCGTCGGTGACGCCGCAGACCTGATCGTGAAAAAGGTCGAGGAGCGCGCGCTCGCCGTCAAGGTCAACAACGGCACCGCTCCCGACGCCGAAATGGGCCCGGTCATCACCCCGGCCTCCAAGGAACGCATCGTCCGGATCGTCACCGAAGCCGAAGCCGCGGGAGCGGCGATGGTGGTGGACGGCCGCGACCTGGTGGTCCCCGGCCACGAGGAAGGCTTCTGGGTCGGCCCCACCGTCCTGGACCACGTCAAGACCGAAATGACCGCCTACACGGAGGAAATCTTCGGACCGGTCCTCGTCGTGGTCCGGGTGGAGGACCTGGACGCAGGCATCGCCCTGATCAACGCCAACCCCTACGGCAACGGCACCGCCATCTTCACCTCCTCCGGCGCCAACGCCCGCAAATTCCAGCGCTCCGTCACCGTCGGCATGATCGGCATCAACGTGCCCCTGCCCGTACCGGTCGCCTACCACTCCTTCGGCGGCTGGAAAGCCTCACTCTTCGGCGACAAGCACATCTACGGCCCCGAAGGCGTCTCCTTCTACACCCGCGGCAAAGTCATCACGTCACGCTGGCCTGAAGCCAGCCACGCCTCCGGCGCCTCCTACAACTTTCCCTCCCACGCCGACGACAGCCACCAAGTCCGGCACGATGGAATCGCGGAGGGACTCCCTGACGAGCTGGCCGTAGGAGAGGACGCCGTCCCTGGACGGGCCGACGATGCTTCCGAAGGGCGCGGACGGCGGGACTGACCCACGCCCGACCCTACCGGCCCGACAACACAGAAAAGACAACGCTGTCATGACAGACAAAGAGAACAAACTCATCATCGGCACCGCGCCGGACTCCTGGGGCGTCTGGTTCGCCGACGACCCCAAGCAGACCCCGTGGGAACGGTTCCTCGACGAAGTGGCCGAATCCGGCTACAAGTGGATCGAACTGGGCCCCTACGGCTACCTGCCGAACGATCCCACGCGGCTGGCCGAGGAGCTCAAGGCCCGCGATCTGAAGGTCACCGCAGGGACGGTCTTCACGGCATTCCACCGCGGCGCCAAGCAATACGACGAAGCCTGGGAGCCGGCCCGCAAGGTGGCCGAACTGACGGCAGCCATGGGCGGCGAGCACATTGTGGTCATTCCCGCCATGTGGCGCGACGATGTCACCGGTGAGGCAGTGGAGAGCGGCGAGCTCTCACAGGAACAGTGGGCTGACCTCTTCGCCGGCCACAACCGCATGGGCAAAGTCCTGCTGGAGGACTTCGGCCTGAAGCAGCAGTTCCACTCACACGCCGATTCGCACGTTGGCGCGCAGCAGGACATCGAGACCCTGCTGGCCTCAACGGACCCCGAATACCTGAATCTGTGCCTGGACACCGGCCACGCCGAGTACTGCGGAGCGTCCAGCCTTGAGCTGATCAAGAACTACCCGGACCGCATCGGCTACCTGCACCTGAAGCAGATCAACCCGGACATCCTGAAGAAGGTCAACGACGAAAACATGACTTGGGCAGCCGCAAACCTGGCCGGCGTTATGACAGAGCCGCCGAACGGTCTCCCGGACCTGCGCGCCGTCATCGAGGCGGTGGAGGGGCTCAACCGGCCGATCTTCGGCATCGTCGAACAGGACATGTACCCGGTGTCCTTCGACGTGCCGATGCCCATCGCCAAGCGAACCCGCAACTACCTGCTGTCCTGCGGCTCCCGCACCACTGTCAGCTGACCCCCGATACCTAGCACCCGATACTAAGGACAGAACAATGACTGACATTCTCCGCGTTGCCGTCATCGGCGCAGGCCGCATGGGTGCGGACCACATCAAGCGCCTCAGCACGCGCATCCACGGCGCCGAAGTGGCCGCCGTCGTCGACGTTGACCTCTCCCGTGCCCAGGCCGCCATCGAAGGCATCGACGGTGCCGTGGCGCTTGCCAGCGCCGACGAGGCGCTCAACAACGGGGACGTCAACGCCGTGCTGATTGCCACGCCGGGCTTCCTCCACGAGGAAATCCTGTACAAGGCGCTCGAGAAGGGTTTCCCGATCCTCTGCGAAAAGCCGCTCACCCCTGACGCCGAAAGTGCGTGGAAAGTTGTCCAGGCCGAAACGGCGCTGGGACACAAGCGCATCCAGGTGGGCTTTATGCGCCGCTTCGACGCCGAATACGCCGCCCTGAGCTCAGTCATCCGCGACGGCGAGCTGGGGGAGCTGCTGATGCTCCACCACCAGCACCGCAACCCCACTACGCCCACCGGCTTCACCAACGAGATGCTCATCAACGACTCCGTGGTGCACGAGTTCGACGCCATCCGTTTCTTCACCGGCGAAGAAATCACCAGTGTCCAGGTCCGCTTGGGCAAGGCCACGAAGAACGCACCGGCTGGCCAGCACGATCCGCAGCACGTACTGCTCGAAACCGAATCCGGCGTCCTGGCCGACGTCGAGATCTACGTCAACGCCAAGTTCGGCTACCAAGTCGCCACGCAGGCATCCTTCGAAGAAGGCATCGTGAGCATCGGGGGTGATAAGGGCCCGTACACCCGCAGCGCCGGGCGTTGGGGCGGCAACGTCACCCCAGGTTTCGAAGAACGTTTCGGCGCAGCCTACGATGTCGAAATCCAGTCCTGGGTGGACGCTGCGCTCCGCGGCGAAATCGGCGGACCCACCGCCTGGGATGGCTACGCCACCGCAGCCTGCTGCGAGGCAGGCGTCGAGGCCCAGAAGTCGGGCGAAAAGGTCAAGGTCCAGCTGAACGCCAAGCCGGACCTCTACACCTAACAGCCCATCCGGCTCCCGTAGTTTTTGTCCAGATAATGCGGCTTTGAGACCGTTCTCGGCGCATTATCTGGACAAAAACTCTAGATCAATGACTTATTCACAAAGGAGTGACCATGAAAATCGCCCTGGACCCCACCCCGTTCCACCACAGCCACAGCCTGCTGGAATTTCCGCGCGTGGCCGCCGATCTCGGTTACAAGTACCTGCAGCTGACTCCGCATGCGGACATGATCCCGTTTTACAACCACCCCAAAGCCGACGATGAGCTTGTGGCCCAGATGAACAAGGCCTGCAAGGATGCCGGCGTCGAAATCGCGTCGGTGCTTCCCGTGCTGCGCTGGTCGGGTCCGGACGAGGATGCCCGCGAGGCAGCGGTCCGCTACTGGAAGCGCGCCATCCAAATTGCCGTGGACCTTGGCGTCAGCACCATGAACACCGAATTCAGCGGCCGCCCCGAAAAGGCCGAAGAATCCGAGCGCGCCTTCTACCGCTCCATGGAAGAGCTGCTGCCGATCATCGAGCGTGAAGGCCTGGATGTCCTGATCGACCCCCACCCGGACGACTTCGTCGAAGACGGCCTGGCCGCCATCCGCGTCATCCGTGGCATCAACTCGCCCAACATCGGCATGGTCTACGTTGCCTCGCACTCGTTCCACATGGGCAACAAGCCCCTTGAAATCATGCGGGCAGCGGGGGACAAGCTGCGCCTGGTCCACGTCTCGGACACCATGGACCACCACGCCTCCCACGGCCTGCGCTACATCACGAATCCGCCCGGAAACGCCGTGCGGGTGCACCAGCACCTGAAGATCGGCGACGGCGACGTGAACTGGGACGAGTTCTTCGGCGGGCTCAAGGAAATCGGCTTCCTGGACAAGGACAACACCGTCATGGTGTCCAGTGTCTTCGCCGAAGACGACAACGCCGAGGACGTGTCCCGCTACCAGCTGGAGACAATGCGCAACTACGTCGCTCAGGCCAAGTAGTGGTGGGGAAGACGGACCAAAGCAACGGAACCATGACGAATCCCGGCACAGTCCAATCCGACGCGCCCGGCACCACCAAGCCGAACAACCCGGCCAAACCGGCAAATCCGAAGAAGTTCATGCGGAAGGTGGCGCTCTTCTCCACGTTCGGCGGGCTCCTGTTCGGCTACGACACCGGCGTCATCAACGGCGCCTTGCCGTTTATGCAGCGGGACCTCGGACTGACGCCGCTCACCGAAGGGCTGGTCACGTCCACGCTCCTGTTCGGCGCGGCCTTCGGCGCCATCAGCGCAGGCCGGCTCTCGGACCGCTTCGGCCGGCGTAAGACCATCATGGGACTGGCCCTGATCTTCGTCATGGCCACCATCGCCTGCACCGTCTCGCCGAACACGGAGATGCTCATCGCGGCCCGGACATTCCTGGGCCTGGCCGTGGGCGGCGCCTCCGTGATTGTCCCCGTGTACCTCGCGGAAATGTCCCCGGCGGCCCAACGCGGCCGCATCGTCACCCAAAACGAGCTGATGATCGTCACCGGCCAGTTCCTGGCCTTCACCTTCAATGCAGTACTCGGCAACGCTTTCCCCGAAGAAACGCACGTGTGGCGCTGGATGCTGGTTATCGCCACGCTCCCGGCCGTGGTCCTGTGGTTCGGCATGCTGGTCCTGCCGGAGAGCCCGCGCTGGCTGGCGTCGGCCGGCCGCTTCGGGGCCGTCCTTGAGGTGCTGCGCTCCACCCGCGCCGCCGGCGACGTCTCCGCGGAGTTCGACGAGGTGCGGCAGGCAGCCCGGGAGGATTACCAGGCCAGGATGGGCACGTTCAAGGATCTCACCGTTCCGTGGATCCGCAGGATCTTCGTGGTGGGCCTGGGCATGGCGATCATCAACCAGATCAGCGGCGTCAACGCCATCATGTACTACGGGACGTCCATCCTTTCCTCGTCCGGATTCGGCGACCAGGGCGCCTTGATCGCCAACGTCCTCAACGGCGTCACGTCGGTGGCGGCCGTCGTCGTTGGCATGTATCTGATGACGCGGGTGCCCCGCAAGCCCATGCTGATCGTGGGACTGTGCGGCACGGCGTCGTCCCTGACGGCCATCGCGCTCGTCTCCATGCTCCTGCCGGAGAGCACGTTGCGCGGCTACCTAGTGCTGCTGTTCATGGTGACATTCCTGGCTTCCATGCAGGGCTGCATCGGCACTGTCACCTGGCTCACCATGTCCGAGATCTTCCCCATGCACGTCCGCGGCATCGCGATGGGCATCTGCGTCTTTGTGCTTTGGATGATCAACTTCCTGATCGGGTTCTTCTTCCCGCAGATGGTCTCGTGGATCGGGGTTTCGGCGACGTTCTTCATCTTCGTGGCACTGCAGCTGTGTGCCATTGTCTGGGTCAAGCGCGTCGTTCCGGAGACCAAGGATAAATCCCTGGAGGAGCTCGAGCACCTGTTCAAGCAGCGCTCAGGCGTGTCTGTCTAAGGTGACGCCGCACCCCAAGGTGACACAAAAACGCCCGACGCCGGCCGGCGTCGGGCGTTCTTGCGTCCAGCGAGTGCGGGGCCATGGACGCTCCCTCACTTCCTGCAGGAAAATCCGGAGAGGCCCTCTCTCACCAGGTGAGAGAGGGATCCGGGAAAACGCGCAGGAAGTGAGAGAGGGTGCTAGAGCGCGATCACCGCGTTCTCCAGCGCACTGCGGCGGGCCGCATCCAGCACCTCCAGCGTCCGGATTCCTTCCGTCGCCGGTACGGGTTCAGGGCCGTCGCCGCGGACCGCGCGGGCGAACCCTGTATAGAAGCCGGCATAGTTCCCCTGTGCCGAGGCAATGGCCTCGCGGCCGTCCTTTGTGGCCAGGGTGCCCCAGTTTTCGTCCGCGTCGATGCCCCACGTTGCCGGTTCCTCAACCGGACGGCGGCCCGACATCAGGGCGTTGGCCTGAACGTCGGCGCCGGAGGCGATGTAGCTGCCCCTGCTGCCGTAGGCCCGCAGCTCCCTCGTGGTGGAATGGTTGAGTTTGCTGGCGGACACCGTGGAGACGGTTCCCGACGAATGCGTCATGGTGACAACAAAGCCGCAGTCCGTCCGTTCGCCGAAACGGTCCGTCCAGTCCAGGGTCGCGTGCACGTGGCTCGCCGGTCCGAGCAGCCACAGCATCTGGTCAACCAGGTGGCTGCCCAGGTCCCGCAGGAGTCCACCGCTGGCACCGAGCTCAAGGCTGTCGGCGTTGTCCTGGTCCATGGTCGAATGCACCCGCCACGTCTCGCCCAGTTCCCCTGAGGCCAGCACGTTGGCGAACGTAAGGATATCCGCGTCGCGGCGCCGGTTGTGGTAGACGTTCAGGACAACGCCGGCCCGGGAGGCGGCCTCGGCGAGTTCACGCGCAGCCTCCGCATTCGGGGCGAAGGGTTTGTCGGCCACAACGTGCACGCCCGCTGTGATGGCTTCCATAACCAGGTCACGGCGCGTGTGGGGCGGCGTGGTGATGGTCACCGCGTCCACGCCGGCGTCGAGCAGCTCGGCCAGACTCCCATAAACAGGCAGGCCCGGGAAGTCCGCTTCCGCCTGCGCCCGTTTCGCTTCCGAACGGGCCACAATGCCCACCAGCTCGACTCCCTCGGCCGCTTCAATGAACGGGGCATGGAAGTACCTGCCGCCTGCTCCGTATCCGACAATGCCAATACGCATGTTCGTTTCCTTCTCTTTTAGGGATGGCCTGCCTCCGGTCACAGCAAGGGGGCGACGCATATGCGCCGCCCCCTTGCTGTTCACAGGCCTTTGCCTGACGAATTGGTTGGCTAAGCCGTCAGGTTCAGCGAAGACCTGAGCGCGGCGTCAGCATCCCGCAGCACCTTGGCCGCCACCTGCAGGCCCTCGATCCGGCCCAGTGAGACGTCCTCGTGCTCGATGTTGACCAGCATCTCCGGGTCTACCTCGTGCAGGGCCCGGAGGAACTCTGTCCAATAGGCGGTGTTATGCCCGCGGCCCAGAGCCACGAAGTCCCAGGCAGAGTTCTTGGGCCACTCGTTGGCCCACTCGTCGCCGCCGAGGTTGGTGCGGTTTTCCTCCGGCGCGAGCCGGCGGAAGCTGTTGTCCAGCACGCCGTACAGCGCAGCGTTTTCGGTGTTAACACGGACATCTTTCGCCGCCGCCTGAAAGACGAGCGGTCCGAGTTCGCGCACAACGGCAACCGGGTCCATCTGCTGCCAGAACAGGTGGGAGGCATCCAGTTCGACGCCGACATGCGTTGCGTTGGTCAGCTCGATCAGCTTGTGGACGTCGGCGGTGTTGAAGACGAGGTTCTGCGGGTGCAGTTCGAGAGCCACCTTGACGCCGTGGTCAGCGGCCAGGCGGTCGGTTTCCTTCCAAAACGCTGCGGCCACGCCCCACTGGTAGTCCAAGACGTCCAATGCTGCCGAGTTCCAGGCGTTGACCACCCAGTTGACGGTGGTGGCTCCGGGCTCTCCGCCGGGCAGGCCGGACATCGTAACTACCCGGTCCTGGCCGAGGCGGCTGGCCAGACGGATGGAGCGACGAATATCTTCGGCGTGCTTCTCGCCGATCTCACGGTTGGGGTGCAGCGGGTTGCCGTTGCAGTTGAGTCCTGCGATGGAAACTCCGGTGCCCTCGAAAAGGGCCAGGTAGTCGTCGCGGGCGGCGTCGCTTTCCAGGATCTGGTCCATGGTGGGGACGTGCACGGCGGGGAGAAAGCCGCCAGTGTTGATCTCGATACCGGTGAGGCCAAGCTCGGCAATGACCTTCAGTGCTTCGGGAAGTGGCCGGTCATGCAGGACTGCGTTGTAGACACCGAGCCTCATAGCGTGATCTTCTTTCCGTTGTTGAGGGCGGATTCGGCCACTGCGCCGAGCAGTTCCATGTTGCGCACGCCTTCGTCGAACGTGGCGCAGCGGGGGAGGGACTCTTCTTCGCTGAAACCGGCGACCTCTTCGAGGAACGCGCGGGCCTGGTAGCCGAAGGCGTCGTTCTGGCCGAAGCCGACTTCGGGGGCGTCCATGGCAAGACCCCCGGCGATGTAGGGGTGCCCCGGGCCGAGGATGACCTGGCGGTAACCGTTCTCGTTGCCGGAACCGTCGTTGAGGAACAGCTGGATCTCGGCCGGGCGGCGCTGGTCAAATTTGGCGGCACCGTTCTCGCAGAACACCTCGAACTGCAGGCTGTTGGCGTGCCCGGCCGCAACCCGGGAGACCTCAAAACTGCCGGCGCCGGTTCCGAACTCCGCGTTGAAGGCTGCGTAGTCGTCGTTCTCGACGGCTTCGAAGGTGTCGCTGACGGCAGCATGGTCGTGGCCCATAACGGCCGCGAGCGGCAGGGGCCGCTTATCGATCACGGTGCTGAGGCTGCCGCCGGTGATCGACTTGATGTCGCCACAGAGGAACTCGGAAATGTACGTCAGGTGGCTTCCAACATCGGCGAGCGCACCGGAGCCGGGGCCGCCCTTGTAGCGCCAGCTCATGGGAGCGGAGGGGCTGAAGCCGTAATCGGTCCAGTAGCGGCCGCTGAAGTGCAGGACATTACCGAGGACGCCGTTGCGGATCAGGTCCCGGATGTAGGCGATGCCGGGGGTGCGGCGGAACGTGAAGCCAATACGGGCGATCGTTCCGCCGGCCTCGGCCGCGCGGGCTGCCTCGGCCATGGCGCGGGCGTCTGCCAGGGAGTCGCTCAGCGGCTTTTCGCACAGCACGTGCTTGCCGGCCGCGAGCAGGCCCTCCACCACTTCGCGGTGGAGCGAGTTGGCGATGACCACGCTGACGACGTCGATGTCATCGGCTTCGGCGATTGCCTGCCACGACGTGTCGTTGCGTTCGTATCCGAAACGGCGGGCGGCCAACGAGCCGAATTCGGCGTTGACGTCGCCGATCGAGACCAGGCGCACCGGGGGAAGTACCGGGCTGTAGAGGGCAGACGCGGTGCGGTATGCAGCAGCGTGGGCCTTGCCGGCCATGCCTGCACCGATGACGGCGACGCCTAGGCTTTCAGCCATTGATTTCTCCTTTGAAATTCAGCCGCGGCGGGAAGGTCCAACGGCATTTTGTAGCGCTACAATTTAGTGCACTGGATCTGAGCGTATCCATGTATGTATGTCCTGTCAATCACCTGGCGGATATCCTCAAGGGCAGACACGAAAGGCACCTCCGATGACGTTGCACAGCCCCAAGGCACGACGCCCGACGATCTATGACGTGGCGAAGCAGGCGGGCGTCTCGCCGTCGCTGGTTTCACTCGTACTGCAGAATCCCGCGAGGGTGAGCGACAAGCGCCGCGAAGCCGTCCAGGCGGCCATCTCGGACCTCGGGTACCGCCCCAGCCGCGCCGCCACTACGCTTGCCAGCAGTCGCACGAAGAGCATTGGGCTGGTGATTGACGACTACCGGAACCTGTGGTTCGTCGATCTGCTGCGGGGGATGGAGTCTGCGCTGACGGAACATGGCTACCAGGTCATGCTGGCTGATTCCCGGCCCGGGGAGAACCGCATCCAGGAAGCTGCCGACGGTTTGCTTGCCATGCACGTTGACGGGCTGGTGATAGCGGCGGAGCCAAGCGCGTCAATGTTGGCTGGGGCGGGGGTTCCGACGGTCGTGGCTGGGTGGCGCGATGGTGTGCCGGCCGGCGCTGATCTGATTACCAACGACGACGACGGTGGCGGCGGCATGGCGGCCAGCCACCTTCTGGGGCTCGGCCACATCCGGATAGGCCACCTTTCCGGATCCGGCGGTGCCGCTGCGCACCGGCGCGCGGGCTTCCTCAGCCGGCTCCGGGAGTCCGGCGCCGAACTTCGGATTGCGGGGGAGTCGGGCGGCACGTCCGAGGAGGATGGCTACGCCTCGACGTGCTGGCTGCTGGACCACTATCCGGACACCACTGCCATCTTCGCCGCCAATGACACCATGGCCTTGGGTGCCTTGGGTGCCATCAAGGCGCGCGGGCTTGCGGTCCCGGCGGACATCTCCGTGATCGGATACGACAATTCAACCCTGGCAAAGTCGCGGTATCTGGAGCTGACCTCAGTAGACAACCGAAGCGATCTGGTGGGCGTGGATGTGGCCAAGGCGCTGCTTGCACGCATTCGCGACGCCGCGGTTGGCCCGCAACGCAAGCTGATTGAGCCGGCCCTGGTTGTTCGCGGGACCACGGCGCGGCCGGCATTTTAGGGCGGCCGCAGTAGGCTCCCTTACGTAAAAACATCCTAATGTCAGGACAAACTATTGACATTCGTGAGTTGAATCACCATGATCGAGGTAGACAGTGCTCCGGCGGTTGCAGAGTGGCAGCCCGGACCCTGAGATCAAAGGAGATTAACGTGGCTAATTTTTCTTGGCGCAAGGCGGCTCTCGTGGCGGCAGTTGTTCCCATGATGGCACTCAGCGCCTGCTCCAGCACGGGCGGGAAGCCGGTTGAGGGCGGCGGCGCCGCCGGCGGCGGTCAGGTGGCCACCACAGACCGCATGAAGGTGGCTCTCATCACCCACGCCGCGGCAGGCGACACCTTCTGGGACATAGTCCGCAAGGGTGCCGAGGAGGCCTCAGCGAAAGACAACGTGGAACTGCTCTACACCAGTGACCCGGAGGCCGGACGCCAGGCCCAGCTCGTCCAGCAGGCCATCGATCAGAAAGTCGACGGCATCGCCGTTACCCTCGCAACCCCGGAGGCCCTGAAGGACGTCCTGAAGAAGGCCACCGATGCCGGCATTCCGGTGGTCAGCCTCAACGCCGGCGAGTCCGTGTCGGCGCAGCTCGGCGCATTTACGCACTTCGGCTCGAATGAGCAGCTTGCCGGCCAGGCGGTGGGCACCAAGCTCGCCGAACAGGGCTTCAAGCACCCGGTCTGCGTCATTCAGCAGCAGGGCCACGTTGGCCTTGAAGCACGGTGCGCAGGCGTCAAGGCCAAGGTTCCGGGTGCGGAGATTCTCTACGTCGACGGCAAGGACATGACCGGCGTCCAGTCCACCGCCACCGCGAAGCTCCAGGCAGCCAAGGATGCAGACGTCATCATTGGCCTCGGCGCACCGATCACCCTCACGCTGCTCAAGTCCGTCGCGGACGCCGGCAGCTCTGCGAAGGTTGCCAGCTTCGACCTGAACGCAGAGCTCGCCCAGAAGATCGTGGATGGTGACGTGATCTTCACCGTGGACCAGCAGCCGTGGGCCCAGGGCTACATGTCGGTCGACTCGCTGTGGCAGGCCAAGCGTGGCGGCTTCAAGCTTGGCGGCGGCCAGCCGGTCTTGACCGGTCCCACCATCGTTGACCAGTCCAACGCTTCCGACGTTCTCAAATTCGCCCAGCAGGGCGTCCGCTAGATCCGGGACTCAGGCCGTGCGGCGGGCAACCGCCGCACGGCCTGACCAACAAGGAGTTCTTCCTATGGCAAAAACAGCAACCCTGCCCCCGGCACCGGCTTCAGCAGCCGGGCCACGTGGCGATGAGAGAATTGGGCGGCGGAACCCGCTCCAGACGCTCCTGGGCCGTCCCGAAGTCGGCGCGCTCGTAGGAGCGGTGGTCCTGTTCGTCTTCTTCGCGTTGGTTTCCCCGACGTTTACCCAGCCCAATGCCTTGGCGACCATTCTGTACGGCAGTTCCACGATCGGCATCATGGCGGTGGGGGTTTCCTTGCTGATGATCGGCGGGGAGTTCGATCTTTCCACCGGTGTCGCGGTGATCTCATCGGCACTGACGGCGTCGATGTTCAGCTGGTACTTCAGCACGAATATCTGGGTCGGGGTTCTCCTGGCCCTGGTGGTCTCCGTGGGCATCGGTTATATCAATGGCTGGATTTTGATGAAGACCAAGCTGCCCAGCTTTATCGTCACCCTGGCCACGTTCCTTATGCTGACCGGCCTGAACCTGGGCCTGACCCGGCTGATCGGCGGCTCCGTGTCGTCGCCGTCGATCTCCAGCATGGACGGCTTCGCCTCCGCCCGCGCGGTGTTCGCGTCCTCGGTCTCCATTGGCGGCATCGATGTCAAGATCACGGTGTTCATCTGGATCGCGCTGGTCGCCGTGGCCACCTGGGTGCTGATGCGGACCCGGGTGGGGAACTGGATCTTCGCCGTCGGCGGGGACGAGAATGCGGCCCGCGCCGTGGGTGTGCCGGTCAAGGCCACGAAGATCGGATTGTTCATGGGCGTGGGCTTCTGCGGCTGGATCCTGGGCATGCACAACCTCTTCGCTTTCGATACGGTGCAGTCCGGTGAGGGTGTGGGCAACGAGTTCCTGTACATCATCGCCGCGGTGATCGGCGGGTGCCTCCTGACCGGCGGCTATGGTTCGGCGGTGGGCGGCGCGATCGGCGCGTTCATCTTCGGCATGGCCAACAAGGGCATCGTCTATGCCCAGTGGAACCCCGACTGGTTCAAGTTCTTCCTGGGCCTGATGCTGCTGCTGGCCACCATCATCAACCTCATCGTCAAGCGCCGCGCGGAACTCAAGTAAAGGGGCCGGAGAAATGAACGCCAAAGAGATCGACCAACAGACCCTGCTCAAGGATGAAAAAGATCCCCTCACCCACACCCCCGTCCACTTGCTCTCCCTCGACGGAGTAGGCAAGCACTACGGCAACATCATCGCCCTCTCCGATGTGACCATGGCCGTGGACAACGGCCGTGTCACCTGCGTACTGGGCGATAACGGTGCGGGCAAGTCCACCCTGATCAAGATCATCGCCGGACTGCACCAGCACGACGCCGGGGTGCTGAACATCATGGGCGAGGAACGGAAGTTTGGTTCGCCCCGTGACGCCCTTGACGTGGGCATCGCCACCGTCTACCAGGACCTCGCGGTGGTGCCCCTGATGCCCATCTGGCGGAACTTCTTCCTCGGTTCGGAGCTGACCAGCGGTTTCGGCCCGTTCAAAAGCATGGACGTCGAGAAGATGAAGGCCATCACGCTCAAGGAACTTGCCGAGATGGGCATCGACCTCCGCGACGTGGAACAGCCCATCGGCCAGCTGTCCGGCGGTGAGCGCCAGTGTGTCGCGATCGCCCGCGCCGTGTACTTCGGCGCAAAGGTCCTGATCCTGGACGAACCGACGGCGGCGCTGGGCGTCAAGCAGTCCGGCGTCGTGCTCCGCTACATCCTGCAGGCTCGCGACCGGGGACTCGGCGTCATCTTCATCACGCACAACCCGCACCACGCCTTCCCTGTCGGGGACCGGTTCCTCCTGCTCAAGCGCGGCAAGTCGATCGGCTACTACGACAAGAAGGACATCACCCTGGACGAGCTCACCGCCCAGATGGCCGGCGGTGCGGAACTGGCGGAACTCGCCCACGAGCTCGAGCAGCTCGGCGGACACGGCGACGTGGTCAAGGAAGTGCAGGCAGAGGTCGCTGACGTTACTCACAACCGAGAGACGTCAACGGAAAGCAGCCCCCGGCACGTGTAACAGGACCGAGGCGGGGCCCGCCGGAAAACCGGACGGGCCCCGCCCGCCGTGCCACGGCGCGAAGGTCACGGCAAAGATAGCGAAAAGTAGACGGGAAGACAACATGCCGATCCGGGTAGGCGTCATTGGCGCCGGAATCATGGGCGCCGACCACATCAGGAACCTCGCCACCACCATCGGCGGTGCCGAGGTCACTTTTGTGGCAGACCTCGACGCCGGCCGTGCCGCGGCCGCTGCGCCTCCGGCCGCCCGCATCACCACCGATCCCTCCGAGCTGATCAACTCCAGCGAGGTGGACGCCGTCGTGGTTTCCTCCCACGACTCCACGCACGCCGGGCTGGTGCTGGAATGCTTTGAGGCGATGACCCCGGTGCTGTGCGAGAAGCCGCTGGCCCCCACGCTGCTGGAAAGCCTCGAGGTGGTAGCGGCGGACGCCGACATCGTGGCTGCCACCGGGGCTTCGCTGCTGTCGCTGGGCTTCATGCGGCGCTTCGACCCCGGCTACATGGCCCTGCGCCAGTCTGTGCAGGACCGCACCCAGGGCGAACCGCTCGTGGTCCACTGCACCAGCCGGAACGCCGGTGCGGGCACGGGCACCACGTCCGAATCGGCCATCACCAATTCGGCCATCCACGAGCTGGACATCATTCCCTGGCTGTTGGACTCGCCCATAACGGAAGTGTCATGGCAGGCCGGGCGGAGCTCACGCCATGCCGAGGGCGGGTTGCAGGACCCGGCCTTTATGATGCTCCGAACCGCCGACGGCACGCTGACCACACTGGAGCTGTTCCTTAACGCCCAATATGGCTATACCACCAGCTGTGAGGTTGTCTCGGAACTCGGCACCACCGGTCTGAAGGAATCCGCACTGCTGGGCGTCCAGCAGGCGGGCCTCAGCCGGACGGGAATCCCCGCGGACTGGCGCCCGCGCTTTGCCGACGCGTACCGCCTGCAGCTGCAGGCCTGGATCTCAGCCCTGGCCAAGGGAGAACAGCCGCCCCTGGCCGGGGCGCAGGACGGCCTCAATGCCTCGCTCGTGGCCCAGGCCATGATCCAGTCCCTGCACGGCGACGGCGCCTACACGAAAGTGAGCTACTCGTGAGCAACTCTGCCCTGCCGGTCTCCCGCGTGCCCGGTTCGCGGGATGCCCCCGTGCTGCGCTGGGGGATCATGGGACCCGGCTGGATCGCCGAACGCTTCACCGAATCCGTCCAGGCGCACACGGACCAGGTGATCGCTGCCGTCGCGTCCCGTTCGCCCAGCCGGTCCAAGGCATTCGCGGACGCTTTCGGCGTGCCCGCGGCCTACGGCAGCTACGAGGAGCTGGCCGCCGCCCCGGACATCGACATCGTCTACGTCTGCACGCCACACAACTTCCACCACCAGGCCGCCGTGCTCGCCCTCGACGCCGGCAAACACGTTCTGGTCGAGAAGCCGATCGGCCTCAACGCGGCGCAGGCCCAGGACATCGCCAAACGGGCCGAAGCCGCCGGGGTGTTCGCCGCCGAGGCCATGTGGACTTTCTTCCTGCCCAAGTTCGACGTGATCCGGCAGATCCTCGACGCCGGGACCTTGGGCACCGTCACCACGGTTTTTGCCGAATACGGCGAACACTTCGAACGCGGCCACAGGATCTTCGATCCCGCACTGGCCGGCGGCCCGCTGCTGGACCTCGGCACGTACCCGTTGGCCCTGGTCACCGAGGTCCTGGGCCTGCCGGAAGAGTTGCATGCCATCGGCCAGCCCCACGAATCCGGGGTCAACGCCCAGCTGTCCGCGATCATGCAGTTCGCCGGCGGCGCGCAGGCCGTGGTGAACACCCACCTGCACAACTTCACGCCCACTTCGGCCACGATCGTCGGTTCGAGGGCCACGCTGACTTTCGACGGTCCCTTCAACATGCCCGGTGGCTTCGAGGTCCGCTTCCCGGACGGGGCCCGGCTGCGCCATGAGGAACCGCCCGGCGGCCACTTCGAGGGACTGCACTACGAAGCGGCGGCCGTGGCCCGTGCCGTGGCCGCCGGGCAGACACAGGCCGGCCAGCGGACGCTGGCAGCATCCATCCGCACCTTGGACGTGGCCGACGAGATCCGCCGCCAGCTGGGAGTGGTGTTCCCAGACGAAGAGACGTTGGCGGACAAGGACGCTGCACGGCTCTGATTCATTTTTGTTTTGACAATCGAAAGGACTGGCCAATGGCCTACATCGAACAGCACTCCGCAGGACTCTCCGCACCCGTGAAGGTCGGGCTCATCGGCTCCGGCTGGATGGGGGCGTTCCATGCCGAAAGCATCGCCCGCCGCGTCCCGGGCGCCGTCCTTGCGGCCATCGCCGACCCCAATGTGGAATCCGCCCAGGCCCTGGCCCAATCGCTGGGCACGGCAAAGGTCACGGCCGACGCCGCGGATATCCTGGCCGATCCGGAGATCGACGCCGTGGTGATCGCGAGCCCGGCCCGTTTCCACTCCGCCCTGATCACCCAGGCTGCCGCAGCGGGGAAGCACGTCTTCTGCGAGAAGCCCGCGGGCCAAGGGCTCGACGAACTCGACGCCGCACTGGCCGCCGTTGAAAAAGCCGGGGTGCATTTCCAGATCGGCTTCAACCGGCGCTACGCGGACGACTTCCAGGCCGCCAAGAAAGACCTTGCGGCCGGCATCGCCGGGCAGCCGCAGCTCCTGCGCTCGCTGACCCGCGATCCGGGCAACGGCAGCATCCCGAACGCGGCCAGGGTCCCCGCGTGGACGGTCTTCCTGGAAACCTTGATTCACGATTTCGACACCCTGAACTGGTTCAATGAAGGCGCCGAGCCGGTGGAGGTCTATGCCGTGGCCGACGCCCTCGTGGAACCGAAACTCCGCGATCAGGGCTTCCTGGACACCGCGGTGGTGACCATCCGCTACAGCAACGGCGCCATCGCCGTGGCGGAAGCAAACTTCAGTGCTCTCTATGGCTACGACATCCGCGGCGAGGTCTTCGGTTCCAAGGGCATGGTCCAGGCCGGCCGGGCCACCGAGACGGCGGCCCGGCGTTATACGGCGGAAGGACTGTCCGCGGACACGCCGCGCCTCAACGTGGAACTCTTCCGGCAGGCTTACACGGACGAACTCGCCGATTTCGCCGCCACGGTTCGTGCACAGCGGGACGGCACCCCGCCGCCGTCGGGCGCATTCACCCTCACCCCCGGCGCCGCAGACGCCCGCCGCGCGCTGGCCATGGCGCTGGCGTGCATCGAATCGGTCAAACAGGGCGGTCCGGTGGCTGTGGCTGCTGCCCCGGTGGCGCTCCGCGACGACGCCCGGGCCGGCGTCTGATGCGGCTGGCCGTTTGTGCGGAAATGGTCTTCACGGACCTGCCGTTTGTGGAACGGGTGCAGCGGCTACACGACGCCGGATTCGACGTCGAGATGTGGGATTCGCGGACCAAGGACATTCCGGCCCTCAAGGCAACCGGCGCGGCGTTCTCCTCCATGACCGGGTACACCTCCGGAAGCCTCGTGGACCCCGACACGGCCGACGACGTGGTGCGGACGGCCGAGTCTCTGATTCCCACAGCCCTGGAGCTCGGCGTGAGCCGCATGGTGGTGCACCCAGCGGAGCTCATCGATGGCCAGGCGGCCCGCCCCCTCTACCGGTCCACCGGCCGCATGTGGAGCACCGGCGCGCGGACCCTGGAACGGCTCGGCAACTTGGGGGAGAAGTATGGGGTGACGTTCTGCCTGGAAAACCTCAACACGGTCCTGGACCACCCCGGCATCCCGCTCGCCCGCGCCAAGGACACCCTGGCGTTGGTGGAAGCAGCCGGGCACCCCAACGTGAAGCTCATGCTGGACCTGTACCACGCACAACTGGGCGAGGGGAACCTCATCGAGCTCGTGCGGACCGCGCTGCCGCACATCGGCGAAGTCCAGGTTGCCGACGTACCGGGCCGCTGCGAACCCGGAACCGGGGAGATCAACTACCGGGCCGTGGCCAAGGCGCTCGCGGACGCAGGCTACGAGGGGACGGTGGGTATGGAAGCCTGGGCCAGCGGTGACGACGAGGAAGCCCTTGCGGCCTTCCGGGCGGCGTTCACGGTGCAGGACGCCAGCGTCCAGATCGCCTCGACATAGGCGTGCCGTTCAGGGGTGAGGGGCGGCGGTGCTGCCCCTCACTTCCAGCGTCGGCACCAACAGTTCGTCTGGGGGCAGCGTGCTGCCCGGCTCCAGTCGTGCGATCAGGAGTTCGGCCGCCCGCTGCCCGGCGGCAAAACTGGCCGTGTCCACTGAAGTCAGGCTGATCCGGCGCAACCGCGCCAGCGGGGTATTGTCGTAGCCGGCCACCGAAAGATCGGCAGGTACGGCGAGCCCGCATTCCTCGGCGGCCGAGAGGACCCCCAGCGCCGCCATGTCGTTGACAGCGAACACCGCTGTGGGCCGGTCGACAACTGACAGCAGCTCGAGTGCGGCACGGTGGCCGCCCTCTTCGCTCAGGTCTCCCGGCACGGTCCGGATGAACTCCGCCAGGCCGGCGGCCCTCATCTCCGCTTCATACCCCCGACGGCGGGCAATCCCGACGGCGGTGGCGGGTGCCCCTACATGGGCGATGCGGCGGTGCCCCAGCGCGATCAGATGAGCCACCGCGAGGCGGGCCCCGGCGTCGTCGTCGTTGGTCACGACGGTGACGTTGGCACCTGGGCCGCTGGGCGCCCCCAGCGCGATGGTTGGCACCTGCAAGGCTGCTGCCGTCAAACCGGGGCTCTCCGGCATGGTCCCCACCAGCACCAGGGCCTCGATGTTCATCTCCAGCAGTTTCTTCAGCAGGGATTCGCCGCTGCGGCTGTCCAGGCGGAAGTCGCCCATCAGCATTTGCAGGCCGAGCTCGTTGAGGGTGCTGTTGAGCCCTTCCACCGCGCTGACGAACCAGGGGTTCCGCATGTCGTTGAGTACCACGCCCACGGTGCGGCTCCGCGATTCGCCGAGGGCCCGGGCAGCCGCGTTCGGACGGTAGCCGAGTTCCAGCACGGCATGTTCGACGGCGGTGCGCTTGGCCGCGCTGACGTAGCCCGTGCCGCGCAGCACGAGGGACACCACCGACTTGGAAACACCCGCGGCGGCGGCCACGTCCAGGATGGTGGCGGCGCGTTTCCGTTCGGGGGCAGTCACAGTGACCTCCTGTTTGTTAATACAAAGTCTTGACTCGGCATGCGGATTCACCTACTCTAGCAAGACAATGTTGGAACGTTCCCACATTGTTGTCTGCCCGGGATTCCGGGCCCGGTACTGCTTGCGAAGGAACACTATGAAGGACGTCATTCTCGGTCTGGTCGGAGTGGGACGCATAGGCGTCATGCACGCCAACAACATCTCCGCGCTCAATGGAGTCCTCAATCCGCAAGGCATCAACGTCAGGCTTCTGCTCACCGACGTCGCCGAGGACCACGCCAAGGGCGTTGCTGCCGGCCTCGGTGCCGGCTTCCTGCCTTCGGTGGAGGACCTCATCGCCGCCGGCGTGGACGGACTCGTCATCGCAACGGGGACCGGAACCCACCCCGAACTGATTCGCGTGGGCGTGGACGCCGGAATCCCGGTCTTCTGCGAAAAGCCGGTGGCCATGAACGTGGCGGACGCCCTGCCGGTGCTGGACTACATCCGCGACAACAACGGTGTGGTGCAGATCGGCCACCAGCGCCGCTTTGACCACGGCTATCTTGAGGCCAAGCGTGCCTACCAAGCGGGCGAGCTGGGTTGGATCCACTCCCTGCGCGCCGTCACCTGTGACATGGCGCCGCCGCCCGTGGAGTTCCTCGCCAGTTCCGGCGGACTGTTCCGCGACTGCTCCGTCCACGACTTCGACATCCTCCGTTGGCTGACCGGCCGCGAGATCGTGGAGGTCTACGCAAAGGGCTCCAACAATGGCGATCCGGCCATCGGCGCCGTGGGCGACGTGGACACGGCGCTGGCACTGGTCACGTTCGACGACGGCACAGTGGGTACCGTGTCAGCCACCCGCTACAACGGGGCCGGCCACGACGTCCGCCTGGAAATCCAGGGCTCCAGCCGTTCGCTGATGGTTGGGCTCGATGAGCAGACGGCCATGGCGTCGGCTGAAGCCGGGATCGCCTTTCCCTCCGGGCAATCCCACAGGACCTTTGCCGAACGCTTCGACCAGGCGTACCGATCGGAAATGGCTGCGTTTGTGGAGCTGATCCTGGGCCGCCGGGAGAATCCCTGCACCCCGGAGGACGCCGTGGCCGCTTCCCGCGTGGCTGACGCCGCCCAGGAATCACTGGCCACCGGCGTCCCGGTCAAAGTGGCCATCAGCGTAGCCAGGTGAGCGTACCGCTGCAATGAAAAATGCCCCTCCGGAATCCGTTCCGGCGGGGCATTTTCTTGATCTCTAGCGCTTGATCTCTAAGCGCCGAACGGCAGCCGGGGATCGATGTCCTGGCCGTCCCAGCTTTGGCGGACCCAGCCGTGGTGCGGGTCGTCGCTGATGAGCCATTCGCGGACGGGGCCGGGGCCGGCCATCACGTTCAGGTAATACAGGTCGTAGCCCGGGGCCGCCATGGCGGGGCCGTGCCAACCGTAGGGGACCAGCACAACGTCGCCCGTGCGGACCTCGGCCGCCACGTCGATGGGACGTTCATCCGAGGCGTAGACGCGCTGGTAGCCGATGGCGTCGGCGTCGGCGGGTGCGCCGGAGCCCGCAGCCACCTGCGTCTCGAAGTAATAGATCTCCTCGAGGTTCGTTTCGCCGTCCTTTTCCTCATCGTGCTTGTGCGGAGGGTAGGAGGACCAGTTCCCGGCGGGGGTGAGGACTTCACACACGATGAAACGGTCAGCCTCGAGGGCCGCAGGCGTGCCGAAGTTATGGACCTGGCGGGAGCAGTTGCCGGCCCCGCGCAGTTCCACGGGTGTCTCCGCCGCCGTGACCAGGCGCGTGGGATAGGAGGCCTTTGCCGGTGCGGTGGCGACCGCCACCCGTCCGCCGTCGGACGAGCTGATGGTGACGGTCCGGCCCGTGCCCGAGTACAGCACGTCGCTGGGGCCGTGGAACACGGACGCCCGGCCCGCCAGGACATAGTCTTCACCGTCGACGGAGACGGTGAAGGAGCCGTTGAGGGGAACCACAATCCGCTCCTCGTCCGCTGCCGGGAGAACGACGTCGGCCCCTGCAGTTAAGGTGGCCACCTTCAGGCCCGTATGGGCCCAGCCGTCCACGGCCAGGGTTGAATCGGAGGTTCCGAGCGAGATGTCCCAGCCGCCGTCGGCGGCGCTGCCCAGGGGATAGACCCAGTTAGTCATTGATGTATTCCTTGCGTTATCGCTGTACGAGTGTCATTTCAAAGCTGTACGAATCCGCCCGGTACACATGGTGTCCGGTTTCCACGCGGCGGCCAGCGTCGTCCGTTGCGGTGCGCTCCATGGTGACCAGGGCGGAGTTGACCTCGGCCTCCAGCAGGCGCGCCTGGTAGTCGTTGGCGATCATCGCGCCGATCCGTTGCGAGGCCAGGCGGAAGTTGACTCCGCCGCGGCGGAGAATGGCGTAGAGGCCCTCAGAGGCCAGCATGGCTTCGTCCATGGTGGCGATGTCGTCCCGGACCCAGTTCTCCATCAGGGCAAGGGGCTTGCCGCCCACTTTGCGCAGGCGGGTGAAGTGGTACACCTTGGAGCCGGCCGGCAGTTCGAGGGTGGCGAGCGTCGCAGCGTCGGCCTCCATGTGGGAGAAGGTCAGCACCTGGGTGGTGGGCTTCTTGCCGTTGTTGGAGAGGTCATCAAACAGGCTGGAGAGCTCCAGGGGGCGGCGGACCTGGCTGGAGACCACCTGAGTACCCACGCCGCGCTTGCGGACCAGCAGCCCCGAGCGGACCAGTTCGTCCATGGCTTTGCGCATGGTGGGCCGGGAGAGGTTCAGCTGGGCCGCGAGATCGATTTCGTTCTCCAGCCGGCTGCCGGGTTCCAGGATTCCGCTGTGGATGGCGGCCTCGATGCCCTGTACCACCTGGTGGTACAGGGGTACGGGCGAGGAGCGGTCGATGATGAGACCAAGTTGATTCGCCACTGGATATTCCTCGTTCCATGCCGGAAGCTGGTGCCCGCCCGAGGCCCGGGAGGGAATCCATGTCCTACTATGTTCGCTTGATAGGACATACTGCCTTTGTTGATAATATCAGCCGAACTTTGGCGGTCAAGGCTACGGCCATGCTGTGGCGCCACGCGTCCCGTGCGGAACCGGACCGCCGCGGCCGCACTGGCCGGCTCGCTGCCAATGGTGCCCGTGGTCCTAGGCTGGGGGGATGAACAACCGATACCTCGTGTCCCGCGAACGCTTCATCGCTGCCCCGCCCGAAGTGATCTTTGAAGTCCTGGCCACTCCGGCGCTGCACAGTGCGATTGACTGTTCCGGCACCGTGAAGGGCGCCCAGCCGCGCGGCCCGGAACGGCTGAGCCTCGGAGCCCGCTTTGGCATGGAAATGAACATGGCCGTGGACTACAGAATCCTGAACACGGTCTCCGAATTCGAGGAAGGCAGGCGCATGGCCTGGCGCCATTTCTACGGCCACATCTGGCGCTATATCCTGGAACCGGCCACCGGCGCCGACGGTACTGCCGGCACGCGCGTGACCGAACAATGGGACGCCACTGCGGTCCGTGGGAAGTTTTTCCTTCGGCTGGCAGGTTACCTGCGCCGCCACCCCGTCAGCATCGAAAAGACACTAACCAATCTTGAGGCCTACCTTGCGGCCTCCGGTCGGCGCGAGGCCGGCAATACAGGGATTTCCTGAGACGCCGTTTCTTTCCTGAGACGCCGCTTCAACGGGCGGTGAGGCTGGCGGGCGTCCCGGTCCGTACGGCGGCTTCTGTAATGTGGATGGCACCCGGAGTACGGGCTAAGACTAAAGGTGGGAAGCACGATGGGCCGCAGGACACTTGTTGACGACCTTGTCGACGGCCTGCTCGAAGACATCCTGGACGGCAAACTGCAGCCCCACGCAGCCTTACCGCCCGAAGCCGACATCGCCAAAGCCTACGACGTCAGCCGCCTCACTGTGCGCGAGGCACTCAAGGCCCTGCGGGCACAGAACATCCTCTACGTTAAAGCCGGCCGCGGGACCTTCGTCAACCCGACCGACAACTGGACCGGTCTGGATGCGATCTTCAAGGCCGCTTCGCACGACAATGGGGCGGAGCAGGTCGCAGTGGGGTTGATCGAGATGCGGCGCATGGTGGAAACCGGGGCCGCTGCGCTCGCGGCCAAACGCCATACACCCGAGCATGCCCAGCAGATGCGCGAGTGCATTGCGGACATGAAGCGCTTCCATGATTCCGGCGACCTCGATGCCTTCGTGGCGGCAGACATCGCCTTCCACGACGCAGTGTTGAAGGCTTCCGGCAATCCATTTGTCCGGGCGCTGTTCGCGCAGCTGGGTCAGCTCCTTTACGTAAAACGGCGTGAAACGTCCGCCGTCGAAGAGATCCAACTGCACGCCATTGACTACCACCAAAAGGTCATGGAAAGCATCCTCAGCGGCGAGGCCGAGCTGGCCCGCCGCACCATGGACGAGCATATGGACCAGACATACCGGGACTACGAACGCTACGTGCACCACGCGGCATCCTGACGTCGCAGCCCGCACCAAACAGGTCTTGACGTAATCCGCATCACTAACCTAAGCTTTTTCTCAGTTGGTCGATCAGATGTCTGACATCTGACTGAAATCGCATCGGATCCCGTCCCCATTGGACAGGGCCCTCCAAGATATCCGCACAGATTCCCGCCACCACCGCCGGTGCCGGACTCCGTTAGACAGAAGGTCGAAGATGACTTCACTCTCCTTAAAATCCGCAGGGCTCGGCGAGCTCGGCGAGCGTACGCTCCGCAAGGTCCGCCGCCGCGTTATGCCACTGATCGTCCTGCTCTATTTCGTTGCCTACCTTGACCGCAACAACGTGGGCTTCGCCAAGCTCACCATGAGCGAGGACATCGGCCTGAATGCCGCAGCTTACGGGCTCGGCGCCGGCATCTTCTTCCTCGGCTACGCGCTCCTCGAGGTGCCCAGCAACGCAGGTATGTACCGGTTCGGCGCACGCAAGTGGCTGGCCCGGATCCTTATTACGTGGGGCATCTTCGCCACGGCCATGTGCTTGGTGAACGGTGAAACGACCTACTACATCATCCGGTTCCTGCTGGGGGCGGCAGAGGCTGGATTCTTCCCGGCCATCCTTTTCTACCTGACGCTGTGGTTCCCTGCCGCTCAACGCGTCACGGTACTGGGCATCTTCATCCTCGCCCAGCCCATCTCCAACGCCCTGGGCGCCCCGGTCTCCGGACTGCTGCTCCAGATGGACGGCATCATGGGTCTTCATGGATGGCAGTGGCTGTACATCATCGAAGGTATCCCGGCCATCATCCTGGGCTTACTCACCCCCATCCTCATGACCGACCGCCCGCGGGATGCCAAGTGGCTCAACCCGGACGAGCGCGAATGGCTTGCCACCACCATGGACAAAGAGTTGGCCGTCAAGTCCAGTTCCGGCAGCCACAACTTCCTGTCCGGCCTCAAGGACAAGCGGACCCTGACCTACTCGGCCCTGTACTTCGGCCTGGTCTGCGGCATCTACGGACTGGGTCTCTGGATGCCCACCATCGTCGCCGCCTTGGGCAAGTTCTCCACCGCCCAGGTCGGGTTCATCGTCCTCATTCCCTACTCCGTGGCCGCAGTCTTTGTGTTCTTCTGGAGCAAGCGTGCGGACAAGACCGGAAAGCGGGCCTGGCACAGTGCGGTCAGCATGGTCCTTGCCGGCATGGGCCTCCTGGCTGCAGGCTACCTGCTCCCGGTCAACCCCGTACTGGCCCTCATTGCCCTGACCGCCGCGGCCATGGGTATCTACGGCGCCATCGCGCCGTTCCTGTCCATGCCGTCCGCGGCGCTCACCGGGGCAGCCGCCGCTTCCGGCCTCGCCCTGATCAACTCACTGGGTAACCTGGGCGGCTTCGTTGCCCCGTACGCCGTCGGACTCCTGAACGACTCCACGGGCAACAACCAAAGCGGCCTGCTGTTCCTGTCCTTCTGCCTCTGCGTCACGGCGGTCGCCACCTACCTTTACGCACGCAAGCGCCCCGAAGGCGATGCCGCGCTGGACCCTTCAGTTGCCGCGACTGCCGCTGTGACCCCTGATTCCACGCACCCCGCCAAAATCTCCTGATCTCGAAATAACTGAAGGAAAACCTCATGACTACCAGCAACTTCCCCTCCGAACGCACAGTTGTCCTGACCGGCGCCGCGTCGGCCCGCGGCATCGGCCGCGCCGCCGCTGACCGGATGGCCAGCGAGGGATGGTCAATCGCCATCCTCGACATCAATGCGGAGGACGCCAAGGCCGCTGCCGCGGAGATCGGCTCCAACCGTGCGGTCAAGGCCATTGGCGTTGGAGCCGACGTGTCCGACGAGGCGTCCGTTGACCGGGCCATCACCGAGATCGAAGACGCTCTTCCCCCGATTGTTGCGCTCGCCAACCTCGCCGGGATCAGCTCCCCGACGACGTTCATGGAAACCACCGTGGCGGAGTGGGACAACGTCTTCGCCATCAACATGCGCGGTACGTTCATCGTTTCCCAGCGGGTCCTCAAGGGCATGATCGAGCGCAAGCTCGGGCGGATCGTGAGCATCTCGTCCATCTCCGCCCAGCGAGGCGGCGGAACGTTCTCGAAGGTTGCCTACAGCGCTACCAAAGCCGGAATCCTCGGGTTTACCCGCGCCCTGGCCCGGGAAGTCGGCGAGTTCGGCATCACGGTCAATGCGATTGCCCCCGGCCCGATCGACACCGACATCATGGGTGGAACCCTCACCGATGAGCGCAAAGCGCAGCTGTCCGAGGGCATCATGATGGGCCGCGTGGGCACCCGCGAGGAAGTGGCAGCCTTGATCGCCTTCTTGCTGGGCCAGGACTCGGGCTACATCACCGCCGCCACCTACGACATCAACGGCGGCCTCCAGGTTTCCTGACCGGGAACCGGACCAGGCATGGGCACCCCTCCGGAATTCCGGCGGGGGTGCCCTCGTGCCAGTGCAGTGCAGTGCAGTGCCGTGTCGGAGCCTCGGCCGAAGTCTAGGCTGGCACTATGAACCCCTCCGGCGGTCTGGTCCCCAGCCCGCGGACCCTTGAGGTTGAGAGCCTGGACGCCTTCGACCGGCTGGTCGCCGCCGGCGCGGTGGCCATGCACGGCTGGCACGCCCAGTCCCTGGACCTGCGCGGCCGCAAGGCAGCGCTTGAGGCGCTGGACGTGGAGGGTGCCATTTTCCTGGGCTGCACTTTCGACCAGGGCGTTGAAGACGGGCTTCGCCGCCGCGGCGCACTGATCTTCCCCAGGCTGCAGGGTGTGCCGTTCGATCCCTACCGGGCCCGGCTCTATACACCGCAGGAACTGTACGCCGGCCTGGAAAACTCACCCTATGAGGAGCTGCCTGACGCCCTGGTGTACCAGTGGAGCATCCGCCCGGGGCAACGCAACCGGCTGGACGCCACCCTGGCCTCGGCGCTGCATGACCACGCCATCGGCGACGCCCTGGACGAGTTTACTCACTCGGACCCCTACGCCGGCCGCACCACCGTGGGCGTGATGGGCGGGCATGCGGCCCTGCGCGGCACCCCGGACTTCGCTCAGGCAGCCGAGCTGGGCAGGCTCCTGGCGCAGAGCGGGCGGATCGTGGCAACCGGCGGCGGCCCGGGTGCCATGGAAGCGGCAAACCTCGGCGCGTATCTGAGCCAAGTTCCGCACGCCGAGTTCACGGCGGCGCTCGCCGGCCTTGGAGCCGTCCCTGGCTTCCGCCCCTCGGTGTCCGCGTGGGCACGCGAGGCGGCCGCCGTCGTCGAGCGCCATCCGGGCGGAACGCCGTCCCTAGGGATCCCCACCTGGTTCTACGGGCATGAGCCGCCGAACTACTTTGCCACGCACATCGCCAAGTACTTCGCCAACGCCATCCGGGAGGCGATCCTGCTGGAACTGTGCGACGGCGGCATCATCTTCCTGCCGGGAGCGGCCGGTACCGTGCAGGAAATTTTCCAGGACGCGTGCGAGAACTACTACAGCGCCCGCGAAGCCGTGACGCCGATGGTGCTGGTGGGACGGCAGCACTGGGAGCACGAGTATCCCGCGTGGCCCATGCTCCAGCGACTCGCTGCCGGACGGGCCATGGAGGACCGGATCTTCCTGGTGGACAGTGTGGACCAGGCGCTCGCGGTGCTGGGCGGCTAGCACTTTCCAAGCCGGCGGCCCGTCGCCCGTGCTCGGCGGTTAACCCACCACGGTGCCGAAGGCCAGCCCCAGTACGTAGGTCACGGCGGCGGCGCCCAGGCCGATGCCCAGCTGGCGCAGCCCGCGCGTCAGCGGCGACGTTCCGGACAGCAGGCCCACGATTCCGCCGGTGGCCAGCAGCGCCAGCCCCACCAGCACTGCTGCCACCACCAGTGCGGTCACCCCGGTCAGGCCGAACAGGAACGGCAGGATGGGGACCACGGCGCCGGACGCGAAAAAGCAGAAGCTGGACAGCGCCGCCCCCCACGCGGTGCCCACAGCCTCGTGCTGGTCCTCCGCCTCCGGCAGCTCGGGCTGGAGCGACAGGCTGGGATCGCAGTCGCAGCTCAGCAGCCCCATGCGTTCGGCCACACGGTGTTCGGCCGCTTCGTGGGACATCCCGCGCGCCAGGTAAACGAGCATCAGTTCGTTGTGTTCGATGTCCAGTTTCGGGGCGGCCGCGAGGGTGATCTGGGTGGGACGCGTGGCTGCCAGGAGCTCGCGCTGGGACCGCACGGAGACAAACTCGCCCGCGGCCATGGACATGGCGCCGGCGAGGAGCCCTGCCACACCGCTGAGCAGCACCACCCCGCTCGCCACTCCGGAAGCGGCCATGCCCACAACGAGTGAGAGGTTGCTGACCAGGCCATCATTGGCGCCAAAAACGGCGGCACGGAACGTCCCGGCGAGCCGGTTGCGGCCACGGGTTGCCAGGCCTCGGACCACTTCCTCATGGATCTGTTCGTCCGCTGCCATGGCATCCGTGGCGTTGGGATCCAAGGCGTAGGGGGAGCGGCCTTCAGCGCGCTGGGCGAGGGCCAGGACGAAAACGGAGCCGAAGTGGCGGGCCAGGAAGCCCAGGAACTGGCTGCGAAGGGACGCCGGCCGGGACTTTTGGGCGTGGTCGCCGAGGAGCCGCAGCCAGTGGGCCTCGTGCCGCCCCTCGGCTTCGGCGAGGGCCAGCAGGATGGCACGTTCTTCGCCGTCGCGGTTTTGGGCGAGATCGCGGTAGACGGCGGCCTCTGCCCGTTCGTCCGCCAGGTACTGGCGCCACCGGCGGATGTCGGCCGGGGTGGGCTGCGGCGAGGATGGGGTGGAATCCGCCGGCCGGGCTTGGCTGGGATTGGGGTGCTGAGACACGCAAGGCTCCTGTGCTGGATGGGCATGGTTCGGCCCCATTGCACCGCCCAGCTTACCGCGGAATTCCGCGGATTTTCGGCTGGCTGCCCTCACTGCGGAGTTTAGGTTTCCCTCAAAATTCGGCGGTCTGCCGCGTGTGCCGGGACGGGTTGCGCCGGCTCTTGACCGGGCCCAACGGCGGTGCTGTGATGAAGGAGTGGTGACCGCCCGTGCCCACCGGCGGCGCCCATCGACAGAGCACGTCAGGCGAACAAACGGAGGTCGAATCATGAGCACCACCGGACAGCACCCGGACATGCCGCACCTGGAATCTGTTGAATCGGATCCCGCTTACGACTACGCCGGGGACGTCCCCATCAGCGTGGACGACTGGGACGCCGAGGACGAATTCCTGGACGCCGAAAAGGTGGTGGTACCCACGCCCCCGGTGGCAGTCGACGCCGAGGAGCGCGTGGTTCCACTCGATGAGGACGAGTTCCGCGGAACCGAATAGAACGAACGACGGCGGCGCTCCGGTTCGCGGGGAAGCGAAGGGGAGTGCCGCCGTCGTACTTAACTCAGTGAAGCTGCGGGCTCAGTGGCCGCCGGTGATCGAGCCTGTCGAGATTAGCGGGTCGGGTGGCTGGCGACCGGGTGGGCCTCCATGGGCAGCTCTTCGGCGACCGCTCCCGCGACCCGCTTCTCCCAGGCCTCGCGGACCTCGGGGTCCGTGGGAGGCGTGAGCAGCGAGATCACGATGTACGAAACCAGCGAGGCGCCGAGGCCCCAGTAGATAGGTTCGTTGGCGTAGACGCCGTCAACGCTGGGGATGACTCCGACGGCGTACATGATCAACAGTGCCAGGGTCAGGACCGAGCCAACGGCCATGGACCAGGCGGCTGCGATACCGGTGCCGCGCTTCCAGACCAGGCCGCCGAGGATGGCCACCAGCAGGCCGCCCACCAGGATGTCGTAGGCGATGGTCAGTGCCACAACCACGTCCTGTGCCGCCATGGAGATCAGCACGGCCACGATGCCCAGGCCCAGGACCCAGTAGCGGTTGGCCTTGACGTCGTGCTCGGGGTTTTCGGTGTCGTCGGTGTTGATCGTCTTGCCGAACCAGCTGGCCACGAACGGCACCACGTCGGCGCGGGCCACCGTGGCGGCTGCGATGAGGGCGCCGGAGGCGGTGGACATCATGGCGGCGACTGCGGCGGCCATGACCAGGCCACCGATGCCGATCGGCAGGATCTGGGTGGCGACCTCGGCGTAGACAACGTCCTTGCCGAGGTTGGCGACGTCGATGTCGGGCAGGGCCACGCGGGCGGCCAGGCCGATCAGGGCACCGGCGACACCGTACAGGATGCAGTAGACGCCGGCCGTTGCGCCGCCCCAGCGGGCCACGGTGGGGGTCTTGGCGGTAAAGACGCGCTGCCAGATGTCCTGGCCGATCAGGAGGCCCAGGGTGTAGACCACGAAGTACGTGATGATCGTCTGCATCCCGATGCCATCAAGCTGGAAGAAGCTGGCGTCAACGCGGCTGCGGATGCCGTCGAAGCCGCCGGCGGCGTTGAGCGTGAACGGCAGCATCAGGGCGAAGATGCCCACGGTTTTGATGATGAACTGCACCTGGTCGGCCAGGGTGATGGACCACATGCCGCCGATGGTGGAGTAGACCAGGACGATGGCGCCGCCGACTGCGATGGCGAGCCAGCGCTCCCAGTCGAACAGGACGACAAAGATGGTGGCGTAGGCGCCGGTGGAGGTGGCGCAGAGCATCAGGGTGTAGGCCAGCATCACGATGCCGGAGGTCTGGGTGGCGCGCTGGCCGTAGCGCAGGCTGAGCATCTGGGAGACCGTGTAGATCTTCAGCCGCTGGATGGTGCCGGCGAAGAGCAGGCTCAGGAGGAGCACACCCGCGCCGATGGCGACCACCAGCCACATGCCGGAGATGCCGAACTTGTAGCCCAGGCCGACGCCGCCGACGGTGGAGGCACCGCCCAGGACGACGGCGGCCATAGTGCCGGTGTAGAGCAGCGGGCCGAGGCGGCGGCCGGCCACCAGGAAGTCGCTGTTGTTCTTGGTGCGGGACTTGCCCCACCAGCCGAAGGCCAGCATGGCGATGAGGTACACCACCACGATGGCGATGTTGACGAAGTTAGCGTCCATTTGGGGCTCCTTGGAGCTGATCTGCAGCTTGGCTGGTATCCCGGCGGCGCTGCTGGGGAAGCCGGTTTTCCGCTGCTCTTGTGGAATTGGGAGGAAGAGTTCCTCAAATATTGCCTCACAGGCAACACTTGTTGCCAAGAAGCGTATGCTGTGACCGACGCAACAGTCAAGGTCGGCCGTACTATCTGTTGTTCGCCGCGGCGTCCGCCACGTCACACGGGCCGGCTGGCCATAGGATTGCTCCAGAGATGGGGCCGCACCGCCGGCCACGAAAGGTCCGCACATGAAGGCACTGCCAGTTGAGCCGAGCAACGTTCCCGTTGCCATCGGTTCCCGAATCCGTGCCGCCCGGCAGTCGCAGCGGCTGACCATCGAGCAGGTTGCCGACGCCACCGGCCTGACCAAGGGCTTCCTCAGCCGCGTGGAACGTGACCTTACGTCGCCGTCGGTGGCGTCCCTGGTGACCCTGTGCCAGGTCCTGTCCATCTCCATTGGCGACCTGTTTGTGGCCCCGGAAACCCACCTGACCAAGCGGGACGAAGGCCCACGGATCTCCCTGGGCGGCGAAGGCATCGTGGAGAGGCTGCTGACTGCCCGTTCCGAACGGCGCATCCAGATCATCCAGGCCGTCATCGAGCCGCATGGCCGCGGCGAAGCTGAGCTCTACGCCGTGGACTGCGACGTGGATGTGCTCCATGTGATCAAGGGGCGCATCCGGCTGATTCTGACCAACGAGGAATACGAGCTCAGCACCGGCGACACCGTGACCTTCCCGGGCCGCGAACCGCATACGTGGGTCAATCCCACCGACGAGGCCGTGGAAGTTCTCTGGGTCCTGGTCCCCGCCGCCAGCCGGTAGGTTGCTGCTCCCCGCTCGCTAGCGTTGCTGCGTTCCTTCCCGGTTTGTGGCTCGGGGGCGATCGGCGAGACCTTGGCCAGGAGAGTTTTGTAAACAACTGATGCGCATAAGAAAACTTCAGGCTATGATGGCTGTCACACCCGCCGATCAATCCTCGAAGGAGAGGCTCATCTTGAAAGAGCTGCGCATCGAAGCCAACGGCAACCTTGGCCCCATCGATTCATCCCGTATCCCGCGCTATGCCGGCGCTGCAACCTACGCCCGCCTGCCGCGCCTGGACCAGGTGGCCAAGGCTGACGTGACGGTGGTGGGAGTGCCCTTCGACTCGGGTGTTTCGTACCGCCCGGGTGCCCGTTTCGGCTCCAACCACATCCGCGAGGCCAGCCGCTTGCTCCGCCCGTACAACCCCGCCTGGGACGTCAGCCCGTTCGAAAACATCCAGGTGGCTGACGCCGGCGACATGGCGGTCAACCCGTTCAACATCAACGAAGCCATCGAAACCATCCAGCAGAACGCCCTGGACCTCACCGCGGCCGGCAGCAAGCTGGTGACGCTCGGCGGGGACCACACCATCGCCCTGCCGCTCCTCCGTGCGGCCGCTGAGCGCGCCGGCGAGCCTGTAGCCATGCTGCACTTCGATGCGCACCTGGACACCTGGGACACCTACTTCGGCGCGGAGTACACGCACGGCACCCCGTTCCGCCGGGCCGTTGAGGAAGGCATCCTGGACACGGAAGCGATCAGCCACATCGGCACGCGCGGCCCGCTCTACGGCAAAAAGGATCTCGACGACGACCACCGCTTCGGGTTCGGCATCGTCACCTCCGCGGACGTCTACTACCAGGGCGTCCTCGAAACCGTGGCCAAGGTCCGCGACCGGATCGGCAACCGCCCGCTCTACATCTCCGTGGACATCGACGTCCTGGACCCCGCACACGCGCCGGGCACGGGAACACCCGAAGCCGGCGGCATCACCAGCCGCGAACTCCTGGAGATCATCCGCGGCTTCCGCGGCATGAACCTGGTGGGCGCCGACGTCGTCGAGGTTGCGCCCGCCTACGACCACGCCGAAATCACCGGCGTGGCCGCCAGCCATGTGGCCTATGAACTGATCACCCTGATGGCGGACAATGCTGTTGAAGGTGACCGGTTCGGGACGGCCAACGGCTACGCCGCCCAAGCTCTCGGCCAAGAAGCCCGCCAACCTGCCGGTTTCGCCGCCGGAACCAAGGAGTAGCCACTATGATTGATTTCGATCCGGGCACAGCAGCCCCTACCAAGGGGACCAGTCAGCGCAACGGCGGGGACCTCGTCGTCGAAACCCTTGAAGCGCTCGGCGCCAAGACCGTCTTCGGCATCCCGGGCCAGCACGCGCTGGGCCTGTTTGACGCCATGGGCCGCGGCAATCTGCACTTCGTGTCTTCCCGCGTGGAGAACAACAGTGCCTTCGCCGCGGACGGGTACTCCCGCGCCACCGGCGAAGTGGGCGTGCTGTTCCTGTCCACCGGTCCCGGCGCGCTGACCTCCCTGGCCGGCCTGCAGGAGGCCTACGCCACGGGTGTGCCCATGGTGGTGGTGGCCAGCCAGATCCCGCTTGAGGGACTGGGCGCCCGCCGCAAGGGCATGCTCCACCAGCTCGATGACCAGAAGGCCTCGGCCGCGAACGTTACCAAGAGCCAGCGCCTGATCCAGCACGCGTCCGGTATTCCGTCGGCCATCCAGGATGCCTGGACCGAAGCCATCTCCTCGCCGCAGGGCCCGGTCTGGCTGGAAATCCCGCAGAACGTGCTGCTGGATCCCATCATGGTGCCCCCGGTGGAGGACGCACTCGCCGAAGCAGCGGACAACCCGCCGCGCGTGGAGTTGGTCCGGGAAGCGGTGAAATGGCTGTCGACGGCGGAACGTCCCGCCATCATCGCCGGTGGCGGTACCCGGCGGGGCCGGGCCGAAAAGTCGTTGCTCTCCATTGCCGAAAAGCTGCGGGCGCCGGTCATCTGCACGCCTGGCGGCAACGGCGCCTTCCCCTGGACCCATGAGCTCTCGCTGCAGTCCTGGATCGAGGACCGGCATATGACGGACCTCCTGGAAGATGCCGACGTCCTGATTGTCATTGGCTCCTCCCTCGGTGAAGTCACGTCCAACTACTTCACGTTCGCTCCGCGCGGCCGCATCATCCAGATCGACGCCGAACCGCGCGTCCTCGAATCGAACAGCCCCGGCCTGGGCATCCGTGCCGACGCCGGCCAGGCCCTCGCCGCCCTCGACGAGGCCCTGATTGCGCCCGTCGACACCACCCGCAGCTGGCACGGGACCACCCCCGAGGACCTGGTCAAGGAATCCCTCGCCAAGGTCAAGGCAAGGCTCGAATCCCAGGACCTGGGCAAAGAGCTGAAATTCATGTCCGACATCCGCGAAGCCGTCCCCGCGGACATGCAGACCTTCTGGGACATGACCATTTCCGCGTACTGGGGCTGGAGCTGCTGGGATGCCCGGCAGGGCCAGTTCCACTCCGCCCAGGGTGCCGGCGGCCTGGGCTACGGCTTCCCGGCAGCCATCGGCGGCGCCGTCGGGCTGGAAACGGTCGGCAAGCCCAGCCGGGTCCTCGCCGTGTCCGGTGACGGTTCCTCCATGTACTCCATTTCCGAACTCGCCACCGCCAAGCAGCACAACATCCCTGTCACCTGGCTGATCGTGGACGACGGCGGCTACGGCATCCTGCGTGAATACATGGTGGGCGCGTTCGGCAAGGCCACGGCCACCGAGCTCGCCCGGCCCGACTTCGTCAAGCTCGCCGAAGCCTTCGGTGTGCCGGCCACACGAGTGGCCCCCGAGGACGTCGCGGACGCGCTCAAGGCGGGCTTCGCGGCGGACGGACCAAACGTCGTCGTCGTCGAAACGCTCCTCAAGATGTTCGGCCCCACCCACCTGGACGACTGAACACCCAGCACCAAAGCACCCGCTCCACCATAGCGCGAGAGGACACTTTAGGCCCCATTCCAAAGGGCCCCAAGTGTCCTTTCGCGCTTTTGTTGTAAGGGTGTGCCGCCGCGCCCAGCTCTTTAGTTTCCCAAAGCAACCATTTATGTATATAGTTGCCTTAGGCAAACAAAAGAGGAGAGCCCAACCATGGCAGTCGCCCCGGACACCGCAGCGGACCTTGTCTACCGCATCTTCGACCTCCAACGGGTGGTCCGATGCGTCGCCGCGGCGAGCTTCCGCGGACAGGACACCGGGGTTGCGCTGCAGGGCGTGCTCAGGTTCGTGGGGGAGGGGGAATCCCGCGCCACCCAGCTGGCGGAGCGGCTCGGTGTCAGCGCCCCCGTCCTCAGTCGCCACATCGCGGACCTTGAGGAGCAGGGTTACGTCATCCGGCGGCAGGATCCCGACGACGGCCGCGCCCAGTTGGTTGCCCTGTCGCCGGCGGGCGCGGACAAGCTCCGGAAGATCGAAGAGCACCGAACGGCCACGCTGCAGGAGTACCTCAGCGATTGGAGCCAGGAGGATGCCGAAGACACGGCACGGATCCTGACGAAACTCTCGGAGTCCCTCAAGCATTCAGCCCGGGCACATGCACTCCCGGCACATTCAACCGCGGCATCAGCCACCGCATCCCAGAACCTCCAGGAGCACTGATATGTCGAGCCAACCCGCCGCACCGCCCTTGGCGATGACCCACCGCCAGATAATGGAGGCCCTGACCGGGCTCCTCGCGGCGTTCTTCACCGCCATCCTCAGCAGCACCATCGTGGCCAGCGCGTTGCCCACCATCATGTCCGATCTGCATGGCACGCAGACCGACTTCGCTTGGGTGATCACGGCCGCCCTGCTGGCCAACGCGGTCACCACCTCCATCTGGGGCAAGCTGTCCGACCTCTTCAACAAGAAGCTGCTGGTCCAGCTGAGCATTGTCATCTTTGTGGCCGGCTCCGTTATGGCCGGACTCTCCGAGACCATCCCGCTGCTGCTCACCGCCCGCGTTATCCAGGGCGTGGCCATGGGCGGGCTCACCGCGCTGGCGCAGGCCATCATCGGCAGCATGATCCCGCCGCGGGACCGCGGCAAATACTCCGGCTACATGGGCGCCGTGATGGCGGTAGGGACTGCCGGCGGCCCGCTGCTCGGCGGATTCATCGTGGACAGCCCGCTGGGCTGGCGCTGGACCTTCTTCGTCTGCGTGCCGCTCGCCGTCGTCGCGCTTATCCTGCTCCAGATCACCCTGAAAATCGAGCACATCAAACGCCACGTCAAGATCGACTGGCTTGGCTCCATCCTGCTGACCACCGGCGTCAGCCTGCTCCTGATCTGGGTCTCCTTCGCCGGCAACCCCGCCTACTACGACTGGGTTTCCTGGCAGTCGGCCGCCATGGTGGGCGGCGGCGTGGTGCTGCTGGCCCTGCTGGTGCTGGTGGAGTCCAAGGTTGAGCAGCCCATCATCCCGCTGAAGATCATCTCTGAACGCACCACCGCTTTGGCCATCATCGCTTCAGTGGCGGTGGGCATCGCGATGTTCGGTTCAACCACGTTCCTGGGCCAGTACTTCCAGGTGGCCCGCGGCGCCACGCCTACCGAAGCCGGACTCCTGACGCTGCCGATGATCGCCGGCAACCTGACCGGTTCGGTCGTTTCCGGTCTGCTCATCAGCCGCACCGGCAAGTGGAAGGGCTACCTGATCGGCGGGTCCATCCTGCTGATCGGCGGCCTCGGCCTGGCCGGCACCATGGACCACACCACCGAACTGTGGCAGGCCGGGATCTTCACGGCCATCCTCGGCGTGGGCCTCGGCATGCTGATGCAGAACCTGGTCCTGGTGGTGCAGAACACGGTCCGGGCGTCCGATATCGGAACCGCCAGCTCATCTGTGGCATTCTTCCGGTCGGTGGGCGGCGCGATCGGTGTGTCCGTGCTCGGCGCCGTCCTCAGCAGCCGGGTCAGCGAACTCGCCACGCAAGGCCTGGCCGCGGCCGGTATCCCTGTGGCGGGCGGGTCGGCCGGAGCCAGCATGGACCTCGTTGACATGCCCGCACCGGTCCGCGAGATCATGCGCGCCGCTTACGGCGACGCCACCGCCGAGGTCTTCCTGATCTCCGCCGGCGTTGCGGTGGTAGCCCTGATCTCGGTCCTGTTCATCAAGGAGCGCCCGCTGTCGCGCACCGTTGACATCCAGCCGGAGACCGAACCAGGGGCGGGGACCGGCGCCGAGGCAAGCTCCAACGCTGAAAGCACGACGCCGGAACTCGCCTCCGCCGGTCGCTAACCGGAGCGCGAACGGACACTTGAGGTCCCACAGATCCGGGGCCGAAAGTGTCCGTTCGCGCAGGTGGGTGGTGGAGGAACGTGTGGGGGAGTACGCCGATCGGATGATATTTACCGTAGATGTTTCGCCCGGGCAACGGATTTCGTAGAGTGGGTAGGCTGAGAAATGTCAGCCCCGTCTGTTACTACTTATCCTCATCATTTCGCGCTCTCTTCCTAAGGATTCACGGGCATGCTCCTCACCCTCATACGGCGCTACTCCAAACCGTACATGCCATACATCGTGGCCGTCGTTGTGTTCCAATTGGCGTCCACCATCGCAGCGCTCTACCTTCCGAGCCTCAACGCCCAGATCATCGACGAAGGCGTTTCCCGTGGGGATACGGATTTCATTTGGCGGACCGGGTCCGTGATGCTGCTGGTGGCCATTGTCCAGGTGGGCACCGCCATCGCCGGCGTCTACTACGGCTCCAAAACGGCCATGGCCGTGGGCCGCGATCTGCGCCGCGGGGTGTTCCGCAAGGTCACCAGTTTCTCCGCCAAGGACGTGAACACGTTCGGCGCCCCCACCCTCATCACCCGCGGCACCAACGACGTCCAGCAGGTCCAGATGCTCGTGCTGATGGGACTGAACTTCATGGTGGCCACCCCCATCATGTGCATCGGCGGCATCATCATGGCGCTGCGCGAGGACATCAGCCTGTCGTGGCTGGTCTGGGTCTCCGTGCCCGTGCTGATCGTGGTGGTGGGCTACCTGGTGGTCCGGCTCATGCCCCTTTTCCGGTCCATGCAGAAGAAGATCGACCGCATCAACGCGGTCCTTCGCGAGCAGATCATTGGCATCCGGGTCGTCCGCGCATTTGTCCGCGAACCCTATGAAACCGAGCGTTTCGGCGTTGCCAACAAGGACCTGACCGACGTCTCCCTGAAAATCGGGGCCCTGTTTGTCCTGATGTTCCCGGCCATCGGCATGATCCTGCACCTGTCCACGGCCGCGGTGCTGTGGTTCGGCGGTCAGCGCGTGGATTCGGGCGAAATGCAGGTGGGCGCCCTGACCGCCTTCCTGCAGTACCTGCTCCAGATCCTGATCGCCGTCATGATGGGCACGTTTATGGCCATGATGATCCCGCGCGCCTCCGTCTGCGCGGACCGCATCGGTGAAGTGCTCGACGTCGAACCCTCCATCCACGATCCCGAACGTCCTGAGACGCCCGCCACGCTGGCCGGGGTAGTGGAATACCGGAACGTCACCTTTGCCTACCCCGGTGCCGAGACGCCGGTGCTGAGCAACATCAGCTTCACCGCCAAGCCGGGCGAGACCGTTGCCATCATCGGTTCCACCGGTGCAGGCAAGACCTCGCTGCTGGCCCTGCTGCCGCGCCTGTACGACATCGCCGAGGGCGAAGTCCTCCTGGACGGCGTCTCCGTCAGCAACCTGGACCGCGCCGAGATCACCAAGCGCGTGGCCCTGGTCCCGCAGCGGCCGTACCTCTTCTCGGGCACCATCGAGCACAACCTGCGCTTCGGCAAGACCGAGGCCACGGACCAGGAACTCTGGGACGCGCTGCAGATCGCCCAGGGCGAGGGCTTTGTCCGCGAGAAGAAGAACGGACTGAACGCCCGCATCGCGCAGGGCGGCACCAACGTCTCCGGCGGCCAGCGGCAGCGGCTCTGCATCGCCCGGGCGTTGATCACCAAACCCAAGGTCTACCTCTTTGACGATTCGTTCTCGGCGCTGGACGTCGCAACCGATGCCAGGCTCCGCGCCGCGCTGAAACAGACCACCGCCGACGCCACGGTCATCATCGTGGCCCAACGGATCTCCACCATCACCGATGCAGACCAGATCCTGGTCCTGGACAACGGCCGGATCGTGGACCGCGGAACGCATGAGGAGCTCCTGGAAACCTCACCCACCTACCAGGAAATTGTTGAATCCCAGCTGAGCGTGGAGGAAATGGCATGAGAGCCGCCAAGAAGGTCTCGACAGGCTCGACCACCGTGACCAGTTCGACCACCGTGACCAGTTCGACCACCGCAACGAACCCGGATTCCGTAACTCCGGAAGACCTCCTGGAGGACGAGGATTTCTTCGAGGAGGAGTACAAGCCCTCGGAGGCCGACGGCGACATGTTCGGCGGCATGCCCGCCAAGAAGGCCGAGCATTTCTGGCCCTCGGCGAAGCGCCTGCTGGGGCTCCTGAAGCCTGAGGCTGTGGGCATTTACGCCGTGGTGGCCCTGGTGGTGGTCTCGGTGGTCCTGAACGTCATCGCCCCCAAAATCCTGGGCCAGGCCATGGACGTCATCTTCGGCGGCGTGGTTGGCAAGCAACTGCCCGCGGGTGCCAGCAAGGACGAGTTCGTGGAAGGGCTGCGCCAGCAGGGGCAGGACAACTTCGCTGACATGGTGTCGCGGATGGAGCTGGTTCCCGGCACCGGGATCAATTTCCAGAAACTCTCAGTCCTGATCGCCATCGTGCTGCTGATGTACTTTGTGGCCAACATCTTCCTGTGGCTGCAGGGCTACGTGCTGAACCGCATCGTGATGAAGGTGATCCGCCGGCTCCGGGACGACACCGAAAAGAAGCTGAACCGGCTCCCGCTGAACTACTTCGACACCCGCCAGCGCGGCGACGTCCTCTCCCGGGTGACGAACGACGTCGACAACGTCCAGCAGGCGCTGCAGCAGGCGTTCGCACAGCTGATCAGCTCGCTGCTGACAGTGATCGGCATCGTCATCATGATGTTCATCGTCTCCTGGCAGCTCGCTCTCATCGCCCTCGTTGCGCTGCCGCTGTCCGGTGTGGCTGCCGGCCTGATCGGCTCGCGCAGCCAGAAGCTCTTCGCCGCCCAATGGAAGAACACGGGTGAGCTGAACGGCCAGATCGAGGAATCCTTCTCCGGGCACGATCTTGTGCGGGTCTTCGGCCGTGACGCTGACATGCTGGAACGCTTCGAAGAGCGGAACGAGGCCCTCTACAAGGCCAGCTTCGGAGCCCAGTTCGTCTCCGGCATGATCTTCCCGGTCATGCAGTTCGTTTCTTACCTCAGCTATGTAGGCATCGCCGTCGTGGGTGGCCTCCGGGTGGCCTCGGGCTCGATGTCCCTGGGCGACGCCACGGCGTTCATCCAGTACTCGCGAGAGTTCACGCAGCCGCTGGGCCAGATGGCCGGCATGGCCAACATGCTGCAGTCCGGCGTCGCGTCCTCGGAGCGGGTCTTTGAATTCCTCGACGCCGATGAGCAGGACTCCGAGACCGCCACCGAGCACCTGCCGGCCAAGACCGACGGGCATGTGGAGTTCAAGGACGTCACGTTCAGCTACACCGAGGACAGGCCGCTGATCGAAAACCTGTCCTTCACGGCGGAACCGGGGCACACCGTGGCAATTGTTGGTCCCACCGGGGCCGGCAAAACCACCCTGGTGAACCTCGTGATGCGCTTCTACGAGCTCAATTCGGGGTCCATCACCCTGGACGGCGTGGATGTCACGCACCTGAGCCGGTCCGAGCTGCGGTCCAAGGTGGGCATGGTGCTCCAGGACGCGTGGCTGTTTGGCGGGTCCATTTACGACAACATTCGGTATGGCAACCTGGACGCCACCGAGGAGCAGGTCATGGCGGCCGCCAAGGCCACCTTCGTGGACCGCTTTGTGCGCGCCCTGCCGGAGGGCTACGACACCGTGATCGATGAAGAAGGCAACAACGTCAGCGCCGGTGAAAAGCAGCTCATCACCATCGCCCGCGCATTTGTGGCCAACCCGTCGCTGCTCATCCTGGACGAGGCCACCAGCTCCGTGGATACACGCACCGAGCTGCTGGTCCAGAAGGCCATGGCGGCGCTGCGGACGGACCGCACCAGCTTTGTGATCGCGCACCGGCTCTCCACCATCCGGGACGCCGACACCATCCTGGTGATGGAGAACGGCAAGATCGTGGAGCAGGGCAACCACAAGACGCTGCTGGCGGCTGAGGGTGCCTACTACCGGCTGTACATGTCCCAGTTCGCCGGCTCTGACGTTGAAGAATCCGTTGTGGACGATTCGACGGCGGTCCACAGCTGAGCGCGCTGGGAACCGGAGCTGCCCGGCGCATCAAGGTCCTGGTCCCGATGCGCTGGGGCGACATGGACGCCTATGGGCACATCAACAACGTCCAGATTGTCAGGATGCTCGAGGAGGCCCGTATCGCAGCGTTCGGGCCTCCGCGGGGTGCCGGCCTGCCCGGCATCGAACCGGAAGTGTCGCTCTTCAATGACGTTCCGGAGGGAACTCTGGCGCTCGTGGTGGACCACAAGATCCGCTACGTCAGGACGTTGGAATACCGCAATGTCCCGGCAATGGTCCAGGTGTGGATCGGCGCGGTGAAGGGCGCCAGTTTCGACATCCACTACGTGGTGCAGGACCCGGTCACGCGGGAGGAGTGCGTCCGGGCCAGCAGCCATCTGGCCTTTGTGGATGAGGCTTCCGGCCGCGTCCTGCGCCTGACGCCGGAGCAGAAGGAGCGGCTGGCGCCGTTCACCGTTTGAGCCGTTCACCGTTTGAGCCGTTCACGTTATGAACCGTTCACGTTTTGAACCGTACGGCGCCGTGCGTGCACACCCGTTGCGCAGGCACGGCGCACACCGGAAACTGGAAATACCCACTAAGGAGCGTTGACCATGGCCAAGAAAAACAAAAAGACCTGGAAAGAGATGTCACCGGCGGCACGGGCGGGATTCGTGGTCATCGGGATAGGGCAGGTGGCGCTGATGCTGGCCGCCCAGCGTGACATCTCCAAGCGTCCGGCGGCGCAAATCAACGGGCCAAAGGCGGCCTGGCGAGTGGCCGCCCTGATCAATTTCATCGGGCCGATGGGCTACTTCATTCTGGGGCGCAAGCGGCCCGGAGCCGGACTCGGGGCAGTTGAGTAGCAGGCCTCGGATCTGCACACCGTCAGGGTCTTCGGAGCAGGCATCCAGTTTGAGCCTGTAAATTTGAACCCATGACCCCAAATCCCAAGACTGCCATGCACCGCGCCCTCGGTGTCTCAAAGGAGATCGAGGACGCGGCCTGGTTTGTGCTGGGACCGGGCCTGCAGGGCAAGCCGTCGGCCCTGGACGGGAAGACCCTGACCTGGACAGCGGAGGCCGCGGCAGAGCTGCTGGAGCGCCTGGACCGGGGAGCCGCGGACGCCAAGGCGCCCATGATGACCAACCTCCGGCAGAACCTCGAGGACGCCTCCCGGGAGGCCAAGCAGCTGGCCGTGGAGCTGCTCTTCCTGCAGTCACTGCCCCTGGCGCACGAGGTCAAGTCGCTGAAGGTCAAGCGCGCCCGGGTGGCGGAGGCCGCGTCCTGGTTGGAGACAGCGCTGGAGCCGCCGCTGGAGCTGCCCGAGGAACTCTACAAGGGCATGACGGACCACGGCGTGATCAGGGACCGCACCGCCGAATTCAACTGGACCATCTGGGACCACCTGAAGTGGCTCTGCCGGTTTGTGCAGCATGTGGACCAGCAGATTCCCGCGGCCATCACCAAGGCGCTGAAGGACCCGCTGAAGTTCCACGAGCTCGCCGCGGGCACCCCGGCGGACCAGCCCGCCATCCGCCGCAGCATCGAGTACCTGGCCTGGCCCAGCTACTTCGAGCCGGTAGTGGCGGACGTGGAGCGGCAGGAAATCCGCGACGCCTTCGCCTCGCTGGTGGGCGGGGCCAAGGGCGATTCCGACGAGGAAATCACCGCGGACATTAACCGCATCCGCCTGCACCTGGATGAACAGGCGGGCCAGCGCATCGACTGGTACGCCCGCCAGCTGGTCAGCCAATGGCGCAAAGTGGGGGACCCCGGCCGACGCGCGTGGTTGCTGCGTACCCACAGCGACAACGCTGACCTCCTCACCGCATGGCAGGACGAGGAGAAGGTGACGCTCGACGTCGAACATCTCCGCCACCTGGACCCCGGCGTGACCGCGGGGCTGGTGCAGCACGCCGTGGACGAGGACTACAAGCATCTCGGCTACGTCGAGCGGGAGGACACCAAAACGGCGGTGTTTGCTTTCCTCACGGTCATGAAGCCGGGCGACCTGGTTCTGTTCCAGCACGCCGGCACCGTGCGGCTGGGCGTGGTGCTGGGCGAGCCCGAGCACAACGACGACAACCGCCGCCTGCGGCGCAAAGTGCGCTGGCTGGACGACGACGGCCACGCCGCCGCGGACCTGCCCCGTCACGTCCAGCGCCAGCTGGCCACCTCGGGGATCGTTGTTGACGTGACCAGGGTGGTGCAGGCGCTCCAGGCGCTAGTGCCGGCCGAGGCGGAACCGGAGGACGACGACGCCGACGCGCCTGCCGCCGTCGTGCCCCCTGTGCAGGAGGGCTTCCGCCCGCTGAGCCGCGACTTCGCGGATTCGCTGCACATGGACCTGGAGCCGCTGCAGGAGATCGCGGAACTGCTGGAGGAGAACCGCCAGCTGGTCCTGTACGGGCCGCCCGGAACGGGCAAGACGTACCTGGCCAAGCATCTCGCGGCGGAGCTGGCCCAGGACAGCACGGACGAGCGGGTGAAGCTGGTGCAGTTCCACCCGTCGTACGCGTATGAGGACTTTTTCGAGGGCTACCGGCCGGACAAGACCGACGAGGGCCAGGTGTCCTTCAAGCTTGTGGCGGGGCCGCTGCGCCGGCTGGCCGAGGAAGCCGCCAAGCCCGGGAACGAAAAGAAGCCCTATTTCCTGATCATTGACGAGATGAACCGCGCCAACCTGGCCAAGGTGTTCGGCGAGCTGTACTTCCTGCTGGAGTACCGCGATGACCGGATCTACCTGCAGTACAGCCCCAACGAGCCGTTTACGCTGCCGGACAACCTGTACATCATCGGCACCATGAACACCGCGGACCGGTCCATCGCCATGATGGATGCCGCCATCCGACGCCGGTTCGCGTTCATCGAGCTGCACCCGCAGACGGAGCCGGTGAAGGGGTCGCTGCTGCGGTTCCTGCAGGTGCGGGACCTGGACACCACACCGGCGCTGCTGCTCGATGCGCTGAACGCCGCCATCGACGAGTGGGACCGGGACCTGATGATCGGCCCGTCGTACTTCATGAAGACGGCCGCCCAGACGCCGGGCGGGCTTCGCCGGATCTGGAAATACGAGCTGATGCCGCTGCTGGAGGAGCACTACCACGGTCAGCTGACCCGGGCGCAGCTGGAGGAGCGGTTCGGGCTGGAGCAGCTGCTGGGACGCCTTGTTACCAGCTAAGCCAACCCACACTCCGGCCCACGGCGGCGCGCTGGGCGGCGGCGCGCTGGGCGGCGGCGCGCTGGGCGGCGGCGCGGCCCACGGCGGAGCAGCCCAGCGCGGCCGTGCACCGGCCGCGCGCCATCTGGTCCTCGACGAGCTGTCCAAAGGCACCGTGGAACGCCTGGATGCCGCCAGCGCGGCCTTCGTGAACGCCAGCGGACTGGCCAAGGCGTCGCCGATGGGCATGGGCTTGTACCGGATCGAGCCCGCGGGCAAGGTGGGGTCGGTCCGCACGGCCACGCTACAGCTGGATGTGCGCCCCAAGGACCGGCTGGGGCTGAGCCGGCTCCTGTTCCTCCTCAGCTATGCCGGTAACCAGGGCTTCCGGGCCGATTCCGTGGCGGCTGCCGAGGACCGCGAACTCTGGAGCGCGCTGGCCGAATCCCTCGCCCAAATGGCGGAGCGCGCGCTTGGACGAGGAGTCTTGCAGGGCTACCTCACCGTTGACGAGTCCCTCCGCACGGTCAAGGGCCGCATCCGGATTTCCGACCAGATCTCGCGGCGCCCCGGCATGCTGGTGCCGCTGGAAGTGTCTTACGACGAATTCACTGAGGACATCGCCGAAAACCGGATCCTGCGGGCCGCGCTGGAGCGGATGGGACAGGTTCCACGCGTCCGGCCTGAGGTGCTGAGCCGCCTGCGTCAGCTGAAGGGAAAGCTCGACGCCGTCACCCGCCTTCCAGCCGGCGCGCCCCTGCCGCCGTGGACCCCCAGCAGGATGAACGTCCGCTACCAGTCAGTGCTGCGCCTCGCTGAGCTGGTCCTGCGGAATGCCTCCGCGGAGGCGGGGGAGGGGAAGCAGCAGACTGCGTCGTTTGTGGTGGACATGGCCCAGGTGTTCGAGGATTTTGTGGGCACGGCGCTCCGCGAGGCGATGGCTGCGTATCCGGGGGAGATGCGGCTGAAGTACAACGCTCTCCTCAGCGAGGCTGTCCACGATTCCGACAGGCTGTCCGTGCGTCCGGATGCGGTGCACCTGCTGGGCGGACGCCCCGTGGTGGCCTACAACGCGAAGTACAAGGCCGCCGCTGACCTTGGCGCGTCCCTGACCGCCGACCACTACCAAATGCTTGCCCACTGCACCGCCCTGGGTGTGCCCACCGCCTGGCTCGTGTATGCAGGGGCGGGCGAGATGAAACTGCGGCGGATCCTTAACACTGACATCGACATTGTTGAGTTTCCGCTGGATCTGTCGCTGCCGCCGTCGGACATCCTGGCAGCTGTGGCGGACCTGGCGCGGCAGTCCTGGGGCGAAGTGGTCCGGACTGCCCGCGCGGGAGGCTAAACCGGCACCCGGAACGTGAAGGTGGTGCCCTGGCCCAGTTTGCTTTCCACCTGGATGGTTCCGCCGTGGGCCTCCACGATTGCCTTGCTGATGGGCAGGCCCAGGCCCACGCCGGGAATAGATGTCCGGCGGACGTTGCTGGTCCGGAAGAACTTGGCGAACACGTGGGCCTGGTCGTCGGCGCTCATGCCCATGCCGGTATCGCTGACGCGGCAGGCGACGTGGCCGCCGTCGTGCTCCAACGACACCAGGACGTTGCCGCCGTCGGGCGAGTATTTGATCGCGTTGGAGACCAGATTGTCCAGCACCTGGGAGATGCGGGGGCCGTCCACATGGGCCTCCAGCCTTGCTGGTATCACGGCTTTCAGCGCCACGCGGGAGGCGTCAGCCCGGGGCATCGCGGCGGACACGCTGGCCCGCACAAGTTCAGCGACGTCCACGGCGTGGGGGGTCACGATCAGTTGCCCGTTCCTGGTGGCGAGGAGGTCGGACACCAAGGTGAGGAGCCGTTCTGAATTGCGCCTGATGATGTTCAACGGTTCCAGTTGATCGTTGCCGGGATCGTCCTCCAGGAGGAGTTCCACGTAGCCCAGGATGGAGGTCAGGGGAGTCCTGAATTCGTGGGACACGCTGGAGACGAAATCATCCTTGGCGGCCAGGGCGTCCACCAGGTCTGTCACATCACTGAACACGATCACCGAGCCGGCGAACGTCCCGTCCGGGTCCTTCATGGCCCGGGCGCTGGTGGTGATGGCCCGCTGCTTCTTGCCTTCGCCCAGCCAGACTAGGTAGTCGGTGAATGTTTCGCCGAGGACAGCCCTCCGCACGGGGCGCTCCGCCACCGGGACCGGGGTGGTACGGTCTGCGGCGAAGACCAGCAGCTGGGACTCGTTCGGATCGTCGATGTCCTTCGGGCGGGCCAGTTCGTGGTTGGCGCGCTGCTTACGGTTCATCAGGATGTCGTGTCCGTCGGCATCGACGGCGAGGACGCCCAGGTGCACAGTTTCAAGAACGGAGTTGAGCAAGGCTTCCTGCTGCCTTGTGCTGAGCAGGCTGGCTTGGAGTTGCTTGTCCTTCTGTTCCAGAACCCGCTGCTGACGTCTCAGGCTGAGCGTCAGCATGGTGACAGATACTCCGATTCCCAGCATCATGACGGGGACGAGTAGGGATTTGGCCAAGCTGGGGCCCGATACATCCCCGCGAATCAGCAGCGGAACCCAGATGATGGCCAAGGGCCCGAAGAACGATAACCACAGGGAGGCCCGCGGATAATAGCCTGAGGCGCACAGCCAGATGACGGGGAAAACCGCCAGCAGGCTGATGCCGGTCAGGCCCTCTTGCCCGCCCTCCCTGCCCAGGGCGATGGAGACAAAGTCCAGGAGCGGAATAACCAGGAAGCTGGTGTGGGGCACGCGATCCCACGGCACGAAGTAACACAGAGCTATGATGGCCAGCTGGGAAACGAGGAAGGCCACGAAGAGTGGGTTGTCCATCGTCCCCGGGAAAAACGCCCACATCAGCAATGCCGTCAGGATGGTGGTGACGAACAGCGGCGTCTGGCTGAGGACAACCCTGTCCGTCAGCCGGTATTCATGGAAGGGCCGCCGGAAAAACTTGAAGCGACCCGTGGCCCCCGTTACGGGTTCACTCATGAACGGCGGCCGGAAGTGGGAGTATAGGGGAATGCATACCAGCAGGATATCGGCAGCGGGCTATACTTCTCACGTTGTCAAGCTGGCGGAGGGGGCTGGTATGAGTGAAGCGCGAGTGGGTCTGGTCATCGAGGATGATCAGGATATCCGCGAGTTGGTACGCACGGTTCTGACTCAGGCGGGGTTTGCCGTCACTGTCGCGGGCAGCGGATCCGAAGGGGTTAAGGCTGCGAGAATCTTGAATCCCGACGTTATAACGCTTGATTTGGGGCTGCCGGATATCGACGGGTTCGAGGTCTCCCGCCAGATCCGCGAGTTTTCAGATGCTTACATCGTGATGCTCACGGCACGGGCTGAAGAACTGGATACTTTGATTGGTCTCGAGTCCGGTGCAGACGACTACCTCACCAAGCCCTTCCGCCCCCGCGAACTCCGCGCGCGGATAGCGGCGATGATGCGCCGGCCGCGGTCGGTTCCGGACGCGGGGGAGAGCGCTCCCGTTTCTGATCGCCCGGCGGACGCCGTTAGTGACAGCGGAAACGGTCATTACAGCCACAACGGACTGGAGCTGAGTTACGCCTCACGGTCGGTCAGCGTGGACGGCCAGGAGCTCAACCTGACCCGGACCGAGTTCGAACTCCTGTATGCCCTGCTCGAGGCGGGACGGACTGTCCGGACCAAATCGGATTTGGTGCGTCGGCTCCGGGACGAGGATTACGACGTCGGAAGTTACATCAGCGAGGCGGACGAACGTTCCGTGGAGGTGCACATGGGCAACCTCCGGAAGAAACTCGGTGATTCACCGCAGCAACCGCGCTGGCTGCAGACGGTCCGCGGCGTGGGCTACCGGTTGGCGCCTGGCGGGCGCTGAGCCTGGAGCCTGTGCAGGGTCTGGCGGCTGCACTGGTTGATCGGCCGGAGGTAGTTGACGGCAAGCTGCGGCAGTGCAACGGAAGGTTCCGCACTCGGTGACTCTTCCCGGATTGAACGTTCAAGGTCCATGGCCAGGCCCGCCAGCCGTTCCGCGCCCACCATCTGGCTCGATGTCTTGAGGCTAAGGATCGCGTCCACGGCCCCATCCAGGTCGCCGGTGGTCAAGGCCAGCCGCAGCTTGCCGATCCGGAACGGCAGGCAGTCGATGAAGTTCCCGACGAAGACGCTGCAATAGCCCTCGTCCTCGTCGAGTTCGACCCGCAGCCGGTCAAGTACGGAGGGATCTACTAAGGGGCGCCCTGCGTCATCGGGTGGTGCCATTTCCGTCCCTTCCGCTCGCGCCTGCCGCCCCCATAGCGGGATATGACTTGGTTTTGTGTCCACTTTCAGAGTAAATCTGTTACTTGGGGATGCAGCCGTTCGGGAAAAGGACTGCGGGATTCCTGAGGAGACTGCGGGTTCTTCATAGGAGTTCATCTTTGCGGGCGCCGATCAATTCGGGAGGCGGCAAAGGCTCAAGTTTGACTCAAGTTCCGGCTGGCGTTTCTTGCCTGCCGCCGGCTTGCCGGGCTATTTGCTGGCGCCGAGGAACTCCACCAGGTGGGCTTCGAGGGCGGAGCCGTCCTTCAACTCGCACTCCCACACGGTGAGCACCTTCCAGCCGGCGGCCATTAACTGTTGGCGCTGGTCGGCGTCGCGGTCTTTGGTGCGAGTGCGCTTGGCCTCCCAAAAGGCGGCATTCGCCTTGGGCGCGTGCTGGCCTACCCGGCAGTCGTGGAAGTGCCAGAAGCAGCCGTTGATGAAGATGACCTTTCGCCGGCCGGCGAATACCAGGTCCGGGCGGCCGGGCAGGCGGCTTTTGCCGGCGGTGCCGTGCAAGCGGTAGCGGTAGCCTTTGGCATGGAGGAGGCGGCGCACCAGCAGTTCCGGCTTGGTGTTCTTGCCCCTGATGCGGGACATGTTCCAGCTGCGCTGCTCGGGAGTGAGCCTATCCGCCATGATTCCAGCCTACGGGCTCCTAGATTTCGTGCTCCGGCTGGTCGCCCAGCTCGAAATGGCGGCCGCTGACGGACGTGGGCACGATCTCCACGTAGAAATCCTTCAGCGTCGGCACCCAAGATTTCAGGCCGAGCCCTTCGACGACGGCGAGCTCGGCTGAGTTGGTCAGGACGCGCGCCGTTCCCCGCAGCACCACGGACCAGGCTTCGTCCGAGAGGATGCCGTCCGTTTCAAGCAGCACCCTGGAGTTGATGGTGAGCTGCGCCAGCTTGTTGCCCGGTGCGGTGCGGAGGTAGATTTTCCGGTCCGAGGTGAGGTAGTTGACGGGGAATATATCCGGTTCGCCGGCAACGGAAACCACCAGCCGGCCGTGGCGGGTAGCTTCCAGGAGTTTCCAGGACTGCTCGTCGTCGAGTTCCAGAACGGGGTTGCCATCTGCGTGCGTAAACATCATGCAGCCTATTCTTCTACGTTCGGTAGAAGAATTCTAGGGGTTGCGCGTGGGAATCCGGTTCGCAAGGGGCTGGGAGGGCGATTGTCCGTGTGACTTTTTATTGGTCCTTCGCGGTGGTAGAACCGAGGGCGGGTGGCTGTGGATAACTTTCATCGCTCAAATGTGCCCTGGGCTACCCTTAAGGTCATTGTTCGGAGCGAGGCGTCTTGAAACTATCGGGGGATTAGCTGCCCATGACATCGCACATCACTTCCATGTCCAGGCGTATGCGCATGCGCCTTGTTGCTGCTGTTGCCGCGTCTGTTTTGCTTTTGACCGGCTGCAACTCGGGTGGCGATCCTGGGGGCACCTCGTCCGCGTCTCCGACTTCGACGGCAAGCCCAAGCGCAACGCCAACCCCGACGCCGACTCCCGCCTACGTGCCCGCTTCGGCTAGCGGCCGTGCTCAGAACGTCCCGGTGCCGGTGCTTCCGGAGGTCGCGAAGACGGAGACGAAGGAGGGAGCCATCGCGTTCGCCCGCTACTGGTTCGAGGTCCTTAGCTATTCCTATGAGACGGGGGAGCTTTCACTTCATGAAAGCCTGACACCTCAAACATGCGCGCCATGCCAAAAGTCTGCGGAGGCGATAAGAGCTTGGCATTCCGAAGGCAGGTGGCTGGTCGGAGGGCAGATCAGCACCCCCGCGGTAAATACAACGTTCTCACGAGATGAAGCTGGGAAATACAAGGTATCCGTCCAAGTGCATCAGATTCCATTGTCATACGTCCGCGCAGATGGGACGGTTGCGCATACGGACCCACAAGGTGCGGATCAAGGCAACTTGCTGATTATTTCGTACAGCTCCGATTCGTGGCGGCTGGACGAAGTCGGAAGCATCGTTGGATAACAGTGTCTACCCGTCGACCGCTTCGATATCGCGGGATGTTACTTGCCGCGGGGCTGCTCGTTACGCTCTTTCTATCACCGGCTCCTGGTGCCGGTAGTGACGATCCAGAATTTGATGGCGCTTGGACACCGGACTCAGCCGGAGTCGGAGGTTATGTGTGGGACGCCGAGGCCAACGACTTTGTTCAGCAAGCACCCGGGGCCCCAATTTTGGATCCCAACAACTACAAGTACGAACTCCAGTGCCACCTTGGCGGGGGCGACTTCGATTCTGTGTGCTTACGTGATCAGGTTGAGTGCACGAACGGGCCGGACGGCGAAGACGGGATCCCGGTCATCTGGTATTCCATGCCGAGAGGCGTTCCTGGAGCCGTCTGGGCAATTCATTCGGGGCCAACTTGTCTCTACGATGCTCGGCCCGAGGACCTCCTGCCGCAAATTGCCGCCCAGATCCAACAGCAGTTCGAGAGCCTTCCGATCAACGCCGGAGCCGTGGTCGCCCAGCCCAGCCCCAACACGCTTCGTGGTGCTGAGACAAACTTCTACGCAGACGCGTCCGAGCAACAGTTTGACGTGACGATGCTGGGGCAGCAGGTGCATGTTGTCGCGACGCCGGTTCAGTACACCTGGAATTACGGCGACGGAACTGTCTTCGGCCCACAACCTTCCATGGGCGGGCCGCTGCCGCAGGATCGCTGGGGTGAGAAGACCCGAACGAGTCACGTCTACGCAAACACAGGCGATTTCCAGGTTGTCCTCACTACGTCCTTCCAAGGCACGTATTCCGTGAACAACGGACCGCCGCTGCCTATACCGGGCCAAGGCCAGTTCAGCGCACCACCGCAGACCATCAGCGTCTGGCGGTCCATCACCCGGAACTACGCCGACGACTGCAACCAGAACCCGCAGGGACAAGGTTGCCCCGGCGTGGCATCGTCTCGGTAGGAAGTATCAGGCGACGCGCATATGACGGCAGGCAACGCCTGGAACCAGCCGAGCCACCCCCGCAAAGAGTGATCCCCGCCTCCATCGGAATACTTGCACGCGCCGCGCAGTTGGGCACAGCAGTACCAATTCACCTCGAAAGGAACTGCGCATGCTGTTTTCCCCCTTGACTCTTGGCGAGCTTGAACTGCCCAACCGCCTGGTAATGGCGCCCCTGACCCGTCTCCGCTCAGGCGAGGACGGTGTTCCGGGTCCCTTGGTTGTGGAGCACTACCGGCAGCGCGCGTCCCTGGGACTTATCGTCAGCGAAGGCATCTATCCGAGCCCCGCTGGACGCTCCTACCCGGGTCAGCCCGGTCTCGTCACCGCGGAGCAGATTGCCGCCTGGAAGAAGGTCACCGACGCGGTGCACGCTGAAGGCGGCCGGATCTTCGCCCAGATCATGCACGGCGGACGGGTTTCCCATGCGGACATCACCGGCGGCCATACCATCGTTGGTCCGAGCGCCGTCGCCATCGAGGGCGAGGTCCGCACCCCGTCCGGCAAGCAGCCGTATCCCGTCCCGCACGCGCTGACCATCGGCGAACTGCCCGTCGTCATGCAGGAAATCGTCACCGGCTCGATCAACGCCATTGAAGCGGGATTCGACGGCGTGGAGCTACACTCGGCCAACGGCTACCTTCTCCACGAATTCCTTGCCCCGAACTCCAATGTCCGCGACGACAGCTACGGCGGCTCGCCGGAGAACCGGGCCCGCTTTGTGATCGAAACGGTCAACGCCGCGGTGGCCGCGGTGGGTTCGAGCCGCGTGGGCATCCGCATCTCGCCGGAGCATAGCGTCCAGGGCATCGCCGAAACGGATGCGGCCGATGTCCGCGCCACCTACGAGGTGCTGGTGGACAGCATTGCGCCGCTCAACCTCGCCTACGTCAGCATCCTGCACCACGAGCCCACGAGTGAGCTGGTCCAGGATCTCCGGGCGCGCTTCAACGGCACGTTCCTGGTCAACTCCGGCTTCGGCACCATGACCACACGGGAAGAAGCAACCGCCTTGGTGGCCGACGGCCATGCAGACGCTGTGGTGGTGGGGCGTCCCGCCATTGCCAACCCGGATCTCGCGCGTCGCTGGAAGGAAAGCCTTCCACTGAACGAACCGGACCCGTCTACCTTTTATGCGGACGGCTCCGTAGGCTACACGGATTACCCCGCGTATTCGGCTTAGCGGTCCATGCTGGCCCTGGCCAGAGATTAACGACGACGGCGGCACCCCGGCTTGGGTGCCGCCGTCGTTGGCTGCTCGGTGTGCTGTCCCGGCAGCGCGTGCCAATTAGCCATCCGACGGCTTTTTTGGCTCATCTTCAAAGTTGGGCCGCCCAGGTTCCGAGGAGCTGAGCGGTTAGACCAGAATACTCCAGTGAATGGATTATTGCTAGGGAAATAGCTAAAGGTATGCTTCCCGGCCCGTTCCTTCGCGCATCACCAGCTTGTCGTCCTCGATGGACACGAGCAGGCTTTTGGGCTTTCCGCTGACTTTGGTAATGGCTTTCAGGCCGCGGTTGGTGACTTCCACTCCCACCTGCGCCCCTTTCGCGGGCAGCTCCACGGACGTTTCGTAGGCTTCTCCCAGCAGCGGGTTGGTGGACACGCCCATATCGCGGCGGACCTCCTTGCCGTTGACCATGACGGTGATGTTGGCCTCGTCGAATCCTTCCTGAAAGACGATGAGCAGTTCACGCATGGTGGCCCTCTTCCTCGAAGTGATTGCCTGTGACGGCATATCAACTACAGCACTTCACGGCCCGGAGCGGAATACCCCGGCCGGCTGCCCGGCCGGGCGCCGCTGGAGACCACAAGGCCCGTAGGGCAAAATGTTCAGGTGACCCAACTCCCGCACGTCCCGTCCGCCCCCACGTCTGCCCCAACTCCGGACAGCGCCATCCACGCCCAGATCGCCGCCGAGCTTGGCGTGAAGACCTGGCAGGTCAAGGCTGCAGTGGACCTGCTCGACGGCGGGTCCACCGTTCCGTTCATCGCCCGGTATCGCAAGGAAGCCACCGGGACGCTGGATGACACCCAGCTGCGCGAGCTCGACGAGCGCCTGCGCTACCTCCGCGAACTTGAGGACCGCCGTCGTACTATCCTCGAAGCGATTGCCGCGCAGGGGCAGCTGACCCCCGAGCTGCAGGCAGCGATCCTCGCCGCGGATACCAAGTCCCGGCTGGAGGACATTTACCTTCCGTTCAAGTCCAAGCGCCGCACCAAGGCCCAGATCGCCCGGGAAGCCGGGTTGGAGCCGCTCGCCGATGTGCTGCTGAAGCGGCCCGACCTGGATCCGGAACGCGAGGCTGCCAAGTACCTGAACGCCGAACACTCCATTGATGACGCGGTCGCGGCGCTCGCCGGCGCCCGTTCGATCCTCGTCGAGCGGGTTGCGCAGGATCCGGACCTCGCCGCAACCCTGCGTGAGCGGCTGTGGACGCAGGGGCGGATGGTGTCGCGGGTGAAGAAGGGCAAGGAGTCCGACGGGCAGAAGTTCGCCGATTACTTTGAGTTCGCCCAGGCGCCCACCGGGATGCCCTCGCACCGTGTGCTTGCGCTGTTGCGCGGTGAGAAGGACGGTGTCCTGGAGCTGGATCTCGCCGAGGCGGATCCGAACGACGACGACGCCTTGGCCGCCGCTCGTGCCCGTTACGAATCCGCTGTGGCCAGGTGTCTCGGGGTCGCCGACCGCGGCCGTCCCGCCGACGCGTGGCTGATCCAGACCGCTCAGCTTGCCTGGCGTTCGCGGGTGCTGGCCCGGCTGACAGCCGATCTCCGGGGTCGGCTGTTCACCGACGCCGAGGACGAGGCTGTCCGCGTGTTCGCCGCCAACCTGCGCGACGTGCTCCTGGCCGCACCTGCCGGAAACCGCGCCACTCTTGGCCTGGACCCGGGACTGCGGACAGGCGTGAAAGTTGCCGTCGTGGACGGCACGGGCAAGGTGGTTGCCACCGACACCGTGTACCCGCACGCGCCGGCCCGGAAATGGGACGAGGCCCTCGCCACCTTGGTCGGGCTCGCCAGGAAACACAACGTCGAGCTGGTGGCCATCGGCAACGGAACAGCGTCCCGGGAGACGGACAAGCTTGCCGCGGAACTGATCAAGCTGCTGCCGGCCGCGGAGAAGAAACCGCAGAAACTGGTGGTTTCCGAGGCCGGGGCGTCGGTGTATTCCGCGTCGGCGCTGGCCTCGGCGGAGCTGCCGGGCATGGATGTGTCCCTGCGTGGAGCCGTTTCCATTGCGCGGCGGCTGCAGGACCCGCTGGCGGAATTGGTGAAGATCGATCCCAAGTCCATCGGCGTGGGGCAGTACCAGCACGACGTCACGGCGTCGAAGCTGGACCGCAGCCTGGACGCGGTGGTCGAGGACTGCGTGAACGCGGTGGGCGTTGACGTGAACACTGCGTCGCCCGCGCTGCTGAGCCGGGTGGCCGGCGTCGGGCCTTTACTGAGCGAGAACATTGTGGCGTACCGGAACGAACACGGGCCGTTTGCCAAGCGCAGCGAGCTCAAGAAGGTGCCCCGCCTGGGTGCGAAGGCGTTTGAGCAGTGCGCCGGCTTCCTGCGGATCACCGGCGGAGCAGAGCCGCTGGACGCCTCGAGCGTGCACCCCGAGGCGTATCCGATTGCCCGGAAAATCCTGGTGGCCGCGGGCTCGGCGCCGGCGTCCTCACTTGATCCGCGCGCTTTCGTCGACGGCACCTTTGGTTTGCCCACGGTCCAGGACATCCTGGCGGAACTGGACAAACCAGGACGCGATCCCCGACCCGCTTTTGCCGCGGCAACCTTCTCCGAAGGCATCGAGAAGATCTCCGACCTCAAGCCCGGCATGGTGCTCGAGGGGACCGTCACCAATGTGGCCGCGTTCGGCGCATTTGTGGACGTTGGAGTGCACCAGGACGGACTGGTTCACGTGTCTGCGCTGGCCAACCGCTTTGTCTCCGATCCCCGCGAGGTGGTGAAGTCCGGGCAGGTTGTGCGCGTGAAGGTGCTGGAAGCCGATCCGGAGCGGAAGCGGATTTCGCTCACACTGAGGCTCGACGACGAACCGTCGCCTTCCGGTGGGCGGGCGACAGGCGGGCGTTCGGAAGGTCAGCGTTCGGAGGGTACTCGTTCGGCGGCTGGGCGTTCGGAAGGACGCCGTCCGGAAAGCGGTCGTACAGCTGGGGGACGCCCTGCAGGGGGCCGTCCGGCAGATGCGCGGCGAGACTCGAGTGGGCAGCCTGGATCCGGGGCGCCCAGCTCGGAGGACAAGAACGCATCGACTTCGAAGCCTGCTCCGAAGTCTTCTGGCCGCCGGCCGCCGGCCTCGAATCCGGCACCGGCAAACACCGCTATGGCCGAGGCACTCCGTAAGGCTGGCCTCGGCAAATAGCCACGAGCTGCGGCAGCTTTCCCGCATTGCGAGGTCACGATCCAGCTGAAGGTGTTCGGACAGGACCGGATCCGGGCACGGTTGGGTCAGAATGTTCGGCCAACGTCAGAAGTTAGTCTGACCAGGATTTGGGCCAGGTCGGTGGTTCCCAGTCGGGGTGTTCGCTTTGGTAGTGGCGGCCGGTGGGTGAGATCCAGCCGGGTGGTTCGTTCTTTGTGGCGGTGGTGGGTTTCCATGCTGTGGTGTGTCTTAGTCTGTGGTGTTTGTGGCAGGGCTGGCCGAGATTTGAGATCCCGGTGGATCCTCCGTGGGCCCAGGCGAGGATGTGGTCGGCTTCGTTGTCGAGGGAGTGGTTGCTGCAGCCGGGGAACGGGCATTTCCCGTCGCGAAGCCGCAGCCATTGGCGCTGGGCTTTCGTCACCCGGTAGCTTTTTCGCCCGATCTCCAAGGGTGCTCCGTCGCGGGGGTCGATCAGGACCCGGTGGAAGGACTCCGCACCGTCGGCAATCAGACTGCGGGCAATGGACGGCGGGATCGGGCCGTACCCATCGAGCATGGCCGATTCATCCGTGAGGCCGAGCAGCGACATCACCGGGACCGTGATCAACACCTGCGCCCGCGGCGAGGGAACACCGCCACCCACTGCCATGCCCGTTGCGCCGGCACCGCCGGCACCGCCGGCTTCGCCGGTACCGCCCGTTTCGCCCTTACCGCCGGACATTGCCGGCATGCCACCGGTCCCGCCGCCGGTGATGTTGTTGCTCAGGAGCCAGGTCGCGGCGATGTCTGCGCGGATCTGGCTGAGGGTCCGGCCCTCATGAGGTCCTTGGAGCGCTCTCGCGGCTGTGGTGGTGCGGTCCCAGATCCCTGCCGCCTGATCGGCGGGGAGGTACGCGGAGAGCCAGGCCATGCCGTCGCGGTCCGGGGCATACTCCACCCGTCGATCGGCTGCGCTCTTGATGTGGCGTTTTTCGATGCTGACCGGGTGATGGCGCTCCCGCCAGGTCCGGGCCTTGTGCCGGAACCGCCCGGGGATGAGCTCACCTGCCGGGCAACTCCTCGCCGGGTTCGGCGCGGTGGGGTCCAGGAAATGCGCTTCGAGGGCTTGGGCGCCGGCAGGGTCCAGGTTCACGGTTTCGTCGACCATGATCCGGGCGTGCTGCCAGGAAATCGTCCCGGCCTGCAGCGCGGAGAACGTCAGCGGCAGGGCGGTGGTCAATGCGTGGGCTTCGGCGAGCAGAGCGCCGGCACTGCGTTCGCTGACCGTCAGGGCACAGGCGACTTCAGCGACAACGGCCATCTCCTGCCCGGTGTGGTCCTCGGGCGACGTTGCAGGGCCCGCCAAGGCCTCGGCAGCGGCGGTGTAGCCGGTAGCCAGCCAGGCCTTCAGGGCGGCACTTTTCGCGTCCAGTCGTGAGATCTCGGCCAGCCCGTCCAGGAAATCATCCGCCACCCGGCGCAGCGGATCAGCACCACCGGATCCCGAGGACTCGGTCCCGCCCCGGAGCACCACTGCCAGCTCAGCGAAGGACACCGAAAGGGCCTCCGCCGTCGCCACAGCTGCTCTGCTATCCATACCCAAATCATCCCGCGAGGGTATGACAATAACGGCGAAGCTGAATGCCTATGTGCATAACTCCGCGAAGCAACGATCAGGCCCATCGCGCGGGGGCGTCGGTGGCGGAGGGGCCTCAACTGTCCCTTGGCACGGAGTGGGGCCGAAGTGTCCCTTCGCGCGGGGTTTTCGGTGCGGTGGGGGCCGAAGGATCCGTTCGCGCGGAGTCGTGGGCGCGGCAATATCGGGCCTCAAGTGTCCGTTCGCGCCCGGGGGTTACGGGTGGCGGACTCCGGTGCGGGCCAGAACTGCCCGGTAACCTTCCCGGAACGTCGGGTAGGTGAACTCAAGCCCGGTCCCGCGGAGCAAAGCGTTGCTGCAGCGTTTATTGCCGCCGCGGGCCTCGCCTGCTGGTCCGATGGGCGGTGCCGGATAGCCCATTTCCAAGGCCAGGAAGCGCAGCACATCCCCAAGTTCAGCGGGAGAGTTGTCCACACCGACATATACCGGCGCAGGCATAGCTTCCATGGTGGCCAACTGGACGATCGCCGCAGCGGCGTCGTCCCGGTGGATCCGGTTGGTAAAGCGTGGTTCGTCGGGAACCACGGCATTCCCGCTGCGGATCTGGTCAATCAGCCGAGTGCGGCCCGGACCGTAGATCCCGCCAAGCCGCAGCACAACAGGCGAGGTACCAGTGCCGCGCAGCCGCGAAACCAGGAGTTCCTCCGCCTCGAGGAGGATATATCCCGAGAAACCGCTAGGAACCGCCGTCGTACTCTCATCGACCCAGCCACCGCCGGCGTCCCCGTAGACAGCGGTGGAGGACACAAAAAGCACCCGCCGCGGCGTCACGCCGTCGCGCTCCAGGGCGTCCAGGACATGCGTCAGACCGTCCACGTACGCGGCACGGTAGGCCGCTTCCGTGGGTGAGTCGGCCGCAACCGCCACGACGACGGCGGTGGTGTCCGCCGGGACACCGGGCAGGTCCGTGGAGCCCAGGTCCGCCGCCACACCTTCGATCGCAGAGGGCAGTTTTTCGGGCGAACGCCGCCAGCCCACCACCCGGTGTCCGGCCGCGGCGAAGCGCAGGCCCGCTTCGGTGCCCAGATCGCCGCAGCCGGCCAAGAGAATCGTCATGGTGAAAGTCTGCCATTCTTGCCGTCGTGACTCGCATTCGCGGCCTGATCAGGGCGCTGGAAGGGTGGAAACTACCGCTGGCGCGGGAACCGGGACTCTCTGCGGCTGGGGCGAAAGTTGTGAGAGCACGCTGGAGAGCACGCCGAGGGCGAAAATGATCAGTGCCAGCCGGAAGAGCACCCCCAGGCAGCTCGTCCTTTTCCTGCGTGCAGGCTTTGGTCGAACGCTAACCGGAGGGCGTATGGTGCGCGGGTCATCGGAGGGGTCGCGTGCAGTCCGCCAGCGTGCCAAGGATGTGGCAGGGCCTGCAGCATGCATGAAATCCGAAGGTCCAGTCGGAACACTTCCAGTGGTTAGAAGCGGTGGACTTGAGGGTCCGGCAAGCACGTTGGTCAGGAATTGGTGAATGGCTTCAACAGTGTTCGCATCAAGCACGGCCGGCACAGCACCTACGGCGCGGCATACGGTGTCGATGCCCTGGACCCGCGCACCGCTGGCGGTGGTGCCCTGCAGATCGGGTTGTCCAACCATGCACAGCCACGCTTGAACGTAGCGGCGGTGCCGCGGTTCCAGGAGGGCTGCCACAGCTGAGCACTGCTCTACCACCCCGGAGACTTCTCGCTCACGGGAGTAACCGTTTTGCCGCAGGACGCCGTTCCGGAGATGGATGTCGCCGGACCAGTTCTTCGCATCGATCACAATGACGCCGCCCGGGCCCACTAAGACATGGTCCAAATTGGCTTTGGGCCGCCCTGGCCAATGCACGTCGTGAAGGGCCATCCAGCCCTGGGCCTCAAGCGTTTCCAATATTGAGGCAACCCGGGCTTCACCCGCGGCACCCGCGGCCCACGCCCGTTCAGCCCGTTCTGCGTAGTCGAGCTGGCGCCTCAGTTTGGCCGCTCGTTCCGCCGCAATCCGCGCCTGCTCAGCAGCGCCGTCGCCTGCCCCCATTTTCGCCCCCAAGCTGTTGGTGCTTGCTGCCAGCACTCAACGATCACTGTAAGGGAAAAGTTGCCCGGGCGTGCAGGTGTTTAGGCGTCCTCAGTGGCGCGGGACCCCGGCCTGGCGACTCAGGGAGCGGGAACCGGGAAGAACACCCGGGGGTCCTGCAGGAGCGCGGGGTAATCGAACGCGGACCGGTCGATCACCTCGGTGACGGTAAACGTGCGGCCGAACCGGCCGTCGTCGAGCGTGATGGGGCGGCCCAGCACCTGCCCAACGGCGAACTTGTTGCCGTCCTCAAACGAAACCGCGACGGTCGTCTTGCCGGGGAGGGTGGCGAATGCCTCCTCCTGCGCCAGGCGCTTCCGGGTGGGCTTCTTCACGAGCTGCTTGGGCGGCAGCTTGCGCGGCTGCTTGGACGGGCGGCGGGAGCCGTCGTCAACGTAAACGGGGGAGTAGCCGTCCTCAGGGGCGGAGGGCGCAACAGCGCCGCCGCGGCGGATCGGCGGCAGCGCCACGGTATCCAGCGTCTGCGGATCGATTTCGGCGTGCGGGTCGCGGAGGATCCAGAGGACATCGCCCTCGGGTTCTGCCGGATAGAACTCGTGCTTGGGCTCAGGCCAAATGAAGTCCAGGTCCAGGTCGGCGTCCGGGAACACCGTCTTGTAGAACTTCGGCTCCTTGCGGAGCAGCTTGGCGCGGTGGCTCAGGTGGAAATCAGGATTTCCGAGCCACTCCGGCAGCGGGATCTTGGCCGCGTAGTCCGGGTGTGCTGCCTGGGGCGCGAACTCGGTGATGTTGGCGCGCGTGTTGTCTTCATGGCCGCGGTTGGTCCATTCGTCCACCATCGCCAGACCGTACATGGTAAGCGCCGGAACGTGGCCCATCCACATGCGGACGGCGGGATGGTCCAGCCAGCCGTACTCGGGAATCACCAGAGCCCGGAGGGTCTGCAGCGCCTCGACACGCTGCTTGCCAAGCCTGGCGGTGTCCAGTGCTGCGGCGCTCTGCCGGAAATCGGGATACGGAAGGAAGGTTTGCATCCCTTCAGTCTGACGGCATGCGGCGGATGTGCCAATTGCAGTGCCCGGCGCCACACGCACGGGATCCCTGGCAGCGCCCCTGAGCGCGAAGGAGCAGCGGAATAGTTCACATAGTGGACCGATACATACAGCGGATGCCGCTAACCACTAAGATCACCGAAACGCCCCACCGTCCCGGAAGCCCCCTCATGACAATTTCACCTGAAGTGACCGCCGGTTCAGAGCAGCTGTTTGTGCCCAAGTTTGGGCAGATGCTTGATCCGGAGGCCAACGGCATCCTGGTCCTTGATGAATTTACCCTTGACCCGGCCGCGGCGCGCCACGAGCAGCACGGCTTTCGTGCGGCCATCGCCTCAGTGGCCCTGACCCTTCGCCGGATCGTCGCGCTGCGGATCGTGATTGCGCTCGTGGCGATCGGCAACCTGCCCCTGTTCCTGATGTCCAGCGGCTGGTGGATCTACGCTGTCTCCCTCGCGTTGGTGATCGGTGTGCACCTCGCCGTCTCCTGGCTCAACAAGCACGAGCCCAAAGTGCGCCAGCGCCAGATGCTGGAACTGCACCTGCACCGCGAGAAGAGCGCCAACTACCGCAAGGTCCGCGACGCCGTGAAGTACATGATCGACACCCCCAGCCGCATGAATGAGCACCTCTACCTTGAACTGCTGGCGGCCAAGCGTGTGGCGCTGAACCTCGCCCACGGCACGGTGGCCCTGCTGGACACCAGCGACGACGCCGCGTGGAAGGTCCGTATCATCCGCGAGATTCCGGCCGTGGCCAAGGCAGCAGCCTAAGCACGAAGGATCGCGGACGGCAGGAAGATCAGGTCCCTGCCGGCCATTCAGAACACAACAACGGACGACGCCGGAGCTCCCCAGCGAGGAGGGGCTCCGGCGTCGTTGTTTCCCGGGGTTGTTGCTGCCGGGCTTTTGTTGTTTCCGTGGGCCGTCGTTCTTGGGGAAAGGGGCGGTTCCCGCGGAAAGTGTTGAAGCTTAGGCGGGAAGCTGGAGGACCTGCCCGGAAAACACGAGGTCCGGGTTGGCAATGGTGTCCAGGTTGGCGTCCGCCAGGCTCTGCCAGCCGCCCTCCACGCCAAGCTTGTCGGCGACGGTGCTCAGGGTGTCGCCGGGCTCAAGCGTGTAGGTCTCGCCACTCAGTTCCACGGGCGCGGCGTGCTGCGGAGCCGTCACGGCATCCGTCGCGGCCGGCACGGCTGGTGCCTGCTCCACAGGCGCCTGGACTGGCACGCTCTCCACAGGCACCTGGACCGGCGCACTCTGGACTGGCGCGCTCTGGGGAGTCACCGCCGTCGTACCCCCTCCGCCGCTCAGGCCAAGCTCCGCGGCGCAGGACGGCCACGCTCCCCAGCCCTGCGATGCCTGGACCTGTTCGGCCACGGCGATCTGCTGCTCGCGGCTGGCGTCGGCTGCGGAACCGGTGCCGCCGTAGGCAGCCCACGTGCTGGCGCTGAACTGCAGGCCGCCCGAGTAGCCGTTGCCGGTATTTGTGGCCCAGTTTCCGCCGCTTTCACACTGCGCCAGTGAATCCCAGGTTGCGCCGTCGGTGGCCGCGTTGGCCGCGGTGACGGAGAGTGCAAGGCCGGCCGCGGAAATGGCAGCGACGGCTACTCCACGGCGTGCGGCAGTACGAATGGTGGTGTTGTTCATGGTGTGATGCTCCTGAAGGCCACCAGCGCTCGGTCCGTCCCCGGAGGTTATTGCGCCACTGCCCGCCCCTGACGATATAGAGGTCAATTTTCGGTGTCTGCCGGCCGGGCAGTTCTGGTGGAGGCAGCACCGGGCATTCATGTCGCCCGAAGAACGGGCTTGCATTTCACGCTAGGACATCAGGAGGCCGTTATCAAACCGAGATCATTTCTGGTGGTCAGCTGGTGATGTCCTGATGGAAGTGGGTCTGCTGAGAGGGCGAGGACCGGCTTGCAGGCATATCCTGACCGGATGAATATCTTTGCGGACGGAACCGCGGTGCCCGAAACTGAAGCTGCCGCCACTGAAACTGTTTCTGCCGCGGCAGAAACAGAAACAGCAACAGACCTGCAGGAAGAAGCGGCGCAGCTCGTGCCGTTGGCGGAACTGCACCTGCACATTGAGGGCACACTGCAGCCGGAGCTGATCCTCGAACTGGCCGAACGCAACGGCATCACCCTCCCGTACTCCGGCCTGGAGGAGCTCCGGGGACTATACGAGTTCACGGACCTGCAGTCCTTCCTGGACCTGTACTACGCCAACATGGCGGTGCTGCAGACCGAGCAGGACTTCGCCGACATGACCCGCGCCTACCTCGCCCGCGCCGCCGCCGCGGGAGTCCGGCACGCGGAGATCATGATGGACCCACAGGCCCACCTGTCCCGCGGCGTCAGCCTGGAAACCTGCGTCAAAGGCGTGGCGTCGGCGCTGGCCACCTCCCAGGAGGACTTCGGCATGTCCACCCTGCTGATTGCCGCATTCCTGCGGGACCAGTCCGAGGAATCCGCGCTGGAGGTCCTGGACGGACTGCTGGCCATGAATGCCCCCATCGCGGCCATCGGCCTGGATTCGGCCGAGGTGGGCAACCCGCCGGCCAAGTTTGAGCGGCTGTTCGCCAAAGCCCGCGAAGCGGGCCTGCGGCTGACCGCGCACGCAGGCGAGGAGGGGCCGCCGTCGTACATTATCGAAGCGCTGGACATCCTGGGAGTGGAACGGATTGACCACGGCATCCGCTGCATGGAGGACCCGGACCTGGTGGAGCGGCTGGTGGCGGACCGGATTCCGCTGACAGTCTGCCCGCTGTCAAACGTCCGGCTGCGTACCGTGGACACCCTGGCGGACCATCCCTTGCCGGCCATGCTCGCCGCCGGGCTCAACGTCTCCGTGAACTCGGATGATCCGGCCTACTTCGGTGGGTACGTGGACGACAACTTTTCCCAGCTAAAGGCCGTATTTGACCTTTCGGACTTTGACAGGGCACGGCTCGCGGCCAATTCCATCCATTCGTCGTTCGCCTCCGAGGAGCGCAAGGCCGAGCTCCTGGACGAGCTGAACCGGGGGTAGCTCCGGTCCGCCGGGCTCGCTACACTGGTGCGCGAGCGCGTCCGGGAAGAGCTCGGCGATACCCGGGATTTCCGCTTCAGGGTTGAGTAAACAGCCCCCTAGCCGAGACTCCTGCCTCACTTCTGCTGTAATCCGCGTCATAGTCGGTCACGACACGCAGAGTTAACCATTTCAAGTCGCGCGATTTAACAGGGTCTTGGCAGTATGCCTAGTGACAGATCGCATTACGCAAGGGGAATCATGGCCAAGTCCATCGCAGATAACACCGACCTCCGACTCAAGACCGTGCTGCACGTCCTGACGGAAGGCGTCTGGTCCGGCGGTTCACTCAATGCCGGCGAGGTTCTGGCGGAAGCCACCTCGCGCGTGCCGTTCAGTGATCACGAGGCTACGCTGCTCAGCGGCGGCATTCCGCGCGGGCACAAGACGCTCACGTCCGCCACGGCGAAGCTGGTCAAGGCCGGCTGGCTGGTCAAGGGCCGTTCCGGCTGGACCATCACCGATGACGGCATGCGCGCCACGGTCGCGTTCCCCGATGCGGATTCCTTCGCCACAGCGCTCGACGCCGGCACTCCGGTTCCTGCCGACGTCGCCATTCCGCCGGCACCGGCACCGGCAGCGGCAGTCAAGGTTGCTCCCGCTAAGAAGGCCCCGGCGAAGCGGACTCCCGCTAAGAAGGCCGCCGACGCCGTCGGGAAGGCCGCGAAGGCCATCGAAGACGCCATTGAGGACGCCGTGGAGCCCGTGGTCAAGGCCGTCCGCTCGCGCAAGGCAGCCCCCAAAACTGCGGCTAAGGCTGCGACCAAGGCAACGGCAGAAGCGCCCGCTGTGGAGACTTTCCCGCAGCCCGAGGCCGTTGCGGTAGCCGGCGACTTCAACACCATCCTGGGCGCGCCGGAAAACTGGGCCCCGCAGTACGACGAGGCCCAGCTGACGCTCGATGCCCTGGACCAGCTGTGGAAGATCAGCGCCGACCTGCCCGCCGGCTCTTACACCTTCAAGATCGCCCTGAACCGCTCGTGGGACGAGAACTATGGCGCGTTCGGCACGTTCGATGGCCCCAACCACGAACTGCACCACGACGGCGGCACTGTCACCATCCGCTACGACCACCGCACGCGGGACATCACCATCAACTGACCGGGCCCGCCCAGCCCGACGAGTTTTCGTCCAGTTAACGGCATCTGGGGGCGGATTTAGGGTCAGTATCTGGACAAAAACTCCGGAGTGAAGCAGTGTGGAAACCGGTCGTCCTGGCCGGTTTCCACAGCACTGTTTCCCACAAAGGAGATGCAAAAGTGACCCTACCTTCAGGCCTTACCTCGGGCGTCTGGACCCTGGACATGTCGCACAGCGAGATTGGCTTCACTGTCCGGCACGCGGGCATCAGCAAGGTCCGCGGACGTTTCACGGACGCCTCGGCCAAAGCCCGCGTTGGCTCATCCCTCGCCGACGCTTCGCTTCACGCCACGGTCAAAACGGCCAGCTTCGATTCCGGCGACGCCAACCGCGACGGGCATGTGAAGGGGGCGGACTTCTTCGATGTGGAGGAGTACCCCGAGATGACGTTCCGGGCCACCTCGGTGGAGGGCGACGGCGAGGATTACACGCTCACGGGCGATCTCACCATCCGCGGAATCACCAAGCCGGTGGAGCTGGAGGTCGAGTTCACCGGGGTGGCAGTGGACCCCTTTGGTGCCACCCGCGCAGGATTCTCCGCGGAGTGCGAGATTAGCCGCAAGGAGTTCGGCCTGACCTGGAACGCCGCACTGGAAGCCGGCGGCCTGCTGGTCAGCGACAAGGTCAAGATCAACGTCGAAGCGGCGCTGGTCAAGCAGTCCTGACGGCCATGAGGTTTTCCGGGCGCCGGCGTGACTCCAGTCGGGATATCCCTGGCCACGATAGCGGCGATATCCGGGTCTCCGCCCGTGTCTTTGGCGTGGTGCAGGGGGTCGGATTCCGTTTCTGGACAATGGGCAAGGCCGACGAACTGGCGCTCAAGGGCGTGGTGAGAAACCTCGACGACGGCTCGGTGTCCATCGAGGCCGAAGGGCCGGAGCAGCAGGTCCAAAAGCTCCTGGACTGGCTGAGGTCGGAGAACGCGCCCGGCCGGGTGGAACGGGTGGAGGAGTCCATCTCCGCGGCCGACGGATCGTTCCGGGACTTTCGGGCCCGCTGAGAGGCCCCCTGACAGGCTCCCCGCCAGCCCCGCGCGGGAGGGGCCTATGTGGACGTTTCGGCGCCGTCTGGAGGCTATGGGGACGTTGCTTCGGCCAAAGTGGCTTGGCGTTCCTTCGGCCCCGGCGGATAGGCGTGCCGCCGTCCGGCAAGGATCAGCACAAACGCGACGACGGCGGGGACTGCGGCGGCGATCGGGATCAGGAGCGGCCCCGCAAGGGTGAGGGCGGCGGCGCCGAACATCGCGCCGATCATGATCCCGATCTGGATGGTCAGTACCGTCAGGCCGTTGGCGGCGTCCCTGTACTCGCCGCCGGCCCGGAGGATGGCGGACTGGTTGTAGATCCCCATCGCGCCGATGCCTGTGCCCCAGACCAACATCAGGACCAGCGTGACCGGCAGCGCCAAGGCCGGCAGGACGCTTCCCACCAGCGGGAGCAAGGACACGGACACTACAACGCCGGCGACGGTGATCAGGAGCCAGCGCCGCGGACGGGAATCCACGGTGATGCCAGCGATCCAGATGCCCACCAACCCGGCAACACCGAGAACACTGATAGACAGCGGGATGCTGAAGTCGGGCAGCCGGACCTCGCGCAAGAACGGCGCAATGTAGGTGAACAAGGCGAAATGGGCCATGAGCATCAGCGGCCAGCCAACGGCGACAGTCTTCACTCCCGGCTGGCCGATCGCCTTGCGGATGGATGGGTGCGGAGCATCGGGGATGCGCCGCACCGGGGGAAGCAGCCACACGGCAAGGAGCGCCAGCACCACCCCGGAGGCGGCCAGGACCAGGAACGCCGCGCGCCAGCCGACGATGTTGCCCAGGGCGGTGCCCACCGGGGCGCCGATGGCCAGTCCCAGGCTGTTGCCGCTGAACACGATGGCCAGTGCCTTGCCCACTTTGTGGGCGGGGACGATCCGCGCCACAAACGGGGCCATGGCGGACCACAGCAGGCCGTGCGCGATGCCGCCCACCACGCGTGAACCCATGGCCGCGCCGAAATCGGAGACGATGGCCACCAAGGCGTTACTGGCCGCGAAGAACAGGATCAACGCGATGAGCAAGTAGTGGCGCGGGACCCGCGACAGTAGCAGCGATAAAGGGATCACGGTGACCACGATGATGGCCGCGTAACCGGCCGTCAGGTAGCCGGCGGTCGCCTCGGAGACCCGGAAGTCGGCGCTGATCTGGGGCAGCAGGCCGGAGGGCAGGAGTTCGGTGGTGATGGCGGTGAAGCCGATGGCGGCAAGGACTATCAGGGCGCCGACAGGCAACCTGTTGCTCTGGGAGGTCACCCCACGAACTTACCTTGATTCAGCGGTGAGAACACGGTTTCTCAGGGTGTTGCGCGGCTGTGACTACCAGGGCTGAGAAGACCCGCGCTGAGGCCGATGAAGGCGCCAAGTTCCTCCAGCACCGCCGGTTTGGCCGGCATGTAATTCGTGAGCTCGGGGGAGCGGATGATCACGGCCCGCCACTGGCCCCGTGACACAGCCACGTTGATCCGGTTCCGGTTCAACAGGAATTCGGCCCCGCGCGGAGCCTCGGCAACTGCGGAGCAGGCCATGGACACCAGGACCACCGGCGCCTCCTGGCCCTGGAACTTGTCCACCGTGCCCACCCGGACATCCGGCAGCCCGGCGTCGTGCAGGGCCTGCCGGATCAGCTGGACCTGGGCGTTGTAAGCGGCCACCACCAGGATGTCTTCCGGGTTCAGGGGCCTGGCCGGCTTGTCGTCGCCGGGAAGCCATTTCAGCCCGATGTGCCGCTGGGCCTGACGGACCACCTCGGTAGCTTCCTCTGCGGAGGACTTGGTGTTCCCGCTGTGGTCCACAAAGACTGTTTCCACCCCGGCCGGCAGTTCCGCGAGGCTGCGGAGGGATGCCGCAGGCGCAGCTTCGAGTTTTCCGTCGTAGCTGAGGACGGACACGGCCCGGCACAGGTCCGGGTGCATGCGCCAACTGTCCGCCAGGAAGTAGCCCAGTTCGCCGGGGAGGGTGGCGTGCCCGGCAGCGAGCCAGCCCAGGGCGGACTCGTCCACGGGCTCCGGGTGCGAGCCCTGCGTGACCTGTGGCAGCTGCTGCGGGTCACCGAGGAGCAGGAGCCGCTTGGCCGCGCGGGCCACGGCCAGGGTGTTGGCCAGAGAGAACTGGCCGGCCTCGTCAATGACCAGCAAGTCCAGGCACCCGGCGGGGACGGACCTGCCCGTCATGGTCCAGGCGGTGCCGCCCACCAGGCAGCCGCCGGGGGAGGCGAGCAGCGCGGCGACGTCGTCGTCGGACGTGCGGTGCCACAGCACGGGGTGCGGGGCGGCCAGCTTCTTCGCCACCCGCGCCGGATCCACACCGGCGGTTTCGATCGCGGTGCACAGCATGTTCTCCACCACTGCGTGGGACTGCCCCACCACACCGATCTTCCAGCCCTGCTCCACCAGCCGGGCAATGACATGCGAGCCGACGTAGGTTTTGCCCGTCCCGGGAGGGCCCTGCACGGCAACGTACGAATGATCAAGGTCCAGCAGCGTGGCGGTGATCGCCGTGACGTAGTCCGCTGCACCGGTGACGTCCTTGCCGACGGCGGCGGGACCCGGCATCGAATGGAAGCGCGGCGGCACCTTGCGCAGGATGTCGACGCCGGGGTGTTCCGGAAGGACGGGGACCGAGGCGCCGACACTCTGGGCCAGCTCGGCCAGGGCGGCTTCGATGCTGGCGGTGCGGATCGGCTGGTCCTCGGTGAGCGCCACCGGAATATGCGGATAGGCGGGGACCTTGCCTGTTTCCCGCTCCTCGATGGTGATCATGGTCTGGCCGGCAACCCGCGGGTGGTCCTCCACAGCGGTTACCAGCGTGCCAAAGGTGAACCCGCGGCCCGTGGTGGTTCCCAGCGGATCGTCCAGGCCGTCAGGGACAGGGGAGTCGTAGAGCCGGCACCAGGTGCTCCCGGGTTTGAACTCCGACCCTTCGCTCATGACTCCGGCCAGCCTCAGCGTGCGGGTGCGCATCCGGGCCGTGGGCTTTGCGACCTCCCAGTCCGTGAGTATTTCCGCGGTATCCACCACAAACACGTTGCGGTGCTCGGACCAGTGGTCGATCTCGGACTCGGTGCGGTCGAAGTGTTCCCACCAGAACTGCTTGCGCTCGCGGCGGTGGTACCCGGTGGCGGCGGCCACCATGGCGATGGCCCGTTCGTCGTTGGTCCACGGCCGGTTGTCCGGGAGGCCGGCCAGGTAGGCCTGCAGGCGGCGCTCCTCCGGTGTTGGTTCGGGTTCCGGAATTGGTGGCGGGGCAACAGCTGCGGCCGACGACGGCGCCGGCCGCCCGCCGTCGTCGGCTGTTCCGTGCCGGTCCGCTGTCCCTCGCAGACCCAGCAGCCAGTCGCGCAGGCGGAGGGTGGAGAGGCAGTCGTACTCGTTGTAGTCGGAGATGGAGGCCAGGATGTGGGCGGCCGCGGCGGCGTCGCCGTCGTCCCGGGCGGCGCAGTAACCGGCATACGCCACCACGGAGGCTCCGGCGTCCTTGACGTCCCCGGAGCGGAGGTTGCTGCCCATGTACAGGGGCTCAAGCTTCTTGATGGAGTAGGAGGGCTCGGAGATCCGCAGCGAATGCCGGGCGGTGGCGTAGAGGTCCACGAGGAGGCCGTCGCGGAGCCAGTTGTCCACGATGTCCTCGCCGGCGAGGTGCGTGACGGACAGGTTCCGCAGCGCCGATTTTTCGTAGGCGGCGTAGTGGTAGACATGCATGTCCGGGTACCTGGCGCGGCGCTCTTCCACGTAGGCGAGGAAGTCCAGGAAGGCCTGCCGCTCCTCGTTGCGCGAATGCGCCCAGAAGGGCCGGAACACGGGCTTGTCGGCGGCGTGGGCGTCAGCAGCGTCACCGTCAAACACTGGCGCCTCGATGACGCCGAACAGGTACTCCAGCCCCCACTTGCTGGTGGCGGGGTCCTGCCAGAGGGGATCGCCCTCGAAGTCGAAGAAGATGTCGCCGGGACTTGGTTTCGGAATCTCTGCCAGGGCGTTCTCCGGCAGCACCTTGAACGTGACGGTGTGCTCCTCGCCGTCCCTGGCGAAGGTGCGGGAACCGTCCGGAACGTCCCGGCCCAGCTGCATCCTGGCCTGGTCGCGGAGCCGGGCCACCGAGCCGGTGGCCTTGCTGAGCGGGAGATCCGCCAGTGCGTCGATGGTGGTGATGTGATCGGCGACGAGTTTCTTCCGCCGGAGGGTGGTCATGCCGCCCACCATCAGGAGGTCGCGGTGGGACTGGACCTGCTCGGCGCAGTAGTTGCACCGCCCGCAGAACGCGACGCCGGGCTGTTGCCACTGCACCGCCGAACCGGCCTCGTGGTGGGCGGCGGTCAGGGCGCGGAAGCGGTCGCGGCGCTCGCGGAAGACCGGCAGCAGGTCCGGCAGGGAGTGGTGGCTGCGGACGTAATCGCCGTCCACCACGGCGCCCAGCACCAGCGTGACCCGGGGCGACGGGTCCAGGCCCATGCCGATGAGCTGATCGCCGTAGGCGGCGAGCTGCAGGAGCGCACCCACCTTGGCGTGCCGTGCCAGCTTGGTGTCCCACACCTCGTAGCGTCCAGGATTGCCGGTGCCGGCAGCCTCGTTGACGATGAAGTCGGCGTAGCCCAGGAATTCGCCGTCGAAAAAAGTTGCCTGGAAGACGACATCGGCCCCGGCGCGGAGCGCGAGTTCCGTTTCAGCGTGCTTGGCCAGCAGCTCGCCGCGCGTGTTCTCCCCGCGCTCGATCGAGTACACCCCGGCCCCGCGGCTGGCGTCCCAAGCGCCGTACTGCGCGATCAGGCCGGCCAGGACCTTGGCCTCGTGCTTGTCACCGAGCGCCCCGGCACGGCGCTGCATTTCGTCGTCGGGAAACTGCGCCTTGGGGGACCGGCCCAGTTTCTCGTCCAGGATGCGGAGCGTGCGGTACTCACATTCGCTGGCGGCCACCAGATCGCTGGCGGAAAACACCAGGTCCTGCGGCGCGCTGGGGCGGGGATCAGCGAGGCGCGGATCAACAGTACCGGGATCAGCGCTGGCTGGATCGAGCAGAAACACGGGGCCTCCCCATTGACTTGCCTGGCCGGAGGACTATTCCCCTGACGCTGGTTTGAATCTAGCAAGAGGGGCTGACAATAAAGCCCCGGCTACTCCTGCGCTGCCCGGACCTGGGCTTCGTCGTGCTCGGTGTGGGCTTTGCGGAGGAGGTCCATAAATTCGGTTTCGTTACGGATGAGCCGTTTGTACTTCTCCGGCAGGCTGCGGATCTGGTCTTCCTCCCGGACCATCCGGGCGAAGAGTTTGTCCCGCTCGGCCATGTCCGTTTCGTAGTTGAGGTCCAGGTATTCGGTGGCGTGCCGTTTGGCGCCGGACACCGCGTTCTTGGCCTTGCCCTTGGTGCTGAAGATCGAGGCCAGGATGGTGACCGCCAGGACGCCCAGGATCACGGTCAGGGAAACGCCGGTGCTGACCTCCACCACGTTGACGTGCTCGCCGTCGTTGATGAACGGCAGGGTGTTCTCGTGCAGGGCATGCAGCACGAGCTTCACGCCGATGAAGCCGAGGATGGCCGCGAGCCCGTAGGAGAGGAAGATCAGCCGGTCCAGGAGCCCGTCGATCAGGAAGAAGAGTTGGCGCAGGCCCATCAGCGAGAATGCCGTGGCCGTAAAGACGATGAAGACATTCTGAGTGAGGCCGAAGATGGCGGGGATCGAGTCCAGCGCAAACAGGATGTCGGTGCCGCCGATGGCCAACATCACCAGGAGCATCGGGGTGAGGACGCGCTTGCCGTTCTCCTGGGTGAAGAGTTTGTCGCCGTCGTAATGGGCCGACGCCGGGAGGTACTTTTTGGCGAGCCTGACCACCAAGCCTTCCGCGTCGTCGTCGTGATTATCCGGCTTGAGCAGGTTCCCTGCGGTGATCAGCAGGATCAGGCCGAAGATATAGAACACCCACGCGAAACTGTTGATCAGGGCGGCGCCAAGGAAAATGAAGCCCGTCCGGGCGATCAGCGCGAAGACGATGCCGAAGAGCAGCACCTTCTGCTGGTCCGCACGGGGGACCTTGAAGCTGGCCATGATGATCAGGAACACAAAGAGGTTGTCCACGGACAGGGCCTTCTCCGTGATGTACCCGGCGAAGTACTCGGTGCCCATGGTGGTGCCACCGAACAACAGCACGCCCAGGCCAAAGAGGAGGGCGATCCCCACATAGATGGAGGACCAGATGGCCGATTCCTTGAGCGTGGGCGTGTGTGCCTTGCGGACATGGAAGAAGAAATCGAAAGCCAGCAGGCCCACAATTCCCGCGATGGTCAGGGTCCAGACAAAGGGAGGGACGTCCATCAGTCCACCCTACCTAGGCGTTTGCCGTTAGTCCTGCTTGACTTGGATGACCCCCTCTATAAGGGTGGACTGGGACCGTCACACCGAGCTGAAAACCGGTGCGCTGCCGGTGCGAGCTTGAACCAAGGAGAGTGCAACGTGGCACGCAAGAACCCGCACGTGGAAGAGGCCAACGAGGCTGACATCGAGGTCAGCGGCCACCCCAAGACGTGGGCCGCCGGCGTCCCGGGCGTCTACCACTCGTTGGAGCCGGCCGTGCAGCACATGGGCCTGGTCAGGACCGGGAAAACCCTGCTTGCCCTGAACCAGAAGGACGGTTTCGACTGCATGAGCTGCGCGTGGCCGGACCCGGGGCACCGCAAGACGTTCGAGTTCTGCGAAAACGGCGCCAAGGCTGTCACCTGGGAGGCCACTCCGGTGGTGATCGGCTCCGAATTCTGGGCCGAGAACCCGGTCAGTGACCTGCGGCAGCGGTCCGAGTACTGGCTGGGGATGCAGGGGCGCCTCACCGAGCCTGTCCACAAGCCAGCGGGGGAGGACCACTACCGGCCGGTCAGCTGGGAGCAGGCGTTCACCATCGTCGCCGACAAGCTCAAGGGGCTGCCGAGCCCGGACCAGACCGCCTTCTACACCAGCGGCCGGACCTCCAACGAGGCCGCGTTCCTCTACCAGCTGTTTGTCCGGGCCTACGGGACCAACAACCTGCCGGACTGCTCCAACATGTGCCACGAGTCCTCTGGCTGGGCCATGGGCCAGACCATCGGCATCGGCAAGGCCACCATCTCCTACGATGACTTCGCCAAGGCGGACCTGATCATCGTGATGGGCCAGAACCCGGGCACCAACCACCCGCGGATGCTGACCGCCCTGGAGGAAGCAAAGGAGGCGGGAGCCAGCATTGTGGCCGTGAATCCGCTGCCGGAAGCGGGCCTGATGCGCTACAAGAACCCGCAGAAGGTCAAGGGGATCATTGGCCGCGGCACGGAGATCGCCGACCAGTTCCTGCAGGTACGCATCGGCGGGGACATGGCCCTGCTCCAGGCCGTCTCCAAGCGGGTCCTGGACGCGGAAGCTGCGCATCCGGGCACGGTGCTGGACCACGCGTTCCTCGCCGAACACTGCCAGGGTCTGGAGGAGCTTCGCGAGCACCTTTCCCAGCTGGACGAGGCTGCCGTGCTGGCGGCCACCGGCCTGCGGACCGAGGATATCGACGAGCTCGCGGACCGTTATCTCAGGGCGGAGAAGGTGATCATCACCTGGGCCATGGGCATCACCCAGCACAAGAAGGGCGTGGCCACCATCAAGGAGATCATCAACCTCCTGCTGCTCCGGGGCAACATCGGCAAGCCCGGCGCCGGAGCCTCTCCCATCCGCGGTCACAGCAACGTCCAGGGCGACCGCACCATGGGCATCTGGGAGCAGATGCCGCCGGCATTCTTGGACGCCCTCGGCAAGGAATTCAGCTTCGAACCGCCGCGCGAACACGGCGTCGACTCCGTCGAAACCATCAGGCAAATGCGCGACGGCGGCATCAAGGTTTTCGTGGCCATGGGCGGCAACTTCGTGGGAGCCATTTCGGACACCCACGCGGCGTTCGCGGCGATGGAGAACACCGAGCTCTCGGTCCAGATTTCCACCAAACTCAACCGCTCGCACGCGGTCACCGGCGCCGAGGCGCTGATCTTGCCCACGATGGGCCGCACGGAGATTGACATGCAGGAAACGGGTCCGCAGTTTGTATCCGTGGAGGACACGGTCTGCGCCGTGCATGCCTCACACGGAACCGTGAAACCGGTGGCGCCGGGCCTGCTGTCCGAAGTGGCAATCGTCAGCAGGCTGGCCCAAAAAGTGGTGGGTGACTCCGTGCAGGCGGACTGGGCCGGGTTCGAGAAGAACTACGACCTCATCCGGGACCACATCTCGCACGTGGTCAGCGGCTGCGAGGACTACAACCGGAAGATCCGGCAGGACGGCGGTTTTGTGCTCCCGAACGGGCCCCGGGATTCCCGGACGTTCACCACCCCGACGGGCAAGGCCATGCTCACCGTTAACGAGCTCGAACATATGGAGCGGCCGGCCGGAACGCTGATCCTGCAGAGCATGCGCTCGCACGACCAGTTCAACACCACCATCTACGGCAACAACGACCGCTACCGGGGCATCAAGAAGGGCCGCGAAGTGGTGTTTGTCAGCCCCGGGGACCTCGCCGAACTGGGACTCAGCGACGGGCAGCACGTGGATATCCACGGCGTGTACCAGGACAACGTGGAGCGGGTGCTGCGGAACTTCCGGGTGGTCTCCTACCCCACGGCGGCCGGCTGCGCGGCAGCCTACTACCCTGAAGCCAACGTGCTGGTGCCGCTGGACAGCGTGGCCGAGGGCAGCCAGACGCCGGCGTCGAAGGAAGTGATCGTCCGGCTGGAGCCCGTAGCCGTTGATTGAGCGTGTCTAGACCCGCTACTGGCCGGTGTCCGCCCACCCCTCAGCCGCCGGGCCGCCGTCGTGCCCGTCCTCGCACAGCCGGAAGGCGACGTCGGCCGCCTGGGTGACTGCCGCCGTCGACTTTTCCTTGGATCCGGCGCTGCCGTTGCCGGCGGCGAGCCCTGCGGCGTAACCCACCAGGAACGTGGTGACCGGTGCAGCCGCATGGATCACCGAGCCGGCAGACTTCCTGGCCAGATCAAGGAGGAGTTCCTGATCCACCTCCAGGTCCAGGATCTGCAGTGCCTGCGCCAGTCGCTGGGTCCACTGGTCCAGGACCTGGGCTTCGTTCTCGTCAACAGTCATGTTCGCTCCTAGGTTGCCGGTTCGCTGCTGGTGGGCGGCAGGGGGAGTCCTTGCCCATTGCCCACGACACTACAAGGCCTGGGCGGCTGCGTCACCGGGCTGCGGCAGCGTCCTTGACACTCCGTTTTGCCCTGAGGAATATCGAAGGTGCCGGGCAGCTGGCGGTCTCTTGGGAGTTCAGTTGCTGACTGGCCCCGTGAAGGGACGTGGGATGCAGGCAGCCGTTCATGGTTTCAGCTCCTCCGGCCTTGCGGTCGCCGTGGCAGCGGCCGCGCTGGTGGCCTCGCTCGCAGGCTGCACCAGCGCCCCGGATCCGCCAGATCAGCAGTCCCCGACCGTTCAATCCACGACGGCGGCGGCCGCCACTGCCCCGGCGCCGCGGGCTTTTGTGGGAGTGCTGGAAAAGTACAGTGCGGACATGCGCGCAGGGGGAGCGACGGCCGTCATCATCCAGTTGAAGTCAAGGCTGGGCGAATGGTCCTCGGCCGAAGGCGTCCGCAGCCTTGAAACCCAGGAACCCGTGCAGCTGACGGACCAGACCCATATCGGCGACATCACCACCACCATGGTGGCGGTGTCCGTCATGAAGCTGGTGGAGGAGGGAAAAGTCCAGCTGGATGACCCCATCCAGAAGTACCTGCCGGACTTCGAGAACATCATCAAGCCGCCTGGACCCATCACCATACGCAGCCTCCTCAGCCACCGGTCCGGGATGCCCGACTATTGGGTATCGCCCATCCACATAGGTGACGGGCCCTTCACCCATGAACAACGTGTGTCGTTCGTTGCGGGCATGCCCTGGACCGGCGGATCGGGCAGCCTGTACAGCTACTCCGCCACGAATTATTCGGCGTTAGCCCTCCTCGTCGAGAAGCTGCGGGGCAAGGACATCGGAGCGGTCATTCACGACGACAACGTGGTGCCCTTGGCGCTGCAGGACACCGTGATGACGGGGGAGGAACCGGACCCGCAGCGGATGCTCCACGGCTACACCCGGACGGAAACCGGCGAGCTGGAGGACAAGGCTCTAGATCCATTCCACAACGGTTCCCCCGACACCGGGATGATTTCCACCGTCCCGGAACTCAACACCTATTTCGCCGCCCTGCAGAAAGGGACGCTGCTGACGCTCCAAAGCGTGCAGGAGATGCATCACCCAAAGTACGAAACGTTCGGCCTTGGCCTCGTCAGGCAGTACGACGAGTGCTCCAACAATGACTATTTCGGCCATGTCGGCGTGGTGCGGGGATACGCGGCCCTCGCGCTGATCAGCTCAGACGGGTCCCGGCAGGTGGCCATGGCGGTGGCCCGTGAACCCGTCCCGGACCCCGTTGGTTTCGAAGACTGGCGGTCGCTCGAGATGGCCGAAGCAGCGGTTAACGCGCTCAACCTGGCCTGTTAGCGGGAGATGAAATAAGGGTGGGGGTCTCGAGGTTAGGCTGTACGAGAAGCCGAACCGAGGAGATCCCGTGAACGATGTCACCATCCGCCACAACCCGGAGCGGCAGCGCTTCGAAGTGCTGACCGGCGGGAATGTCATTGGTAAAGCCGTATACAAGGAGTACGACGGCGGCGGCTCGCCGCAGCGGATTTTCTACCACACGGTGATCAATGAGGAATACGGCGGCCAGGGACTTGCAGGCAAGCTCGCCAAGGTGGCGCTCAATGAAACGATTGACGAGGGTCGCGCCATCGTCCCGGTCTGCCCCTTCATCAAGAAGTACGTCCGCAAGCACCCGGATTACGCGGCGGCCGCGGTGGCCATCACGCCGGCGCACCTGGAGTTCCTGAACACCGCCTTGGCCCCGCGGGCCCGGGCGTAGCGGTCAGTTTTCCGGCTGTGCTTAGCCGAGCCGGGCGTTGACCGCGGAAGCAGAGAAAACTTGGTTCACCAACAGGGAGGACATCCCGCGGATTCCTGCGTCCTCGCCCAGGGCTGCAAGCCGGACGTCAAGGTGACGCGTGGCCCGGGGGAGGGACATGGGATACAGCGTTTCGCGAATGCCGCCGATGAGCGACGACGAGGCAAGGTCTCCGGCGATGAGCAGGACTGCCGGATTAAGCAGGCACACGACGGTGGCCATCACTTCGCCGAGCCGACGGCCCGCTTCGTGTGTCAGCCGCATCGTGTCGACGTTTCCCGCCAGCAGTTGCTGGCGCACATCCCGCCCCGAGGAAGCCTCGATGCCGAGGCCTGCGAGTTCGCGTGCGATGGCGCCTCCACTGGCTCCCGCGGCGAGGCAGCCGAAGGAGCCGCATTGGCACTGCAGCTCAGCGAAAGCAGGGTGGCGGACGTGGCCGATGTCGCCCGCGCCGCCGTCGACGCCCTGGTAGATCCGCCCGTCGATGACCAGCCCGGTGCCGATGCCGGTGGAAACCTTCACCAGGCACAGCGAAGTGGTGCCGGCGAACCCGGCACTGTATTCGCCCACAGCCATCGCGTCCGCGTCGTTCTCCACCAGGACAGGAACCGGGAACGCGTCCTGGATGAACTCCACTATCGGGTAGGCGTCCCAGCCGGGCATGATGGGCGGTTGGCTGGGCCGGAGCGTGTGCGGATCCACCGGGCCGGGGATGGAGACACCCACCCCCGAGACCTTCGACGCCGGCGTCTTGGACCCCTTAAGGAGTCTGTATCCCGCTTCGATGATGCCGTGCAGGACTTTCTCCGGACCGTCGTCGACCGCAATATCCAGGTGCTCATCGGCCACGATGGCCCCGCTGAGGTCGGTGAGGGCGACGCGGGTGGAGGTTGTTTCAACCGACGCTGAAATCGTGCAGGAGTGCTGGAGGTTGAAGGCCAGGTCAGTGGGGCGGCGTCCGCCGGATGGCCTGGCAGTGCCGGCCTCGCGGATCAGTTCGGCCTTCAGGAGCGCATCCACGCGCTGTGCCACCGTCATGCGGGACATGCCTGTTTCTTCCTGGAGGTCCCCGCGCGTCCGGGCCTTACCCGACCGGATTAGCTGAAGGACGTCCCCTGGTCCCACGTACATCTGCGGCTCCTACGGTTGAAAGGCACTTTGGCAATCCTAGGTGCTCCTGAGGTGGAGGAGGCATAACCTGCTTGCGCCCGTGTCGATTGACTCTGCAGCTAATGCTAGACAGCTAGACAACATTTGGATAGCCTTTAGGCACAAGTCCCGGCTTTGTGACTGCGCTCACAGCCGGGAAGTCTTTCAGCACCTGTTTGCTGGCCCGGCCGAAGCGGTCCGGGCCAGACGGAAACGGGGGCCCAGCGTGCGAATCCGCGGCACCGGTTCCGGGGCCGCCGAAGACAGGAGCATCGAAGTGATGAGAACCAGAGGACGCTCACAAGTGGCCGTGATTGCGGCAGCGTCGCTGACCATGGCAATGCTGGCAAGCTGCACACCCAACGAAGGTTCGAATGGCGGCCCAACCACTGGCGGCACGCAGGCGATCACCGTCTGGACCGCGGACACCCTGCCGGATCGCGTCGCCAAAACGGAGGAGATCATCGCCAAGTTCACCGCCGCCACGGGCGTTCAGGTTGACCTGGTGGGCGTGCCGGAGGACCAGTTCAACCAGGTCCTGACCTCATCCGCTGCGGCCGGGGATCTCCCGGATGTCATCGGCTCCATTTCACTTGCGCAGGTCCGCACGCTCGCCGCCAACGACCTGGTGGACCCCGCAGGCAACAAGGCGGTCATCGAGAGCCTGGGTGCAAGCACATTCTCCGAGCGGGCCCTCGAGCTGACGCGGGACGGCGACCAGCAGCTGTCGGTCCCCGACTCCTCCTGGCAGCAGCTCCTTTACTATCGGAAAGACCTCTTCGACAAGGCCGGCATTGCGGCACCGAAGACCTATGACGACATCAAGGCAGCGGCGCAAAAGCTGGACACCCCGCAGCTCGCAGGCCTTGCGGCAGCCAATAAGCCTGGCGAGGCGTTTACCCAGCAGACGTTCGAACATATTGCGCAGGGCAACGGCTGTGAAATGGTCAATGACCAGGGGGACATCACTTTTGACAGCCCCGAGTGTGTGGGTGCCCTTGAGTTCTACCGCGACATGCTGACCCAGTACTCGGTTCCGGGCGCCCAGGATGTGGACACGGTCCGCGCTTCCTACTTCGCAGGCCAGGCAGCCATGGCTATATGGTCCACCTTCATTCTGGACGAGATGGCCGGCCTGCGTGACAACGCCAAGCCCACGTGCCCGGAGTGCGTTGCCGATCCTGCCTTCCTCGCCAAGAACACGGGCGTCGTGACAGGTATCCAGGGACCCGACGGCGGGCAGCCAGCCCAGTTTGGCGAGATTGTGTCCTGGACAGTCATGAAGGACTCTGCCTCGGATTCCGCGAAGAAGTTCGTGGAGTACTTCATGACCGACGGCTATGTTGACTGGCTGTCCATCGCCCCCGAAGGCAGGCTTCCGGTCCGTGCGGGAACGGCGGACAATCCGACTGAATACTCGGACAAGTGGAAGACCATGCCCGCCGGTGTGGACCGGAAAGAACCTCTGGGTAACTTCTACTCCGAGGACGTGCTCTCCATCCTTGAGCAGGGTCCGGATGACCTGAAGCGCTGGGGCATCACCCAGGGCCAGGGCGACCTGGTGGGCGCAGCCTTGGGCGAACTGCCCATCGCCAAGGCCGTCAGCGACGTCACGTCCGGCGGAGTCGATCCTGCAACCGCAGCCAAGCAGGCCGCGGAATCCCTGCGCTCCATTCAGGGTTCGCTGAAGTGAGTTCTGTCAAAAAGGACGTTCCTGCCGGGCCGGCGGCATCAGCCGCCGGCCCGCGGGGGCGCCGCAAGCTTTCACCGATGGCCAGGGAGGAGCAGCGGGCCGGACTCACACTGCTTTCGCCCACGCTGATTCTGGTCCTGGTCATGGTGGTTCTGCCGATCCTCTGGACCCTGGTGCTGGCGTTCCAGCGCGTGCGGATCCTGAATATCCGTACCGCCGGCATCTTCGGCCCGTATACGGTGGCCAACTTCGAAAGCGTGTTCTCGAGCAGCTTCTTCACGTCGCTCGGCACAACGCTGGCCTACTCCATCTTCGGCACCGCTGGGGCGATCATCCTGGGGCTGATCGCGGCGCTGGCCCTCCGGAAGCCGTTCAAGGGCAGGACCCTGATCCGCGCGTCCATGCTGATCCCTTACGTATCACCCATCGTGGCCGTGACATTTACCTGGACCACCATGCTGGATCCGCAGTTCGGCCTCATCAACTATTGGGGAAAGCGGCTGTTGGGCTGGGAGGAGTCCATTCCCTTCCTCAGCGAGCGGGCCAGGGAAGTCTCCTTCCTCGGCCTGAACTTTGAAATCCCCACCGCGCTGATTGCCGTTATCGTTTTTGAAATGTGGCGGTCCTTCCCGTTCGCCTTCCTGTTCCTCACGGCCCGGATCAACGCTATTCCGGACAGCCTGGAGGAAGCCGCCAGGGTGGACGGGGCAACCCCCATCCAACGCTTTGTCCACATCATCCTTCCGCAACTGCTGCCCACCATCGCCATGCTGTCCGTCCTGCGGTTCATCTGGACGTTCAACAGCTTTGATGACATCTACCTGCTCACCGGCGGTGGCGGCGGTACCGAAGTGGTGGCCGTGACCGTGTTCAACTTCCTGACCGCGCGTGGCGATATTGGTGCCGCGTCTGCCCAGGCGCTGGTGCTGGCCGTAATCCTCGGCCTGATGGTGGGAATCTACATCAAATTCTTCGGCAAGAAAGAGGAGGTCTCCTGATGGCTGTCCCCGTCGAAACGAGACGCCCGGCCTCCCCGTCCCGGCCCCCGGAGGGTTCGCGCTGGACGCGGGACGTGATCGAGACCAAGGTCTTCGGTGTGCTCCGCTGGGTAGTGATCGTGGGCCTGGTGCTGGTGACGCTGTTCCCGTTCTACTACATGTTTATCCTCTCCATCAGGCCCCTTGACTCGCTGCTGCGCGATCCCGGCTCGCTGGCCATTCCGTTCGGCGAACTGGATTGGAGTTCCTACCGCAACATCATGACTCCGCAGGAGGGCGGCGGCCAAGGCTTCCTGAGGTTCATGGGCAACAGTGCCATGGTGGCGCTGGGAACGGTGCTGATTTCGCTGCTGGTGGCCATTCCAGGCTCCTACGCCATCAGCCGGCTGAACTTCTTCGGCCGCCGCCAGATCAGTGCGCTGTTCCTGGCCGTGTACCTGTTCCCCAGCATCCTGCTGGCCATCCCGCTGTTCACCTTCTTCACGCGGCTCGGCCTGCGCGGCCAGTTGGTGGCGCTGCTCATCGTGTACGTGGCCCAGGTCATCCCGGTCACCATCTACATGCTGCGCAATTATTTCGACACCATTCCCACCAGCCTGGAGGAAGCCGCGGCCCTGGACGGCTGCAGCAGGCTCGGCGTGCTGCGCCGTATCAGCCTGCCGCTGGCCATGCCGGCTATTATTTCCAACGGCCTGTTCGTGTTCATGATCGCGTGGAACGAGTTCCTCTTCGCCCTGCTGTTCCTGGTGAACACCCGTTCCAACTGGACCGTCTCGCTGGGCCTGTCCCAGCTGGCCGGCAGCATTGAAGTGCCCACCACGGTGCTGATGGCCGGTTCGGTGATCCTCACGCTGCCCATCATCATCATCTTCTTCGCTGCTGAGCGGCTCCTCACCGAGGGCCTCACTGCCGGCGCGGAGAAAGGCTGATGGCGGCGATTCGGCCGCAAGGCCGGGCACTCCGACTACTGCACGGCGTCTGCGAACTCCCGCCGCAGGGCAGGCCAGCATTCGGGGTGGTCCATCCACTCGGTGGTGTAGTCCAGGCTGCCGGCCGCTGAGTAGACGCTGAGCGTGGTTCTGGCCTGGGGCAGCCGAACGGAGCCGGACAGGCACGCCTGGCCGGTGGCGCCGTCACTGTGGAATGTGGTCAGGGTGACATAGTCCTTGCTGCCTTCGGCGCGAACTGCCTGGATCGGTCCGGCAGCGAGTTCCAGGAGGTCCAGCAGGTGCGGGCCCAGGACGTACAGCACGCCCAACTCCTCGCGCCAGCCTTCGGTGGCTTTGCGGCCAATTGGCCGGCGCCCACCAGCCTCACTTTCACAGCCGGATAGCGGGCAGGGGATTGCCTCGTGGAGGCGTCGGAAACCATGTGATGAAGATACTGCAGATTCTGCCTAACGTCTATACACAAGTAGGCTAGTTGTTATGCTAATGTCGTTTGCATCACAGTCCTAGCCACCTCACCTACCTAAGGATCGATCCGAAGTGTCCCGCTTCCTCCGCATGGCCGCGCCGCGCAGCGTCGCCGTGATCGACCAGCCTTCCGTTCCGCTCGAAGCCGGTCAGGCGCGGGTGCGGACCATCTATTCCGGTATTTCTGCGGGCACCGAGCTCACTGCCTACCGCGGCACCAACCCCTACCTGACATCCATCTGGGATCCCGACGCCCGGTTGTTCCAGCCCGGGCAGGAGGCGCTTGGCTATCCGCTGGACGGCTGGGGATATTCCGAAGTGGGCGAAGTGGAGGAGCTGGCACCGCAGGCAGGACAGGCGGTGGACACCGTTGATGCCGATCCTCCCGTGCAGGTGGGCGACATGGTCTGGGGGATCTGGGGCCACCGGGACGAGGGCGTTCTCGCGGCAGAATCACTGCGGGGCCACGTGCTGCCGGAAGGGATGGATCCCCTCGCCGGCGCCTTCGTGCGGGTTGGCGCAATCGCCCTGAGTGCCGTGCTGGCCGCGGACCTGGGCCCCGGCTCCACCGTGGCCATCTTTGGCCAGGGCGTCATCGGACTGCTTGCCACCCGCTTCGCAGTGCTTAACGGGGCAAAAGTGATCGCCGTGGACGGAATCCAGGCCCGCCGCCGGCGTGCCCTCGAATGGGGTGCCCTGCATGCCCTCGGCCCCGCCCCGGAACTGGCAGGGGACATCCGGCGCATCACCGGCGGTGCCGGCGTGGATGTGGCGATCGAGCTCAGCGGAAACTACCGTGCACTGCACGAGGCCACCCGGGCGGTAGGTGCCGACGGCACCGTCATCGCCGCCGGCTTCTATCAGGGCGAAGCCGCCGGCGTCCGGTTCGGTGAGGAGTTCCACCACAACCGGGTTCAGCTCCTCGCTTCCCAGATCGGCTCCGTTCCTAACCGGCTCCGCTCCCGCTGGACCGTGCCCCGGCTGCAGCAGACCGTGGTGGACCACCTCGCCGACGGCCGGGTGAACGCGCCGGCCCTGGTAACCCACACCTTTTCCCTGGCGAATTCCGCCAAAGCCTACGAACTCCTGGACACGGACCCGGAGTCCGCCCTCCAGGTGGTATTGGAGTTCCCATGACCCTCATCACCGTCCAGGAGCAGCACCTGCCCGGTACCAGCCTGGAAGAGAAATTCGACCAAGCGCTTTCCTGGGGCTTCGGCGGCATTGAACTGCGGTCCGCCGGCGGGCTGCAGTTCCAGGCGCGCCTGCCGGAACTGCGCCGGGCCCGGGATGCCGGCGTGGTCATGCCTACCGCATGCGTGGAGATGCCCCACTTTGTCGGAGCCTTCGACGACGAACTGCGGAAGGACGCCGTCGTCCAGCTCAAATCGCAGCTGAGCGTTATGGCCGAGATCGGCGGCCGGGGCGTCATGACGCCGGCCTCCTACGGAATGTTCTCCAAGCGCCTTCCTCCATTCATCCCGTCGCGCACCGAGGAAGAGGACACCGCCGTGCTGGTGGAATCATTCACGGAGCTTGGCGAGCATGCGGCCGCCGAAGGGGTGGAGATCTATCTTGAACCCCTGAACCGCTATGAGGACCACATGATCAACACCCTGGCCGACGGCGTGCGGCTGCTGACGCTTGTGGGCCTGGACGCCGTACGCCTGGCTCCGGACACCTATCACATGAACATTGAGGAAAGCGACCCTGCAGCGGCCCTCCAGGACGCCGCCGGATACATCGGCCACATTCAGGCAAGCGATTCCAACCGCCTCGAACCCGGTGCCGGGCACATCGACTGGGCCCTCTTTGGTGCGACGCTGAAATCCATCGGCTACCAGGGCACAGTGGCCCTGGAATCCCGGTTGTCCGGACCGGCGGAGGAAGTCCTTCCCCGGGTGCCCTCCCTGTTGGGGCGATACCTGTGACGGCCGTTTCGGGGACCAGCGACGGCGGGTCATCAGTAATGGCCGAGCTGATCGCCGCGCGTTCCACGGCGGTGCTGGAGGCCAACTGGCGCACGACCCACACGGTTCCGGCCGCCGGCCTCTATCCCCACCAGTGGAGCTGGGATTCGTCCTTCATTGCCGTGGGCCTCAGCCGGATCTCACCCCGCCGCGCGGGCCAGGAGATGGATGCACTCTTCGCCGGCCAGTGGGATGACGGCCGGCTGCCGCAGATCATCTTCGATCCGCACCGGGACGAGGACTACGCCCCGGGGGCATCGTTCTGGCAGTCCCGCCTCATTCCCGGCTCCCCGAAGCAGGTGGAGACAGCAGGCTTGGTCCAGCCGCCAAACCATGCGTGGGCTGTCTGGAAAATCCACCAGGCCGACCCCGCCGAATCCCGCCGCCGCTCCTTCCTGGAGCGGAACTACTCCAAGCTGGTCCGCTGGCACGAATACCTGTCCGGCCGCCGCGACCGCGGCGGGTCCGGCTTGGCCTGCATCGTGCACCCCTGGGAGTCCGGCACGGACAATTCGCCGCTGTGGGACACGGTGATGAAGCGGATCCCGGCTGACAGCAAAACCGAATTGAACCGGCCCGACCTGCAGCACGCCGACGCCGGCGAGCGGCCCAGCCAGAAGGAGTACGGCAAATACTTCTGGATGGCTGAGCGCTACCGGGACCACGGCTGCGACGACGCCGATGCGGACTACCCGTTCCTGATGGAGGATCCGCTGTTCAACACGCTGCTGGCGGTGTCGGAGCTGGCCCTGGCGGACATCGCCGCCGAGCTGGGCCTGCCCGGCGAGGCCCACGGGGACCGGGCGCAACAGATCACCGAAGCGCTGGAGGCCCTGTACGTGCCGGAGCTGGGCTGCTACTCAGCCCGCGACGTCACCGATGGAACAGTGGTCAAGAAGGCGACCATCAACGGCCTGATCCCGCTCCTGCTGCCCGGACAGGTCCACACCGACGCCCTGCTGGAGACCCTGAACGGACCCCGCTTTATGGACGGGCGCGCCCTGTTGGTGCCCAGCTACGACGCCACGGCCGTGGACCACAATCCGGCCCTGTACTGGCGCGGCCCGGCCTGGTTCAACATGTCCTGGATGGTCGCGGAGGCGCTGGACAGGCTTGGCCACACCGACCAGGCGGCCTTCCTTCGGGGCAATATCGGCAGGCTCGCAGCGGAGCACAACTTCCCCGAGTATGTAGACCCCTGGACCGGAGCCGCGCACGGGACCCGCAGATTCAGCTGGACCGCCGCGCTGGCCCTGGAAACCACCTATCATCGGAGCACGCCATGACCGCTGTTGCACCCCCGTCCGCCGTCTCGGTCCTCGTGGCCCACGGCGCCATGATGCGCGGCGCTGCCGACGGAAGCGTGGGCCGGGCAGACGCACCCGCGCAGGGAACCGAAGGCCTCTACATTGCCGATACGCGCCTGCTGTCCCGTTGGATCCTGGAGATCAACGACTCCACCTTCTGGGATGTGGGCAGCGTCCGTGAACCGGGCCGCCGCGAGACCGCCCTCAGTCCGGCGGCACGGCGGAACCAGACGCACGACCTCTTCGTCCTCCGGACCCAGGAGCTGGACGCCGGAGGCCTTACCGACACCCTGCGAATCCGCAACCTTGGCCGGGAGCCAATCACGGCCCGGCTGGTCCTGCGGGCCGGCACAGACTTCGCGGACCAGTTCACCGTCCGCACCGACGGCCGGATCTTCGATCTCAGCGCCGCCGCCAGCAGCATGGACGTCCACGACGAGGGCTCGCTGGCTTTCGATTACAGCCACACTTTCCGTGGCCGGACCTTCGAGGCCGGCGTCCGCCTGGCCGCGAGCATCCCGCCAACGGTCCGCAGGGAGCCTGCCGACGGGCGCTTCGTCGGCGCCGCCCTGTCCTGGGATCTGGCGCTGGCAGTGGGGGAGACGCAGGCCCTGACTGTTTCTGCGGTCGCCAGTGGCGGGCAGGCACGCCCGACGGTTCCGGCCGCCGTCGTACGTTCCGGCGAGGGGCTGACAGCCTTGGCGCGCCAGAGCCTGAAAGACCTTGATTCGCTGCTGATGCCCTGCCCCGTCAAGCCCGAACTGACCATCCCCGCGGCCGGGCTGCCCTGGTTCCTCACGCTCTTCGGCCGGGATTCCTTATTGGCGTCGATGCTCACGCGTGAAGAATGCCCGCAGCTGCTGGGCGATGTGCTCCGCGCGTTGGCTGCAACGCAGGGAACAGCGGATGATCCGGCGCGCGTGGAGCAGCCGGGGAAGATTGTCCACGAGGTGCGCGTGAGCGAGCTGGCCCAGTTGGGTGCTGTTCCCTACGGCCGCTACTACGGCACGGTGGACTCCACACCGCTGTTCCTGATGGCGATGGGGCAAGTGGAGGATCCCGCGCTGCTCCGCGACCTGGAGAAGCCCGCCCGGGCCGCCGTCGAGTGGATCCTCGGCGACGGCGGCCTGAAGGACACCGGGTTTGTCCGCTCCACCCCGGACCCCGCGGGCCTGCTCCACCAGGGCTGGAAGGACTCGTTCGACGCCGTGGCCGGAGCCGACGGCCGCGAACCGGTAGGCGCCATCGCCCTTGCCGAAGTGCAGGGTTACACCTGGCGCGGCCTCCGGGAATGCGCCCGCCTCGCAGCCGAGCAATGGGATGACCAGGCCTGGGCAGGCACCCTTCGCGGGCTCGCCGACGAGCTGAAGCTCCGCTTCCGGGACGCGTTCTGGATGGAGAACCAGAACTTTCCCGCCCTGGCCGTGGACGGTGAAGGCCAGCAGGTTGACGCGCTGGCCTCCAATGCCGGCCATCTGCTGTGGGCGGGGATCCTCGATGCGGACGACGCCCGTGCGGTCGCTTCCCGGTTGCTCCGGGACGATTTCTTCACCGGGTGGGGGATCCGGACCCTCGCCGAAGGCCAGCACTTTTACCACCCGATGTCCTATCACAACGGCTCCGTCTGGCCGCATGACACCATGCTGGCCGCGGAGGGAATGGCAGCCTACGGGCTGACCGACCAGGCACGGACCGTGGCAGAGGGGATCCGGGAGGCGGCCGCGCACTTCGGCAACAGCCTGCCGGAACTGTTCGGCGGGTTCTCGCGGGCGGATTTCCCTGTGCCGGTTACGTACCATCACGCAGGTTCGCCGCAGGCCTGGGCTGCGGCCGCGGGCCTGGCCGCTGTCCGCCTTACCAGTAGCTCCGAGCGGGCGGACTAGGAAAAGCGCACGGGTTGCGATGCCGCCGCCGGGCTTATCGTGGAGGTATGGACTCGCCAAAGGTGCAGCTGTACTTGGATATCACCGCTAAAGGCCTGTGCCTGCTGGGCGTCGCGCTGATGATCTTCGGCCAGGGTGGATGGTTCTACGTGGGCGTCGCCACCGTGGTCCTGGGCGTGCTGTTCATCGGCGCCTCGCTGGTGGCCACCCGCAACCTGCGGCACAGGGGATGGGATGGGAGGAACCGGCCAACAGCCGGATAGCCCGTCCCACCCCCTAGCCCGCCAGTCCCGCCGGAGCCGCACGGAGCGGCAACCTAGTCCTGGCCGACGCTAACGTCCCTGGGCCTGGGCCGGGTCCAGTGGCTGGGGAACGATCGGCTGGTCGTTGGCCGTCAGGTCGATGCCCATGTCCTTGGCGAAGACCAGCCGGGTGTCCTTGTAGATTCCGGGGTGGTTCTCATCCAGCTCAAAGACCCGGGCGCCGCGCAGGCGGTTCCGTTCAGCGCCGGGGAGCCCATAGGCGCCGAATCCGGTTCCGGGGGCGTAGCCGAGCTGCACCCCGTAGTAGTTGCCCACGTAGGTGTTCACGTGGTCGTGGCCCACAAAGTAGCCGAGCACATCCCCGCGCTCCAGGAAGGCGTTGAATAGGCCGGAGTTGATGGGACCGGGGCACTCGTCCTCGTTCCGTTCGCCGACGATGTTGTGCTTCGTGAGGGCCCGGGTGTGATCGGCGTCCGTCCGCGAGTCTAGGCTGGCGAACCACATGTTGCGGTGCTCGTGGAGCGCGATGTGGCCCCACATGAGGGAGGGGACCTTCTTGCCGTACTTCTGCTCGGTGGCCATGGACAGGTTGCGGTACCAGGTGACCTGGTCCATGCGTACCCAGTCCCAGTCGGGGTAGCCTTCGAAGTCCTGTCCATTGATGGCGTCCGGTGCATATCGGCCGGTGTCGATGAGCCACAGGCCGAAGGCCGGCTCCCTGGACTTGGCCGACTGCACGAGCAGCATTGAGTTCGACGTCCCGGTGAGCCCCGGCGTGGAGTCGCCGTTCATGTTGAATTCGTAGGTCTGCAGGAACTGCAGCATTTTGGCCTCGGTCATGCCCGTCCGTGCCACGGAATCCTCGTCGTGGTTGCCGAACGTGACGGCCCACGGGATCTGCCGGCGCTCCATGGGCTGGACCACGTGGTTGAGTGCCTGCTTGACCTCCAGCTCAGAGTCGCAGCCGCCATTGATCACATCGCCGTTGATCACCACGAAGTCCGGCTTCTCCGCGTCCAGGGTCTTGTCCATGAGCTCGATCGTGCGGCGGTCCGTTTGCTCGTCGTCCTGGGTGTCGTTGAACTGGATCACTTTGAAGCCGCCGTCTGGGCGGAAGGCAAGTGCGGGCTTGGGTGCCTTCGCCCCCGGTGCCGCGTAGCTTCCGGCTGCCGCAGCCACTGTCAGTCCCAGCGCGCCAAGGGTTCCGGCGGCGGCCAGCGCGGCCCGCCGGCTGAGGGTGGGCTGGTGGATTCCGGTGGTCATCGATGCCTCTTTCACTGATGCGGCCGTACCTCCGGCCGTCGATCCTGCGACAGTACGCAAGACAGGTATCGGGTTCCGGAACACTTGGTGAACGCCACATGCGGGACTCGCTGAATATCGGCTCCCTCCACCTATGATTGCGGCATGTCAACTTACGAAGTCACTCGCAGCGCCCTTATTCCTGCCCCCGCGGAAGACGTGTTTCCGCTGGTCAACAGCTTCCTGGAGTGGACTAAATGGTCGCCCTGGGAGAACGTGGACCCGGAACTTAACCGCTCGTATTCGGGCAGTGACGCCGGTGTGGGGGCCAAGTATGCGTGGAGTGGCAACCGCAAAGCAGGCAGCGGAAACATGGAAATTGTCGAGTCCGACTTTCCCCGGAGTATCAAGGTCCGGCTTGAGTTCACAAAGCCGTTCAAGGCTGTGAATCCCACCACGTTTACGTTTACTCCGGCCGACGGCGGAACCCAGGTCACGTGGCGGATGACCGGCGAGAACAAGGGGCTCGCGAAGATTTTCGCCATGATCGTGAACATGGACAAGATGGTCGGCGGCGACTTCGAGCGCGGGCTGGCTGCGCTCTCGGCCGCCGCGACGGCCAACAAGGCCTGACTCGGCGCTGCTGACGCCGGCGCTTGCCCGGCGTCAGCCGTTGAGGATCTGTTCCCGAAGTATGTCGGCGTGCCCGCAGTGCTGGGCGAACTCCCGCAGCACGTGCAGGTATACCCAGTGCAGGGGTAGCGGGCCGCGGCGGTTGCCGCGGAGCACGTCGTCGAGACTTAACAACGACGTCGCCTGGCGCGATGCCTCGCAGGCCTCCCGGTGGGCCTGCCGGACGCTGGCGATGGTGTCCTGGTCCGTGAGGATGAACGACTCGTCGGGTGTTGCCGGAATGCCGATCTTGGTGCGCGACCGGCACGTGATGGCCTCGTCGAACCAGACTTTCTCCACGAACGCCGCGTGCTTCACCAAGCCCAGCAGAGTGGTGCGGGATGCCACCAGCGGCCGGCGCGCCTGCTCCTCGGTGAGGCCGTCCAGGCAGGCGCTGAGCATGTTCCGGTGGTCATCGATGAAGGCCTCGAACTGGGCGCGCGCGGGCTGGTGGATGACGTTCTCGGCGAACGCGGCTGAAGGAGCAGACATCCCCGAAGTATTGCAGGCAGGGGTCGCGGCGTAATACGCGGCACGCTGGGGAAGGCCCGACGTCGGCCGCTCACCCATGGTGATCACTCCGCCGCGCGCCTATGGTGAAGTTATGTCTGATTCCTTTTCGTCCTTCGTGGACACCTTCAAAAACATCGGCGTCAACAAGGCTTATGGCCCGGCCGTCCAGGTGGGCGGGGAAGAAATCATCCCGGTCGCCCTGGTGTCCTTCGGGTTCGGGGGAGGCGGCGAAGCCGGCGACGGTGCCTCCGGCGGGGGTGGCGGCGGGTTGGTGCTGCCGCTGGGTGTGTACCGGACCGTCGGCGGCCGCGCGGCGTTCCGTCCCAACACCGTGGTCACCCTGCTGTGCCTGGTCCCGGTGATCCTGGCTGCCGGCGCCGCTGGGGCCCGGGCTATCCGCGCCGCGCGGTCCTAGCGGGAGAAAGCCCCTGCGCTCGACTGCCCGTCGGGTAGTTGAGCGCAGGGGCTCTCCTGTTGGTTGGGCCCGGCAACTAGTGGTGTGTCTCAGTTTTGTTTGATGGTTTCGAGGGCGACGCGGCCGCGGGCTACTTTTTTGAGGATTGAGTCTGCGGTCGCGGTCCAGACCAGGGGTTTGGGTTCGGTGTTGTGGGCGGCGAGATACTCTTCGATCTTGTGGATCAGGTCCGGTACGGAATGGAACGCTCCGCGGCGCAGGGCCTTGTCTGTGAGTTCCCGGAACCAGCGCTCGACGAGGTTGAGCCACGAGGACGAGGTGGGGGTGAAATGCAGCTGGAAGCGGGGATTATTCGCCAGCCAGGCTTTCACGTCGGGGTGCTTGTGGGTGGCGTAGTTGTCCAGGATCAGGTGGACATCCAGGCCCTGCGGGACTTCTTTGTTGATGGTCTTGAGGAACACCAGGAATTCTTCGTGCCGGTGTTTGGGCAGGCATGAGCCGATGACTTTTCCGGTGGCCACGTCCAGGGCAGCGAACAAGGTGGTGGTGCCGTTGCGTTTGTAGTCATGGGTCATCGTTTCCGCCCGGCCTTTCTTCATCGGCAGGGACGGCTGGGTGCGGTCCAGGGCCTGGATGGACGATTTCTCGTCCATGCACAGCACGATCGCTTTCTCCGGCGGGTTCAGGTACAGGCCGACGACATCAATGAGTTTTTCTTCAAACCGCGGATCGTTGGAGAGCTTGAACGTATCCACCAGGTGCGGCTTCAAGCCCCTGGCCGCCCAGATCCGCTGCACCTGCGCCGGAGACACCCCCACCTTCGCCGCCATCGTCCGCACCGACCAGTGCGTCTGCCCTTCGGGCCTGGAATTGCGCGTCAGATCAACGATCTCGTCAATCTTTGACTGCGGAATGACCGGCTTGCGGCCCCGCCCGGCACGCACCTCTCCCAGGTGGGACAGGCCGTCCTCGGCGAACCGGGCCCGCCAGGACCTCACCGTCCCCGGGCTCGTCCCGGCGACCTTCGCGATCGATTCATTGGCCAACCCCTCCGCGGCCATCAACAAAACCTGCGCCCGCTGAACCTCGCGATGGGACGCCGTCTGCGATTTCGAAAGGACCTCCAATGCTGCACGTTGTCCATCAGAAACCACCAATGCAGGAGCCGGATTCGTCATACCCCCAGTTTAACAGAACACCCGCAAACTATTTTGGAGACATACCACTAGGCTTTCCGGCTGGCCCGGTGACGGAGGTGTTGGATGGCGCTAACGGCGAGGGCTGCGGCGAGGACCAGATACAGGGTTATGGTGATGGGGCTGTCCACCAGGATGCCCAGGTTCCCCTCGGAGACGGCCAGCGCGCGGCGCAGTTCGGTCTCCGCCATCGGCCCCAGAATCACGGCGATCAACACTGGTGCCAGCGGGATGTTGTAGCGGCGCATCAGGAATCCGGTGAGTCCGATCGCGGTCAGCAGCCAGAGGTCTAGCACCGCGGAGCTCACTGCGTAGACACCGAGCATCGAGAAGACGGTGATGCCGGCGTAGAGGTAATGCTTGGGGATGCTCAACAGCCTGGCCCAGACGGACGCGAACGGAATGTTGATCATCACCAGGATCACCAGGCCGATGAACAGCGAGGCCAGCAGCGCCCAGACCAGGTCGCCGCTTCGTTCGAAGAGCAGGGGGCCGGGCTGCATGCCGTACTGCTGGAAGGCCGCGAGCATGATGGCCGCGGTGGCCGACGTCGGAAGTCCCAATGCGAGCAGGGCACCCATGGCAGTGCCGGCCGTGGCGTTGGCTGCGGCTTCGGGAGCTGCCAGGCCGCGGATGGAACCGGTGGTGCCGAACTCGGGATCGTTCCGGCGCTTGGCCAGCTGCTTCTCGGTGCCGTAGGCCAGGAAGGTGGGTACTTCAGCGCCGCCGGCGGGGATCAGCCCGAACGGGGCGCCGAACGCGGTGCCGCGGAGCCAGGCGGGCAATGCCTTCTTGAAATCAGCGAGCGTAAGCCGTGCCCGGCCCTTGGTTTCGATTTGCGTGGCAACGGGGTCGCGGTGGATGCGGGAGGCGATGTGGAACACCTCGCCGAGGGCCAGCAGCCCCACCGTGATGACGATGACAGAGATCCCGTCGAAGAGCTGGGGCATGCCCAGGGTGAACCGGGCCGTGCCGCTTGGACCGTCGATTCCCACGAGGGCGAGGGCCAGCCCGATCCCCAGGGCCGCGATGCCGCGGATAACTGATTCAGAGACGACGGCGGAAATGGCCAGGAACGCGAACACTGCCAGGGCGAAGTACTCGGCCGGGCCGAAGACGGTGGCCATTTTGACCAAGGTCGGCGCGAAGAACACTACCAGGGTTGTGGCGATCAGGCCGCCGATGAAGGCGCCGATGGCGCAAGTGGCCAAGGCCTTGGCGGCGTGACCGTTCTTTGCCATCCGGTGACCCTCGAACGTGGACGCGATGGCGGACGAGTGGCCCGGGGTGTTGAGCAGGATTCCGGACGTGGAGTCACCGAAAAGGCCGCCGAAATAGATGCCGGCGAACATGATGAACGCTGCCGTCGGCTCCAGTGAAAACGTCACAGGCAGCAGCAGCGCCACCGCCATGGCGGAGCCAAGCCCGGGAAGGACGCCGACGGCGGTGCCCAGGATTGCGCCGATCAGCACCCACAGGAGGTTGATGGGGGTCAGGGCGCTGGCGAAGCCGCCCATCAGGAGTTCGAGCTGTTCCATTAGAAAATCCCTCCCACGATGCCGGAGGGCAGGCTGAGGCCCAGCCCGGCGCCAAAGGCCAGTTGAGTAATTGAGGAAAAGAGCAGGCCAACGCCGATGTCGAAGACATGGCGGCGGCTGCCGAGGGCGTAGGCAACAACCCAGAACAGCATTGCGGCGCTGATGATCCAGCCCAGTGGGTTGAGCAGCAGGACAAACGCCACGACGCCGGCCAGCAGCAGGCCAACCGTCCGCCAGTCCGAGTAGGTCTTCCAGGTTTTGGCCGGCGCCAGGGATGCTGCTTCTTCGCAGGCCTCATCCTCGTCCTTCCCCAGATGGCCAAGGTCGTGCAGCATATCCGCGGAGAACTGCCCGCTCCCGGGATGGATGGCATTGTCCGGGACCTTCGGTGAACGAATGATCTGGACCGCCAGGAGGGTGGCCACCAAGTACAGGACTATGCACACCAGAATGGGGAAGAATTGCGGTCCGGGAGCTGACTTGCCCTGCACATTCATGGTCGCAGTGCCCACGGTGAGGAAGATGGCCACTGCGTACAGCACGGCGACCACAACGAATTCACTGCGGCCGGTCCCGAAGCCTGCTTTTGGTTGGCTTTGCGGTTCCGTAGCGGATCCTGTTTCTTGCTGGTGCTGGGTGATGCTCATAGGCCGAGGTCCTTTACGATTTCTTGGGCCGTTGCAACTTCGTTGTTGATGAACTGTTCGAATTCTTCGCCGGTTGAGAAGGTGTCCGTCCAGTTGTTGCGCTTCAGGGCTTCCTGCCAGTGGGCGCTGCTGCGCATCTCGGTGACGATCGCGATAAATTCCGCTTTCACTTCGTCCGTTGTGCCGGGCGCGGCCACAAACCCACGCCAGTTGGACATGGATGCGTCCACGCCCTGTTCCTTGAAGGTGGGAACGTCAACGCCGTCGAGCCGCTCCTCGGAAGAGATGGCCAGCGCCCGCAGGGTTCCCGCTTCGATTTGGTCGCTGACCTCGTTGTAGCCGGACATGCCGGCGGACGTGGTGTGGGACAGGAGGGAGGTCAGGGCCTCCCCGCCTCCGGAGTACGCAATGTAGTTCACATCTTTGGGATCCACGCCTACGGTTTTGGCTACCATCGCGCTAAGCAGGTGGTCAATGGAGCCGAGGGAGCCGCCACCGATCGAGGTTCCACCAGGATCCTTCGTCCAAGCGGCCAGGAAATCACCGAGGGTTTTGAACTCGGAATCGGCCGGGACCACCAGTGCCGCATAGTCATCGGCCAGCCGGGCGATGGGAACAACGTCAGCCATTGACTCCGGATTGTCGCCGAGTTCGATGGCCCCCACCATCACTCCACCGGTCGCCAGAAGGGCGTCTTCGCGCCCCGGAGTCTGAACGAACTGGCTCAGGCCGATTGTCCCGCCGGCCCCGGGTACGTTGACTACCTGGGCGTTATTGACGACGCCGCCGCTCTTGAGCGCCTGCTGTCCTTCGCGGGCAAATCCGTCCCAACCGCCGCCCGGGGCCGCGGGAGCGATCAGAGTGAGTTTGTTCCTGGCCGTGCTCGTTCCACCGGCGGTGCCGGCATTCACGAACGCAAGCGCGGCGATGACGGCCACAACCAGGCCGAACACAGCATTGCGTAGGGGATTTTTCATGGTTCTCGTTCCGTAACGACGTTGTTGGGCGGGGCGAAAGTACTAGGGTCCACATCGGATACCGTTGTACACAATGAAATACAGTTATACCTGTGATGGCAGTCACCGGCAAGTTTTCGAGACGTAGAAACCATTTGCGCCGGTTGCATACCTTTGTATACAGTTGGATTCACTAATCCTAGTGAGAGGACAGTCAATGTCTATCGGTAATGGAGCCGGACCCCGGAGTGCGGACAGTGTTGACGTAATTGTGGTGGGCGGCGGAAATGCTGGTTTCACTGCTGCGCATGCCGCGGCGGAACGTGGGCGGCGCGTTGTGCTGCTGGAAAAGGGTGAGAAGGAGATGGCCGGGGGTAACAGCTTTTATACCGCTGGCGCCACCCGGATCGTTCACAACGGGCTGGATGACCTGCAGGGCCTCGTGGAACCGGATGAGCGTCACAGCTGCACCGTGGTTCCTCCCTACAGCGCTGAGGAATATGCATCGGACCTGGAAAAGGTCACTGAGGGCCGGAATGATCCCGCGCTGACGGAGGTTCTCATCGCCGAGAGCCAGTCCACCTTGCGATGGCTCAATGGCCTGGGCCTGAAGTATCGCCTGATGTACGAGCGTCAGGCGTATGAGCGCGCGGATGGATCCTACCTCTTCTGGGGCGGACTGCATGTGGGGAACGTGGGTGGCGGCGAAGGCCTGATCGAGGACCATACCCGGGTTGCTGCCGAACTGGGCATCGATGTCCGCTACGGCCACGCGGCGCAAAGCCTCATCGTGGAAAACGGGCGAGTTGCCGGCGTCGTCGTCAATACTGCGGAAGGCGAGCTGCCTCTCAGGGCGGAATCCGTGATCCTCACCGCGGGCGGCTTTGAGTCCGACCCCCAGTGGCGCCGGGAGCACCTGGGCGAGGGCTGGGAAAACGCCAAGGTCCGGGGGACTCCGTACAACACCGGCGACATGATCGCCGCGGCTCTGGAGATCGGGGCCACCAAGGGCGGGGACTGGGGCACCTGCCACAGCGTTCAGTGGGATGCCTTCACAGCCACTAACGAGAGCAACCGTGAACTCACCAATCGGCTGACCCGGCAGAGCTACCCGCTGGGCATTATCGTGAACACGGATGGCAAGCGTTTCCTCGACGAGGGCGCGGACTTCAGGAACTACACCTACGCCAAATACGGCAAGGAAATCCTCAAGCAGCCCGGATCTGTGGCTTACCAGATCTTCGACGCAACCCTGCGCCCGATGCTGCGCAGCGAGGAATACGACATGCCCGGCATCTCGGTGGAGGTCGCGGACACGATCGAAGACCTGGCCGCCAAGATCGGCCTGGACCCGGAGAATCTGGCCAAGATCGTGACGGACTTCAACAACTCGATCGATCGGTCCATCCCGTTCGATCCCACCGTCAAGGACGGCCGGATGGCGGCCACGGAACCGGTCAAGAGCAACTGGGCCGCCCCCATCGAAACGGGACCGTTCTACGCCTACGGCGTGACGTGCGGCATCACGTTCACATTCGGCGGCATCAAGTCCGATACCCACGGCCGCGTCCTGAACGCTGACGGCAAGCACATCGAAGGGCTGTTTGTGGCAGGTGAAATGCTCGGCGGACTGTTCAGTGTCAACTACCCGGGCGGCACCGGCCTTGCAGCAGGGTGCGTCTTCGGCCGGCGGGCAGGCGTTCTGGCGTAAAGTTCCTTTCGAACAAGCACCAATCACTCCCAGGCATCAAGGACCACTCAAGTGACGGAAACAGCAACCCCACGCATTGACGGAGAGAGCATCTTCCAGACCCTGCGCAGCGAAATCCTGTCCGGAGTGCACCAGCCTGGCACCGCTATTCGAGAGACGTCACTTGCTACGCGTTTCGGCGTCTCCCGGACACCCGTCCGGGAGGCGCTGTCCCGCCTGCAGCAGGAAGGGCTCCTTGAGCGCGTCGCCCGGGGCCTGCAGGTTCCTCAGGTTGACCCACAACAGGTCATCCAGATCTATGACATGCGCATCCTCCTTGAGGAAGAGGCAGCGCGTCAGGCGGCCCGGGCCAGGCAGTTTCCGGACCTGATGCGGCTTGAGGCTTTGCTCCAGCGGGACCGTGAACTCCAGGACCCGGATGACCACACCCGAATCACCACCAACCTTGAGTTCCACGCCGCCGTCTGGAACTGCGCCCACAACCCTGTCCTGAGGGACCTGCTGGACCGGCTGTCAACTCACCTCATCCACGCGCCCCGGTCCACCCTCTCTACGGGGAACCGCTGGTCGGAATCGCTGGATGAGCATGAAGCTTTGCTCCATGCCATCGAGCAGCAGGACAGCGATGCCGCCGGAAAAATAGCCCGGAGCCACATGGAAACGGCGCGGACTCTTCGTCTTCAGCTGCTCCGGGAGACGGCGCTGCAGCAACCGCTGAGCAACAGCGGGAGCCGCCGCTAAGGCACTAGCCGGATGCGCGCCGGTTGCGAGCCTGGCGCGCCAGCCGGATGAACCCGTAGACGAACCCGGCCTCGATCAGCACCATCAGCCCGAGCAGCAGCCACTGCCCCTGCGCGGTGAAGACCACCGCGCCGGTGAGGACCAGCATGGTTCCCAGCGCCAGCGCGTACACGGCGAAGCCGAGGGCCACTTTGGCGCTGCGCACACCCGTCCGGAAGCCAAAGCCCACCGGTTCGCCGCCGGGATAGCCGGCCACACGGTCCGGGACTGCGGGCTTGAGCCTGTCGAATTCCGCCCAGGGATCCGGGTCCTGATTGCTCATGCTTTCATTATCCCGCGGTTCCCGGCCCGCTTACGGCCGACGGATTCTGCTCAATCATTCGACGGCGGCATGCGGGCCTCCCCGGAAATCCAGCCCGCCCGGCAGGGTGGAAGTTGATGATTGAGCAGAATCCGACGCGAGGCCCACGGCCCGGCGTTGCTCTTGCTTGATACGTTAGTGACCGCTAACGTATCTCTAGTGCCTGATCTTCTCGAAACTGCCGCGGAACCGAACAGGCGCCGCCTGCTCCAACTGCTGGCCCGGGGCGAGCAGTCCGTCACTGAACTGGCGGCCAACTTTGCCGTCAGCCGGTCCGCGATCTCCCAGCACCTGCTGGTGCTGGCCGACGTCGGACTGGTGCGTGCCAGGAAGGACGGACGCAACCGGTACTACAGTCTCGACTCCGGAGGAATGAGGAGTCTCAGGGAATCCCTGGACATTTTCTGGACCGACGAACTGGATTCACTGGTGGCCGAGGCCACCGCCCTGCAGCATCCACATCTCGAGGAGAACCCTGATGACCATTGACAAATCCGTCTTCATTCCGGTCGACCCGGACACTGCTTTCGCCCTGATCACCCGGCCCGAACGGCTGCGGCGCTGGCAGACCGTCGCCGCGCGCGTGGACCTCCGCGTGGGTGGAGAGTACCGCTGGACCATCACGCCGGGGCACTCCGCGGCGGGCACATTCACGGAAATCGAACCCGGCAAGCGCGTCGTCTTCACCTGGGATTGGGAAGGTTCCACGGCCCCTGCCGCCGATGCCTCCACAGTCACCATCACCCTGGACAGCGTCGACGGCGGGACCAACGTCCGCCTGGTCCACGAGGGCCTAAGCCCGGAAGCCGCGGCCGGCCACACCGAGGGGTGGAACCACTACTTCGAGCGCCTGGTCACGCTGGCCACAACGGACGACGCCGGCGCGGACGATTGGGCGGCGGCTCCGGATCCGCTCAACGAGCTCATCAGCGCCGAGGCCACTCTCGCGATCGTCCAGCGTGTCCTGCGGACGCTGACACATGGTGACGCGGACAAGCCGACACCGTGCGAGGACTTCACCGTGAGGGAGCTCGTGGAACACCTGGTGGGCTCCATTACGGGAATCGCGAAGGCCTTGGGCGTCGCCGTCGTCGATCAGCCGGATGCTGCGCCGGAAGTCCGCATCGCGGACGCCGCCCAGCCCACGCTGGAAGCGTTCCAGGCCCGCGGCCTGGAGGGGACCGTCGACATGGGCTTCGCGGAACTGCTGGCCTCCATGGTGGCCAACATCCTGAACCTGGAATTCCTGGTCCACGCCTGGGACTTCGCAACGGCCACCGGCCAGGACCTGGACGTTTCGCCGGTGCTGTCCGACTACGTCCTGGGCCTGGCCCACAACACCATCAGCCCGCAGATGCGCGGAAAGAGCTTCGCCGACGAAACCCTGGTGGAAGAGTCCGCGGTAAGTATGGACCGGCTGGTGGCGTTCACCGGCCGCCAGGTCATGGCCGACTGATCGCCGGGGGAGAGCCGTGGCGCACGCAGAAAACGAAACCACCATCAGCCGCTCGCCGGAGGACGTCTACGCCTACCTGGCCGACGGCAACTGAACAACCAGGCATGGCGCTCGGGGATTCAGGCCATCGCCCTGAAAACCGGTGCCGCCGGAGCCTTGGGTGCTAGCCTTCCAGGTGGTGGCGGGCCCCGCCCGGCCCACCGGGGAGTACCGACTCAGCGAAGTTCCCGGCGGGACGATGGTCAGGTTCACCCTGGACCTGCAGCCCAAAGGGCTCATGAAGCTCGTGGGCCCGGTGATCGCCCGCACCATGGAGGCCGAAGTGGCGCAGCTGGCGAAGCTCAAAACGGTCCTCGAAGCCGCGTAGGCGACGGGGAGCGCGTTCAGGTTTGGTGGCTAAACCACCGGGTTGGGGACCAAAAGTGATAGGTCAACCGGGGTGAGCGGCTCGTAGATAACGGGTTCCTGGTGGGTAACCACGACGGCGTCGCTCACCACGTCAGCCAGCCGGCCGTGGCGCGCGTAGGCCTGCCGCTGCAGCCTGGCGCCGGTTCCGTTGGCGAAGATCCGGTGCAGGGATTCCTCGACGTAGGCTGCGTCGCCCGCCTCGACCAAGGCGTCGCGGACATGGTCATGGAGCGCGGCGATGACATTGCGCGCGGATTCCGGCTTGTGGGTCAGCGGGTGCAGCAGCTCGCCCTGGATTCCCCACCGGCTGGCCAGCCAGGCCCCCTGGCGCAGGATGATGGCCGGAACCATGTCCGGTGCCTGCCCGGATTTCCATTCCCGGGCAGCTGTCTCCACCAGGCCCCGCACCAGCGCGGCGATCAGGACGGTGTCGCGGGGATCGAGGCAAACGTCGGACACCCGGATCTCCACGGTGGGGTGGCGGGCGGAGAGGCGGGCGTCAAAATCAGGGTTGTTGACTACGCCCGTGGCAGCCAGGTCCGCCACGCGCTGGTGGTAGGCCTGCGCCGAGCCGAAGATTTCCGTCGGCCCGGCCGAGGACCAGCGATTCCAGGCCTGGGTGCGGAAGCTCGCGTAGCCACTGTCAGCGCCGTCCCAGAACGGGGAATTGGAGCTCAACGCCATCAGCGGCGGCAGCCAGGACCTGATGCGGTCCAGGATTGCGACGCCTTCCTCATCGGAATCGACGGAGACATGGATGTGGCATCCGCAGGTCAGCTGCTCACGGGCCACCACGGCGAACTTTTCCAGCAGCGCGTCATAGCGAGGGTTGCTGGTGGAATGGGGTGTCACTGCCAGCGGGGACGTGGCAAGCGCGGCGATCCTGGCGCCGACTTTTCGGGCGAGTGAGTCCGCGTAGGCGCGGCCGGACAGGATCTCGGCGGAGAGTCCGCTCAGGGTGCTGTGCGGGTGGGTGATCACTTCGAGCTGTTCCTGGTGAAGCTCGACGGCGAGCATCGGGTGCGTGGAAAGGTCCGCCGGTTCGCCCGGGTCCTGGAGGCGCAGCAGGTCTGCTGCCAGAGGCAGGGGACTGCCGCTGGAGGGATCAACGATCAGGAATTCTTCTTCAACACCAAAAGTACGCACTAGCTAAGTGTGCGCCAACAAAAGCAGCTCCAAATGCCACAGTTGTTCCCGGCAACCGTGGAGGCTTCCGGGAGGGCCGCCTGAAGCGGTTGAAATCCCCTATATCCGCGGAGGCCCTTTCAGTTCCATAATGGCCACATAGGCTTCGGGGACCCTCGCGCCGATGATGGCTGGCGCGGCGCAGGAGAGTCCCAGGTGGCCGCTCCGGCACTTGGCGCAACGGGCGGCCACGCGGCACCGGACAACGGGGTTCCGGATCCGCCACCGGGGGAGAGCATCGCCACCAACGCGAAAGCAAGGCACAAAGGAAATCATCATGCTCAAGGATCGAACCATCATGGCTGTTCTCGCTGCGAAGGACATCAACAGGGCGAAGGATTTCTATCGGGACAAGCTGGGCCTGGAACCGTCCGAGTCCATGGAGGACGACAGCCTGTTGTACAGCGGCGGCAACGGAACGGGTTTCCTGATTTACCAGACAGAGAATGCCGGGACGGCCAAGAACACCCAGATGGGCTGGGAAACGGACAACCTCGAAGCCGAAATGGAGGAACTGCGGGGCCGCGGGGTCGTCTTTGAAGACTACGATTTCCCCGGCCTGAAGACGGAGAACGGCGTTGCTGATAACGACTGGGGGAGGTCCGCCTGGTTCCTAGACAGCGAGGGCAACATCCTCAACATCTCCCAGCGCAAGTAACCAGCCGCAGGGCTGATGGCGCACAAAGGGGCCGCACTTGCCGCGAAGGCAGGTGCGGCCCCTCGCGCGCCACGCCCAGCCAAGCACCTCTCCGTCTTCCCGTTTTCCCCGGCGGTGATTGACGCCGTCGCCGGCCGGCTTGAAGGGTACTCCCTGTCCAAAGGGACCATCCGGTTCACGGCGGCGCATCCCCTCCCCGACGACGTGCTGGAGGACATCGTCCGGCTGCGCCGTGCCGAGATCCTCAAGTAGGGCCGGCGCCGATCAGTGTTTGGACAATTCCGGAAGCAGCCCGAGCTGTCCCAGGAAGTCCATCTGGTCAAAGTAGAAGTGGTGCGAGGTGATCAGGCCGCCCTCGACCCTGGCGATGTCGCAGCTTCTGACTCTGACGTGTTTGCCGGTGGCTGGCAGCGTTTGGCCGGAAGGCAGGCTCAACGGCCCGGTGTTCGTTCCGGTGACGAAACCCTCATCGATAGCCACATTCCCGGCCTCATGTTTATCGGCGTACTCATACGTGACGTCCGGCAGCGCTTCCCAGAAATGGACGAAGTAGTTGGTGATTCCCTCCCGCCCGGTGAGCTCGCCTTCATCAGGGGTGAAGGCCACGGCGTCCTCGGTGTAGCACCCCGCTAGTGTCTCTTTGTCTTTTGCTGACATGGCCGTGGTTAAGCGGTCCATGACGTCGCGTGCCTGTCCCATTTCGACCTCCATGTGTTGAAGGCGGCCGCACGAAAGCGCGGGCCGCTTCGTGGTTTGGCCCTGCATGCGCAGGCGCCAATTTAAGTACACGTCCGCTGTAGAGGAGTGTCAACGAACGGGGATACCCTCTGTGAATATCGCCGACGAAGAGGAATCCATGGACACAATTGAGGCAGTTCTCCATGACGGCTCAACCATCCCTGTCGCCCTTCACGGCGACGGCCCCGCCGTCCTCCTGCCGGTCAGTCTGGCGCCCCACGCCGCGGCGGAGGCGGAGACGCTGCGCCAGTGGGGCGGGGACCCGGATCTGGGACCAAACCTCATCAACGGGCTGTCACCAACCAACCGGGTCATTGCTGCCGACTACGAAGCGCACCGCATGGCCCACCCGGCGCCGCAGACGCTCAGCCCGGGGAACATCGCGAAGGATCTGCTGGCAATCGCCGACGCCGCCGGCGTCGACCGTTTTGCCTACTACGGTTACTCCTGGCTGGCGCTGTGCGGCCTGCAGCTGGCACTCCGCACCGACCGTCTGCGGGCGCTCGCCATGGGCGGGTTCCCGCCGCTCGAGGGCCCGTACCGAAGCATGCTGGCGGTCACCCGCGCCGCGCATGCCATGTCCGTGCAGGCGGCAGGCGAACCGGCAGGCCCGGTCGGCCCTGTCCCGGAACCTGAGCCGGGCGACTGGGATTCGGTGTCGGTCCAGACCACCGAGGCGCAGACGCAGCAGTTCGTCACCCTGTATGAAGAGCTGCAGGGCTTTGACGATTCGGCCGCAGCGCTCCCGGGGGACCTGGCCAAACTCGCGTTCGCCGGCGCCGAGGACCAGATCGACTACAAACCGGTTTGGGGCGGCGTGCGGGTATCCATCGGGGAGCCTCTGGCGAGGCATCAGGTCACCCTGACCAAGGCCGGGTGGGACGTTCGTGTCCTGCCGGGCCTGGATCATCTGGGCGCGATGCACAGCTCGGTGGCGCTGCCCATCCTGGCCGGCTGGCTGCAGAAGACCGGCTGGGTGAAGTAGCTAGGCTGGGGCCATGGACTTTCTCATCAGGCAGGCCACTCCCGAGGACGCTGAAGCCGTGGTGCACATGCACACCCTGGCCCACGAGGAGACCTACGGGGACCGGCTGTCAGCGGAGTTCTTCCGCACCCGGAGGGCCAGCATTCCCGAACGGGTGGAACGCCGTCGACCATTCCTCGCCGGGAGCGACCCGCGGATCATTGCCGTGGACGCCAACCATGAAGTGGTGGGTCTCGCCGACTCGGGTCCCGCACGGGATGAGGACGGCCCGGAGGCGCTGGAACTGTATTCGCTGTACACACTCCGGCGGACGCACGGCAGCGGGGTGGGGGCCGCGTTGCTGAGCGCGGCCATCGGTGAGAGCCCGGCGTATCTCTGGGTGCTGGAGAACAATCCCCGGGCGCAGGCCTTCTACGTCAAACACGGCTTTCGCCCTGACGGCACGCGCGGCCAGCTGCCACCCGAGTGGGAAGAGCTGCCCGAAATCCGCATGGTCCGTTCGGAGAGGGCCCGGTCATGATCATGCGGACAGGGTCTCGGCCGGACAAACGGACCTTGCCGCGGTGGGCGAGGATCGCCGTCGTCGTTTATCTGGCGGTGACGGTTGCCGCTGTCGGAGCTTCGCTCGTCACCGGTTCCTTCGAAACGGGTCTGGATGCCGTGTTCCGGGAGCGGCTGGGGCTGGCCGTGGTGGTTCTGACGCTGCCCGTTTCGGCGGCGTATTTCGCCGTGGTCTTCCTCCTTGACACGTCGGGTCCGCCGCCGCAGGGTGGGTTGAGGCCGACGGCGGTTCTCTTCTATCTGGGTTTCCTCGCCCTTGCGGTGGTCAACGCAGCCCTGTTCCGGTGGACGATCCTGCGCATCCGTAAGCCGGTGCCGGCCGTCGGCACGCCTGGCGCTCTGCCTCAGGATCTGGGAGTGAGCATTCACGGGGTCACTCGGTATGTCCGGCATCTTCGGTGGACGGTACCTCTGGCAGTTTTGCTGAGCCTTCCGCAGTGGTTCGTGGCGGGTTTTGCCTGGTGCGGGATCAGCGGCTGCAGCGGCGGAGGTTTCGGGGTGTACACCGGGGCCGAATGGCTGGCGGTCACCATGACCGTTGTGAACGGGTTCATTTTCGCGGTGGCCGTGTTCGCAGTCCGCTGGCTGTATCCCACAGGGAGGCGCGCCCTCATTGCCTTGGCGGCCGGAGCGCTGTTCGGGCTTTTGGGTGCTGCGGTGACGCACGGCTGAGCGACGCCGTCGGCGCTGTTCATAACAACGTACGACGACGACGCTCCCCGACCCCGGATCCCTCACCCGGATCCGGGGTGCCACCGCCCACTAGGCGGGCTACCGGGCCGCGCCGGATTCCGGCCGGACGGTCCGGGCTGAAGGGGCCTGATCCGTGACTGTAACGACGGGCCGGTGCGGGATCGACGACGCGAGGGCCAGCACAACAACGAAGGACGTCGCCAAAACGGCAACCCAGGCGCCGCGCGGTTCGGTGAGGGCGAGCGCAGGGCCCGCGATTCCGGGGCCGGTGAGCGCGAGCGCTGCGAGGAGTGCTCCGCTGGTGAGGCCGGCGACCAGCCTGCTCCACAGCGGGCCCCGACGCGAGAGGGCGTAGCCCCCGCCGAGCGCCATCAGGGCGACGGCGATCGCTCCTCCGCCGAGACCTTGGGTCAGGAGGGCGGCAACCGCACCGGGCATCAGCATCGGGGCGACGGCAAATGCGAGTGGGGCAAGGGCGAGCCAGCGCCATCCGCGCCGGCCGCCGGTGCGCCGGAGTGCTTCCGCCCAGCCCAGCAGGCCGCCCGCAATGGCTCCCGGCAGGAGGATCGCGCCGAACGTCCCCCACCAGTCGAAGGTGGATGCCGGCCCCGCGAGTTCCACCATGTAAGCCCGGAAACCCGCGGCCCAGGCAATCCCGCATGTCGCGCCAACCGCTGTGAGAGCCGTGCTTGGTGTGGCAAAGAAATGCGTGTTCACGGGGTCCTCATTATTTGCGTCATTACGGTGCCGGATTGGGCAAGGAAGAGCGTTGGCCCCGGCCTTCCGGCCCGGGCTCCGGGTTTTTCCGCGCGGTGCCCTCGGCGTGCCTCATCAGGGCCCAGCCCAGGGCCGCAAAGAGAAGCATCCAGCCGGCTATGGCGAATCTGGCGCCGGTGAATGACAGTGCGAGGGCCGGGAGCATGGGCACAAAGACCCACACGCCCAGTGCGAGCGGAATCCAGCGCCGCCAGCCTTGCCAGACTCTGGCCCGCAGAACCGCGATGCCCTCCACCACCAGTGCGGCACCGAGCAGCAGGCTGAAGACGCCATATGATGCGCCGAGGAGACCTACGAGTGGTGAGTCCTTGGTGTCGTTGGCGGCCAAAATGGCCGCTAGTTCCGTCACTGCGAACCCGAGCATGGAGGCGACGGCAACGGGATGTCCGATGCGTGCAAGAGTGCTTTGGCCCAGAACTCCGGTCCACCCCAGGGCAAGAAGGCCGAGTAGGAGGCCCACATGCTGCAGGGAGAACCACACCTGAATGGCGGAGAAGGCCGTGACGTTAAGCGGGTAACTCCATTGATTTTCAGGTACGGCGGGCTGGACGAAGGCTAAAAGGAGACCCGAGGCTGCACCCAAAACCCCGGCCCAAAAGCAGAGCATGCCAGCGGCTCGGATAGTGATGAAGGAGTGCGGGTTCTGCGTTTTCATGACACATTCCTTGTCCATGAATTTAACTGAAGTAACGCTCTAGTGAGATACTCTAAATATGGACCCGGAGACACCACCCGTCAAGAGCATCCGCAGGAAGAAGGCGGACGCCACAAGGCGCAAGATCATTCAGGCGGCGCACCAGGAATTTATTGCCCGCGGGTTCCATGGCGCCACCATGGCGGGCATCGCAGCCCGTGCTGGAGTGGCCTCGCAGACCGTGTACTTCGTGTTCCATACAAAGCCCGAACTGATCAGTGCCGTCATTGATGCCGCGGTCCTGGGTGAAGAGGATCCCCGCCCGCCGCAGGCCCAGCCTTGGTGGGCGTCAATGACGGCGGAGCCCGGCGCGGTGGAGGCTCTGCGGATCTTCATTCGTGGCGCCGGTGAGGTTTTTGCCCGCGCCGCAGCCATCTCCGAAGTACTCCGCGCGGCCGCCCTCACCGACGATGAAGTGCGCAGGACCCACCAGTACCATGAGAACCTCCGGCGGGACGGGTTCGGCCAGGTCTTGGGGATGCTGGCGGCTAAGGGGCCGCTCCGGGATGACCGGTCATTCGACGAGCTGACCGACGCGTTCATCACCGTTTATGGCGACAGCACCTACAACCTGCTCGCCACGGAGCGTGGCTGGAGCCACGACCAGATCATGGCATGGCTGTGCGATGTCCTTCCCGGGATGCTCCTGGCCAGCCCGGCCCCGGCTGGAAAATGATTCGATGACGGATGAACGGCCCTCGGCAACGCAGGCAATCGTGGGTACGGTGGCGTCATGCAAAAAATATCGATTGAGGCTTTGGCCCGCCAGCAGATCGCTGCCGCTGTTGCGGCGCCCAGCGGGCGGGCAGCCGATACAGCGTTCGGCGGGCATGAGAAGAGACTGCGCCAGACTGTTATGGCATTCCGTGCCGGCACGCAGCTCAGCGAGCACCAGAACCCGGGCGAGGCCACGGTCTACGTGCTGAAGGGATCGGTCTGGCTGCGGGCTGGCGGGGAGTCGTGGCAGGGCAAGGCCGGGGATCTCCTGATCGTGCCGGACGGGCTGCACAGCCTGGAAGCGGAAGAGGACTCGGCGGTGCTGTTCACGGTGGTCAAGACCGACCGGTAGCGCGGGGCTGGTTAACTGGCAGGGAAGTCGAGAGAAGGAGCAACCATGTCCGGTTTGCCCGCATCACCGAAACTACGGGTGAGTCTGCCCAGCCAGAACCTGGTGGACGCGCTCGAGCCGTCCGCCGGCGTCGAACTCTTCCTGTGGGACCTGACCGGCCCGGCGCCGGCGGACCAGTTCGACATTGTGGTGCCGCCCTACATGGGCGGGGTAGGGGCGCTGGCTGCGTTGGACTCCGTGGATGTCCGCCTGGTGCAGAGCCAGCTGATCGGGTACGACGGCGTCGCGGCGGTTCTGCCCGCGGGGTGCCTTTTCGCCAACGCGGCCG